>VGKG01000052.1 GCA_016867115.1 Candidatus Omnitrophota bacterium | reverse complement strand
CCTGCGTGCCGATTGCCCAGGCCTGGCAGATAGAGCTGATAGACGAGACTACCCTTTCCTGGGAGATCGTGCTTGAGGTTTATGAGGAAGCGCTCCTTGAGATAAAGCAGGCCAACCTGATGCTTTCCAATAAATATAAGAAATGGGCGGTCACCGGCCTTAATCAGGGGGAGTTTTGCGATGAATATACCCGCGACTACGATATCCTGCCTTTCAGATTCTGGTACGGCCCGGGGGATACGCTGGAGGCAGGCGCTGATTCTCTGCCCAGGATCATTTTCCGGAATACCTCCGGAGAGAAGGCTTTAAAGGCAGTGGTAGAGAATACGGATTATTTATATGAAGCCAGGCTCCTGCAATACCAGAAGGCCGATAACCTGAAAATGCGGCCGGGGAGATATCCTTATTTTAAGGGGTTGATCAAGGTAGAGCCCAAATCGTAAAATAAAAGGGGTGAGTGTTTATGCCTTCGCTTTATGAGTTCTCAAACGGAAGAATAAAAGTTTCTTGTTCTTCTATCGGGGTGAACATCTTTTTTGACGGCCGCGAGGTCACCAGGGGGGTGGGGTTAAACTCCGCTATCAACAGCCTCGGCCTCTGGACAGATTCCACAAAGGCTGACTGGCAGATAGTCAGCCGCAGCAGCAGCTCCTGCCGGATTAAGATCTCCTTCCGGGAGTTGCCCTTAATCCAATTCTGGTCTTTAGAACTCTCCGCAGATACGGAGATCCTCTGGAGGATAAGCCTTGAGACAGAAGAGCATCTCTATCTTGACGAGATCCGCGCGCTGGGATTAATCAATTCTCAGTATAAAAGCTGGGTATCCGGCTATGAGCAGGCGTATTTCCCGCGCCTCGACGATCGTTGGCATACCCTCTATTCCGACCCTCTTCCTACGCAGTTGGTAGGGGTGAGGTTCCCCATAGAAGAAAAACGCCTGCCGGCGATGATCTTAGAGAGCGAAGAGAAGAAGCTTATTCCGGTCATCCAGAATCCGCCGCGCGAGATCAATTCTCACCTTGTCGGTTTCGCCATCGCTTTAGGAAAGGAAGAAAAAAGATTTCACGGAGAGCGTCCGGCCTTCTCGGGAAGGATCAGCCTCTTTACCGATGAGGCTGTTTTAGACGCAAGGATAGAGAACCTGCGCATGGCCACTTTTAAATCTGTCGCCGCCGAAAACAAGAAATCGCTGTCCGCCGGGAACAAAAAGATCAATGTGTTCCTTGTGAACCTGCCGTGGCATAAAGAGGGTAGATGGGGCGTGCGCGCGGGTTCCCGCTGGCCGCACCTGAAAGACGCAAACGAAGGCAATTACCTCCCCTTTCCCTTTTTTCTTTCCTGCGCAACGAGCCTTTTAAAGAAGCACGGGTTTCAGGGGCAGATCATCGATGCCGTGGCAGAAGAGATGAGCGAGGATGGTTTTTACGAGAAGATCATGAGCCGCAGTTTTGATTATCTGGTTGCCGAGACTTCTGTCCCTTCGTTTTACGCGGACTTGAAGATGCTTGAACACCTCCACCGGCTGGGCAAGTATATCATCCTCTGCGGCCCGGCACCCGAAATCTATAAACCGGAATTCCTGAAAAAACACTCCTTTATAGATTTTGTCCTCTACGGAGAATATGAGTTTACACTCTTGGAGCTGATGCGGTCGCTTGAGGGATCCGGGGACTTAAGCAGTATCCGGGGACTGATTTATCGTAACGGCGATGAGGTGGTCAAGAACCCGGCGAGAGAGCCGTCGGACCT
>VGKG01000051.1 GCA_016867115.1 Candidatus Omnitrophota bacterium | reverse complement strand
CCCGATAAACCGCGGCATAGAGATGTCAAGTGAAGTCGCAGACGGCGCAAATTCGGTGATCCTGGAGCAGGTGACTAACGGCATCGCGGTGAGGATGGCGGTGCTTTTCCTCGTCGCGCAGGCAAGAGACAGCAATGGCAAAAATACTGATTAAGAACGGAAGAGTCATTGATCCGGCGAATAATTTAGACGAAGCCTGCGATATCCTGGTCGAAAATAGCAGGATATCCAAGGTCGCCAGGAATATCCGTAACGGCGCTGACGAGACTATCGATGCTACGGATAAAATCGTCCTGCCCGGCATTGTGGACATGCATGTGCATCTACGCGAGCCGGGCCGCGAGGACAAAGAGACGATAGCCTCAGGCACCCTGGCCGCGCTTGCCGGCGGAGTGACCAGTCTCCTGGCCATGCCTAATACCTCGCCGGCCATGGATAGCCCGGAAAATATTCAACTCCTGAAAAATATCATCAAGAATAGCGCCAAAGCCGATGTCTTTATCGCCGGGGCCATCACCAGGGCGCGCGAGGGCAAAGAACTTGCTGAAATAGGCAGGCTAAGGCGCGCAGGCGCAATCGCCATCACCGACGACGGCGCATCCGTAGATGCGGATAAATTGATGCTTGAGGCCCTAAAAAGAGCCAAGGCCGAGAAGCTTGCCGTCATCTGTCACTCTGAAGATAAAAAGCTTTCTGCGGGGGGAGCGGTGAACCTGGGGTTGACCTCGACGCGGCTGGGCCTAAGGGGCATCTCTAAAGAGAGCGAATATAAAAGGATAGAGCGGGACATTAATCTGGCACAACGCGCCCAAGCAAGCATCCATATCGCCCATGTCAGCTGCAAGGAGTCGGTTGAGATCATCAGCCGCGCTAAGAAAAAGGGCATAAGAGTGACTTGCGAAACCGCGCCCCATTATTTTAGCTTAAGCGAAGAAGCGGTTGCCGGTTTTGACACCAATGCCAAGATGAATCCTCCGCTACGCGCTAAAATAGATGTCGGGGCGGTCAAGGCAGGCTTAAAAGACGGGACCATCGATGCCATCGCCTCAGACCATGCCCCGCATACGGAAAACGAGAAAGAGATCGAGTTTGAGCGCGCGGAGTTCGGGGTGATTGGCCTTGAGACAGAACTGGCTGTGGCGATCACGGAGCTGGTCCAGACAGGCATTTTGGACTGGAATAGCCTGGTAGAAAAAATCAGCCTGAATCCGGCAAGGATCCTCGGCCTTAAGAAGGGTACGCTCTCCGTCGGGCAGGACGCGGATATCATCGTGGTCTCACCGGAAAAAGAATGGGTAGTCAAAAAGGAAGCGCTTCTTTCTAAATCCAGGAATTCGCCCTTCTTAGGCAGGACCCTGAAGGGCGTCGTCGAATATACGCTTTGTAACGGCAAGGTCGCGTATAAAAAATGAAGTTCCTTCTGACCAAAGAACTGGGCCGCCTGGCCAAGTGGCTCAGGATCCTCGGGCTTGATACTACTTATTCCAAAGAAGCCAAAGCCGCAACTCTGATCATCGAGGCCCTGCGCGAAGAACGCATTATCATCACCCGTAATCACCGCCTCCCCGCCGGCCGGGGAGTAAGGATTGTAGTGATCGAGCAGGAAAAGATCAAAGCGCAGTTAGCCGAAATTCTAGAGGCATTAAAGATTAAGCCGGATCCAGATCAGATGTTTACGCGCTGCATCCTCTGCAATGAAGAGCTTCAGGCTATTGAAAAAGAGAAGGTAAAGGACAAGGTGCCGGAATACGTGTA
>VGKG01000050.1 GCA_016867115.1 Candidatus Omnitrophota bacterium | reverse complement strand
TGCCGTCAAAATAAAGATTCACCGGACGGGGCTGGGCAGAAGCATAGTAAGTCCAGAGCTGGTATTCGCCGCTCTCCGGCAGTTCAACGTCATACTCAGCAAAGGCGAATCCCTTTCCTCCGTCGATGACCATGCCGCTTCCGAAATTGTGTTCGCGCAGGTTCAGGTTTCCGGATTTAAAGTGCGCGGCTGGAATCAAAACCTTGGTGGCAGAAGCAGGGAGATTCTGTACGCCTAATAAAAGCGCAAAACTGTACAAATGCGGGATAAATCCTTTGGACTCCAGCTTAAGGGCATGCCTTCCCTTTTCGGCAAAGAGCGGCGTTTCCTTGAACCAGCGCAGGAAACGGCTGCTCCAGCCTCCGGTATTACAATGCAGTCCGCCTTCAAGAATAAGCCTGCCGTCAAAATAAAGGTTTACCGGACGGCGTTTGCCTGAAGCGTAATAACTCCAGAGCTGGTATTCGCCGCTCTCCGGCAGTTCAACGTCATACTCGGCAAAGGCGAATCCCTTTCCTCCGTCGATGACCATGCCGCTTCCGAAATTGTGGCGGTGGGAGTTAAGGTTGCCGGACTTAAAGTGCTCAGCATGGATCAGAATCTTACTGGCCGAAACAGGGAGGGCGTATCTTCCCTCCTGGCCTTTCATAGAAGCCGCTTCTGTATTTGCGTTCACTCCAAGCATCAGTTCCTTTGTCTGCAGGTTCATCCCCACGTTATCGCAGGACTTAAAACAGTTTATCTTCTTAAAATATGCATGGCTCTTGAGAAGGGACTTTGCGGAATGCCTGAACTTCTGATAAGCCCCGGAATTCCAGATATCCGCAAACCCTCTTTTTAAAAAAAGCAATTTTCGTTTCGTAATGTTACCTATGATCTTATTTGAGGATTTACAGCAGGGAATGACTTCTCCGGTAGATAATATGCGCGAATATGTCCAGCCGACATAACAGGGCAGGTCATTGATCAGCTTTTCTTCATATATCTGTTTGTACACATTTTCCGAGCTGAGGCGGCGCAAGAAAGTCCCGAAACTGGCAATCCTGGTCAGATTAAGAGCGCTCCCACCATGCACATCTACGAGGCAGCCCGGCCCAAAAAGCGGACAGACAGAACAAGTTTCTTTCTGGAAACTGAAGGTCACCCTGTTCTTATCCTCTTCGATCAGAGGATTATCACAAGAAGGCCTTGTCTCTTGTCCCTTGGGGCAAACCAGGCTATAGGTTGCGAAAACCTGCCCGTCATCTCCCTTTTTCATCGTTTCTTTAAGCTGAAACCCGCCGGGAATCTTACAAAACCAGCCGGAGAACTCTCTCAGTTCCTTTTCTGCCTGGGAACTGAAGGAATTGACCACCTTAAAATGTAAGTCTTTATGGTCATTCAGGCGCTCCAATTGCCCCTTGACCTCTTCTACCTGGCCCTTCGTTAAAGCGAGGCTTGAAGTCTGGCCCTCGATAATATCCATGATCTGGAATTCCACGAATTCAGCGCCCACCTCGATGGCCAGATCCACCATGGCTGATATCTCTTGGTAATTCTGGTTACAGATGACGTTATAGATCTTTACCTTGGGCAGGTTGTACGTGGATTTCATCTTTAGCCCCGAGAGGCGCTTTAAGTTCTCTCTGATCCGGTAAAAATCCTCTTCTGTCTTATTGGGATGAGTGCGCATATAGGCCTTGGCAGTGCCTGCCCAGATACTGACGGTGAGCATATCCACTTCCGCATCTACCAGAAACCTGGCCTTCTTTTCATCGACCAGCGAGAAGT
>VGKG01000049.1 GCA_016867115.1 Candidatus Omnitrophota bacterium | reverse complement strand
AGAATGGGCCATAGTTCCTGCTACCGGGATGCCGTAAAGCGCGCCGGCCAGCACATTGGAAGTCCCGCTGCATCCGGCCAGATATGCCGCGCGGGCAACTTTCAGGCCTGCCTCGGCGCCGTGGGTTCGCCTGAGCGAAAAATCGTAGACGCGCCTGTCTTTAGCAGCTGTGACCACGCGGCTTGCCTTTGAGGCGATCATGGACTGCAGGTTCACCGCATTAAGCAGGAGGCTCTCCAGTATCTGCGCCTCGATTACCGGAGCAGTCACCCGCATCAGCGGCTCGTCGGCGAAGAATATCTCCCCCTCCGGCATGGCGTAGGCGTCGCCGGTGAATCTGAGCCCGGATAGAAACTTCAAGAACTCCCCGGAAAACAATCTTTGCCTTTTTAGATACTCCAGGTCCTGCCGGCTGAACCTTAAACTTTTTATATAATTTAAGACATCCTCCAGGCCGCAGGAGACCAGGTATTTGCGGTTCGCGGGAAGCTGGCGGACAAAGAGGTCAAAGGTGGCGCGGGTAGACCTCCTGTAAGTGAAATAACTCTGCGCCATGGTTAATTCGTAGAGGTCTAAGAGTAATGCGGTATTCATCATCTGGCCGGGTTGAACTTTTTGTAATCGGCAGGAAAGTAGTTATCGTAAAAGACGACGTTGCCTTTTTTGTCTATGATCACATAAGTGGGTACGGCTATGACCGAATACATGTAAGCGGTCATCCCCTCCCTGTCCAGAAGCACTTCAAAAGGAAGGTTATAGGCCTTGGCAAAGCGCCCGACCCTGGGCCTTGAATCCAGGATGTTTATCGCAAGCAACGCCCAGCCTTCTCTGACAAGCTGCGGATAGAGCTTTTTCAATATCTTGAACTCGTCGCGGCAGAAGTCGCAGCGTATCGTCCAGAAAAAAAGGGCTACCGGCTGCTTATCGCGGTAGCTTCCGAGGGTGTAAGCTTTCCCGTTTAACCCCTCTAACTTAAAATCAAAGGCCGTATTCTTTCTGCCGCCCGGAAGCTCTGCGCAGGCGAATAATCCGGGGAATAGCGCGATGAAAACCAGGGTAGCGATTGACTTTATGGCTTTATTACGGCTCATAACCGGTTTATCCCTTCATAGATAATATAGGCGCCGGAAACCAGAAGCAAAAAAGCGAATATCCGGCGGATGTAAAGCGTCCATCTGCCCGCCTTAGGCAGATTCAGGAGAAAATTCGCAAAGAGCCCGGATAAAAGCAGGATCAGGCTCATGCCGTAGGCAAAGCTTAATAAAAGAGTCGCTCCGTAGAGGATATTCTTTCTCTGCGCCAGATACAGAAGTATCGAGCCTAAAACGGGGCTGGTGCAGGGAGAGATCAGAAGCGCAGAACCTATGCCCAGTAAAAGCGCGCCCAGAAGGCTCTTTTCTTTTAAAGCCGGCAGCCTTAATACGGGCAGATCCGGCAGACGCACTATCTCAAGCATCGAAAGCCCGAAGACGATCATCAGTATACCGAAAGAAAAATATATCGCCGGGTGTTCGCTGAAACGGCCCAGGAGCGTGCCGGTGAGCGATGCGAATATTCCGAAGGCGGAATACGTGAGCGCAAAACCGCTGGCGTACACAAAGGCCAGAATAAAAGCGCGGCTCCTTGAACTGCTGGAACTTACTCCGATGTAACTGGCGCTGACGGGTATCAGCGGATAGATGCATGGCGAGAAGCTCATCAGGATGCCGCCTAAAAAGGCGACCAGATAGTCTGCGGGATTACCGGAGAGAGTCATTTATCCAATCCAGATACTGCTTAAAGCCTCCGGCAATAGGCAAGGCGATGATCTCCGGGACATCGTAACTGTGGCAGGAGCGGACTGCCTTGATCACCTTAGGCAGCATTCTCTTTGCGGATTTAATAACGAGAAGCAGCTCTCTGGCCCGGTCAACCTTGCCCTGCCACCGGAAGACAGATTCTATTCTGTCGATAATATTGACGCAGGCAGCCAGCCTATTGCGGATCAGCTTTTCTGCGATCTA
>VGKG01000048.1 GCA_016867115.1 Candidatus Omnitrophota bacterium | reverse complement strand
GGGGGGGGTGAGCGAAAAACCGAAGGTCTATCTGTGGTATGCCCTGGGCCTATGCCTTCTTCTTTTTCTGGGCAATACCCTGCTGAATGTTTCAAGCCGGCCCAGGTCCAAGCCCGCTGCAGGAACAGGTACTCCCTTTATGGCTTTCGGATTGAGCAATCCCTTTTCTGTATCCGGCTCAAAGAAGGCTTCCGGCGACCAGCTTTACTTAAGCGGGGTCTTCTTTTCCCAGGATGAAGGCTTCGCTATCATCAATGACGAGGTCGTCGCGGAAGGCGATGTCGTGGGAAAGGCGAGGGTAGTCAGGATAGGCTTTAACGAGGTCGAGCTTGAGAGCGACGGCAAGACCATCAAACTCTCCAGCATCCCGCAGTAAGCTTTCAGGACCTTTTCTTTATTTCCTCTTTAATAACTCTTAAGGGAATATCCCTGGCGATCTTTGTCCTGCCGATAGCGCTTAGCAGCACGAGGCGGTTGGACTTGCCGATAAACTTTTTGTCGCGGTAATGGGCGCTGATGATGCCCTTTAGGGTGAGTTTTCTGATCCGCTCCGGCAGGCCGATCCGCCGTATCAATCCTTCCAGCCTTTCTAAAGTATTTCTTTCCGTAAGTTTCAGCCTCAGGCTGATCGCAGCCGCTACCAGCATCCCTAAGGCGATCGCCTCCCCGTGATTATAAGATTTAAATCTCGCCGCAGCTTCAATGGCATGGCCGATGGTGTGGCCGAAGTTCAGCACGGTGCGCAGGCCCTTCTCCTCTCTCTCGTCTGCACTCACGATACCGGCCTTGATCCTGCTTGCGCAGCCGACCACGTGTTCCAGCGTCAAGGGTTCGCGGGCAAGGACCTTCCGGTAATTCTTTTCCAGATACGAAAAAAGAGCCGCGTCTTTTATGGCGCCGTATTTGACCGCCTCAGCCAGCCCGTTCCTTAATTGCCTCAGGTCCAGGGAGGAAAGCAATGCGATATCGCTTAATACTATACGCGGCTGATAAAACGTCCCTACCAGATTCTTTCCTTCCGGAAGGTCTATCCCGGTCTTGCCGCCGATAGCCGAATCAAGCTGCGCAAGCAGGGTAGTGGGTATCTGGATATAGGGTATCCCGCGCTTATAAACGGATGCGATGAATCCTGCCAGGTCTCCGATTACCCCTCCGCCGAAGGCCACGATAAAGACCCTTTTTTGCCTGTCGTAGGCTGCCAGGTCCTTGAGGACTTTCAAGGCTATGCCGATAGATTTGCTTTTTTCAGCGTCCGGGACGGTTTTAAACCTTACGGAGTAGCCGGCAGATTTCAACGCTTTTTCAAGTGCCCTGCCGAAGCGCTTTTTGAGAAAAGGGTTGGTGATCACGTAGGCGTCAGCGCCGAGGTCCAGGCTGCGGGTTAAGCTTCCCAGCCTTTTCAGGATACCTTTACCGATGACGATATCGTATGACCTCTTTTTTAAGTCCAGCCTTATTTTTTGCATATTTTATGCCGCCACTCCCAGTAATCTGAGGATTAGGGTCACCGCGGGCCAGATCAGCAAATCAAAAAGCCCGAGATAAATCATCAGGATCACGATTATGAACCCGTAAGGCTCGATCCGGCTGTAAAAGTAAGCGAGCGGTTCGGGCAGGATGCCGCTTAAGATGCGCGAGCCGTCAAGAGGCGGTAAAGGGATCAGGTTAAAGACGGCAAGCACCACGTTTATGGCGATGAGGCTTTTCAGGATGAAGCTTAACCCCGCAGGCAGGGGGAGTTTCAGAAAGAGGCTTAAGGCGGCGGCAAAGACGATATTTGCCAGCGGGCCGCTCAAGCCTATCCAGATGATATCGCGTTTGGGATTTCTCAGGTAACGGTAATCTATAGGCACGGGCCTGGCTGCGCCGAAGACGAACTGGCCGCGCGTAGAGATAAAGAGCATAAGCGGCACCAGGAAAGTCCAGACCGGGTCGATGTGCGCCAGGGGGTTAAGGGTGAGCCGGCCCGAATATTTCGCAGTCTGGTCGCCGAGTTTATAAGCTACATAGGCATGTGAGAACTCATGCACGCTCA
>VGKG01000047.1 GCA_016867115.1 Candidatus Omnitrophota bacterium | reverse complement strand
GAATTCAGCGACGAAGAGAAGAAATTTCTCTCCGGTTACGGCCTGCTTACCTATAAGCCGGTGACTGTGGCGGAGCAGGCGGAGCTAGAAGACTTAAACAGCCTGCTGGCGCGCTGCCTGAGAGAAGCGGGGCATATCAGTTTCTTTACCACGGGAGAAAAGGAGACGCGCGCCTGGCTGATCAAAAAGGGCACCACTGCCTGGGAGGCGGCGGGAGCGGTCCATTCAGATATTCAGAGAGGTTTTATCCGCGCCGAGGTGATCAGTTTCGCGGACTTTATCCAGTCCGGCGGAGAGAGCCAGGCGAAACAGGCGGGTAAACTGCGCCTGGAACAAAAAGATTATGTCATGCAGGATACGGATTTGGTGAACTTCAGGTTCAATAAGTGAGAGGATGCTATGGTGAAAATCAAACGCGCATTGATCAGTGTTTCGGATAAGGCAGGCATAGTGGATTTTACAAGGGAGCTGAAAAAGTTCGGAGTGGAGATACTTTCTACCGGAGGTACGGCAAAATTACTGAAAGAAAATAATATCCCGGCGATAGAGGTTTCAGATTATACCGGATTCCCGGAGATGCTTGACGGCAGGGTAAAGACTCTGCATCCCAAGATCCACGCCGGGCTCCTTGCACTTAGGCAGAACGAGGAGCACACGCAGACTTTAAAGAGGCACGATATCGGTCTGATCGATATGGTGGTGGTCAACCTCTATCCTTTTGAAAAGACGATCCAGAAACCGAACGTCACGATCTCCGAGGCCATCGAGAACATCGATATCGGAGGGCCTTCGATGCTGCGCTCCGCAGCCAAGAACCATCAATCCGTGGCCGTGGTCTGTAACCCCGCGCGTTACCCCGAGATCATCGCGGAATTGAAGAAGAATAACGGCGCCCTCTCCGAGGACCTGATGCGCGATCTGGGCATCGAGGTCTTCGGCCGCACCAGCCAGTATGACGGCATAATCCACGCCTATTTGGATGATTATTTTAAGGGTAAGCCCGAAGCGACCTCTTTTCCACCGGAAGTAAGCTTCTCCTTTAAAAAAGCGCAGGACTTGCGTTACGGCGAGAACCCGCACCAGAAGGCTGCCTTCTACCGCGACAGCGAAGCGATCAGGGGCCTTGCGGCAATGAAACAGCTCTGGGGCAAGGAATTATCCTTTAACAATATCCTGGACCTGAACGCCGCGGTAAACCTGGCAAGAGAATTCCATGATCCGGCGGTAGTATTTATCAAGCATAATAATCCCTGCGGGGTGGCAGAAAATAAGAATCTGCTTAAGGCTTATAATGAGGCCTGGTCCTGCGACAAGCTTTCGGCGTTCGGCGGGATCGTCAGCATCAACAGGAAAGTGGACCTCGACCTGGCTAAACTGATTGATAAAAGCGGATTTTTGGAGTGCATCATCGCCCCGCAGTTTGCCGCTGATGCCCTGGAACTCTTAAAGGAGAAAAAGAACCTGCGGCTCTTAGAGCTTACGAATCTTACCGAGAAGTCAGCGGGCCTGGATTTTAAAAAAGTGGACGGCGGCCTGCTCTTACAGGATGAAGACAGCCTGACTCTGGAAGAGAAAAACTTAAAAGTGGTCACCAAGAAGAAACCTTCTAAATCCGAGATGGAGAGTCTCATCTTTGCCTGGAAAGTGGCCAAGCACGTCAAATCCAATGCCATCATCCTTACCCGCGGCACAAAGACCGTCGGCATAGGCGCAGGACAGATGTCCCGCGTGGACTCTGTCTTTATCTCCACGAAAAAAGCGGGAAAACTTGCAAGTGGCGCGGTATTAGCCTCCGATGCCTTCTTCCCCAAAGAAGATGCGATAGAGCTGGCTGCCAGATATAAGATCAAGGCCATCATCCAGCCCGGAGGCTCTATTGCCGACGAGGCCATTATCAAAATGGCGGATAAACATAAGATCGCCATGGTCTCAACCGGCATCAGGCACTTCCGGCACTAATCTCAAAAAGTTCAAAATTAAAGACTTTGAACTTTCATGACCTACCGCGAGGCAATCCGATACCTTGAATCTTTCATCAACTACGAGAAAATAGCCGAGTATCCTTACAAGGAATCCCTGAAGCTTGCGCGCGTAAAGGAGTTCCTGGATACGATCGGCTCTCCTCAAGATTCCTTAAGGTGCATCCATATCGCCGGCAGCAAGG
>VGKG01000046.1 GCA_016867115.1 Candidatus Omnitrophota bacterium | reverse complement strand
TCCCTACCCTCATCCTTCCCTCGACCAAAGAAAAGTACGGCCACCTGCCTCAATTTGTCCAGGGCTGGATCGCGGCAGTAGTAGAGTTCTGGCAGGCCTTCTGGGGGATCTTATCCTTTGTCCGCTCTCACGGAGAGCAGACAGAAGAAGAGTTACGCCAGCGCCAGATAGGACATGCCTTTATCTGGAGTACACAATCCACTGCCTTTGTGGCAGCCATGGTCTGTTTCGGCGCCTTCACCGCCCTCTCCCTTCCCGTTGCCCTGGGGGCAAGCCTGGGCATCATGGTCCTGGCGAATATCCTTGCCCACGGTACCTACAATACCCTGGCTATCCCCTTTGGCTGGGCAAGGCTTACGAAAAGCGGGCAGGATCTACTTACCATGGAAGAAATGAGGGTTGAGATAGAAAAGTTACGTAAAACCAATCCTTACTGGTTCCAGTTAATAAAAGAGGCCAAAGAGCTTCTTCAGCAGGCAGAGGGCATTTCTCAGGAAGCCCAGCAACCCGCGAATCGACTGAAAAAAGATGCACTTATCAGGCAGCGGCAGGATTTAAGGCAGGAGGCAGTAAGGAGATTACGCTTTGCCCGGATTAATACCCTGGATGGCGGCTATAAAAGATCGGGAAACCTGGAGGGCGTAGCCGAGGCATTAGTAGCTGCTGCCGAAGAGTCAGAACGCCTGATTCGCCAGATAGAAACCGCAGAGGAAAACGGGCCGGATGAGCACTCGGCATTTGCCTCGTGGGAAGGCAGAATCTTACCTTTACAGAAGAGGCTCGTAGGGTACTTACGCGAACTTCAGGCCGGAAAAAGAAGCGGCCAGCCGCTTCAGATTATAGACTTTGGCATTGGGAGGGGCGAACGCAAAGAAGGCGGCGCCATACTAAAGATAGGCGCTCCTACTACCTTTGACTTAGAGCTCTTGCTGGGCCAGGAGGGATTCTCCGATGTGCATATCATCGGCGTAGACCACCGCGATGAGCGCGGAAAAGAGAACGTGCTTCTGGCAGATTCAAGGTGGATGAAGTCAAGACACCCTGCGGGAATAGATATGGAGTTTGAGCTGGTGAGCGGCTTTAATTTAGTCAAGGACGGTTATGTCAATCTTGATCTTATCCTTGTTTCCAATGTTTTGCGTGGAGAGTTTTATCATAGCGCCGAAGACCGCGTAAAAGCAATTGAACTTCTGGGCAGAACATTAGCTATAGGCGGCCTACTTGTGGTCGCCAATGGCCCGGGAGAATTTAGCGGAGGGATTAAAGGACGGATTTACCGCAAAGCGGCAAATGGAGCCCTTGAGTCAATTGAAGAGATAAATATTTCCGCATCAGAGGCTCCGGCATTGAGCGGTCGGCAGGAACCTTCGATGTCAGACCGCATTTCTTTTCCCGCGCTGGTTGCGTCTGAAGCCGCAGTTAGTGCTGAGGCTCAAGAAAAGGACGCCCCCGGCGGTATTGACCTGCGCCGGCTGCCGACAGCGATCCAGGCGCGATCCGGAAAGGGGCCGGTACTTTCTTCGCGGATCGACGCCGGAGCTGATCCGGAATGGCAGGAGATCCAGAAAATGGTGAACTCCGGAATTATTCCGTCGGTTGCGCGCATCAAGGATTATTTACAGGCTAGCTGCGACTCACAGGATTGCCTGGCCAGGACCGAGCGGGCGCTTGCGCTCTTGGCGGACATCTTAAGATTAGAAGAGGAAAACTGCTCTTCTACGGATAGCTCAGTGAAAGAGCTGCTCGCTCTATTAGAGACGAACAATTCTATCGAGACTTTACAAGCGCAATTAAACCGGATTAATATTTCATGGAAAGAGCCGATAACTTTAGAACAATAGAACTAAAGAGAAGGGGTGTGTCTCCTGCCACTTGTCCTGCTTTGCCCTCACCGGGCTTACGCCAGGACGAAAGGTTTATCAGCCGAATAAACCTCTCCAGAAGACCCCCCTTCTTTTATAATCCCTTCCGCAAAATCACTGGGCTTCGGTCCGGATAGAAATTGCGGATTGTGATTTTACTCCAGGGATGGAGCCCGGGTCTTTAGACCGGGGGCTCCAAAAAATATGAAGAATAGATTTACCAAAATCTTAGCTTTAGTTTTATCCCTCCTGCTCATCTTCCAGCAGTCCGGCTTCACCCAGGTAGCTGCTCAACTGGACATCTCAGGCTACTTTAACCAGCTGCGCAATTCCTTAACCACGGATAAGTTCCGGCCCCTGCACCTAAGGTATCTTTCCTACGAACCCTCCACCAACAACT
>VGKG01000045.1 GCA_016867115.1 Candidatus Omnitrophota bacterium | reverse complement strand
AGACTGCATGGCAGGTCATCTTGATCCGGAGCGGATCTTGAGTCTTGCGTCCGATTTTTTCCCAGATGCCGCGGTCATCTCTCCCACCACGCTGGAATATGAACTTACCTTGAAAATCTCGGCCGCCCTTAAAGAGAAGAACGGCTGCCTGAACATTGTGATCGGCCAGGATGCCACAGCCAGCCCCGAAAGGTACATTTTTGACGGATCCCGGGTGGATGCCGTGTTGCGGGGAGAATGCGAGCTTCCTTTTATGGATTTATTAAAGGCGATCGAAGAGGGCGGGCCTCTCGGAGCCATTGAGGGCATCTTTGCCCCCGGTCATATCAGCCCGGAAATAGCCATAGTCAAGGACCCGGATGCCCTGCCTTTTCCCGCCTATAGCAGGAAAGAGATCGATAAATACAAATACTATTACCCACTGCCGCTCAATAAAAGGGTTGTCTGGGGCCATGTGCTTTCTTCGCGCGGCTGTCCCTATGACTGTATCTTTTGTTCGCAGACTATCCGGGAAAGCTACGGAAAACAGATCCGCCTTAGAGATCCGCTGAAGGTGGCGGAAGAGATATCCGGACTTATGGCAAAGGGCGTAAATACGATCGCCTTTGCCGACGATAATTTTACCACTTCCCGGCAGCATGTTTTAGGCATTTGCCATGAGATCAAAAGAAGAGGCCTTCAGATCCACTGGACTGCCCATGCCCGGGTGGATAATTGTGATAGTGAACTTTTGCATGCGATGAAAGACGCAGGCTGCCTGCTTTTGCGGTTCGGTATTGAATCCGGATCGGAAAGGATCATCCGGGTCCTTAAGAAGACGCAGGTCTCCGATTGGCCGGAACAGGCAAAGGAGGTCTTTGCCCTGGCGCGAAAGCTGGGGATCTCTACTGCCGCGCTCTTTCTGATCGGCAATCCTACGGAGAGGGTAGCCGAGATCAGGCAGAGCATGTCTCTGGCCCGCCAGCTTGAACCGGACCTCCTGCAGATATGTAATTTTACGCCTTACCCGGGTTCCGCCGCTTACGAAGAGCTGAAGGAAAAGATAGGTGATGCTGAGGTATTAAGGATGTATCATTACCGTAAGCCTATTTTAAATTTCAGCGCGGTCTCTGATAAGGAGCTTGAGGCCCTGTATAAAGATTTTTACCGCGGTTTTCTCTTTCGGCCGGCATACATCAGGCGGCATTTAAACAGTTACTGCGGTTTCTATCTAAGAAATACGGAAGTCTTGCGGACACTATTCAATATGCGAAAGTTTATTTTAGGATAGAAATGAGGATCATTCCCAGAAAGAGCGTGGCGGTTACTTGCGCGGATTTCTCCTTGTTTCTTGAGGCTTTACGCCAGAGAAAGCTTTTATACGGAGAAGAGACCGCTATCTTTGAGGCGGAATTCGCGCGTTATATCGGCGTAAAACACGCTATCAGTATTTCTTCGGCGCGCCTCGGTATACGTTTATCCCTTGAGGCCATAGGAGCCTCCCCGGGGGATGAAGTGATCCTCTCGGCGTATAATTTTCCGGTCATCCCCGACGCGATCAAAAAAATGGGCCTTGAACCTGCTTTTGTGGATATTGACCCGCGTACCTACAATATCGACGCAGGAAAGATTGAAAGGCGCATCGGCCCGAAGACAAAGTACATTTTAGCCACTCACATGTTCGGCCAGCCTGCCGACCTTGAGACGATCCTGGGCATCGCCGGGAAATACGGCCTAAAGGTGATCGAAGACTGCGCCCATGCCTGCGGTTCCGAGTACCGCGGCAGGAAGGCTGGCTCCTTCGGCGATGCCGCCTGCTTTAGTTTTGGCATTGGTAAAGCGCTGGTATGTTTCGGCGGCGGCATGATCACTACGGACAGTGATAACTTGGATACAAAAATAAGGGAGAGGCTCGCTGCCCTTGAGTTTCCCCATCCTTTTTCGCTGGCGAAAAATATTCTCTTTGGTTTTGTTTCCGGTCTCTGCACGAAGAGGCCCATCTTTAGCCTGTTTGTTTATCCCTTTACGCTTTTTTTGAGCATCTTTGGCCGCGACCCGGAAGAGCTGCTGGATAGTTTCGAATACAGGCACAAAGCGAACGGCAGGGAGATGAGATTCACCAATGCCCAGGCAGCTATCGGCCGCAGGCAGCTTGAAAGGCTAGACTTGATCAACGGCTTGAAAATAAAACATTCAGAGAGATTGAGCGGTTTCCTCTCCGGCATGGGCGGCCTGAATCCCCCGCAGGTATTAGAAGGCGTAAAGCACGCCTACCTGTATTATCCCGTCAATACGGACAGGATCAGGGATTTTAAAAAGTATCTGACCGGCAAAGGCATTGATACAAAAGTGAGCATGCAGAGGGATTGCTCGGGAAACGGATTTTCCCGCACGATTGACGGCAAGGTACTCGAGTTGCCCAACGGCTACAATCTTAAAGGCAAAGACATGGATTATATCTGTACGGCTATTGCCGGATATTTTAAAGAGGACAAAAAAGCGTGAAAAGGGTCCTGTTATTAAATCCTCCTGGTGACAGGTATTTCATCCGGGATTACTATTGCAGTCACATCTCTAAAGGCAGCTATTACTGGATGCCGCTTGACCTTTTGGTCTTAAGCGGGGTCCTGAAAGGCCGCTTTGAAGTCCATGTGCTTGACGCTATCGTCAGAAGGTTATCCGCCGAAACCAGCCTCAGGGCCATAAAAAAGTCAGATCCGGATTGTGTCATCTCAGTCGCCGGCGCCGTCTCCTGGAACCAGGATATGGATTTTCTTTCCCGGGTAAAAGCGCTCTGCGATGTGCCCCTGGTCATTTCCGGCGATTATCCGCTGGCGGATCCCGGAGGAGTGATCAGGGCGCACCCTTTTGTAGATGCCGTACTTACGGATTTCACCGATAGTGAGATAGTGGACTTTATCGAAGGGGAAAAGACAAGCTGCCTG
>VGKG01000044.1 GCA_016867115.1 Candidatus Omnitrophota bacterium | reverse complement strand
TTGCCCCAGCAAAGCCGAGCGGTAAATGACGAGATACGGAAGCGCCCCAAGGCGCGGGGCTAATTGATAATATAAATTAAGATCATGGTGCGCTTAAAATCGTTCGAATAGAGCGATATACGCACCGCCAATTAGGAAATGGGGCGTCTTTGATAAAGGGACGGAAGGTACCTTCCGTCGAAAAAACGAGGCGGCGCTCTTTTAAAATAAAGTTTTTTACCAATCTTTTTGTGGTTTTCATTTTGTGTAATTAGGGCCCAAAATGAAAACCACTGATTCTAAATTTCCCTCTTGGGAGAAAGGAGCTTTGCCCTATGAAATATTTTATTTATGCCAGAAAATCGACCGATGATGAAGATAGACAAATATTGTCTATTGAGGCCCAGCTTGTGGAATTGCGCGCCTTTGCGCAAAGAGAAAAGCTTTTTGTTTATAAGGAGGTAGTTGAGGCAAAGACCGCTAAAGAGCCAGGCAGGCCTTTATTTAATGCAATGCTCAAAGCCATTGAGAAAGGCGAAGCTGAGGGTATTATGGCTTGGCACCCGGATCGCCTGGCGCGCAATTCCGTAGATGGTGGAAAGATAATTTACCTCTTAGATCGAGGCATCATTAAAGATCTGAAATTTCCTACTTACCGCCTTGATAACAACGCCCAAGGCAAGTTCGTCCTCTCTATTGCTTTCGGCCAGAGTAAATACTATATAGACGCTCTCTCAGAGAATATTCGTAGAGGCATAAGACTTAAGTTAAGCAAAGGTATCTGGCCTCAATGGGCGCCGATTGGCTACCTCAACGACCGCAGGACTCGGGCGATTGTTTTGGATGAGGGCAAAGCTCCTTTCATAAAGAGGGTTTTTGAGGTCTACTCTTCCGGCGAATATACCCTTGAGCAAATAAGAGAAAAAATGAATGCTGTGGGATTAAGAGGCAGAAAAGACAAGCCTTTAAGCAGGAGTCAATACCAGACTATGCTCAAAAACCCTCTTTATTATGGCGTATTCCGCTACAAGGGCGAGACCTACGAAGGCACCCACGAACCAATTATCACAAAGAAACTTTTTGACAGATGCCAGGAAGTAATGCTAAGGCGCGGCAAGCCTAAGAAATCAGTAAAGTATTTCATTTTTAGGGATTTAGGCATGGTTTGCGGTGAATGCGGTAGGTCGATTACTGCAGAGATCCAAAAAGGTTATGTTTATTACCGCTGCACTAAACGTTATACAAACTGTTCTCAAAAGTATGTACGTGAAGAAGAGCTTGCCGCACAGATCTCCTCTTTTATTCAAAAAGTTTCTTTGTGTGATGATTGGACAAAGAGATTTATCGGGCAGTTAGAAAAAGATAAGTATATAGCATTCCAATCATCACGCCCCCAGCAGCAAAACCTGGAGTCAAAGATAGCCAATGTTAATACTAAAATTGATAAGCTTATAGATATTTACCTGGCAGGAGAAATCGCCCTTGAAGAATACCAAGCTAAGAAAGAGAGCTTGATCAACGAAAAGAAAGAATTGCAGGAAGAGCTAAAGAGTTTTGCTGCTGGGGGTAATAATTGGTTTGAACCTGCGAGAGAATTCGTAACCTCTTTAAATAGAGCGTATTACGCCATTCAAGAGGGAAATTTAGAATCCCAGAAAGAATTTCTGAAAAAGATTGGTTCGAACTTTATTTTAAAAGAGCGCCGCCTCGTTTTTTCGACGGAAGGTACCTTCCGTCCCTTTATCAAAGACGCCCCATTTCCTAATTGGCGGAGAGGCTGGGATTTGAACCCAGGGACCCAGTTTCCCAGGTCAACTCATTAGCAGTGAGTTGCAATCGACCACTCTGCCACCTCTCCAAAAATTTTTAACCTACTTCCTCTTCTTCCTGAAAAATTCGCTTAATAACGAGCCGCACTCCTTTTGCAGAATGCCGCCCTTGACTTCGATGCGATGGTTTAGCTTCTTGTGATTGGCGATATTCAGGACAGAACCGCAGGCGCCGGTCTTGGGGTCTTTGGCACCGTAATAAATGCGCTTGATCCGCGCCAGGACTAACGCTCCGGCGCACATACTGCACGGTTCAATTGTAACATAAAGGGAAGCGCCGTTCAACCACTTTACCCCCAGATAATTGGCCGCCGAGGTAAGGGCGAGCATTTCGGCGTGAGCGGTGGGATCTTTGAGGCGTTCGATCTGATTGTGCCCGCGGGCGATGACCCTGCCCTTATGGACCACTACGCAACCGACGGGGACTTCGTCTTCCTTTATCGCCTGCCGGGCCTCCTTGAGCGCCTCGGACATGTAGATCTCATCTATTTTACCCATAGACCCGTACGCCAGAAAAATAATGCGCCCAGCTGGGGTCGAACCAGCAACCCCCAGTTCCGTAGACTGGTGCTCTATCCAATTGAGCTATGGGCGCGGTTATCCTAATTACTGGCGTCAGCTTTCCAAACCTAACTCTTTGATCACTCCCTGCGGATCCGTTACATACCTGCGGCAGAGGTTAGTCACTTCAAAGTAATCATTGATATTTTTATCTACAAGCGCATGCATAATCCTGGCGCGCTGGGATATCTCTTCCATAATCTGCCGCGGAGTCCTGCCGCTGACCTCTGCGAGCCGGTCGCGGTAAATACTGCTTACCGCTGTTTCAGCAAAAACCGTCCGGGAAAAATCATAGTGTCTAAGAAGCGAGAGGAGCACCTTTCCCTGCTCCATGCCTGCCGTCTCAACCAATTCACCCACCACGCGCTGAACCTTTCCTTCGTGGGAGAAACGGCGCATGATCACGAATACATCCACAAGGCTGACTAAAACATCCGGCACGTTCATCGGCTCATTGGTAAGCCTGATGATCGCCTCGCGGGAAGTAGAGGCGTGGATAGTGCCCATGCAGTATTTCCCTATGTTCATCGCAGTCATTAGGTCCTGCGCCTCGCGGCCCCTGACCTCTCCTACAATAATACGGTCAGGGCGCATGCGCAATGAATTTTTTACCAGGTCAGCCAGGCTCATCGTCTCATCGCTTTCAAGCCGGGAGCAGTTTTCTTTCAAGTCGGTATTTAATTCCAGCGTATCCTCGATAACCACCATTCTCTCGGAGGTCGGGATAAAGCTGAA
>VGKG01000043.1 GCA_016867115.1 Candidatus Omnitrophota bacterium | reverse complement strand
TATGCCCACAGCGAGGGTAACGCAGATAGCCACGTCAAGTCCTCGCTCTTAGGCTCGTCGCTAAATATTTTTGTGGAAGGCGGGAAGTTAGCCCTGGGCACCTGGCAGGGGATATATTTTTGTGAGGGTGATGGCCCGCGCAGCCGCGAGATATGGATAAAAGTGCTACAGTAGGGACTGTCCCCACCAGGTAGCTTACTTGAAGAGCCAAGGGGACTGTCCCTACTAAGCGAGATGTGTGTTGATTGGTAAATAAGTCAAAAGGATACTCAATGCCTGAGCTTCCGGAAGTTGAAACCATAAAGCGAGAACTGGCTAGGGCGGTCCTGGGTAAGAAGATTACCGGGGTCATTGTGCATCACTCTAAGGTGATCCGCGAACCTGGATTAGAAAAATTCAAAAAGGGCATAGAAGGCGCGACCATCAGGAATATCCTGCGCCAGGCAAAGGTTTTGATCCTGGAATTATCTAACGGAAAGTCTTTAGTGATTCATCTAAAGATGACCGGGCAATTGATCTATCCTGGCAATGGCAGGACCGGCCGCGTCAGCTTTAAGTTCTCCGACGGCAGCTGGCTTGATTTTAATGACCAGCGCCTTTTTGCGGAGTTGAGGCTCATGGATGACTGGCGCTCGCTGAAGTTCATCCGGGGCCTCGGCCCTGAGCCGGATGAGTTGAGTTTTGAGCAATTTAAAGAGATGCTTAGCCGTAAGAAGGGCAAAATCAAGCCGCTATTAATGGACCAGACCTTTATCTCCGGAGTAGGAAACCTCTATGCTGCCGAAGCGCTCTTCCGGGCCAGGATCCTTCCTGAGCGTCCGGCGAACTCACTCTCGGATAAGGAAAAAGGGCTTCTTTTTAAGCAGGTCAGAGAGACCCTGCATGAGGCAATTCAGCACAAGGGCTCATCAGTCGACCAGTATGTGCAGCTGTCGGGTGAACCCGGCGACTATGTCAAATATCACAAAGTTTATGACCGCGAAGGCAAGCCTTGTTTAGTATGTAAGGCGCCGATAAAAAGGACAAGCTTAGGCGGCCGCGGTACATATTTCTGCCCCAAATGCCAGAAATAACGATGCATAAGCGCATTTATCAGATAAAAGCTAAAATCCTTGCTAACGCCAAGGTCAGGGATAATTATTTCCACTGCCTGCTGCAGGCGCCGCAGGTTGCCGGCAGCGCTCTGCCCGGACAGTTTGTGAATATAAAGGTAAGTAGCGGACCAGAGCCGCTTTTAAGAAGGCCGCTAAGCATCCACCGGATCAGGGGCGCTGAGATAGGGCTCTTTTTTGAGGTCGTAGGCGAAGGCACCCGGCTCCTCTCCCAAAGAAAACCCGGGGAGCGTTTAGACATCATTGGCCCCCTAGGGAACGGTTTTAATTACGAATTACCAGTTACGAATTACCAGTTACCTATTTTAGTAGCCGGTGGCATGGGAGTTGCTCCGCTCGTTTTTCTTGCAGAAAAACTCGCGCAAATCCCAATGTCCAAATCCCAAATCCCAATAGCATTAATCGGCGCCAAGACAAAATCTCAGATCCTCTGCGAAAAAGAATTCCAAAAGTGCGGCTGCAGTGTTAAAATAGCCACTGATGACGGCTCAGCCGGCTTTAAGGGTTACGTTTCAGATTTACTTAAAAAGATTTTACAAGAGAACAAGAGAACAAGAGAACAAGAGAACGGAATTTACGCCTGCGGCCCAAAGCCCATGCTTAAGGAAGTAGCAGGCTTAGCCAAAAAATATCGCATCCCGGCGCAGCTCTCCCTGGAAGAGCATATGGCCTGCGGCATCGGAGCCTGCCTCGGCTGCGCGGTCAAGACTATAGACGGTTACCAGCGGGTCTGCCAGGAGGGCCCGGTCTTTGCGGCAGACAGGATAGTTTGGCAGAAGTAGAAAAGGAGGAAGAATGGCGGATAAGCCTTTTGTTTCCATCATCATCCCGGTAAAGAATTTTGAGCGCACCATTGAAAAGACCTTTGAGTATTTATTGAACGTAGATTATCCCCGCGACTCCTGGGAATGGGTCATCGCCGACGGCGGATCCAACGATAAGACAATCGAGATCATCAAGAACTGGCAGAAAAAATACCCCTTTATAAAATTAGTCGAGATCCCCAACTGCCCCTCCCCGGGGTTCGCCCGCAACAAGGCCCTGGAAGTGGTCAGGGGGGATTACCTTTTCTTTACCGACGCGGATTGCGCGCCGAACAAAGAGTGGATCACCGAGATGCTCAAGCATTTTGAGCGCGACCCCAAGATCGCCGCAGTGGGGGGAGAGGTCTTCACTCTGAAGGTGGACCCCGATAACATGGTCGAGGGCTGGTGTCAGCATTTCCGTTTCAACATGGTCGCCCCGCGCTACGGTTTTATCAAGGAAGGGTATTATCCGGATTTTCCCAAGGATCCCAGGCCTTCGGATATCGCCGGGCACAAGGGTTATTTCTTCGGCACCTGCAATGTGGCCTACCGCAAAAAAACCCTGGATGAATTAGGGATGAGGTTCTGGGACCGGCCGACAGGCGAGGACATGAACTTAAGCTATGAGACCAGAAGATCCGGATACAAATTTTACTTCGCGCCCAAGGCCAAGGTGGACCATATGCACCGCGCAGACCTGAAGGCCCTGCGCAAGGTCTGGGTCACCTACGGACAGGCGCACCTGCCCCTGATCGATAAATATATCAAAAGAAAGGGCCTTGAAGTCCTGCTGCAGTTTGTCCCCGGGGGCCCGTCGTTTATGCTCCCCTTTCCGATCAGAGGGTTTGTCTATATCGGGAACTTCCACCTGATGCATTTCTTCGCCCTGCTCTTTGCGGCCTTCGCCATCCTGAACCTGATCCTGGTCAACTGGGCGATGCTTGGTTTAGCTGCCGCTTCCGCGCTTCTTATGCTCTATTATGCCTATCAGTTTGTGAAATGGAACTACGATATGGAGCCCAGAAGCGCATTCTGGACCTGGTGCAAATACAAATACCTGACTAACCTGAGTTTCATCCAGGGGGGGCTCAAGGACTTTAAGAAGTTCAAGGTGCTCTGCATTGAGCCGAGCTTCTAGAGGCTGGTTGTGAGTGTGGGTTCGGGTAAACCCATCCCCACAACAATATTCTGGGGGGGGGTAATAATGAATCAGTTATTAT
>VGKG01000042.1 GCA_016867115.1 Candidatus Omnitrophota bacterium | reverse complement strand
TCTATTGTCCAGTTTATAGCGCCCGTCGATCTTGATCTGCACTACCGGCATGGCCTCCGGCGGGTCATTACCCACTACCGCCACGGTAAACTCCTGGCCGCTGATAAACTCTTCCACCAGCGCCGGTTGCTTGTAGGTATTCACTACATAATCGACCTGCTTCTTCAATTCATCCAGATTCTCGACGCGGGAATTCTCGCTTAACCCTTTAGAGGAACCCTCACAGCGGGGCTTGACGATCAGGGGGAACTTGCAATGGTCGGTACTAAGCATGTCTTCTACGCTTTTTATTTCGAAGAACTTCGGGGTGGGGATGCCTTCGGCAATGAAGACCTTTTTGGCCATGACCTTATCCAGCGTCAGGCTCAGGGTGAGCGCGTCTGCGCCCACAAAAGGAATACCGGCCATCTCAAGCAGGACCGGCACCTGGGATTCGCGGTTCCTTCCGGAGATGCCTTCGGAGATATTAAAGACGATGTCTACGCCGAGAGAGCCGAGGTTTTCAAGGACATCCTTTACGTTGCCGATCCTTTTTACCATAAAACCGTTGGCCTCGATGGCAGAAGCGATGACATCAATGGTAGAGGGGTGGTCGAACTCCGCATTGGCATCCGGCGGATCCCCTTCTTTAAACTCGTAATCCGTCTTTAGATCGTAGGTCAGTCCGACTGTCTTCATAATTTTATTAATCCGTTGCCCGGGTTAAAAAATAAGGGCTCGGAATTGCCTTGAGCCCTTAAAAAACTCCCTGTTTTTTTCCAATTTCTTTAATTATCCTCCCAGATTCTTATGCTACATATTGTATTTATACTAATTTTTTATCACAACCTGTTGTTTTTGTCAAGAATTTTTTGGATTTTGGCGGGATTTAACGTTTTTAATTCTCCGACGGAAAACGAGGCAATTTTATCTTTTTTGCAGGGATTTTCTCTTTTTGAAGGCGCTGCGGAAATAATTCCCGCACGAAATTAATAATTTCGCTGCTTTCGGCCGAAAAGTTAGGGCGTAAACCCATTGAAAACAATCGTAGATAAGGATAAAGGGCAGGTGCAGGATGAATCCGGCCAATGATTCGTTTTTTATGATACAGAGATACCGGTTTTTTATCAGGTCAGCGTGCAATTCATCATTTAAGAAACTGCGCGCAACCGGTTTATTTATCCCTTCCTTGGGCCGGAATGATGCCCCGCGCACATGATAGGCAATAGCGCTTGGCATATAATAGGCCTTCCAGCCGGAGTTCTGCGCCCTCCAGGCAATATCCAGGTCTTCGTAGAACATGCGAAAGTCCGGATCAAAATAATCGCCCTCCAGCTTGATCTCTTCGAGCATCTTTCTACGGTAAAAAGCTGCTGCGCCGTTTACCCCAAATATATAACCCCGGCGTTCAAACTGGCCGCGGTCGGAAACGCCGTAGCCCCTCTCCCTGGCGCTACGCCACGCGCTTAAAAATAAACCCGCGCTGTCTATGGTTTTTGCGTCGGGCCGCAGGATCTTCCCGCTGACCATGCCGACTTTAGGATCAGAAGAAAAACCGTTCAGCGCCTCCTCTATAAAATGCTTATCCAGGACAACATCATCATTCAAACAAAGAATGCATTCTCCTTTAGTTAAAGTAATTCCTTTATTCAGAGACTCGCAGTAAAACAGGTTTCTGGGGCTGGTATACACTTTTATCTGCGCAAAGCCTGAGCTGATCCGGCTGCAGACTTCCGGGCGCAGAGAATTATCGATCACGATGATCTCCTCAAGTGCCTTGCTCTGCTTCATCAGGGATTCAAGGCAGGCGCACAGGTGGTTATTTGCGCCGCAGGTGATGACTACGGCGCTGACAGTCTGATCAAAACGGCCGGTCATATAAGTAAATTATTCAAACTCCTTTTTTACTTCCTGCCTGGAAAAAAAATAAAGCAGGAGAATATCAAGGATGATAAAAGGCCAGCTGTATCCCCGGCCAAGACGGGGAGCAAACAGATCGGATAAAAAAGGGAATATCTTTAAAAAGGTGTTTGCCAGTCCAAAGGCGGTAAAGATAAGGAGCAGCTTTCTTGCCCACTCCTTGCGCCGGATGAGGCCGATAACCAGGATAAAGGAGACCGCGCAGGAGAGCCAGATGTAGACAGCCAGCCTGTTTAATTGGCCTAAGTCAGATTGCCCGACAGAGATAATTTTAGGGCGGCTTCTCAGTAAAGAGACGCCCCCAAAAAGGCAGACGATCCCGCCCAAGAGTTCCAGGCCGGCGATGATTTTTATTGCTGTGCGGATCAGCTCTTTTTTCATCTCTTACTTTATGCGCAAAGAGAGCCCTTCCCGGATGAGGCTTCTTAACTGATAAGCGGTCTTTATGTTTTTAAGGTGATTCAGGATATAGGACGGTCGCAGGTAAAAACGCCGCAATGCCGCACTCCTTAAGCCCCAGACATCCTCCTTTTTTAACTTCCCGCTCTCCCATACCGGATACGAACAGGAGCTATCCGCTTCTATTATCCGCTCAGGGCAGAGCCCCTGCCTTAAGACCTCTTCCTTAAAGGTCGTATTGCATAAAGGGGCAGCGATATTAAATGAGACGAAATCCGGATTTAATGCCAGGCAGAAATCAATCAGCTCTTTTTGTGAATGCACGTCCTCGCCCTGCAGGCCGAAGATGAAGTGCGCCAGCGTCCTCAGGCCCAACTCCCGGGCAAGTCTGAAAGCACTATTCACCTGTTCAAGGTTTATCCCTTTATTATGCCTTGACAAGACTTCCTGGCTGGCTGACTCTACTCCGAACATCACGGTGTGGCAGCCGCTCTCTTTCATCGCAGCAAGTAATTCCCTTTGCGCCGCATCCACCCGCATCTCAGCGCTCCAGGAGAATGCCTTAGAGGTTTTCTTAACTAAGGCGCATACTCTCATTGCATGCTCTTTATGCGAGCCGAAACTCTGGTCCCGAAACCAGATCTCTCTTATTCCGAGCCCGGCCAAAAAGCTGAGCTCCTCCTGAAGATTACTCTCTTCTCTTACCTTATATTTTATCCGTTCAAAGGGACAGAATGTGCAGGTATATGGACAGCTGAAATCCGTCATGACCGTGGCAAAAGGATGGTGCAGGATGTGCGGCAGATGGTAATCTTTAAGGCCAAAGAGCGGATATTGGGGGACGGGGAAAGAAAAAAGCTGCTCATCGGAGGCCAAAGGCTCTGCCGGGCCGTCCGCGGTAAAGACGTTTTTCAGGCAGCTTGTCTTTTTCCCTTCGATAAAGTCCACTATCTCACTATCGGTGAAATCCGTAAGTACGGCATCTACAAAAGGGTGCGCCCTGATCACTCCTCCGGGATCCGCCAGCGGATAATCGCCGGAAATGACCAGGGGCAC
>VGKG01000041.1 GCA_016867115.1 Candidatus Omnitrophota bacterium | reverse complement strand
ATACCTTGCGCTTGATCACTGCCTGCGTCAGTCCGGATTTTACCTCCTCCGGCGATATGGCCTTGCCTTCCAGGTACTTTTCAAGAAGGGCATCGTCGCTTTCTGCGATCGCCTCTACCAGGTCAGGCGCATCCAGGGCATTGATGAAGGCGGCTTTCTTAGAGAGCTGCTCTTTTATGTCCTGAAGGACCTTATTGACGTCGGTGTCCGGCTTATCTATCTTATTGATGAAGATAATGCAGGGGAGATTATTCTCCTCTAATATCTGCCAGGCGCGCTCCGTGCCCACCTCTACTCCGGATGAGGCGTCTACCACGATCACTCCTGCGTCTACCGCGCGCACGCCGGAGATCGCCTCTCCGAAAAAGTCCGCGTAACCTGGGGCATCCACCATCTGGATCCGCTGCCCCTTATAGTCGCAGAAGAGGAGGCTTAAATTTATGGAGCTCTTCCTCTCTATCTCGTCAAAGCTGTAGTCGCTGACAGTGGTCCCGTCTGCGGTCGTGCCCTTACGGGTAGTCGCCTTGCAGAAGTAAAGCAGGGACTCAGCCAGCGTGGTCTTGCCTGACTGGGCATGACCCAAAAGGATAAGATTACGCTTTAATCTGGCTTCCATGACTATGGCTCCTTCTTAACTGAAGTTGGTATTTAGGTAGGAAAACCAATTATATACCTATACGGATAGGGGGTCAAGAGATAAAAGGGGGCTGGTCCGGGCCTATTCCAGGTACGTGTAGATCTTGCCCTTATAATTACGCAGGACGTACTTTCCCTTGGCCTGGGAAAGGATGTAATTGGGGCCGACCGGGATCTTGCCACCTCCGCCGGGGCCGTCAATAACGTAGGTGGGAACGGCGTATCCGGAGGTATGTCCCCGCAGTTTCTCCATGATATTGATCCCCACGGAAACGGGCGTGCGAAAATGCTGCGTGCCGCGCACCGGATCGCACTGGTAGATGTAATAGGGCCTGACCCTGACCTGCAGGAGCTCATGCACCAGCTTCTTCATGATGTAAGGCCGGTCGTTAATGCCTTTTAAAAGCACGCTCTGGCTGCCCAAGGGTATGCCGGCATCCGAAAGCATATCGCAGGCTATCTTAGTGCGCCTGGTGATCTCTTTAGGGTGGTTAAAATGGATGCTGACCCACAGCGGCGAATATTTCTTCAGCATCTGCACCAGCTTCTCGGTGATGCGCTGCGGCAGGGTGACCGGCACGCGCGTGCCGATCCTTAAAAATTCCACATGGGAGATCTCCCTGACCTTACGGATCAGGTTTTCTATCTCCTCGTCCTCCAGGATAAAGGGGTCGCCTCCCGAGATGAGCACGTCGCGCACCTTGCGGTTCTGGCGGATGTACTCAAGGGCGGCGTCAAAGCGGTCCGCGGAATCCGCCTGCTGGTGGCTGCTTTCACCGACGAGCCGCCTCCTGGTGCAGTGCCGGCAATACATCGCGCAGGCCTCTGTGGCCAGCAATAGAACCCTGTCCGGGTATCTATGCACAAGATGAGGAGCGGGAGAATCCCGGTCTTCGGCGCAGGGATCAGTCATCTCATGGGCGGTAGCGATCGACTCCTGGACTACCGGGACTGCCTGGCGCCGGATAGGGCAATTGGGGTCTTCGGCATCCATGACCGTGGCCCAATAAGGGGTGATGGCCATAGAAAGTTTACCCTTTGCGCGCTCAATGCCCTTCTCCTCTTCGGGAGTAAGCCTGATGATCTGAGAGAGGACCTCGCGGGTACGGATGCGGTGTTTCAGCTGCCAGTGCCAATCCTCCCAGTCCAGGGGGTTGACATCCTTGTATATGCCTATCTGCTGATAATCGCGCTGCCTTTTGGTCGCACGTTGCGGAGCCGGCGCTTCCTGCAGAAGCTTCTGATTCTCGGTCTCGATAGGATTGTTCAACTAAGCCTTATTCCTTTCTGAGGCGCTAAGCAAGATGGCCTCGATCAAGTCTTCGTAACTTAATCCCGCCGCATACGCCATCAACGGAAAATTGGATTCTTTGGGGTCAAGCCCGGGCAGGGGGTTTATCTCTAAGACATAGGGGACATTATCCTTATCCAGGCGGATATCAGTGCGCGAAATATCGAAGCAGCCTACTGCGCGGTGCGTCTTAAGGGCGACCTCTTTCACCCGCGCCTCGGTTTCAGGATCAAGACGGGCCGGGCAGTGGAAGGTCGGGGTGGTGCCAAGGGCAGCATCTCCCTGATATTCCTTCATCTTCCAGGAATAGAAATATTCACCGCTTTTTTTGCAGGTGGAAAAATCGATCTCAAGGATAGGCAGGACGCGCGCGCTTCCGTTCTCAAGGACCCCCACGGTCAGCTCTCTTCCGTCGATAAACTCCTCGACCAGGGCCTCCTGTTTATAGGCGCTGATGACCTCCCCGATCTTGCGGTAAAGGTCTTCCCTGCTGTTCACCACGTTGCTGGAATTGATGCCTTTGGCCGAACCTTCGCAATTGGGTTTGACGATAAGCGGGAACCTGAGGGCCGGGTTCAATTCCTCCTTTCCGGTGGCGAAAAGCTGGAATGCCGGGGTGGGGATATTTTCCGCCTTAAGGATCTTCTTGGTCAGGGTCTTGTTCAGGGCAAGGGCGAGAGAAAAAGTATTTGATCCGGTATAGGGGATATCCAGATAATCAAGGATGGCCGGGACTTCCGATTCCCGGAACCTGCCGCAGGTGCCTTCCGCGATATTAAAGACCATATCCACCTGGTTTCTCCTGAAATAGGAGACCAGGTTAGGATATTGCACATCGATCGCCTCTACGTTATGCCCCCTGCTCCGGAGAGCTGAAGCTATGGCATCGACGGTCTCCTGCGAATCCCACTCGGAAAAATAATCCGCAGGCTTTGAGGCATCCTTCTTTTTGAGGTTACAGGTTAAGGCGATCTTCACTCTAATTTAAATTGTGGCGTTTCAACGCGCTATCCAAGATCTTGCCGATCATCTGTTCGTAAGTGATGCCGATCTCTTTGGCGATCAGGGAAAACACGTCTTCCGTAGATAGCGAGGGAAGCGGATTTATCTCTAGACAATATGGCCTGCCTTTATTATCCACCCTGAAATCCACCCTTCCGAAATCGCGGCACTCTACCGCAGAATAAGTCTCTACGGCAAGGTCACGGAGTTTCTTCTCCAGGTCTTTGGTGATGTGCGCCGGACACACATACTCGAGCCTATCAGAGGTTATCCGGGCAAAGGTATAGAATCTATTGTCCAGTTTATAGCGCCCGTCGATCTTGATCTGCACTACCGGCATGGCCTCCGGCGGGTCATTACCCACTACCGCCACGGTAAACTCCTGGCCGCTGATAAACTCTTCCACCAGCGCCGGCTGCTTGTAGGTATTCACTACATAATCGACCTGCTTCTTCAATTCATCCAGATTCTCGACGCGGGAATTCTCGCTTAACCCTTTAGAGGAACCCTC
>VGKG01000040.1 GCA_016867115.1 Candidatus Omnitrophota bacterium | reverse complement strand
TATGGCCTGGAACACTCCGATAATAATATCTTAGGTAAAGTCGCCGCTGACGAAGCCCTCACCCCCGAAGAGCAGAAGGCCCTAAGGGCTATTCCCGGAAAGATAAAGCAGGTCTTCCAGGAGCACCGCCTTGGCGAAGCCGTTGACCCGGCAGCAGCAAGAGTGATTCCCCTAAGGGCTTTGACTGAATCCGCTTTTAATAGTATAATGGCGGTCATAAAGAAAGGGCTCGCCATGTTCAAGGGGCTTTGGAGTAAAGAGGAAAAGAGGATAGCTGAGCTTATGCAGCGGCTCTGCGCCGAGGATTTTGAGGGGAAGCTGCGCGCTTTATACGGCAAGTCCAAAGAGGAAGCGCTGGCACTTGATCCTCGTTGGGCCAGGATCGGCTTTGATAAGAATGAGAACCGGCTGGGCTGGTCAGTGGCGAACCTGGAGTGGTTATTTGCCCATCCTGAAGAGGTAGAAAAAACATTGCAGGATGCAGAGGCCATCCGGCGCAATTTTAAATACGTGATCTTCTGCGGCATGGGCGGTTCAGGCTTAAGTATTCAGGTAGTGAAATCCACTTTCGGCGAAAAGGAAGTTAAGATCTATACTCTGCGCACCACTGACCCGGCAGTGATCGCCGATATCCTGGATGAGATAACCCGCCTCGAAGGCTCCTTAAAAGAGGCGCTGGTTAAGGCCCTGGTCATCCCGATCAGTAAATCCGGAAAGACCGAAGAGACGGTTTCGCATAAGAAGTATTTCGAGAACCTGTATACTGCTTTGAATATTGATATAAAAGAGCATATGTGGGTGATCACGGATAAAGGCTCGCCCATGGATACGGGCGCCTATACCCAGAGAGAGATCCAGCTGAATAAACGCGGCGATATCGGCGGAAGATATACTTCGCCTACCACCAACATCTTTCTCCTGCCTCTGGCCCTGGTCTCTCCGGAGAGGGCCTGGGAGATACTGGAGCTGGCAAAAAAGATCAATGATGTAAAAGATACCAGAAAAGACGCATTCTTGAGGCTCGGCGCTTACCTGTATTATCTGGCAAAGGAGCAGGGAAAGGATAAGCTGACCCTTTTTGTGCCGGAGGAGCTAAGGGACCTTCCGCTCTGGTTTGAACAGTTGCTTGAAGAATCTCTCGGTAAGCAAGGCAGGGGGGTCACGCTTTTCTACGGCGAGAAGCTGAACCGCGAAGTGCTTAAGCCGAGAGCTCAGAATGACCGCGTGTTCCTGCGCATCAACTTAGGCGCAAAAAAGACAGAGGATCCTTTATGGAGGCACCTTACCGCAGGCGGCTATCCTGTTTTTGAAATAAACATGATGAATATCAATGAAGCCGGCGCAGTAATGCTTGGCCTGCAAAGGGCAGTGGCAGCCGTAGGCTATCTTTGGGATATCTGTTTTGTGGATCAACCGGCAGTCGAAGGATATAAACTAGCGACCCGCGAAGTGATGTCCTGCCTTAAGCCGGGTGAAAGGGTCGAGGTCCCCGGAGGCTGGAGATTCGCTACTTTTAAGAATCTAAAACTATACTACGGGCCGCTCCTGGAGACCGGGGCAGTGACTGAAGAAGAATTGACCGCCGAGTTAAAGAAGTGCGGCGGCCGGATAGATGATGCCTGCGCGGTTTATGCTGCGATCATCAGGATACTTTCGGGGAAACCGGGGTTTGAGGCAGCGGAGTTTACCTCTTATGGCAGGATGACCCCGGGATTAAGGAGCGTTTTAGAGGAAGCAAGGTTCAATATCTTTACCCGCAGGCATAAGATGCCTTCTAAATTAGGAGAGGGCCCGGATAAGAACCACTCTTATCAGCAGAACATCGAAGACGGAAAAAATATGTTCTTCTCCACTTACTTCATGCCGCTTAAGATCGAACAGCCCGATCCCATCGCATACGACGATAATCTCATCCGCGCCCAGGCTATCGGAACGGTCAATTCTATGATCAGGAATAAACGTAAGGTAGTCCTGGTCACCGCAGATTCTACCACCAAAGAGACGGAAGCCACTTTAGCCGAGTTTATGAAGCAGGTTACCGAAATCAGAGCCGCGTCCTATTCCTGCATGTTTGTTACCGATCCGCAGCGCGAGGACCGCCTCGGAGAATTAAGGGTGAAGTTTGACCTGGCGCAGAATAGAGCCACTCCTGCCGCTGCCGCCAGCCCGGAACAGGAGAAGGCGCTGCGTTTCCTTGAAAGTTCTAACCGCATCAGCCGCCATCTGCTTGACGACCATGATATCGCCTACAGTATCGAGCCCATAGATATCCTTTTTACCAGCCAGACTGCGCGCCTGGGCATGGTGGATCACAGCCAGCGCCTCATCATCATGCACTGGTCAGTGGTTTCGCGCGCCCCGCCGCTTTTAGCTACATTGACCTTTGCCGAAGAACTCCTGCATTACTGCCTGCCTGAACAGGACGACTTAGTCCATTTCGTTATCAATAGACATATTTTTGACACCTGCCCGAAAGCGTTTTCAATCTGCTTAAGAGACGCCCGCCGGGAAGGCCTGCATGCGGTATTCTCCGAATCAGGATTGCCAAGGCCTCCGGGCGCTGCAGCGCACCTTCCGCAACCGCCTTCTCCCGATTCCGTGGATTTCGCCACCTATAAGCAAGTTTTGGAAGAATTAGAGCAGGAGCATGCAAAGCTGTATGCAGTGGTCGAGAACCTGCCTGTGCTTTTTTACGTCAAAAATACGAGGAGCGAGTTTGTCTTTGCTAATGACGTGGTCGCGCACCTGATGGGCGCAACAAGAGGCGAAGAGCTTTTAGGCAAGACCGACTACGATTTCTTCCCCAGGGACCTGGCGGATAAATATTTTGCCGATGAACAAAAGGTCATCTCTACCATGGCCCCGCTGATCAATGAGAGAGAAGTCACCGTTGACAAGCGCGGAAACAAGAGATGGATCATGACCACCAAGGTCCCGCTCTTCCGCGACGGCCTGGTCACGGGCATCGCAGGCATGGGCCTGGATATTACCGCAGAAGCCCAGGCTGAAGAAGGGATGCGGCTGGCTGCAATCGGAGAGATGGCTTCTTCCGTTGCGCATGAGATAAATAATCCCGCCTCCAATATCATGAGCGCGATAGACATAATCCTTGAAAGAAGGCGCCGGGAGGAGGCAGTGAGCAATGAAGAGCTGATCGAGGCATTAAGGAGCATCGACCGGGAGATCGCCCGCATCGCTGCGACTACCGGCAGGCTCCTTGATTTTTCCCGGCCAACGGGCGCGAATAAGGTTCCTTCTTTTGTGCAGAATATCATATCTGAGACCCTCACCCTGCAGGCAGTGATGCTGGAGAAGGCCGGGGTGAGCCTTAAAGTACAATTTAACGACGGCTGGGCAGCGATAATGGCGGACAGGAACAGGCTGAAAGAAGCCTGCCTCAACCTGATCAAGAACGCCACCCTGGCGATGAAGGACGCTGCGGTAAGAGAGCTGGCTATCCGCACAGAAAGGATGATGACCCCGGAACACCAGGAGATAGTCAGGGTATATTTTAAGGATACCGGTTGCGGAATATCCGAAGAGGCCAGCCGGAGATTGGGAGAGACCTTCTATAGCGCAAGGAAGGGCCATGAAGGCACAGGCCTTGGCCTGGTTAACGTGCGTAAAGTCGCACAAGAGCATTCCGGAAAGGTGACCTTTGAGAGCACGGCAGGTGAGGGCGCTACTTTCATCATGGAATTTCCTGTCCTGACACTGGAAGAAGAAGTGCTTCAGAAAGAGGCCATGAGGGTGCGCGCGAACCTTTATTCCAGCTTCTGGCATGACCTGAATAATGACCTGACCGTAGTTGCGTTTATCGAGATGATCGCCAT
>VGKG01000039.1 GCA_016867115.1 Candidatus Omnitrophota bacterium | reverse complement strand
CCCCGGGACAGGAATAAGACTCTTTCCTTCGATAAAATCGAGGAGCTAATCAAGGATCTTGTGCGTATGGGCACCAAGGAAGTCTATCTTTCCGGGGCAGGTGAACCGTTCCTGCATCCGAATATCCTGGAGATCGTGGAGCTGGTCAAAAGCAATCACCTGAAATTAAATCTGATCACTAACTTCTCGCTGGTCGATGAAAAGAAGGCCAGGTTTCTGGCAGATGCGGAAGTAGACATGCTCACCGTCAGTATCTGGGCAGGCACTGCCAAGGCCTATATGCGCACTCATCCCAATAAGACAGAAGAGGATTTTTACCGGATCAGAGAGAACTTAAAGCGCCTCTCCGGGCTGAAGATGAAGTCAGCGTATAGCCTGCCGAAGATAAAGATCTACAATGTCATCTGTAACCAGAATTACCAGGAGATATCAGCCATGGTCAATCTGGCCATTGAGGTGGGCGCTGAATTCGTGGAATTCCAGATCATGGATATTATTGAAAATGAAACTTCTATTTTGGCTTTAACCCAGAATCAGGTAGATGAGATCAAGAGGCAGCTAGAATACCTTAAGGAGCATAAAGACTTACGTTTTAAAGGGATCAATGCCCTTTGTGCGCAGGCAGAAAAAGAGTTAAGTGAGTTTCCCGGGTGGTTCTGCAGGCTCCCGGAGGGCTTTTCGCTGAAAGAGCTGATAAAAAAAGATGATTCCGGACAGGTTTCTGCCAGGTATTTCTTGGATTGTCCCAAGGGCCAGGAGACGCGGCCTTCCTGTGATAATCCCCTGTTCGAAGAAGATAAGAACAGAGCGACCTTTAGTTTCCAGAAAGAAAAATGTTCCTCATGTCAGCTTTTTGGGTCGGGTTGCCCCGTAGATGTGCATGGCGGAATCGCCCTTAAACTGACCAGGATCTCCAGTTTTGGGACTTTCTTGCGCCGGCTCAATTCGGACAATGTATACAAACAGATTTACGAAGAAGACCTGATCAATGGCCTGCCCTGCTATATCGGCTGGACTTATTCGCGCATCTTATCTACCGGCGAAGTAATCCCCTGCTGTAAATCTTCAAAAAAAGCCGTTGGTAACATCAAAAATAGAAGGCTCTTTTTTCTGAAGGGTAGATTTATAGATATCTGGAACTCTCAAGCTTATCAGAGATTCAGGTACTCCGCCAGGTCCCTTCCCAAGAGCCATCCTTATTTCAGGAAGATAAACTGTTTTAAGTCTTGTGATAATGTGGGAATGAATTTGCAGACAAAAGAGCTAATGTCTGATGAAATAAAGTTGTGTATTGGCGAAACAAATAGTATTTCCCTAAAAGATCCGGAAGGAAGATATTCGCTTCAGTCTGCAGCTACCAAGGTGCCGGTCTCTGCGGCGCGCTATAGGTCCGGCAACATGAACCCGCAGGAACATAATTTCGGCAGCGGCATGGTCATTGACGGAGGCAAGGGTTTTAACTTTGCCGAATATGAAGTCAACTTCCCCGAGAGCGGCGATTATCAGCTCTGGAGCTATTATGCCTCAGGCCAGTACCGGCCGGTGAATCTTTATTTTGACGGAAGACTGATCCTTGAAGGCGGCCTGCATTGTAAGACCGGCGGCTGGAGCAACCGCTCCCTGCGTTGGTTCAAAGAAACCCCGCTCTATGTCGAGAAGGGAAGACATATTCTTAAGCTAGAGGCCAAAGGACTGATACCGCATTTATACAGCTTTGCATTTTTACTGGGAGTGCAGAACCTGCCTATTTCTACCGCCAAGGTCCTCGTCCACGCCGCGCATTTTAAATCCGGAAACATTAATCCTCACGAACATAATTTCGGCAGCGGCATGGTCATTGACGGAGGCAAGGGTTTTAACTTTGCCGAATATGAAGTCAACTTCCCCGAGAGCGGCGATTATCAGCTCTGGAGCTACTACGCTTCTGCCCAGTCCCGTCCGGTGAATCTTTATTTTGACGGCACGTTGATCCTTGAAGGCGGCATGGACTCCAAGACCGGCGGCTGGAGCAGCCGTTTCTTATACTGGTTCAAGGAAATATCTTTTCACTGTGAAAAGGGAAGGCATATCCTCAGGCTTGAAGCTAAAGGCCTGATACCGCATTTACATAGCTTCGCCTTTTTATCGGGCGTGCACAGCAACCTGGATGAAACGGCAGCCCTCGCCTATGAAAAGATCTATTCACAGCCTTCCCCACTAGCTTTGCTGAAAGATAGATTCAGGCAATTCGGATTCCTCGCTTCTTTGGGAAAGCTCTACCGTTACGTTGTCTCAAGCAGGCTCATTGATAATTATCTAGATATCGTGGGGATCTTTCACGGTACTCATGCCTTTAAGGGGCCCTTCCATGTGCAGATAGACCTGACTAACGACTGTAATAATAATTGTATCGGCTGCTGGTGCAATTCTCCCCTCCTTGAAGAAAAAATACTTCCTCCCGAAGTCAAAAGACAGACCATGTCTTTCGGGATGGTCCGAGAGCTGCTTGATGAACTGGCCTTCTTGGGAACTAAGGAGATCTATTTTTCCGGCGGCGGAGAACCCTTTATGCATCCCGAGATCATGGAGATCCTGGCTTATGCCAAAAGAAAAGGCTTCAATTGTTGCGTAAACACAAATTTTACGCTCTTAAACAAAGAAAAGATCCGGCAATTGATCGATATCGGAGTGGATCATTTGAATGTAAGTACCTGGGCCGGAAACGCAAAGACCTATGCCGCTACACACCCCAACAAGAGCAAAGAGACTTTTCTTGAGATGATAGAGAACCTGAAATTCCTTAATCATACCAAAAGAAAAAAGCCGCACATAAAATTATACAACGTGATCTTTAATATGAACTATCGTGAATTAAAAGAGATGATCGCCCTGGCCAAAGAAACGAATTCGGAGTCAGCGGAGTTTACCCTGATCGATACCATGCCGGGCAAGACCGACAAGCTCCTTTTGAATGCAGGCCAGATAAAAGAGCTCCAGGCCAGCGCCCGGGAGGTCTCCCGTTACGTAGATAGCCGGGGTTATTTTGACGGGGTCTTATTATTCAGATTCGATTCCTTCTTAAGGCGCATCTCTTCGGCCTCTGACCTTAGTAAAGCGACCTACGACCGTAATATCATCGACAAGATGCCCTGTTATATCGGCTGGTGTTTTAGCCGCGTTATCCCTAACGGAGATGTCCATGCCTGCCTAAAGGCCCACCGTATCCCCACGGGAAATCTCTTTGAATCCAGCTTTCGCCAGATTTGGAACGGGGCAAAGCAGAGGCACTTCCGCAAGAAAACCCAGGTCTGCGTAAAATCAGACCCTTTTTTCCGCCTGATCGGGAATGACCCGGCAATTAAAGAGGCGGGCTGTTATAAAAGCTGCGACGATATCGGAAGAAATACGCACATCCATAACCGGATAATGTCTCTTTCTCTCTTTGAGCGCGCAATATTGAGACTGGCTTCCAGACTGAAGCGCAGCACTACGCTGAGACCGGAGAGTAAAAAGCTAATGAAGGATCCGCTCACTAGTGGCATCCAGGACGGAAGAAGGGCCTTTTGCGGACCGGAGCAGGTGGTGATAGATATCACTAACCGCTGTAATCTGCGCTGCGTCGGTTGCTGGTTTTACTCGCCGCATCTGAAAAATAAACCGGATAGCGCATTCTTAAATCAGGAGATAGATTTTACTAAAGCAAAGGATCTGATCACCGGGCTTGCGAAGCTGGGCACAAAACGCATCCGCTTTACCGGAGGCGGAGAGCCGTTTTTATATCCGAAGATGATGGAGTTAATCGCCCTGGCAAAGGAAAAAGGGCTGATCACCTGCGTCACCACGAATTTCAGCCTCCTGGACAAGCAGAAAATCGATGAGCTCATTAGGCTGGAACTGGATGAACTGGCGGCGAGCCTCTGGGCGGGGAATAAAGAGACCTACCAGAAGCTGCGTCCTGCAAGTCCTGATTTTCTCTTTGAAAAGATAAAAGAGAACCTCTTATATTTGAACCGCAAGAAGAAAGAAAGGCCCTTTGTCACCCTCTGCAATGTGATCTGCAATCTGAACTACGATGAGCTGAAAGAGATGTTTGACTTTGCCGTTGATTCGCAGTCAGACGCTGTTTATTTCACGCTGATTGATGCGCTGGAAGGCACCGATACTTTGCTGCTAGACGCGGAACAGAGGAGGCGCGTCCTGGAAGAGGCAGAGAAGGCCTGCTCGGCATGGGAAAAACTTACTTCTTCAAAGAGGCCGAAACTGGACTATTTTGACGGTTTTATTGCGCGGCTGAAAGAAGAGAGCGCCGGTTCAGGCGATTATGACCGCCAGAGGATAAACAAGGTCCCCTGTTATGTAGGCTGGACCTTTGCCCGGATAGTTGCTGACGGCGAAATCTCCTGCTGCTGCCGGGGGGTGAAGAAGCCGATGGGTAACATCAATAGACAGGATTTCGAAGAGGTCTGGTTCAGTCCCAAATACAACGAGTTCCGGGCCAAGGCCAAGTATCTGCCCAAGACCGAAACTTACTTTTCAGAAATCGGGTGCCTGAAGATGTGCGATAACCTGATGCATAATGAAGAGATGCATAAGAGGATCAGGCCGCTGGTTTAAGGATGCCCGTTTAAGCTTATGATGAAATTCCC
>VGKG01000038.1 GCA_016867115.1 Candidatus Omnitrophota bacterium | reverse complement strand
GAGAAGCTTCAGTTTTGACCATTTCTGGGCCTTGGCAATAGCGGCAAAAGGCATCCAGTGGTCCGGAGCCAAAGCATGCAGGAAAGCGACGGAAAGAGTAGAAACAGAAAGTACCCAGAGAGAACTATTCATCCTAACACCTCCTGAAACATTCTATACTTTGTCCCTGCGGATTGCAATTAAAATCTATCTTTAGTGCATTATTTAATTGCCTTCGTAATGCCCCTATGTTAACATACTTTCATGTTCTACAAAATAAAAAAACGTGTTGAGCAAGAGCTTAAAGGCTATTTTCTTAGTATTGATAAAAACTATTCTCTAAGCCGCCTGTCTCCTGTCCTCTTTAGAAACATCGAGGAATTCATCCTGCGAAAAGGAAAAAGAATCCGGCCTGCACTTTTTGTAGTGGGATATCTGGGCTATGCCAAAAAGGCGCCTGCCGGGCTATATCGTAGTGCCCTCTCCTGGGAGCTTTTGCATGATTTTCTGCTCGTGCACGACGATATTATCGATAAATCTGACCTGCGCAGGGGAAAACCCTCCATGCATGCCATGTTAAACCGCTATCTTTCCGGCAGGAAGGGCCTTAAGTTCAGCGGCGAGGACCTGACTATCGTAGCCGGGGACGTGATGTACGCGCTGGCGCTGGATGCCTTCCTTGCGGTAAAGGAAGATATGCGGCGCAAAGAAAAGGCGCTTAAGAAACTCATCCGCGCGGCACTCCTTACCGGGACAGGCGAGTTTATCGAACTTTTATCCGGATTAAAGAGCCTGGATGAGATCGGGAAGGAAGATATTTACAGGATCTACGACTATAAGACCGCAAATTACACCTTTGCCTCTCCGCTATCCATGGGCGCGACACTTGCCGGAGCCCCCCAGGCAGATTGCAGGCGGCTCTTTGATTTCGGCCTCTGCCTTGGCCGGGCATTCCAGATCAAAGACGATTATCTGGGGCTCTTTGCCAAAGAGTCAGAGATCGGAAAATCCGTCCTTACCGACCTGCAGGAAGCCAAAAAAACCATCCTTATCTGGTATGCCTATAAAAATACGGGCCGCAAAGACCGTCTGGTTATCAAAAGCATCCTTGCTAAAAATAAAGTGGGTAAAACTGACTTGGGGAGGATCCGCCGGGTGGTCAGGGACTGCGGCGGAGTGCGGTTTGCCGAAAGGCAGATAAAAGACCTGCTGCAAAAAGCCAAAACTCTCAATAAGCGCCTTCTGATGCGCTCGCCGTACAAACAGGCGCTCGTCTCCTACGCCGAAGAACTCCTTAAGCTCTAACCTATAATTTATTTGTTTTTCTGGAAATGCTGATCCGCCCCAGGAAAGAGGGAAACTCTATGCGCAGAGGCACTCTTTTCTCTCCCTCCAGCCAGAGCTTGATCTTTTTGGCCGGCGCCTCAAGCAGAAAGACCTTGTTCGCGGCCGCGCAGGTTTTGTCTTTACATCGCACGACCTTCATCTCAAGCCTGCGGTTAGGCAGGTTGAAATAAACGCTTGAGCCTTCTTTCAAGGCGACATCCCGGGGAAAGAAAAAGAGGAGTGCTGTGATATTATGGATGGGCGGCTGCTGTCTGATCAGCTCCTCCTTGGTCGAACCGTCAGCAGTCTTAATCATCCTGACTAAACCCTTCTTCTGGTTGTATTCCTCAAGGATCTTCTCTTTTCCGCCGAGAAGCTCAAGATCCCTCTCCACCTTCCTGGGGAAATAAGTCTGTGCGTCTATATAAAACTTTTCCCGGCTTTTCAGGGAGAATAATTTCAGGATCCTGACATCGGAGTTAAGGCTGATGATCTCCTGGCCCGCCTTTACCGCGCCTGTCCGGCTGAGGTACTCGACCTCGACCTTGCCGACCTTCATGCCGTTGTATCTTACCAGATATTCAAACTTCTCTACCGCGCCAGAATGAAGGTCCTGGCCTGAAGAAGCGTTGCCTGAAAGCAGAATAAAGAAAACAGGAATAAGTATTTTTTTAAAATTGCGCATAAGGCTCCTTACCTCAAGATTAAATCATTCTAACAAAAGGCCTGTCTTTTGCAATAATAATCTGACGGGGATTTTTAAGTTCTCTTTTCGCCGATTTGGTTGTAAAATATGGGTATGCAGATAAATCTGGCCAAATCCGCCGGTTTTTGTTTCGGGGTAAAGAGGGCAATAGACCTGGCCTTAAAGACCGCCGGGAAAGGCGGCAGAGTCTATATGCTCGGAGACATCGTGCATAACGAGGATGTGATCAGCAAAATCCAAAAGGCGGGCATAAAGAAGATAAAGGCTCTTTCTGCGGGCCGCGATAAGATCCTCATCCTGCGCGCCCACGGCACATGCATCCAGACTTTGCGCCGGGCCAGGCACCTTGGCTATACCGTGGTTGACGCCACCTGCCCGATGGTAAAGGAGATCCACCGGATCGCCAAGGAAATGGAAAAGGAAGGCCGCAGGGTAATCATCATCGGAGATAAAAAGCATGACGAGGTGCACGGTATCAGCGGACAGCTAAAAAAAAGTGCGGTAGTGATCGATAGCATCGGTAGCTTCCCTTTGAACAGAATGAAAAAGATAAAAAAGGCTGCGGTAGTCGTGCAATCGACCCAGGATACAGAGAAGGTCCTTGAGATCGTGGCTGCGTTAAAGCGCCTTATACCAGAACTTAGGTTCTATAATACCGTCTGCCGGCCAACCCGGATCAAACAGGAAGAGATACGCAGGATGCCGCTTGAAAACGACTTAATGATCATTATCGGCTCAAAGACAAGCGCCAACACTAAAAGGCTCTATGAGATCTCCCGGTCCCTGAATAAAAGGAGCTACCGGGTGCAATCCAAAAAAGATATCACACCCGACTGGTTCAGGGGTGTGAAGACCGTCGGCGTCACAGCCGGGGCATCCACCCCGGATTCGACTATTCAGGAGATCGTCAGGTGCCTGCGTAATAAAGCCGGCAGGCCTTGAAAAAGGCCCGAAATTATGTTAGATTTTTTTAATAGGGAGGCTGGGCTGAAAGACCTATGATCACGGTCATTTTCTCCAATATCTTCAAGCTGCTGATCATCTTCCTGGTGGCCTATTCCGGCGGCCTGCTGGTAAAATACGGGCTTACCCGCGTAAACTACACCCGCAAAGTCAATCACTTCTGCCTCTTCTTTATTCCCGCCTTTATTGATAAGGTTTTTGTTTATAGCGATTCCGTCATGGTCTGGGTCGGAGAGGCCTTCTTTGCCTTCTTCTCCTTTATCATCTTCATAAAACCGGTCCGCGAGGCCATCTCTATTATCGGCACAGCATTCAGTTCCTTTGACCGGCCCGAAGACCGGCCTTATACGCTGCTCTGGTTTTTTACGCAGCAGGTCGCCGGATACCTTGTGCTCATGCCGGCAATGGAGATCTTTGATAAATACCAGATGATGAACCTCCTGAGTATTCCTATTCTGATCGGGACCTTCGGGGACGGGCTGGCTGAACCGGTGGGGGTGCGTTTCGGAAAGTGCAGGTATATGACCTGCGCCATTTTCACCAAAAGAAAATACATCCGCACACTTGAGGGAAGCCTGACGGTCTTTATCTCAAGCATCCTGATTACCGCCTTCTTCTATCCTTTCTTTAACGCCGCACAGTTTATCGCACTGATCATCACTCTGCCGATCACCATGACCCTGGTAGAGGCGTTTGCCCCGCACACCTGGGACAACCCCCTCATGTCCCTGATCGGCTTTGCCAACATCTTCCTCATCAAACAGTATATGTAGGCCGCCCAGATTAAAGATAGACTACATCTTCGTGATGATACAGGGAAAGGAATAAAAGGCGGATGTGCCCTTATATAATCTATTCGTAAAGAATTGTTTATTTAACGGTTTCATCTTTATTCTTTTGCTTATCTGTATATTGAAGTGTCACTACCTGCAGGGTCTTAAAATCAGTGTCGCAGAGATGCACTTCAATGGGAGTGCTTCCGAAGACATCCCGCGAGATAAACGCGGCAAAGAGCCCGGTAGTCTTGATGAACTCCATATCCTGCTCTTTCCCTTTTTGGATCACTATGCGGAACTGGTACATATCCTTGGATTTGTTAAGCTGAATCCTTACCGGCGCTTTTTCCGGGAAGAACCCTGCCTTCGAAAGATAATCGCCTAATTTAAGCGCCTCATCCTTAGTGATCGCGGGCGTATAAAAAAGGAAACTTTTCCTGTATTTAAGCCGCTTACCCCATTCGGTAGGATAGTGCGGCCCGCAGCCGGAAAGCAGGATAAAGAAGAGCCCCGCAGCAAGGATTATATTCAACCGCATGAATGATTTAACAGATAACACACTATCCTCCTTTTTAGCCGGCGGAAGTTCCCCCAAGCGCCCTTCGTTTTTAATTTTATCACAATCAGCCGGTTAAGCAATAAACAAAATGGCCCGGTATTATACCGGGCCATATAAACCGGCGGCTCTTTTAGGGCTTTCTCTTACTTTTTAGCGGGTCAGTATCTGGGCCATCTCTGCCAGCCGGATGAACTCCGCGCGATAACCGTCAGCATCATCGCCTTTTGCAAGTTTTGCGCGCTCCAATACGCTCTGATATGAGGAGCTACCTTTATACTGAGAATCCCGAAGCAGCATCCCGAACTCCGCCACAGCAGAAGCGAAGTTCAGGTTATTCGAAGCCTGCGCCTCTTTTTCCTTGCCCGTAACTGTGCGGGTGATCAGCTTGCTGACA
>VGKG01000037.1 GCA_016867115.1 Candidatus Omnitrophota bacterium | reverse complement strand
CAATCCTCTGTCCCTGGCTTTTCAGGTCTGGGTCAACGACATCCTGCGCCAGAATATGAAGGCGCTGGATACTATCAAGCAGGGGGCTGGCCACAGGGCAGCAGGCGAAGCAGCCCGTCAGGAGAGCATCAGCTATTTTACGGCAAACCGCGAAGATGCCCGGACTATCCTTGAGACTGAGAGGCTCTTCAAAATCCGCATTGAGCGCGATCAGAGGAGGGCGCTCATAGAGGCAGCCGGAGACCTCATCCCGCAGGATGACCCCTTTATGCTTCGTCCTAATGAGGATAATCTTACCCTGGAAGAGGGGGCAGAATTAGTCAGGGCGCAGTTCGGCCTGCTTGATTCTCTGGCAGGCGGGATGCTGCAGCGCCCGCCGGAGCACTATGCTCGCCGCTATTCTGTCCTGTCAGTAGCTTCCATAGGTTGCGCAGAGGTACAGCTGGTTTCGCTTGCCGGAGCAGGCCGCATCAACGAGGCGATAGACCTCCTTGATTTTGTCGCTTTTTGGATAGGGATGGACCGGCAGGAGCAGGTGGCCTTGAGGAAGAAAGGCGTCCACGCGGAACTGCTTCCGGATTATTTCTTAAGGATCTTCTGCCGCTGGTCATTCAAGATCCTGGAGGCTGGGAATATCCAGCGGCCCCAGATAGTCAGGCTCTTTGAGAGCGTGATCAGGTTTGTCCAGTACGCTACGCACGAGGAACTGGCGCGCAAATTGATACTTTTGACAATCGACAAGCTAAGGCAGCCCCCGGCTGAAGAGCGGGCCTCCTTTATCGATCTATTTAGAAAAGAGGGCGAGGATGCGCGGTTGATGGATAAGGGTGTGGAGGCAATGCTCAAGTTTGAGAGAGGCCTGGCCACTGAGGAGTGTGTTTATCTTCTGAGGCTCATCCTCGGGGATTCAGTCGGGACTTCTCCCTGCGCAAGGACCCGTGAAAAATTAAATCTGCTGAAACAGGCGCTGGCATCAAGGCCCCGGAATAACGGAGAAGATAAATTAAGTGTTTTAAGCCAGGATATCCCTGATATGGAGTTTGAGCTTTCTGTCGCCTGCATGGTGAGGAATTTTGACCCCTTTGTGCAGCGCAATAAAGAGGCGGCGAGACTGGTAGCTGCGCTTGAAAATGCCATAAGGCATGAGCCCGAGGGAGACAATTATTTCAAGGAGTTCTGCGTAGCTTCGCTTTACCGGATCGCCGGGAATATCCCTGATTCGAACCTGCATCTTCTAAGATGCCTGAGGATGTCTGCGGAAGCACAGAGGCCGGAGATGAATACGCTAGTGCTGGCGGCTTTCCGTTTCCTCTTCGCCCAGAAATCGCTTAAAGAGGCGAGGCCGGCTGAGAACAACAGGGATTCCACCATAGAGCTGGTGGAGGGTATGTTTGGCCGTTTACTTAGCCGTGATGTGGCGCAAGAGGCGTTATCGGGATTATTCAGGGACATTTATGCCGAAAACTTTACCCGGGTCAGGCAGGTGACCGAGGATCTTGCTTATTTTCAAAAGCTCTTTGTCTTTTATCTGATAGCCCTAGCTTCACGCCTCTATGCCCTGGGTTCTTTAGGAGACGATGAGGGCATTAAGAGGGCTATGCTTGGCATTCTTCGGCTGGATAGCGATACAGATGTGGTTAAGAACGTATTATTTGAAATAGGGCTCTACCTTTTATTCGTCCCGGAGAGCGCAAAAGAGAGGATAGGAAATGTCCTGGTCAGCCTGTTACAGGGCCAGGAATTAAATCCGCAGGAAAAAGAACTTCTGGCAGTTTTCCTGGCTGATACAAGGAGCAGGCCATTCTACCTGTACTTATGCCTTTCTCTCTCGCGCCTGCTTAACTCCGAGCCGCAGAACGGGCTGGCCCCTGAGCAGTTGTTTGGCTATCTGGGCCGTTTCTATTCCAGTGAGTTAGTGGCGTATCTGGGTACTATAAACCCCGAGCAGATCGCGAATAAAGAGTTGCGCCGGCAGTTTATCCAATTCAGGGCCTGCACCGAAGAGGTAGCGATGAGAGACCCGGATATAGTCCTGCCCCAGGTCGAGCAGCTCTTTCAGTCCGGGGCTTATACCCAGGTGCAGGAGAAGGTAAGAGCGTACCGCGCCTCCCCGGCTAAATCTGCGCAGATCACAGATGAGTTTACCGGCTATCTTGAGCGGATCAGCCGCATCGAGTCTCTTACCGCCGCAGCCAGGAAAAATTACGGAGGGCATAGATATGCCGACGCACTCACTAACCTGAACGAGGTTATGGCGCTCAATCCCCAGGATCCCGCTGCCCACTCCTTCTCCAGCCGCGTCAGAGGCATGATCGAAGCAGATGGCCTTTACCACGCGGGTAATTTCACGCAGGCAGAAGAAAGGGCGCTGCAGGTAAGGCAGGCTTCCGGCACAAAGAAAGAGCTCATTGAGGTAACGGATGAGTTTATCAGGAAGGTGCGTTCTTTTGCCAGGGCAAGGGGCCTGATTGAGAACAATCCTGACGAGACGAGGAGGATCCTGGAAGGGATCCTGCAGGAGTTCCCGGATGATACCGCAGCCAGGTCGCTGCTTGCCGAAATAAAAGCGGTTTTAAAGAAGAGGAACCAGTCCCTTGAGGAGGCAAGGCAAGCGGTCAAGAGCGGCAATTTCGGCAAAGCAAGGGATCTCTATCTCGTCGCATTAAAGATGAGCCGGAACTCAAAAACAGCCGCTTTAGAGATCGCGCGATTCCTGGAATCCATTATCAAAGCAGGGCACTATGAGCTTGCTTATAGCCTTGCGGATGAACTTTTAAAGCTTAACCCTGCCGGTGCGCCTGATTTCGAGAAATCAAGAAAGGCCAGCCTGGCGCAGCTGATCCTTCTGATGCTGGCCCCGCATTATCAGATCGTGGCGACGCATCTGGCTGCGCAGGAGCATGAACAGAGAAGGATAAAAGAAGGGTTTGGCGGATATAAGTTCTTCTATTCTTCCTGCCAGCTACCGACGGGCTATCTTCAGGATACGCTTACCGTACGCAGCCTCTTTTACCGGTTAAAGAACGGCCCGGGTAATGACCGCTTAAGCGTCAGCCCCAGGGATATTGCGCGTAAGGGCGATACCTTCATCTTCCTGGACTTTGACGGAAAAATCGCCTGCGACGATTATTTTGAAGTCGAGGAAGTCGGGGACAGGTTCCTGGTCTTTAAGGTAGAGACGCCTGAACAGGCAGAACGCGCCAGGACCTGCATCCGCGAAAAAGGCTACATCATGAAGACCGAAGATGTCACGCTCCTGCGCCAGAGGGATGCGCTGGAAGAGGTCATGGCTTCTTTAAGGGGCTCCTGCGAAAGAGCCTCTCCTTCCACGGGCAGCGCGTTCCTGGATACGCTATTTGGCCTCAAGCGCCGGCAGATAAATGACACGCAGGATGGTAATATTCAGCTCCTTGACCCGAGGGTCAGGCTTGATGCAGAAGAGTTCAGGGCGTTTCAGCACAGTATTAATCTGCATAACGAGGTCACCCTTATTCAGGGCCCGCCGGGAACCGGAAAGACCACGACCATCACCGAGATCGTCAATTATTTCATCAACCGGCAGATGCGGGTACTGGTGGTCTCCCAGGCTAATCCGGCAGTAAATAAAGTAGGAAAGAACCTGCTTGATGCCGGACTCTCCTTTGTCAGGGTAGGAAACAGGGAGGAGAACATCAGTGAAGAGTTATTCCCCTCCTGGCAGAAACGTGGCGAGATCCTGGGCCGCATCCAGCAGGAATACGAGCGCCAGAAAAAAGGCTTTGTCATTTTAGGCACGAATAACGGATACCTGAACGATAAATTCGTCAGGGCAAACGGCTTCTTCCAGCAGTTTGACGTGGTGATCGTAGAAGAGGCAGGCCGCGCCACTATCGCCGAGACGATCATCCCGATACTCCTGGCGAAGCAAAAAGTGGTCCTGGTGGGAGACCATGTGCAGCTGCCGCCATTCGGTATCTGTGAAGAGATGGTGAAGATGATCCGGGATGAGGCGCAGTTAATGGATAAGGAGGGCCATCCCTTACAGATCAGGGGTCTGGGCCGGGTGAATCTTGACGGGGTCTTTTCTGCGGGAAATTTGATGGACTTTAAGATCTCGCTCTTTCAGCGCGCCTTTGAGCTTGAGGCAAAGAGAGGCGTGGCCCTGGACAAGCATACGCTCCTGGTCAATTACCGTTCGCATCCCTTGATCACCGGGGTGGTGAATATCTCTTATGCCGGGGCCCTGAAGTGCCGCGACTATAATAAGCCTGAGCGCGAAATGCCCGAAGCAGACACGCTAAAGCTCATAGATATTGCAGGCACAGAGCGGACTGCCGGCTCCGGCAATTCCTCCCTGAACATTGATGAAGTGAACGTGGTCTTAGAAGAACTCGACCGTATCCTGAACCAGAGGAATCTCGAGGGGAATTACCGTTATCACCCCGGGGATGTCACGGTCATCTCTCCCTATAAGGCGCAGAATCATGAGATACTTCTGGCTTTAAGATTAAAGGCCTGCATTGACAGGATCAGGTTCGGAGAGCGGGGAAGTATTATTCTTAGCGAAGAAGAGAAAGAGATCCTCTTTGCGGCCCTGCGCCAGGATGTGAACAGCCTGAACCGTCAGTCGCGGGATTTTGTCCTGAAGTTCGTCAATGACCCTTTCCCGTCGAGCGTCAGTACGTACTTACGGCTGGCGAGGTTTGAGCTGCCTTTAAGCAGGGAGAGGCGACTTAGCGAAGAAGAGGTGAAAAAGATACACGTGATGATCAATACCATTGATTCCATTCAGGGTGAGGAGAACAGGGTGGTCATCGTCTCCCTGGTCAGAAGCAATAATGAAAGAAAGATCGGATTTCTTGGTACTTTTGACGGCCTGCAGAGGATAAATGTCTCCTTGTCCCGCGCCCAGGAGAAGATGGTGGTCATCGGAGATTTCAGCCGTACCCTCTGCCGCGCCATGAGCGA
>VGKG01000036.1 GCA_016867115.1 Candidatus Omnitrophota bacterium | reverse complement strand
CAGGATCCATATTTTTGACGGCGAGGGCAGGGAGTACCTTTGTTCTATCAAGTCAATAAGCAATGAGGGGATAATCCTGATGATCAAAGAAAGGCATAAGATAGGCAGGAAGAGGGTAAAGATAACAGTTGCCTGCGCTATCCCGAAGAAAGCTAAAATGGATGAGATCATCGATAAACTCACTCAACTCGGGGTGGATGAAGTCATCCCTTTAAAGACAGAGCGCACGGTAGTGAAGCTGGATAAGGAAAAAGTAAAGATGCGGATTGCGCGTTGGCAGAAGGTGGTTTTGGCAGCCAGCCAGCAGAGCCAAAGAAGTTCTCTGCCAAAAGTTTCTTCGCTTAAGGATTTCCGTGAGGTCGTCTTAAGCTCATCCGGATTTGACCTGAAGCTGATCCCGCATCTGGGGCCAAAGAGAAAAAGCCTGAAAGAAGCCTTAGGCGCGGGGGATGCGAAGAATATCCTGGTTTTTATCGGGCCGGAAGGCGATTTTTCCGACGGAGAAGTGAAAAAGGCAGTGAATGCCGGCTTTATCTCGGTTTCGCTCGGCGAGAATGTGTTAAGGATTGACACAGCAGCAATTGCCGTAGTCAGTTTTATCAAGCTCTATGCCGAAAGTTAACCCTTCGACTTCGCTCAGGGTTAATGGTGAGCGACGTCGAACCATTAAATTTTATACCCTGGGTTGCAAAGTCAATCAGTATGACACGCAAGAGATGCGCGAGCGCCTTCTTGAAGCAGGCTTTAAAGAGGCTCTGAAGGCTAAAGACGCAGATGTCTGTCTCATCAACACCTGTACCGTAACCCATAGGGCGGATTCCGAATCCCTGAATTTCATCAGGCGCTCAAGAAGGGAAAATCCCCGGGCAAAGATCCTGGTCACCGGCTGCCTCACTGAATTAGACAACCCTAAGATTAAACAGACAGGTTGTGTTGACCTGGTCATAAGGAATAAGGACAAAGAGAATATTTTATCTTTCCTTAACCATAGAACTGTAGAACCAACGAACTATAGAACTAAAAACAATGGTATCACTTATTTCAAGGGCCATACCCGGGCATTTTTAAAGATCCAGGACGGCTGCGATAATCATTGCTCCTATTGTAAAGTGCCTCTGGTCAGGGGCCGCTCCCGCAGTAAGCCCCTAAGCGGGATAATTAAAGAGGCGGGGGCTTTAGCGGAGAAAGGCTTCAGGGAGATCGTTTTGACCGGCGTCTGCCTTGGTGCATATGGGAGAGACCTTAAGTCAGGGGCAAGCCTTACAGACGTTATCGACGCCTTAGAAGCGATACCTGCGCTTCTAAGGATCAGGTTTAGTTCCATCGAGGCAAGCGATGTTACGCCTGCCCTGATCAAAAGGATCGCTGATTCCAGAAAAGTCTGCCGGCATCTGCACATTCCCATGCAAAGCGGAGATGATTCCATCCTGGAAAAGATGAACCGCAGCTACCGGCGCAGGGATTACCTTAAACTTGTGCGGCGCTTACGCAAAACTATACCCGGGATCGCCGTCACTACTGATGTCCTGGTGGGTTTTCCGGGAGAGAGCGAAAGGAACTTCCGGAATACCGTCGATCTCATAGAAAAGATCCGGCCTGCCAGGGTGCATATATTTCCTTATTCAAGGAGAGAGGGAACTGCGGCAAGCCGCTTGGGCTGGCGGCAAACCGATGCCTGTAAGATGAAAAAAAGGATTGGCCTGCTGAACGTATCGGCTTGGCGCTACGCGCTTGCGTTTAAAAAGAAGTCTTTTGGCAGGGGATTGGAGGTCTTAGTGGAAGGCCGCAGCAGGGATTTTCCTTCGCACTGGGAAGGTTACACCGATACTTATATCAAAGTGGTCTTTAAGACAAACAAGAAAGATTTAAAAAACCGCCTGGTCAGAGTAAAGCCCGTCAAAATAAGCCAGGATCTAATCCATGCTCGCTTATGCTCGCATGGACTGCGCTAGACAAAAGATTTTTGTGCTTGGCCCGCCTTTAGCGCTTTTTTAAAACTACCACGCCTTCTTCGTTAAATATCTCGGTATAATAGTCATTGTGGATCTTTTTCGCGGATAGTAATTTGGAAGTATCCCGGTCGATGAGGATATAGTCTGCAAGTTCTCCCTTACCGAGGAGGTTGTATTTTTGCCTGCATGAGACCCGGACCGCTGCTTTCGGCGGCACGCTCACGTAGGCATCCGGCGGTAAACTGGCAATCGCTTTTTCCAGGGCATAGACATAATCTTTATCCCGGAAGGCTCCGGTAAAGGGAAGCCACAGATACGCATGCATGAGTACGCAAGCAGACATAAAAGTAGTGAGCAGGAAAAGTGCGGAAGGCGCGTTAAGCGCAAGGCTTTTTACCTCTTTGCGTTCGGAGATTTTTTTCAATCCTTCTAATGCGGCAATGATCAGGAAGCAGGAGAAGGTGACGTTATAATGCCATGGCACGGTGAACATCGCCAGGTTATCGGAGGCCAGGTTGATGAGGAGCTCAGGCAGCCCGAGGATGCCAGTGAGGCTTAAAAATGGCGGAATGACCAAAAGCGGCAAGAAAAACATAAAGACCCATTTCAGGCTGAACCAGCTGAAAATGTTGGCGCCTAGGATAAAGTTTATCAGTGACCCGCTCCCCTGGCCGAGCCTTTTCCCGAAACTGGCAATCAGCCAGGCAGCGTCGGGATGAGAGCTGTAGATCTTTTGAAAGTGCAGGATGATCCAAAGCGAGAATAAGGCCCAGACAGTGCCGGAGATGATGGGTATAGAGACCCATCTGCCTTTTCTTTTTTCAAGCATAGCCAATACGCCGAACATCACGGCGATCAGCGAAAGGTGCTCTTTTATGGATAATGTAAGGGACAAAAACACAAGGAAGGGCCAAAAGCGCGCAGTCCTGTAGAAATAATAGGTAAAGAGGATAAAGAACGGCGCGTAGGCGATCTCATGAGGCGCGCTGATGTTCTGGGAGATGATATAAGGGTAAAACATGAAAGCGATAGTTGCCGGGATCACCGAGGCGTTCCGCAGGATGTTCCTGGCAATAAGATAGAAGGGGATCGCCGCAAGCGAAAGAAAGACGATTTTTAAGAAAATAAGGGTCAGGGGATGGGGGAAGAAATAATAAAAAGGCACAAGCAGGAATAAGAAGGGCGAGTTGTGGCAGGCGAAATTAGAGCCGTAGGCTGAGTTCTGGAATATCCGGCCCTGAATCGTATTCCAGAAAGTCTGGTTGTAAATGGCAAAATCCTTAGGGTTAAAGCTGGTGAAGGCTGCGTATTTTTGCGTATTGACGCAGATGAAAAAAATTGCCAGGAGAAAAACTGCCCCAAAAATGACTGCTTTATCTTTCTGCGGGCTCAGGGAATCGGTCCTTTGCTGTTTTAGGAGGGCCGCAAAAAAGACGGCAATAGTAGTTAAAACTATCAGCGGAGGGATGACGAAGGTAGATATTTCTCCGTGCCCCCTCCAGAGGTAGAGGAGCGCAATCGGCGAAAGGGCGATCTTTAGGTAAGTTGAAGAGACGCCGCGGTCTTTAAAGCTGGCAAGGATGAATATATAAAGGAAGAAGAGGCAGGCGAGGCATGAGTATATCAGCAGGGCAGGAAAGAGGAAGGTGAGGTTCCTGAAGTAACCCGAAACAGGCCCTGAATAACTCCATCCCAGGATCAGGGCGATGTTCTTATAGCTTGAAGTAAAAATATAATTAAGGATGATAAGCGCGGCTGCCAGGATAAAAACGGCATCCTTCAGGGAAACCGACTTTGCCGCCTCTTTAAGCCGTGAATTCATAGATAACAATATATATGATGCATAAGAACAGCGCAATAGAAAAATAATTATTAAGCGCGTCTTGAGGGTGGGTTTTGGTTGTGGGCCGGCCGATTTGCAATAACTCCATGCATATGTTATACTTATAATAGAAGACTCTGTTTGGGGAAGGGCCGCAGACAAAAGTTTTTATCCTATTATTTTGCACTTTTTAAGTTAAATGACCTATTCTCCTGACGGAGGATAGGTTTTTTGTTGGCCAGTTTTTGCTTGACAGGGAAGAAAGGAGGTGGTATAAAATAAAGAACAAAGAAGGGGACTTGAGGCGCATTTCAAGATAAGGCCCGGCTCAGGGGAAACAGCAAAAAAGTAATAATCATAGGAGTTCAGGAAGGGCTTCATCGAGAAAGCGCAAAAAGTCAATCTTACCTTAGAAAGGGGGTTTCATAGATGAAGAGAAGAGGTTTTACGCTCGTAGAAATCATGATCGTCGTGGCGATCATCGCCTTATTGGCAGCCATCGCCATACCTAACTTGCTCAGGGCGCGTCTACAGGCAAATGAGTCTTCTGCCCAGGCAGCATTAAAGACCATCGCTACCGCAGAAGTAACTTTTCGTAGCGCGAACCCGACATACGGCACACTCGCTGAGTTAGGAGCAGCCACACCTGCGTACATTGATTCGGTCCTCTCTGCCGGCAGCAAGAACGGCTACACCTTTGCTACCACCGATATTGACACAGAGACCTTCAATGCAACAGCAGTACCTCAGACCGCCAATGTCACCGGCGTGCGTTCATTCTGCATCACCGAGGACGGCGTGTTGAGAGTACAGGCAGCAGGCGGGGCAATCGCAGACCGCGATGCATGCATAGCATTGGCGGCAAGCCAGCCGTAATGTGTGAGTTAGTATAGTTACTTGCCCCCATACCAAAACCTTTGGTGTGGGGGCATTTTAATATAATGGAGGCTTCATAAAGATGTCACAAAAAAGTTTCACCCTTATCGAAATCATGATCGTCGTAGCGATCATCTGTATTTTAGCGGCGGTCTCCGTGCCCGGATTATTAAGGGCGCGGGTGCAGGCAAATGAATCCAGCGCCCAGTCAGCACTGAAAACAATGGCTACGGCCGAAGTTGCTTTTCGCGGAGCAAATCCGCTTTACGCTACACTTGAAGAGCTGGGTAATGCCACGCCTGCTTATATCGATCCGGTTTTGGCGTCGGGGTTAAAAAACGGCTATAGCTTTAGTATCAGCGATATCAGTACAGAGACTTATTGTGCGACAGCGCAACCTCAGGTACAGGGTATCACGGGGGCGAGGTCTTTTTGTATTACTGATGACGGGGTGCTCAGGATCCAGGCGGCAGGCGGGGCAATCGCCGACCGGGCAGCCTGCCTGGCACTGCCTTCGGGTTAAGTTCTATTTTTTATTGCTAAATGATTGATTTGTGTTAGAATCAATCTAATGAAAAACAACCGCGCCAAGAGTTTTGTCACCATCATGGTGGTGATCGCGTTTCTGGCGGTCTTTTTGCGGATAGCCGCGGAAAAGCTTATAGATATAAATATCACCCAGAACGAAGCTAACGCCGAAGACAACCTGAAACTCATTTCTGCGGCCCTGGAGAGCTTTGCCCGGGACCACCGCGGGGCATATCCCGCAACCCTCTCCGAGTTGATCAAAACCACCCCCCCATATCTTGATGAAGATTATACCCAGCAGGCATCCTGGGGGTATGATTACAGCTGTTCGCGCCTTGAACCCGCAGGTTATAATTGCCTTGCCCAGCCCGTGGACTGCAAGTTCAGCGGCAGGGCGGTGTTCTCGGTAAGCACGGGCGGGAACCTTACGCAGGAAGAGTGC
>VGKG01000035.1 GCA_016867115.1 Candidatus Omnitrophota bacterium | reverse complement strand
CGGCGAAACGATAGCAGCGGACCCTTGCGCCGGCTAGGTTGAATCCTTCTCTGGTAATAAAAATGACTTTCATTTTAGGCGGCGGCGTCCTTCTGGCGCGCTAAGATTTCCTTAACTACCGGGTTCATCGACGGACGGTTAATAATAGCCTTCTTAAGGCCGAGGTCGTTTATAATCTCTATCAGCTGTTTGACCCGCTCAGCCCTATCTTCGCGATTTAGGCCATTGGTGTCAGAAAAGAGCATCGGGTCAGCATCTCCTTCAAGATTGATCCCGTATTTTTTCATATCGGTACCCATTTCGGATTCGGGAAACAAGGTACACGCAGAGATGCTGGTAAATTCATCGATATATTGCCCATTCTTCCGGATAAAATCCACGGTAAGGTCAAAATCTTCTTCGGTTTCACCGGGGAATCCCACAATAATATTTATATTCGTGCATATGCCTGACTCATGAGTCAGGCGTAAGTTACGCGCTGCATCACTGGCAGTGAATCTTTTCTTCATCTTCTTAAGTACCCTGTCCGAGCCGCTCTCTACGCCGTAGATCAGCGTGTGGCAGCCGGCTCTCTTCATCTTCTGCAGAAGCTTGAGGTCCATCTCTTTCCTGATCATGGCGTAACTGACCCAGTTAAACTTAATCCCCGATTCAATGATCCGGTCGCAAAGTTCTGAGAGCCACCTTAAATTACCACTACAGGTAAGATCAATCATTTCAAAAGCCGTAACTTTATTCTCTGAGGTGTGATACCTTATTTCATCCATCACGTGCCCGGGAGAGCGACAGCGGTATTTCGGCCACATGATATGGTCAATGCAATAAGAACAAGAATTAATACAGCCACGGCTTAAGAGCAGAGGAAGGGGCTTATATTCCTGGCCCTGATTATATTCAGAAAGCTCGAATTCAGAGAAGGTCGGAAAGGGCAGCTCATCCAGGTTTCCGATGTTCGGTGGCGGCAGAGCCGGGTAACGCTCCAGGTCCCTGACCAGAAGCAGCCCCCTGGTGCTTGAGATCTCTTTTTTCTCTTGGTGCGCCTTTAGTATATTAAGGAGCGTCTTCTCCCCTTCCCCGATCGCATAAATATCCGCGAAAGGCGGATGGATCGAGTTCCTCCCGAATCCGAAGAAGGTCGCCGGCCCCCCGAATATCACCAGCCTTCCCGGGTCTTTCTCCTCAATCTTCCTGGCCATATAGTTGGCCACATAAATGCTGATGAGATTCACAGAAAAGCCGATAATCTGAGTATCGGTCTCAAGGAGCTCCTCTACGAAATCATTGAACTCCTTTTCGAAGCTTCTAAGGGTCTTCTCCGCGATCTCACTCAGGAAGAAGAAGTTCGAGAAATCTATATGCCAGAAACGCTTGAAATCATCAGGAGCATTATTGTGCAGGCGCAGGCTCAGGTCGGATACAGAGACTTTATATCCTTTGCTTTTGAGGAATGCGGCAAGATAGGCGATTCCGATATGCGGCATCTTGATAAAGAAAGGAGGCGGAATGACCAGATGAATATCCGCGTCTTTGGGCAACTGTCTATTTTTATCCATGCTCTTTATGCCCCGCTTAGCGCAGGGCTTTTCTGTAGGCCATAAGCAGGGATTCAGCTGTCTTCGGCCAGTTGTAGGTCTTCTCCGCTCTCTTACGCGAGAGCCCTCCCAAGGACTCTCTTAAGGCTTCGTCTTTGAGCAGCCGGATTATGCCCTCTGCGAGGCTGTGGATATCCTGAGGCGTGACCAGAATACCCACTCCGGCCAGCATCCTCCTTACCTCGCCTACGTCGCTGGCTACGATCGCCTTGCCCATCGCCATATATTCCACGATCTTTAAAGGGCTCTTGCAGCGCGTCACCGGAGTATCTTTAAAGGGCGCAATACAGATATCTGCGGCTGCGATGTATTCGGGTATCTTATGGTGCGGGACAGACCCGGTAAAAATGACCTTTTTCTCTATGCCCAGATCGTGCGCCAGGCCTTTCAGGTGCCTCTCCATAAAACCCTCTCCCACTACCATAAAGTCCACTTCGGAGGTCTCATGCAAAACGATATTTGCCGCGCGTAAGAACAGGTTTAGATACTGCGCCCCGTGCAGCTGGCCGATATACAATACCAAAGCGTTATCGATCCCGAGCTTCTCTCTGACGGGGCCACCGTCGATAAAAGGATTGAACTCATCCACGTCCGCGCCTACCGGAGCATCAAAAATATTCTCTTTTCTTACCCCTGCCTTAAGCGCAAGGGTTCTTAAATGCTGGCTGGCGACAGAAACCGTATCCGCAAACAGAGGCAGGCTCTTTTCTAAGACCTTGAAAGATGTGCCGATGAACTTGGAATGCCAGTTCCTGCCGCAGGACTCGTACCAGATCATCTCTTCCCAGTCATCCCAGTCGTAATGCAACGGTTTATGCGCTAAAAACGCGGCCAGCGAGGCAGGCAGTGCGGCATAATGGTGGCACTTCTGAAAATGCACGATATCCGCCCACCGTGAAAGCTGCGTCAGGCGGAAAGTGTTCTTCAGAAAGGTCAGCGGAGAGGGGACACGCTCCAGGGGAATGACTTCTATGCCCTCCATCTCCCGGCAATCCGGCCTTTGCTCCGAAAACGGAAAATAGACCACCTTGACCAAATGGCCCCTTTTATAGAACTCCTTGGCCAGGTTGCGGATCCTTCTTGTCCAGGGCTCGACGGACGAGAAGATATCGTGCGGATGGATCATAAGAATGCGTAAGCGCTCTTGCATATTTTTTAAGCTTATTTCCTGCTGCCTCCTAAAATGATCCTGTTTCTTAGGTGCATGTAGGCCCAGAAATAGGTCATGTAAAAAATGGTGAAGGCGCATACAAAAGAAAGGAGCAGCCAGAGAAAGGGGCTACGCATCTTCGGCTTAACCTGTCCGGCCGCAGCCGGTATTGCCGCTTCGCATCTTTTGCAGATAAAATCCGCCCCTGAATCAAGCCTGCCGTCCCTCTTATCCCTGACAAGCGCATACTCTTTCGAGCTCCAAATCTCCTGCACGGAGACGGATTTAAGGTTTCCAAGGATCACTTCCCTTCTCCAGTCCATGCAGCATAAGACCACATTCCCGTCTTCAACGATGTGCATCATCTCGTTGGCCCAGATGGTAGCACAGCCGGTAATTTTATTGCGCCGCACCGGAGGCAGGCCCGAAACATTGCCTGCGCGGCTGACCGGGCCGTCAAAATACCTGACCCACTCAATGCCTTTATTCCTCCAGAAGCCCATAGACTTGTCTTTTTCTTCCGGGGTAAGATACTTATGCCTCAAGAAGGTGAGCATTACAAAATCCCTGATATTGCGTTTTGCCTTCGCCTTGTCAATAAAGCTTAAGACCCGGTTAAAAGTCAAATCGTAATCAAGCCCCATCGCCTCTTTTACCGTCTCAGGCTCTGTCCCATGCAGGCTTATGCCGATCCAGTCTAAACGGGAACTAAGCAATCCTTCGGCTAGGCTATCGTTTAAGAGGCTGCCGTTAGTCAAAATGTGCACCCCTGCCCAGGGGACCTTCTCTTTGGCGTAATTTATCCTTTCTACAATGCGCGGGTCAGTCAGCGGCTCGTTATTCAGGTAGAGGATTATCCTCTCCACTTCCCGATGAAGGGAGCATTCGTCGACGATCTTCCTGAAGAGGGCCTCCTCCATAATTTTTGCGGGGAATAAATCCCTGATCTCCCGGTAGGGGCAAAAGACACAGGATGCGTTACAAAGAGAGGTGGTCTGAATAGATAAATATTTCGGGAATTTCATCATAAGCTTAAACGGGCATCCTTAAACCAGCGGCCTGATCCTCTTATGCATCTCTTCATTATGCATCAGGTTATCGCACATCTTCAGGCACCCGATTTCTGAAAAGTAACTTTCTGTCTTGGGCAGATACTTTGCCTTGGTCCGGAACTCGTTGTATTTGGGGCTGGACCAGATCTCCTTGAAATCCTGCTTGTTGATATTGCCCATCGGCTTCTTCACCCCCCGGCAACAGCAGGAAACATCGCCGTCAGCGACTATACGGGCAAAGGTCCAGCCTACATAGCAGGGGACCTTGTTTATCCTCTGGCGGTCATAATCGCCGGAGCAGGCGCTCTCTTCTTTAAGCCGCGCAATAAAACCGTCAAAATAGTCCAGCTTCGGCCTCTTTGAAGAAGGAAGTTTTTCCCATGCCGAGCAGGCCTTCTCTGCCTCTTCCAGGGCGCGCCTCCTCTGTTCCGCGTCTAGCAGTAAAGTATCGCTGCCTTCCAGCGCATCGATCAGCGTGAAATAAACAGCATCCGACTGCGAATCAACGGCAAAATCAAACATCTCTTTCAACTCATCGTAGTTCAGATTGCAGATCACATTGCAGAGGGTGACAAAAGGCCTTTCTTTCTTCTTGCGGTTCAAATATAAGAGGTTTTCTTTTATTTTTTCAAAGAGAAGTTCGGGGCTTGCAGGATGCAGCTTCTGATAGGTCTCTTTATTCCCCGCCCAGAGGCTCGCCGCCAGTTCATCCAGTCCCAGCCTGATGAGCTCATCGATTTTCTGCTTATCCAGCAGGCTGAAATTCGTGGTGACGCAGGTGATCAGCCCTTTTTCCTTTGCCAGGGCGATCAGCTCCATCATCTTCGGATATAAAAACGGCTCCCCGCCTCCGGTAAAGCGGATGCGTTTTGTGCCCAGCTTCGCAAGCCCGGAGATCAGATCATTCGCTTTACTAAAATCTATCTCTTGATTTAAGAATGAGCTATCCGGTTTATTTTTTAGATGCGGCGAATAAAGCCAGCAGCCGACACAGCGTAAGTTACAGCGGTTGGTGATGTCTATCACCACCTGCTCCGGTCCGCAAAAGGCCCTTCTTCCGTCTCGGATGCCCCGGATGAGCGGGTCCTCTGTCCTCTTTTCGCTTTCTGAGCTGGTTACGGGAGACGTTTTAAGCCTTGCTGCCAGCTTTAGTACGCTGCGCTCAGGGGAAGTAAGGGACATTATCCGGTTATGGATGTGCGTATTTCTTCCGATATCATCACAGCTTTTATAACAGCCTGCCTCCTTAATCTCCGGGTCATTCCCGATCAGGCGGAAAAAAGGGTCTGACTTTACGCAGACCTGGGTTTTCTTACGGAAGTGCCTCTGCTTTGCCCCGTTCCAAATCTGGCGAAAGCTGGATTCAAAGAGATTTCCCGTGGGGATACGGTGGGCCTTTAGGCAGGCATGGACATCTCCGTTAGGGATGACGCGGCTAAAACACCAGCCGATATAACAGGGCATTTTATCGATGATATTACGGTCGTAGGTCGCTTTGCTAAGGTCAGAGGCCGAAGAGATGCGCCTTAAGAAGGAATCGAACCTGAACAATAAGACCCCGTCAAAATAACCCCGGCTATCCGTATAACGGGCGATCTGGCGGGCGCTGGCCTGGAGTTCTTTTATCTGCTGGGCGTCTAAAAGCAGCTTATCGGTCTTGCCCGGCATGGTATCGATCAGGGTGAACTCAACTGACTCCGATTTTGTCTCTTTTGCCAGGGCAATCATTTCCTTCAGCTCCCGGTAGTTCATGTTAAAGATCACGTTGTATAATTTTATGTGGGGCTTCTTTCTCTTGGTATGATTAATGAATTTCAGGTTTTCTATCATCTCAAGAAAAGTCTCTTCGCTCTTGTTGGGGTGCGTAGCGGCATAAGTCTTGGGGTTTCCCGCCCAGGTGCTTACATTCAGATGGTCCACGCCGATATCGATCAACTGCCGGACCTTCTCCTTGTTCAAAAGCGTGAAATTCGTGTTTACGCAGCAATCAAAGCCTTTTCTTTTAGTGTAGGCCAGGACCTCCATGATCTCGGGGTGCATAAAGGGCTCTCCGCCGCCGGAAAAATAGATCTCCTTTGTGCCTAAGAAGGCCAGCTCGTCCAGCACCTCCTGGACCAATCCGAATGGCATGGTCTGTCTTTTGGCCTCGGGAGGCAGCATCTTCTCCTCCAGAAGCGGAGAATTACACCAGCACCCGATGCAGTTATTATTGCAGTCGTTAGTCAGGTCTATCTGCACATGGGACGGCCCCTTAAAAGCATTGGTGCCGTGAAATATGCCGACAATATCCAGATAATTGTCGATCAGCCTGCTTGAAGATATATAGCGGTAAAATTTAAACAAAGAAACCAGGACTCCGAAATCCCTGAGCTTATCCTTTAATAGTTTAAGCGGAGACGGCTGCAGGTAGACCTTTTCATAAGACAGTGGTGTTTCATCAAGGTTATCATTCACGCCCGACAAAAAAGCGAGGCTGTATAAATGAGGGATCAGACCCCTTGCCTCCAGCTTAAGGACATGCCTTCCCTTTTCGGCAAAGAGCGGCGTTTCCTTGAACCAGCGCAGGAAACGGCTGCTCCAGCCTCCGGTATTACAATGCAGTCCGCCTTCAAGAATAAGCCTGCCGTCAAAATAAAGATTCACCGGACGGGGCTGGGCAGAAGCATAGTAAGTCCAGAGCTGGTATTCGCCGCTCTCCGGCAGTTCAA
>VGKG01000034.1 GCA_016867115.1 Candidatus Omnitrophota bacterium | reverse complement strand
TAAGGCCGGTGACCGCCCATTTCTTATATTTATTGGAAAGCATCAGGTTGGCCTGCTTTATCTCAAGGAGCGCTTCCTCATAAACCTCAAGCACGATCTCCCAGGAAAGGGTAGTCTCGTCTATCAACTCTATCTGCCAGGCCTGGGCAATCGGCACGCAGGGCCACTCTCCGCGACAGGTTATCCTGTTCTCCCCCCTCTTTTCCTGACTCCAGACAGCCTGCGCTGAATCGAGCCAGATCCCCGCAGAGCGCACCGAACTGTAAAGACCGAGAGATTCGGTCAATTCCGCACCCTTCCAGAAGATCCTGCCCGTTCCTTCTGCAAAGCATAAGCGTAAAGATTTTCTTTCCAGCACGCTCGTATCGGCCGCAGAGACACTCCTGCCTGCCTCGACGCTTTCCCCCAGCATGATCCTGCCCTGGAAATACGTATGGCTGCCGGGAGAGATCAATGCCTCGCTTTTTGTGCTATTGCGGCTGAGGTTAAGGCAGATATACTCCTCCTGCCCGTCTTTACCTTTAAACATCCCCAGCGACCACCTGTGCGGGTCTGTGTCTGCGGCAAAAAGGAGCCTGCCTATATTGTTTTTATCCTCCTTCTTGGACTCCAGGATCACCTGCGGCACCTTGTTTTTTTTGAGCCTCACCGGAGAGATTTCCTGCACATACTGATTGAGGGAAAAATCGCCGCGCTCATCAGCCGTAGACCAATACTGATATCTGTCCTTTAATTCCAGCCTGAAGGCCCGATTGTCAAGACGCAGGGGTTCTTTATTGTTGATTTCGCACTTGACTGCCAGATGATCCTCCTGCGTTAAAGTGAGGGTAAGGACCTGGGATAACCAAGAAGGCGCCTCATAGTAAAGGTTAAGGACTATCTCTTTTTCTGAGCGCCTCTCTAACTGCCAATTGGCGTCCCGGAGAGGAAAGGTGGTGTGCAATCCCCCTGACGGCCGGGTGACTTCGTTGTCCTTATAGTAAATCCGGACCGCCTTCTGTTCCGGGTCCGCAAATACGCGTGTATCTCCGGAAATTATGGAGTATTTCTCAAGGTCAATTTTCCTCTTCTCTTCGTCCAGGTAGCGGCAGAGCATAGTTTCTTCTTCCGGGAAACCGATCTTCATATTAAAAGAAAACTTCTCTTCTCTGATCTTTGACTCAGGCAGGCTTAATTGCAGCACCCGGCACCCTGAGAGTCTGTCACTATTCTGAATCACGCAATCATCTCCGGATGCATTCTCTATCGCGATAGCGGGCAGCGCATCTTCCTTTCGTAAGCCAAAAAGCGGGGCCCCGGGAACAAATAGTGCGATATCCCTCCAGTTCTCGGAATATGGCGGAAAACTCTCCTGCTGCCAGCCGCAGAAAAACCTTCTGTATTTTGGATTAAGCAGCAGGCCGAATTTCAGCGCCTGGATCTTCTGGGGACGGGAGTTTGAATAAGCTACATCCCAACAAAGCAGGCCCTCTCTGAAATAGAGCCTCCATTCCTGGCTCAAGCCAAAGTCCGGCCAGAAGAACTCAAGCAGGAGGGCGTCGCCCTCCTTGCGGAACTTGCGTTCTGCCGAAGAGTGATCGTACCAGGCATCATCTACGCATATAGATGTATGGAGCCCCGAATGCCGGGTCAGTTCCAGGTCCCGGAAGTATAGCTTCACTGCTTTTTCTTCCGTGTCCGCTAATAACCGCGTATCCCCCAAGTCAATGGCGCATTCTATCAGTTTTTCCCTGCGCTTGTTCTTTGTAGCGGACAGGAAATTATTTCTCGCCTCTTCAAAAAGCAGCGTTAAAGCTTCTTTATCTTCAAAAAATCTAAAAGAGAGGTTGGCTGAGTCAGTCCTTCCGAAATGCAATTGGATCACCCGCGATTCTTCTTCGTATCCGGTGTTAAAGACCCTAAAACAGGATTCATCTGTTTTCTTCGTCAGCAGGACTCCTGCCAAGCCGGAATCATTTTCTGTCGAAGTCAATCCGATGCAGTCCCCGCGGATATTCCCGTCGTCTAACTGCTGCCATTTATCTTTATAGGAAAAAGGAAGGAAATCCTGCCTGCCTGTGACAGTCTCCCAATGGGCGTAAAGACGGTTAAAGAATAAGTCTATATGGGGGCGCAGGCAGTTTTTATCTCTTATTTCAACCTGCCATTCCAGACCCGTATCGGATAAGCCCATCGTCCAGACCTGGATGATCTTGCCCTCAAGATCCCGGCCCTCGGCATCAATCCGGTCAGAAGAAAAACTCTTTACCTGCCAATCAAGATTCGACGAAGAAGACCAGGCATCTATCCGGGGCACAAAAAAAGGCACATTTGCGCCAAAACCCCTGGTCAGAGGAAGACCGTCATAGGAGAGGCTAACTCTGCCGTTATTGAACACTGCCCGTAGCTTATCTTTCTGGAGAACGGCGATGCCGCTCTTCTTGCCGATCGTCTCGAAATAGGCGCTGGTCACCTCTTCGGGGAGCCCTTCTTTAAGTATCTGCCCCGCCTCAAGAAGAATGGCCCGGTCGCAGAGCTTATGCACCAGCTCCATATCGTGGCTGGCCAGGATTATAGTTTTACCCGCATTCTTTAATTCAAAGACCTTCTGGACGCACTTGCGCCGCGCCTCTTCGTCGCCTACGGCAAGGATATCGTCAATCAGGAGGATATCCGGCTCAACGAATATCGCCAGGGCAAAGGCCAGGCGCGTATACATGCCCTGAGAGTAGTATTTTATCGGCGCGTCAATAAACTTTCCCAGGTCGGCAAAATCAATGACTTTTTCTATCTGGCGCTCCAGGATCTGGCCCTCCAGGCCATACATACTGGCGTTAAGCCTGATATTCTCCCTGCCGGTAAACTCCGGATTAAACCCCGCGCCCAGCTCCATCAATACCGAGACCTTGCCGCTGACTTTGACCTCGCCCTTATCCGCCATAAGCATCCCGGAGACGAGCTTAAGGAGGGTGGACTTTCCCGCGCCGTTGTGGCCGATGACGCCCAGGACTTCTCCGCGGCCGACCTTAAGGCTGATATCTTTTAAGGCCCAGACCTCTTCCCAGTCGACCCTGCCCCGGCTGACGAACTTTATCCGGTATTTTTCCCAGACATGATCTAACTCGATTATACTCATAGCCTCTTTAATAATGCGGCCTCTTCCTTAAGAAAGACGCCGTAACCCAAAGCCAATGCCGCTAAAGACAATGCCGCCGCAACGGACAGGACCCGTAGTGCGGGCAGATCCGCCTTAAAAAGGATATCCTGATATGAAACGACAAAATAGGTCATCGGATTTAAAAAAGCGAAAACGCGCAGGTGATCAGGCAGCATATCCAGTGAATAAAAGATCGGAGTGACCCAGAACCAGGCGGTAAAAGCGACTGAGAGAAAGTGCACCAGGTCCCTTAGAAAAACGGTGGTCACGCTAAAGATGAGCCCAAGGCCCGCCAGAAAAAAGAAGTGCAGCCCGATAGCCGCAGCCAGGGGCAATATTCCTAAGACCACCCGGGGGTTAAAGATGATAAAAACAGGCAGTAAGAAGATAAGGCCGATAAGGAAGTTCAGGAGGTTCGCCAGTACCGAAGAAAGAGGTATAAGCTCCCGGGGAAAGGTCGCCTGCTTCAGGAGAGAGGCGTTATCCAGAAAAGAGGTGGCGCACTCGGTAAGGGCGCAACTTGAGAAGACCCAGGGGATGAGTCCCGAGAGCACAAATAAGGTGTAATTGGGCATCTGGACTTTGAATACCGCGCTGAAGACAAAATTGATGCTCGCCGCAAGCAACAGCGGCGCGACTACCGCCCACCAGAGGCCAAGCCGGGAACCGGCGTATTTTGCCTTTAATTGTTTGCGCGCCAGGTCCCAAAGGGCCTTGCGGCAGGAATAGATCTTTCTGATCCTTTCTTTAAACATTAGCGCGCCCTTCCCCGGGATATTTTCTCGATCGCGCCCCGGTAAAAAATAAACATGCCCGTAGTATCGCCGAGTGCCACCTCAATGATCACCCTCTGCGCATCTTCCTCTTTGATCCTGCCGCGGATTATCCGTCCGCTTTTTAAATAAAGGGTGTCGGGATCGGGAATCTTAGAGCCCGCGCGTCCGGGCCTCTTTTCCAGGAGCGCAATCCCCTTTTCAATGAATCCGGTCTCGGTAGAAAGCGTCTTTGCCTTCTCAAGCATCTTCTTTGCTTCTTCAAGGCGGTGCGTCGTCTCATAAATGGTCGCCAGGGTCAGATATGCCTGGCGGTAATCGGGGTGCGTTACGACCAGCCTTTTGGCAGTCTCCTCTGCCTCCTCGTATTTGCCGCTGCCGTTTAGCGCCACGGCTAAGTCGTTCAAGGCCACCGGGTCATCCGGATCAAGCCTTAATCTCTCCCGGCAAAAGGAAGCCTCTTTCTGGTACTCATCGTAGGCCTCTTTCTTCTTATTCTGCTGCTTGTAAATATTTGCCAGCTCATTATGGGCGCCGGGGTAATCCGGATGATCACGGATCAGCTTCTGGTATTCGCTCGCCGCCTCCTCAAATAGGCCGTTGTCGCGATAAGTGCTGGCCAGGCTAAAGCGGATATTCGCATTGCCCGGCTCTAAGTCAACTGCCTCTTTCAGGTATGGAAGCGCTTCGCCGTAACGCTCAAGCTGCATCAGGCTGATGGCCAAATCATTGAGCACGGTGGGGTCGCTACGGTTATATTCCAGGGTCGCACGGTAGTTTGAGGCGGCATTGCCGTAATCGCCGCGGCTAAAATAAATATCCCCCAGAAGTTTCTGCGCCGGCCAGAAGCGCGGGTCTATTTGTATGGCCTTCTCCAGGCTCTCCTTTGCCTCTTCGTAAGAATGTTCCATGAAATAATAGGAGCCCTGGATATAATAGGCGAAGCTTGAATCGGGCGTCGCCTCTATGGCTTTTTTTATGAGAGCGGCTGCCTCCTGCTTTTTACCGGCCATCAGAAGATCGGTGGCCTGCGCTAAATTGTCTGCCGACAGCTCCCTGGCGAATGATTCCTCAAGCTTCCCGATCTCCCTGTTGCCGGGCAGGCTTTTTTTTGCATTTCTTAACAACTCGACCGCTCCTTCAAAATTACGCTTTCGCGCATAGATGTCCGCAATAGCCGCATAAGCCTTTACGAAAGCCGGATCAAACTGGATAGTCTTGCGATATTCCTCAAGGGCAGGGTCCGGCTGTTTCAGCTCCATATAGGTATCGGCCAGCGCAAAATGGATGCGCGCTACAGACGGATTGACCTTCAGGGCCAGCTTAAAATTATTCGCAGCCTCCAGGTAGTCGCCGCGGTCATAATCCTGGCAGGCCCGGTTATAAAAGAAGGCCGGAAGCTTCTCCCTGGCCATATACGCCACGGCGCCCAGCAAAAGGATAAAAATAAGCAGTTTGAATACCTTTGTCATGCAAATACTCCCAGGATTATCCACCATAAGAAAGATGCCTGCCCGAAATAGAAGCTGAGCTCAAAAAGATTATGCAGAAGGAAGGCTGTCCCTGCGCAAAAAAGGCCGATCCGGAAACCCTGCTCCGGGCCGGATTCCCTGACCAGCGCCAACCCCCGCCTGAAAAACAAGAATACAAGGGCAAGAAAACTTAAAAACCCCGGAATCCCGGTCTCGGCAAGCATCTGCAGATACAGGTTGTGCGCATAATGGCTGACGTTTGCCTCAGGCGCCTTGTATGTCCGGTACCACAGGCCGAACTTTCTCCAGCCGACGCCGGCGATGGGATGCTCCCGGGCCATCTTAAGGCTCGCCTGCCAATAATAGAGCCTCTGCCGCAAAGAATTATTCGTATTTTGCGGGGTAAGGAGTTCGGCCAGGCGCTGGCGCATAACGAGGCCGGAGACAAGGATGAATCCGGATAAAACCAGGACTAAGCCTATGCCGATACGCCGAAGCACCCTTTTGCTGAATCCCGGCTTTGGCAACAGATAAAAGAGCCTAAGGAAAATAAAGACCGCGAAGGCGCAGGTAAAGGTGAGGATCCCTCCGAATGATTTGGTCAGGATCAAGGCCAGCATCATCACCGCCATGCAAAAGATGGAGATTATTTTCTCCCTTCTTGCGTAAGAAACGAACGAGCCCAGAATGATAAAAAGCGCCATCACGATGTAGCTGGCAAGGATGTTCGGCGAGATGAAAGTGGCAAAGATACGCATCCTGCCTAAAAACTCTTCGGCGTAGAGATTGGCTTGAGTCCTTTTTATGTATTCCAGCGTATGCCTTAAGCCGAAGAAATACTGGTAGAGCGCATAAAAGCCGATCAATACCGCAGCCAGGATTATCGCGCTAAAAAGCTCTCGCCTCTGCCTATGGGTGAGTCTGCTGGCCACAAAAAAGAGGCAGAAGTTCGGGATGAAGAGATAAAACTCATAAAGGCTAAAGGGGGTCGCTCCGGAAAAAACTATAGAAGCCAGTACCGCAGTGATGAACAGGCCCACCCCGAGATTAAGCGCGCCTTTAAAAAGGCCTCCCCCGGCAAAAAGGAATAAAAATACCGCCGAAAAAAACGTAAGAAAGAGCACGAACCAGAATCCGGCAGCCATAAATGCCTGCTCGCTTATAAAGGGGCGCAGGAATATCAGGACAAGCAGGACCTTCCAGAAGAAGTCTCTAATCTTATCCTCCTTCATCAGAGCCTCTCTGCCGCATCGTGGGCATCCAGGATCGTCTCCTCCATGGACATATAACGCCAGGCGCCGTAACGGCCGCAGGGCAGAATATCGCGGCGTGAGAGGAAATCAAAAATACGCCCGAGGCTGG
>VGKG01000033.1 GCA_016867115.1 Candidatus Omnitrophota bacterium | reverse complement strand
GCATGCGCAATGAATTTTTTACCAGGTCAGCCAGGCTCATCGTCTCATCGCTTTCAAGCCGGGAGCAGTTTTCTTTCAAGTCGGTATTTAATTCCAGCGTATCCTCGATAACCACCATTCTCTCGGTGGTCGGGATAAAGCTGAAAAGCGCATTCATCAGCGTAGTCTTGCCCGACCCCGGGCCTCCGGCAATGATCAGATTTGCCGGCTTAATGCCCATGCCTTCCACGTAAAGCCAGAATTGGGCAGCTATTTCAGGCGTCAGTGCTCCGCTTTGCACTAGCTCTACGATACTTAACGGCTTCTCCTTGGCGCGGGTGATGGTAATCTGCGGGCCGAAAGGGGAATGCACGATATTTACCCTTCCCCTGATCTCCGCAAGCTCAAGATTATTGATCTTCTTTAGCGCCGTTCTTCCCGAGAAAACGATCAACTTTTTAATAAACAGGTCTATTTCTTCTTTCGAAGTAAACCTCCTTTCGGTTTTGACCAGACCTTCTTTTCCGGTATGGATGAAGATCGGCGAAAGAAAGTTTATCATAATGTCTTCCACCATGGGATCAGCCATGAACTCGTCAATAACCCCATAGGACATAAATCTGCTGATGAATGCCTCCTCCTCTGCCGGGCTATCTAATTCGCCCCTGAATTTCTTATAGGCGGGGGATGCGGTTACTTTATGCAGGAACTCTGCGATGATCTCACGCTTATGCGCCGGATCCTGCAGCAAAAAGATCTTGCCCGCTAATTGATCTAACAGTTCATTCTCCAGCTCGATTCTCTCTTTATCTGTCATTTATTCTCCTATGTTCGCAAAGATATTTGTGCTAGCACCGAAACACATTGTTTCGGTGTCGCCACATGCACTCCGCTCGCTAAACCGCTTATCGCGGTTTGCCCTCCGGGCCGCTCGCTTGAGTGCCGAAAAAATTTTCTTTGTCAGAAAATTTTTTCGGAGAGGCAGGGATTCGAACCCTGGTACCATTTCTGGTAACACGCTCTCCAAGCGTGCGCATTCGACCGCTCTGCCACCTCTCCAAGATTTACAATGCCTTTAGATACACAAACCGTAATATAAATAAGAGCGCTAATAGATATACGAGCCAGGAAACGTCGCGGCCGCGGCCGGTAAATAATTTGACCGCCGCATAACTGATGAAACCAAAAGCTATGCCCGTTGCGATACTAAAGGTCAAAGGCATAGTCAGGATCACCAGAAACGCCGGGATAGACTCGCTGTAATCCTGCCATCTGATCTTAGTCACCGAATGCAGCATCATGCTGCCCACAATGATCAGGGCGGGAGCAGTAACGGGATGAAGCAAGACGCCGTTACTCTGGTATCCTCCGCCGATCATCTGGACTAACGGTGCAAAAAATAAAGCCAAAATAAATAAAAGGCCGGTGACTACACTTGCAAGGCCGGAACGTCCGCCGGCAGCGATCCCCGAAGCACTCTCAATGTAACTGGTAACTGTCGGCGTTCCGCAGGCTGCACCGACGCAAGTCCCGATAGCGTCACTAAGCATGGCCTTGCCGGCGCGGGGAAGCTTTCCGTCTTTCATAAATCCGCCCAACTCTCCGACGCCTGCCAGGGTGCCCACGGTATCAAATATATCCATAAATAAGAATATAAATACTACTGTCAGAAGCCCCATTTTTAACGCGCCTAAGACATCCATCTGCATGAAAGTCGGCTGCATAGACGGAGGAGGAGAAACGACCCCCTGGTACTTAACCATGCTAAAGACCATTCCTATGGCTGCGGTGACCAGGATGCCCCATAGCATCGCTCCCCTGGTATTCCTGGCAATGAAGATGCTGGTGACGATCAGGCCGAATACCGCAAGCATCGCAGGCGGATTGATAATATCCCCTAAAGCTACGAATGTGGCCGGATGCTGTACTACGATCCCCGCATCCCTGAGCCCCACGAAAGCGATAAGCATTCCGATGCCGCAGGCGGTACCGTATCTTATCGAGGCAGGTATGGCGCCCATGATCGCCTGGCGCATCTTTGTCAAGGTCAACAGGATAAAAAGTATTCCTTCGATAAAGACGCATCCCAGGGCCACCTGCCAGGAGATCCCCATTGTCAGGACAACCGTGTAAGTAAAAAATGCGTTCTCGCCCATACCTGCGGCCAGGGCTATCGGATAATTAGCGTAGAGGCCCATCATAATCGTAGCGATGCTTGCCGAGATACAGGTAGCCACCATTGCGCTGTTAAAATCCATGCCTGTTTGTGAGATCATCGCCGGGTTCACAAAGATAATGTAGGCCATGGTCATAAAAGTAGTTATGCCGGCGATTATCTCGGTGCGGATATTTGTATTCAGCTCTTTGAGTTGAAAAAAATGACTTATGATCTTACGCATAGATTCTCCGACACTACTTTAACTCCGGCTCTATTTTCAAGACCTCAGACTTCTTCAGGTAGATCACCCCTTCTCCTTTTTCAAAGATGAGCCTGACCTTAAGCGGGTCTTCGTCCTTTTCAATGACGCCTTTTAACACCCCTGCGGATTTCAGGTAGATAGTATAGAGCCCGTCGTTAATATCTTTAACCGGAATTTTTTTCTGCAGCGGCTTTTTCGGGATAAAAAAATGGCCGGCTAATTCTCCCCTTGAAGACATATTTACGCCCCATAGAAATACCGCGATTGCCGCAAACATCAAAAAGGCGCTTAAGAACCATCTGACCCTTTCGATACGAATCATGGAAAATTGAGTGGCCCTTCCTTTTCCGTGCCTCTTGGAAAAATACATCGCCCGGTCAGCGCACTCTATCAACTTGTCTATGCTAGTGGCGTCTCTCGGAAAAGTAGCGATCCCGCCGGAGAAAGTTATCCTGAACTGGCGGCCGCGGAAAAGAAAGTGCCTTCTTCTTATGTTATAGAGTATCCTTTGCGCCTTCTTGTATGCCTCATGAGAGCGCTTTCCGGGAAACACGATTATGAACTCATCTCCGCCGTAGCGAAAGATATATGTCTTTTCGACACCACTTACATCGTCACCTTCAAGGACCAGACGCAGGGAACTGGAGAAATATTTTAGAACGTCGTCCCCGAACACATGGCCGTACTTATCGTTCATGGGCTTAAAATGGTCCAGGTCGATAAGCATGATGGAGAAATGCTTATTGGTGGTGCTGGCTTCAAGCTGCAGCTTATCCAGGAAGGGATAAAGGGTATTTCTGGTAAAGCAGTTAGTCAGAAAATCTTTTTCCCAGGTAATATTTTCTTCCATGGCGTCCTCTAAAAACTTTCTAGCACCGAAACACATTGTTTCGGTGCCGCCATGTTTTTGGATTAATCTAAAAACATGGCGGAGAGTGGAGGATTCGAACCTCCGGTCGCCAAATGGCGACACCTGTTTTCGAGACAGGCCCATTCAACCGCTCTGGCAACTCTCCCGGAAGAACAACTTCATGTTTATTTGTGCTAGGACCGAAACACATTGTTTCGCTGCCGTTGGTGTCCTGGATTAATCCAGGACACCAACGGTGGGGCTGGGATTCGAACCCAGGGTGGACTAATGCCCACAACAGTTTTCAAGACTGCCGCTTTCAACCACTCAGCCACCCCACCTATATCAAGAAGACCTGCCTGAATGCGGCGCGAAAAATGCCCGTAGCCTGGCTCATGGCGCTGTTGAAAAAAGCTCCAAAAGAAAACTCCTGCAGGATAAGGTAGAGGCCGCAAGCCAAAAGCGTAATATTTATCAGATAAATGAAAGCGAATCCGAAGATATAATTGGCCTTAAGAAAATCGTCCTTCTTTGAACGGAGGGTGCGGCTGGAAAAAACGAGATGCAGAATAACGGTAAACCCGGTCAGAAACAGGCAATAATGCAGGGCCCAGGCGGATTTGTCAAAGACGGAAAAAAGACCATACAGGAAAAAGGCCAGCAGGGTATAAACGGGCAGGACATAAGGGGCGAATCCCACCAAGGGCTTAAAAAAGGCAAAGATCAATTCCACTAATTTATGACCGCTGTTATAGATCGCCGCGGGCTCCCAGACTAAAAGATGGATCGCCAGAAAGCTCGCAACGCCAAACCAGAAATAAGGCCGCAAAGCGCTATCTACCTGGCTGAACTGGCCGAGAAAAGAAAGGGTAAAGGCATAGACAAAAGGCAGGAGGCCCAGTCCGAAAAGAAATTTAACCACCTGAAATAACTTCTGGGCGAAAGCCGCAAATCTTCCGGAAGCCTGTTTAGGTTTACCGGCGGATCCGTTTTCTCTTTCGAGAGGTTCTTTATTAAGGGATTCTTTCTCTTTCATCGAGATATGGCCTCAGGGCCTTTGGAATCACTACAGATCCGTCTTTTTGCTGATAATTCTCCAGTATTGCGATCACCGTACGCGCAAGGGCTACCCCCGAACCGTTCAGGGTATGCACGTAATCCAGCTTTCTGGTGTCCTTTCTCCTGAACTTTATGTTTGCCCGCCGGGCCTGGAAACTTTCAAAATTACTGCAGCTTGAGACCTCAAGCCACATATCCACTCCCGGAGCATAAGCCTCGAAATCATAACACTTGCTGGCGGAAAAGCTCAGATCCCCGGTGGAAAGCATGGCTACGCGGTAAGGCAGCTCAAGAAGCTTGAGCACCTCTTCCGCATTTATCACCAGCTTCTCAAGCTCGTCATAAGAGGTCTCGGGCCTGACAAACTTCACCAGTTCCACTTTGTCGAATTGATGCACGCGGGTCAGGCCTTTGGTATCCTTTCCGTAGGAACCCGCCTCTCTCCTGAAACAAGCGGTATAGGCGGTATAATAAACCGGTAATTCCTCTTCATCGACAATCTCATCCCGCAGCATATTCGTCAGAGGCACTTCGGCGGTGGGAATAAGAAACAGGTCATCATCTTTCAGCCGGTACATATCTTCTTCCAGTTTCGGCAACTGGCCGGTACCGGTCATAGAAGCCCGGTTGACCAGAAACGGCGGAAAGACCTCGGTATAGCCGTGTTTTTTGGTGTGTAGATCCAGCATGAAATTAATCAGGGCGCGCTCAAGTTTCGCTCCCCAGCCTTTAAAGAGGGCGAAATTAGAACCGGTGATCTTGGCAGCACAGCCGAAGTCGATAATATCCAGATGCTCGGCAAGCTCCATATGCGTCAGCGGTTTAAAATCAAAAGCTCTTAACTCTCCCCACTTGCGCACTACTTCCTTTTTTGTGGCATCGCCGCGGGGAATGGATGCGTGCGGGATGTTCGGAATAGTCAACAATACCCTGCTCAATTCATCATCCGCTTTTTTGACCTCGGCTTCCAGCGCATCTATTTCCTGCGAGATGCTTTTCATGGAGGTAATCCTCTCCTTGGCATCCTTTTTTTCTTTCAAAAGAAAGCTGATTTCGTCGTTGGCCTTATTTCTTTTGGCTCTTAATTCCTCAAGCCGCGAAAGGGCCTTCCTCCGGGAATCATCCAGACTGATCAGGCCGTCAATATCCAGATTCAGATTACGGTCCCTGAGTGCATCTTTTACCACTTCCAGATTTTCGCGGATCAACTTTATGTCTAACATATTTTTGACTGTCTCCTCTATCCCTTAATGACTCCCAGCGGCCTCATCCTGCAGACACGCTTGGAGATGCCGGCGTTATGCACCACATTCACCACGTCATTGACGTCTTTGTATGCGTCAGGAGCTTCCTCGACGATAGTGCCCCGGCCGCTTGCCTTGACAAAAATACCCCTGGATTGCAGTTCTCTCAATAAGGCGCCCAAGTTCGTGCTTCTGGTAGAGGCGGCGCGCGACTTTACGCGGCCTGCGCCGTGACAGGTCGAACCGAAGGTCTCTTCTTCCGCCTTCTTCGTACCGACGAGCAAATATGAGTTCCTGCCCATGTCTCCGGGAATGATCACGGGTTGGCCTGTCTTTTTGTATCTTTCGGGCAAGGCGGGATGGCCCGGACCGAAAGCCCTGGTTGCGCCTTTACGGTGGATGCAGAGATTCTTTTCTTTGCCGTCGACAGCGTACTTCTCTATTTTTGCGATATTGTGGGCGACGTCATAAATCAAATACATCCCCATCTTTTCCCATGACGTGCCGAAAACCTTTTCAAAGGCCTTACGCGTAAGATGCATCAGGCACTGCCGGTTTGCCCAGGCGTAATTGGCAGCGCACCTCATTGCCGCCAAATACGCTTGCGCCTCCTGAGACTTCACCGGAGCGCAAGCAAGCTGCCGGTCAGGGACATTGATGTTGTATTTCTGCAGGCAATGGATCATACCCCTGACATAATCGTCGCAAATCTGATAGCCCAGGCCCCGGGAACCGGAGTGGATCATCACCATGACCTGGCCCTGGTCCAGTCCGAAGGTATCGCAGAGGTCCCGGTCATAAAGCTGGTCGATCACCTGTACTTCTAAAAAATGGTTCCCTGAACCAAGGGTTCCGGATTGGGCCTTTCCTCTCTCATAGGCCCGCTCAGATACCGCGTCCGGGTCTGCTCCGGCGATAGCCCCGTTCTCTTCTGTACACTCCAGGTCATCCTGAATGCCGTAGCCGTTCTCAACGCACCACTTAGAACCTTTAGTCAGGATCTGACGCTCTTCTTTGGAGCTTACCCTAATCTCGCCCTTAGAACCCACGCCGGCCGGGACCATATTAAAAAGAGCATAGACAAGGTCTTCGATCCTATCTTTTATCTCTTCGTATCGAAACCCTGTCCTTAAGAGCCTTACGCCGCAATTTATGTCAAAACCTACGCCGCCCGGAGAGACTACGCCGCCTTCTTCAATATCTGTGGCAGCCACGCCGCCGATGGCAAAACCGTAACCCCAGTGGATATCCGGCATGGCTAATGAAGCATTCACTATCCCGGGCAGGAACGCAACATTGGCAACCTGCTCCGGAGCCTTATCGTGACGGATATCCTTAAGCAGTTTCTCGTCGGCATAGATGATGCCTGGCACCCGCATCCCGGGCTTATAAGTTTTCGAGATGCGCCAGCGAAAATCGTCTATCTTTTCTAAGGGGCCTTCCCAGAGCTCAGACATCAAAAATCACCTCTGCGATCCAGCCGGAATCCGACTTTTCAAGCTTCAGCTCATGATAGGTAGCCGCTTTTATCTCGGCATTGACTTTATACCCGGATACGTTGTTTCCTGTTATGTCTGCCTCAAGGCCGGATCCATCCAGCTTGATTTTCTTAAACTCAGAGAAGATCAGGCCTTTTACCGCAGACAGAGAAATAAGTTCATTAAGCCAGTTTACAAAGAGCTCTTCCAGGTTTTCGCTTTTAAGTTTAATATGGAATTTTTGCGGCTTTGTAGCCTTTTGGCCGGGCAATGCTTCAGCGATAATGTCGAAGACTGCCAAGGCAGCATTCCTAAAA
>VGKG01000032.1 GCA_016867115.1 Candidatus Omnitrophota bacterium | reverse complement strand
TATCTCGCGGCTGCGCGGGCCATCACCCTCACAAAAATATATCCCCTGCCAGGTGCCCAGGGCTAACTTCCCGCCTTCCACAAAAATATTTAGCGACGAGCCTAAGAGCGAGGACTTGACGTGGCTGTCGGCGTTACCCTCGCTGTGGGCATAGCCGGCATTAGCAGGGATCAGTTTATTCAGGGTATTCACGATGTCGCTTTGCACCGACGGATCGGCGTTCTCGTTGATAGTCAGGCCTGCGGTAGTGTGCGGACAGAAGATGCAACAGATCCCCTCTTTAACCCTGCTCTTGGCAACGGCGGCCTGGACCCTGTCTGTAATATCGACCAGTTCAATGCGCCTGTTTGTCTTGATATTTATTTTTTCCATCTCTTTCTTGTGACCTTTCTATGGTATTTCTGTAGCGGCTTGACGCTGATCTTATGCCTTACCAGTGCTTCAATCGCTCTTACGCAGGCGGTTGCTCCGGGAAGGGTGGTGACTGTGGGCACGCCGAAACTCACTGCCCGGGAGCGGATGCGTACCTCATCCTGCCGCGGGACTTTTCCCGAGACAGTATTGACGATGAGGTGGATCTTGCGCTCCTGGATGAGGTCTAAGAGATTCGGCCTGCCTTCGCTCACCCTCTGAATCGTCGTCACATATACGCCGTGGTCCGCCAGGAACTTGGCGGTCCCCGTGGTAGAAATGATATTGAACTTTAAATCCAGGAGTTTTCGCGCCACAGAGACGATAGTCTGTTTTTTATCCTGGTCCTTGACGCTGATAAAACATGCTCCCTTCACAGGCAGGTTCTGATAGGCGGCAAGCTGGCTCTTGGCAAAGGAGCGGCCGAAATCCGTATCAATGCCCATGACCTCGCCGGTAGATTTCATCTCCGGCCCAAGAGCAATATCCACACCGGCAAACTTGGCAAAAGGCAGGACCGACTCCTTGATGCAGATGTATCGAGGCACGATCTCCCTGGTAAACCTTAAGTCCTTTAATTTTGCTCCGGCCATGACTTTGGCCGCAAGCTTTGCCAGGGGTACGCCGATCGCCTTAGAGACAAAAGGCACGGTGCGCGAAGCGCGCGGATTCACCTCTAATATGTAGACTGTAGTATCTTTTACTGCGTACTGGACATTCATCAGGCCGACTACGTTCAATTCTCTGGCCAGGGCATAAGTATACTGCCGGATCTTCTCAATCACCTCTTTGGGAAGAGTATGCGGCGGAAGGACCATAGCCGCATCACCCGAATGCACTCCGGCCTCTTCGATATGCTCAAGGATCCCGCCGATACAGAAGGTTTCTCCGTCTGCGATCATATCCACATCCACTTCGATGGCGTCCTCGATGAACTTATCCACCAGCACCGGCCGCTCCGGAGAAGCCCAGACTGCCTGCTGCATATAATGCTGCAGGGATTTATTGTCATAAACGATCTCCATCGCCCTTCCGCCCAGGACATACGAAGGCCGCACCAGGACCGGATAGCCGATTTTTTTGGCTGCAGCAATGGCCTCTTCTACAGTTACTGCTGTACCGTTGGGTGGCTGGATAAGCCTGAGTTTTTCGACCAGCTCGGAAAATCTTTTTCTGTCCTCTGCGCGGTCTATGGAGTCAGGAGAAGTGCCGACGATCTTGACCCCTGCCTTCTCAAGCGGAACGGCAAGATTCAGCGGCGTCTGTCCGCCGAGCTGCACGATCACCCCTTCCGGCTTTTCTTTATCGATGATATTTAAGACGTCTTCTTTAGTCAGCGGCTCGAAATAGAGTTTATCCGAAGTGTCATAGTCAGTGGAGACGGTCTCAGGATTGGAATTGACCATGATCGTCTCATAACCCATCTCTTTAAGGGCGAAAGAGGCGTGCACGCAGCAGTAATCAAACTCGATGCCCTGTCCGATGCGGTTCGGCCCGCCGCCTAAGATCATCATCTTCTTTTTGGCAGATCCGCGCATCTCATCGTCGGTAAATGTGTCCTTCTTATCATTCCGGCTGTTCCGGAAGGGGGTCTCGTAGGTAGAATAATAATACGGGGTGAAGGCTTCGAACTCCGCGGCGCAGGTGTCTACTAATTTATAGACCGGCTCGATATTATCTTCTTTGCGCAGCCGCCGGATGCTGTCTTCGTCGCTCTTTAACCTGGCGGCGATCTGGCGGTCGCTAAAACCTAATTGTTTCGCCTCTAAGAGGTTCTCTTTATTGATCCTGGCCTCAAACTCCACGATCTCCCTGATATTCTCAAGGAACCAGGGGTCGATCTTGGTCAGGGCATAGAGCTTTTCTACGGAATAGCGCTCCTTAAAGGCTATATAAAGGTAAAAGAGCCTCTCGGCATTAGGGGTTTTAAGCCTCTCCTCAAGCGCCGCAGCATCTTTATAGGCTATGCCGGATAAACCGTCGCGCTTTATCTCTAATCCGCGGATGCCTTTTTGCAGGGCCTCTTTAAAGGTCCTGCCGATGGCCATGACCTCGCCCACGGACTTCATCTGCACGGTAAGCGTCGGGTCAGCAGCGGGGAACTTCTCAAAGGCAAAACGCGGGATCTTCACCACACAATAATCGATAGCCGGCTCAAAAGAGGCCGGGGTTTCTTTAGTGATGTCATTAGGGATCTCATCCAGGGTATAGCCGACGGCAAGTTTTGCCGCGATCTTGGCGATGGGAAAGCCTGTGGCCTTGGAGGCCAGGGCCGAGGAGCGCGAGACGCGCGGGTTCATCTCGATGATCACCATCCTGCCGGTCTCGGGATGGAGGGCAAACTGGATATTGGAACCGCCGGTCTCAACCCCGATCTCGCGGATGCAGCGGATTGCGGCGTCGCGCATGCGCTGATACTCCATGTCGGTAAGCGTCTGCGCCGGAGCCACGGTGATCGAATCGCCGGTGTGCACGCCCATGGGGTCGAGGTTCTCAATGGAACAGATGATCACCACATTGTCTAATTTGTCCCGCATGACCTCAAGCTCGAATTCCTTCCAGCCGATCACCGATTCCTCAATCAGGATCTCGGAGATCATGCTCGCCTCAAGGCCCTTTTGCGCCAGCTCCTCGAACTGTCCGGCATTGTAGGCAGTGCCGCCGCCAGTGCCTCCGAGCGTAAACGAGGGCCGGATGATCACCGGGAAACCTATCCGCCTGGCAGCTTTGCGTGCCTCCTGCATATTATAGGCCAGGCCGCTTTTAGGCAGGTCAATGCCGATCCTCTTCATCGCCTCTTTAAAGAGCTTGCGGTCCTCTGCCTTTTTTATGGCATGTTTATCCGCACCGATCATCTGCACCTTGTATTTATTTAAGATGCCTTTTCCGGCAAGCTGCATGCTCACATTTAAGCCGGTCTGGCCGCCCAGCGTCGGAAGCAGGGCATCGGGGCGCTCTTTTTTGATGATCTGCTCCAGCATATCCACGGTTATCGGCTCGATGTAAGTAGCGTCGGCCGTCTCCGGGTCGGTCATGATGGTAGCGGGGTTTGAATTGACCAAAACCACCTTAAAACCCTCTTCCCTGAGCGCCTTGCAGGCCTGGGTCCCGGAATAATCGAACTCGCAGGCCTGGCCGATGACGATCGGGCCTGAACCGATGATGAGTATTTTCTTGATGTCTTTACGTTTAGGCATTTCCCTTCAATTTTAAGCTGCAAGTTTCGTTTACCGCGTAGCGTGTAGCGTGACCGGCTAAATTTATTTCATCATCCGGGCAAACTTCTCAAATAAATATCCCGCGTCGTGAGGGCCGGGGCCTGCCTCAGGGTGATACTGGACACTAAAGAACTTAAGTTTCTTATTCTCCAGTCCTTCGGCAGTATGATCGTAAAGATTGACATGGGTCATCAGCGTATCTTTTCCGGGGAGAGATTTTATATCCACATTAAAGCCGTGATTCTGACTGGTGATCGCCACTTTACCGGTCTTTATCTCCTTGACCGGGTGATTCCCGCCGTGATGTCCGAACTTCAGTTTAAAGGTCTCACCGCCAAGAGCAAGCCCGAGCATCTGATGGCCGAGGCAGATGCCGAAGATCGGCACCCTGCCGAGGAGTTCTCTTACCGTTTCTACGACATAAGTCACTGCTGCCGGGTCTCCCGGGCCGTTAGAAAGCAGGATTCCGTCGGGTTTAAGTTTAAGGATTTCGCTAGACGAAGTATTCGCCGGCACCACCTTCACCCTGCAGCCGACCCGGCTGAGGTGACGTAAAATATTGTATTTTACTCCGCAGTCAAGCACTACTACATCATACTTTGGCCTGACGCCGGGCGCCTTCTCTTTCCAGACATAAGGCTCCTGGCAGATGACTTCTTTTACCAGGTCTATGCCCACCAGTGACGGAGAGGCTCTTACCTTTTCTAAAAGCGCATTGGTATTTTCATTGCGGGTAGAGATGACTCCGCGCATTGCACCCTGCAGGCGGATGTGGCGCGTCAAAGCCCGGGTATCAATGCCTTCGATACCCGGGATATTATTTTTTTCCAGATACTCATCCAGGCTCTGGGTAGAACGCCAGTTGGAGCGGATAGCGCTTAATTCTTTCACGACGAATCCCTCAAGCCAGGGCTTACGCGATTCTATATCTTCGGGATTCACCCCATAATTGCCGATCAGAGGATAAGTCATGTTTACGATCTGGCCCTTATAAGAAGGGTCGGTGATTATCTCCTGGTAGCCGGTAATAGAGGTATTAAAGACGACCTCGCCAAAGGCTTCGCCCTGCTTGCCGAAGCTCTTGCCTTCAAAAACCGTGCCGTCTTCCAGGACTAAAAGCGCCTTCATGCTTTAAGTAGCTCCCTTACCTTATTCACTGCCTCTTCCACGGTCTCTGCCTTGATCACTCCCGGTATATCCCAGCTCTTTAAACTGATCACCGGAATACCGAATTGCAGGCAATAGGCGATCTCGGAAAGCGTACCTGCTTCACCGGGAAGCGCCACTACCACTTCAGCACTCTTGACTACCAGCACATTCCTCGCCAGCCCAAGGCCTGTAGGAATCACAATATCCGCGTGCTCATTAGCTTCTTTTTTGTCATAACCCGGTGTAATACCTATAGTTAAGCCACCCACAGCCTTAAAACCCTGAAAAACCGCCTCCATTGTCCCACCTAAGCCGCCAGAAACGAGAATTTCAGCCACTTTTGCCAAATTTTTGCCTAAATTGTGGGCTAATTGTTCCACTTCCTTCGTGCACCTCCGCCCACCGATTACGGCTACAATCTTCTTTCGCATTCTGTTAGTTAGGGGACACTCTTTGAAGCAATGGAATCTACCCAAAGAGTGTCCCCTTTTCTGGTGCGCCTGGACAGAATCTCCCGCCCTGCTATTAATTCTCGGGCGGGATCCCGTCCTCGTACCGAATGTGCTTGACGGGAGAACTGCCGAGGCGATTCTGTCTTGCAATTTAGTGCGCCTGGACAGAATCGAACTGTCACACCCAGCTCCGGAGGCTGGTGCCCTGTCCATTGGGCCACAGGCGCGTCGTTCGCTACAGCTAATACAATACTACAGCACCAAATAATACTCTCAGGTTTATTTAGCGCTCTTCTTGTAATCTATTGACGCTCGCTCCTTAGGAGGGGGCAAGCCCCCTCCTAACGCTTACAAATCTTTTAGTTCTGTGGGTCGCTGTTCTCCCCCAAACGTGGGGGACATCTCTTTTCCCCCACACCCCCTTATGTTTTTATCAGCATTCTCCTTTGTCGCGTAGCTACCATATCCGCTTTCAGCGGATAGCTGATAAAAACATACGGCCCAATAACTCTTAAAGCAAAGTTTCCTTAATCTTCGCAAGGACAAATTCTTTATCTTTGGTCTTAAGCTGCTGAATAGAAAACTCTTTAAAGCTTTTCGCTCCCTTTTTGGCTAATTCCTGCTGCATGATTTTCAGGCAGCGGCCATTGCCTGTGCCTGAACCATAGGTGCTGAATAAAACTATGTCTTTGCCTTCTACGCCCAAACACCGGTCAAGAAAGGTATTTATCGCCGGCACCGGCGCAAAGGCCCAGACCGGAGTCCCGAGGCAAACCAGCTCAAACCCGGATAGATCCAGTTCCGCCTCCCGGATCTTGGCCCTCACCCGGCCAAAGGCGCGGCGGCCCTGACCAAAAAATGATTTCGCTTCATCGAGGGCGATTAGTTCTATCTCCTGCGTTTCGCCCTTCTCTTTAAGGTATCCCGATAAAATACTGGCGACCCTTTTGGTATTTCCGCTAAAGGAATAATAGATGACCGCGTTTTTCATTAGAATAAGCTCAGCTGTTCTTCGTTCTTATCTTTCTTCTCGTCGTCGCCGAAGATAGAGATTATACCATATTCTCCGTCAAAGCCGGCTTTAATGTTCACCCTGCCTTCGCGCACACGTATTACCCCTTCCGCGACCTTGGGAGGCAGGCCTTTAAGCAGATCTTCTTTGGAGGCCCTTAAGAGGATCTCAAATTCCGTGCCGAATTTAGCCAGGAGGCTGTGGTATTCCCGCTCGACGGAAACAGCGGTCTTGGCTACACCCTTGCTATCCGCGATGATCTCATCCAGCGGAATCAGGCTCTTAAAGGGTATGGCGTTCTCCGGCTTAAAGCCTTCCGGCCGGTCAGCCAGCTGCTCCACGCGGTTCATCACGCCCACGGTAACGGATTTTCCGCACTTGGGGCATTTGCCTCCATGCTCTTTGGTCTCTTTGGGCGACCACCTGATGCCGCAGAGCCGGTGGCCGTCAAAATGGTATTTGCCTTCTTCCGGAAAAAATTCTATGGTGTATAAAAACCGCTTCTTGTCCTTGGTGCGTAAGACCTCGCGGATCGTCTTGTAATCCAGGTCGCAATTAAAGACATTCGCCTCGCGGCCGATCTTGGACGGAGAATGACTATCGGAATTACTGATCAGGGTGAATCTGTCCAGTCCGGATAAGCGCCAATTCATCGCCGGGTCGCTGGAAAGCCCGGTCTCAAGGGCAAAGATCTTCGGGGTGTGCTCCTCAAAACAGTCTTCGATCCGGTCAAAGCCCGACATTGAACCAAAGACCGAAAACCAGGGCGTCCAGATGTGGCCCGGCACGATCATGCAATTTTCATCAATATCAAAGACTATGCGCGCCAGCTCCGCCGCATCCAGGCCCAGGATCGGCCTGCCGTCGGAAGAAAGGTTTCCCAAGCGACCCAGTTTATCGTTGATCTTATCCACGGTCTTAAGCGAAGGGGCAAAGATCATATTGTGGATACGGTAAGTCCTGCCCTTTTTGGAATAAATGCTGCTGACTTCGGTAGTCAGGATAAAATAGATATTCTGATATTTAAAAAGGCCGTTACCTAAATCTTCCGGGTTGTGTTTCAATTCCTCAAGCCAGAGATGATGGGTAAAATCTCCTGTGCCCATCAGGGTGATGCCTTTAAGCTTTGCCCACTCGGCCAGATGCTTTACATCCATATCCCGGCTCGTCGCTCTTGAATACCTGGAATGAATATGAAAATCGGCGATAAATTCCATTTCACCTGCTCTGGAACAGCTTTGGTGCGTTTACCGTTAACCGCTAACCGTCGACGGTAAACGGTGCACGGTAAACGGTTAACGTAACTTCAGTTCTTTAATCGTCGATGCAACGTTTCCCCAGTGCGTTCCCTGCCAGTAGATGCGCCTGCATTTGGGGCAGGTGATAAACTCTTCCTGGGTTTTATACACGTATTCCGGCACCTTGTCCTTTACCTTCTCTTTTTCAACAGCCTGAAGCTCTTCATTGCAGAGGATGCAGCGCGTAAACATCTGATCTGGATCCGGCTTAATCTTTAATGCCTCTAGAATTTCGGCTAACTGCGCTTTGATCTTTTCCTGCTCGATCACTACAAT
>VGKG01000031.1 GCA_016867115.1 Candidatus Omnitrophota bacterium | reverse complement strand
TGGTTTTTATTTTAGCGGTAGAAGTAATGATAGGGTTTTTTTCATATAACATTCGAAGCAGATGATCCCCATCTTGTTTTGTTAGAGAAATACACGCGTGCCTCCCTACACTATCTCCTCGTTGTTGCTGAAGTGACCAAAAATATCCTCTATCTTTTATTCCCCAAACTTCATCCATGTCTAAAGGAATGGAAAAATTTACCTTCTGCTTAAAGGCTACTCGAATCGGAAATTTATGATTAATAAACCCCTTACTAACGAGATAACTGGTATCATAGAAAGGGCACGATGTGGCTTCATACAATCCCATTACTTTCTTTTGTTGCTGCAGATAAAAAAACAGCAAGTCACCATTCTTTATGCTAGCAAGCTCACATAGGGCTTTTTGCTTCTGAGCGTTGCCTTGTCTATTCTCAGCATCATGTCCGGGATTATTGATTGCCGCAATACCGGTTGCAAAATGCTCTTTCCAACTGGTATCAGAGACAGTGAAAAGAAAGTATTGGGGGATATTCATCTCAGCAGGTCTTTTAATCTCTCTTTAACTTCAGGGATCTTAATCAACTCCTTAATAAAAAAATCTAGGTTTTCAGGCTGTTCTTGTTTCCTATATCTGATTATCCTATCGTAATCTATGCCTAGATCTGAACATAACTCTTTGCCTGTCATTGCTGAACCCTTAGGTAGTAAACCTTTTGCCCCGGAATATATATACTCTTTATTTTCTTGATTAAAGCTACAAAAATAGATTTCTATATCCTCTGTTTTGAATTTACCCTCTTTGATCAAGAAGCTTTTAACCATTAGTAAAGATTCGACTTCTCCCGCTACCTTCTTAACATCAAATACATCGCCATCCTTCAACTCTATAAGTTTAATTTTGCTATTTTTTTCGATAACAACATCAATGCCTACATCATGTAGTTTCCCATTGGCGTCTTTCTTTGCACCTTTAAATACCCTTTTCTCTTTATTTATATTGCCAATGGCTAGTCCCTTTGTTTCTGTAATAGAATTCTCAAGAATCCTCTCAAGCTCATTTCCAGTGGATATCACTGTGGCCTGGCATTTACTCAATAGTTGACCAAGTTGCGCATTGCCAAACAATCTTTCATACCCTGATGGGCCAGTCTCTGGATCTCTTCCTTTTGCATTGGATATCTTGGACATGAGCTCATTCTATCAGAATTTGACGAGTGATGGAAGAAATATATGAGAGTGCCTGTAGATTCTTGGTGGGAGGGGTCAGGTGAGGTTAAGTCTTACTTAGCCGGACATTCTAAATGTTTTTCTCTATACTTATTTCGTAATTTATCTATCGAGACAATTGTATTTTTATCTTCAAAATACCAATAATCCCAACCATTGCATGTCTTTCTTCCTTGCATATGTGCGCCAACCTTATGTATCGAACCTCTGACTTTGCACGTTTGCAATGAACCATCGGCGGAAACTTTAGCAGAATGCTCTTTCTTCGCGGAATATAATATATCGCCCTCTTTTACTAGCCCTACCTCTAAGAGATTAGCGAAAGTAACCTTGGGTAAATCCTTTTTTGAGGGCGTCTTAAAATAATCATCTTCTATCAAAGGTGGAGATATAGAATCGATTCTATGAGTTGCTACTTTAATATACTTCTGTTCTTTCTCGATGCCAACCCAATGTCTTTTTAGTTTCTTGGCTACAGCACCCGTAGTTCCTGATCCAAAAAATGGATCTAATACAATATCACCTACGTTTGTTGACGAAAGAATAACTCGTCTCAATAATGCTTCTGGCTTCTGGGTAGTATGAGCTTTTTCTCCATTCAACTTTACTCTTTCATTCCCAGAACATATGGGGATATACCAATCACTACGCATTTGCTTCTCATCGTTATACATTTTCATTGCCTGATAATTAAATGTGTACTTCTTTTGCTTTTTGTCTTTTTTTGCCCAAATAAGCGTTTCATGAGCGTTTGTAAATCTTACACCTCTAAAATTAGGCATTGGATTTGTCTTAATCCAAACAATATCGTTTAAAGTCCAATAACCTAAATCAGCCATAATTTTGCCTACTCGGAAAATATTATGGTATGTCCCTATAACCCAGATCGTACCAACATCACTTAAAACCCTGCGGCAAGCATTAAGCCAGTTATATGTAAACTTATCATACTCTTCAAGAGAAGAAAACTTATCCCACTCATCATCTACTGCGTCAACCATAGTCTCATTCGGTCTATAGAGGTTATTTTCGAGCTGTAAATTGTATGGAGGATCAGCAAAAATCATATCAACACAGTTTTCTGGCATCTTGTTCAAAATCTCAACTGCGTCACCTACTAAAACATGATCAATGTATTTTTCAGGTATGTTTTTGTTCATAGCAACTCCTTTCATTATACTTTACTTTGACTCTTTTCCCAAGCACTTTTAACGTCCTATATCATTTTTCCCTCCTTTCCACAAACAAATAGCGAACTCTCTTCTATAATTCAATATAGAAAAGCGTTCGCTAAGTATAACAAATCAAATCTTTACCCTTGCTTCTAGAAAAACTCCCATGGGCCTACTGAGTTCCCGGCCTCGAGTTTCTTGGCAATTTTATATGCGTCTACGGTGCTTATAACGAACATTACTGGGCAAGCTATCCCAAAAGTAATAGCGCCTATAATAGTGCCAGCTATAAAAAGAGCGATTCCTTTATGAACTTGCCCTAGATAAACTTGCCCAAGGCCTGTCAATAAAAATGCTAGGACTGCTGCTACCATGGGTTTCTTTGGTGGATTTGATGGTAAGATTTTCTTTGATGGCAAGAATATTTCGTATGACTTCTTAAGTTTTGCGCCGCACTTTAAACATACGAATTGATATGATTCTGCCCGAATTCCGCAAACACGACAATTTTCCATATTATAATTAATACTATATTGGTATATTCCCTACGTTCATATCTCTGACCACGATATTACAAATCATATCATGTAAAGCTTGGTGGTTTTTAGAGCATAGAATCGTTATGATAGATATAATAAATAAAAGCCAACCCAGTACGGGTATAAAATAAATTAGTATAAGAAGAAATCGAAAAATAACCATGCCATAACCCACTCGGCTCCCATCCAAGTAAGTAAGCTTTAAGTTTTCAATTTCCATGCTGTGTGTCTTACCATACTTGCCAAGAGGATATATAAAATATAGGGAAGGTACTAATAATGTCATAACGCCGCTAAATATAGCCAATGTAACTAGGGTTTTATCTCCATCCATCACATCAGGCATAAGATACTGAAGCAGAAAAAGAAGTAACGCTACTACGAAAACTAACCCACCTGCAAGAAGGCATTGTATTGCAAAAAGAAGGGTATCCCCAAGAATTATGCTTCCCCTTGAACCAAGGGACGCTGTTGGTTCAAGCGCGTTTTTGTTACTACTAGCGCTCATTATCACTCTCCTTTTTTCCCAGCTAATATTTGATAAGATACAGTATACCGCCTAGCTTTTAATAAGTCAATCAAATGCTGGATATATATGAAGAAATCAGAGAATCACCCTGAAAAAAGCTGATAATTTTTTAATGCTACTCTTTGCCGGCCTATGCCTATCCTTCTCCCAGTTTACTATTGACATTTCATCTACCCCTATGGCCTTGGCCAAATCCTCCTGATACATGCCTCTTTCGAGCCTTGCTTTGCGGATCCTCTGGCCTAGCGTCTTATTCGGATAGCGGGAGATTCTGAAGCTTAATTTGGCTGGCGGTTGGTGGAAACTGGTGTCATGCTTGCCCCTGCGGCTATTATACCGATCCGAAGAGGGCCTGCAGGTGCACGACCACGAAGATCCAGAATTACACGGACAGGATCTCAGGCCCCCTTTTAGACCGCATCGATATCCACATCGAGGTGCCGGCTATAAAGTACAAGGAGCTTGCCGAGACAAAAGACGCAGAACCTTCAAGTTCGATCAAGGAGCGCGTGGAAAGAGTGCGCTTAATCCAGAGAGAGCGCTTCCAGACCGAAGAAATATTTTATAACGCCCAGATGAACACAAAATTGATCAAAAAATACTGCCTGATGCACGAAGAAGCAAAAGAACTGCTGAAGAAGGCCATGACAGAGCTGGGATTATCGGCAAGGGCCTATGATAAGGTATCAAAGGTATCCCGCACCATTGCGGATCTGGCGGGGGAGGAGATTATTCTGGCAGAGCACATCTGTGAAGCGGTGCAATACAGGAGTTTGGATAGACAGTGGTAGGGATCCTTACGCTTTTTACCAGCCTTCAAAAACAAACTCCGGCTCGACCAGGACCTTGTCATAAGGCGGTATCGCGCAGGTAGTGATCTCAAATACGCCGTCGGCCAGGCGGAAGAAACCCATGCCTATGCCTTTGACCAGGCCGTAAGTCAGGCCCTGGAAGAGGTTGCCTTCTTTAGAGACCAGGATCACCTGTTTAGGAAACTCCAGCCAGCAGCCCATGAGATTGGTGAAGCCTCTTCCGAATTTTGTACCCGCATTCTGAACTTTCACGGGTTCAGCGGCAAAGACAGTCACTGCCGTAAACATTAGTAGCGCCATTGTCAGTGCTAAGATCCTCTTTGACATCTCTCCCCCCCTTTCATCAGAGACAACAGTCCTATTTATTCAGAATCACGATATCTATGCTACTGGTCGCGGTCTTTCCCCGGCTATCAGTGACCGTAAGGTTCACCGTGAATTTTCTGGGCTCAAACGAAGCGCTGTAAAAAGTATTCCGCGGGTTGGCTAGCGACGAAGTATCCCCGTCGCCGAAATCCCAGGAATAATCCACTATCCTGGCTCCCGGGCTGTAAGATTTTGTCCCCCAGAAGCGCACCTTCAAGGGCGAGACGCCTCTTACGGGCCTGGCCAGGATCAGAACTTTAGGCTCAAGGAGCCTGGCGCGGCCCTCTTCGTCGGGATAAATCTTTTTTTCCTTCTGCGCCGGTTTTTCTTTTTTGGAAAAGACCTTCCATTTAAAGAGTCCGCCTGATTTTTTTGCGGGAGCAGGTTTTACCTCCTGCTTTACCGGTTCAACTGCCGCCTCTGCGGCCGGAGGCGTTTCTGCCTTTTCCGCCTCCTCTAAAGCCGTTTCTACCGCCTCTTTTTTTTCGGCTGCCCCTTCGGGTGAAGCCGCAGTAACTTCAGCGGAGGCTAATTGCTGCAGGGGGGATTCTTGCGCAACGGGCGGTTTTTCCGGAGTTGCCGCCGCAGCCGCTTCTTTAAGTTTAGGTTTAAGTTCCGTAAGTCTGTCTTCAAGCTCAAGGTCCTTCTGGATGTACTCATCAAGCCAGGCCTGGTATTTCTTGACCCGCTCTCTTTCCTTCGCCTGCCGCTCTTCTTCCTTCTTATCGATCATCTCGCGGTATTTCGGGTCATGCTCGTATTTATATTCTGAGCGGGCAATAAAAGGTAACCGGAATATGCCGGTGACCAGCTTTCCCATATTCACCGGATAATCCACCAAGGTCTCTTTGACCCGGTTGCTGACCGTACCCATCTTCTCGTAATAATACTCGACCATCTCCTTGCGCCGGCGGAAACGCTCCTCTGCCAGCTTAAGATCGGCAGGCACGGTCTTGTCCTTACCGAAGGTATATTCCGGTATCACCGTGCCGTCCCGGACCACCACATAACCTCCGCTGTAAGGCGCAAGCCCCTGTTTGAATCTATAAGTGGCGCAGCCGGAAAGAAAGATCGCCAGTAAGCATAAAATTGCGGCCTTCTTCATCGCTTGACTCTCCTTTTTACCTACGACCTGATCAAAGCCAGTGTCTCAGAGCGCGTCTTCTCGTTTTCCTTAAAGATCCCTCTTACCGCCGAAGTCACCGTAAGGGTCCCGGGTTTTTTCACCCCGCGCATGGACATGCAAAGGTGCTCCGCTTCAATGACCACCATTACCCCGAGCGGTCTTAATTTGGACATGATGATCTCGGCGATCTGGGTAGTCAGCCTCTCCTGGACCTGCAATCTGCGCGAGAGGACATCCACCACCCGCGCCAGTTTGCTTAAGCCAGTGACCCGGCCGTTCTTGGGGATATAGGCGATGTGCGCGCGTCCGATAAAAGGCAAAAGATGGTGTTCGCAGACGCTATATAAAGGTATACCCTTAAGCAGGATGATCTCGTTGTGCTTCTGGTCTAAGACTACTTCCAGTTCTTCTTCGGGGTCCTGGGCAATGCCGGCAAAGACCTCTTCGTACATCTGGGCCACGCGCTTGGGCGTCTCCAAGAGGTCTTTTCTCTTCGGATTATCCCCGATTGCCCCCAGGATCTCCTTTACCGCCTTTTCGATCTTCTTGGTATTCACGGATTATTTTCCTATGCAGAACTCGCCGAAGATCCTATCCAGCAGATCCTCGGAAAAACGCATCCCCAGCAGTTCGTCCAATTTGACTAATGCCTCTTTCACGTCCTGGGCGATAAACTCCGAGGATAACTTATTATCTAATGAATCCAGGGCTTGCGCAATAAGAATTTGCGCCCCCCTAAGGGCATTTACGTGCCGGAGGTTGGCGATCATAAGCGGTTCGCCCGAGCAGACACTGCCGTCAAAAATCAGCCCTGAGATAGCGTCTTCCAGAAGATGGATGTTTCTGGGGATTTTGGCTGAGAGGCCGACCGTAAACTTGAAGGTCTTGCGGATCCAGGGCTCTTCGATCCTCTGTTTCAGGTCTATCTTATTGATCACCGCGATGACGTTCTTATTTTTTAACTTGGAGATCAACAGCCGGTCTTCTCCGGTAATCCTCCTGCTTCCGTCAAAAAGGATAAGCGCAAGATCCGCCCGGTCAATCTGCTCTTTTGAGCGCTCTACCGCCTTCTTCTCCACCACGCCGCGCGGCTTAAGCAATCCTGCCGTATCCACGATCCTTACCGGTATGCCTTTGATATCGATGATCTCCTCGACGGTGTCGCGCGTGGTGCCGGCGACCGGAGTGACAATAGAGCGCTCATACTTTAGCAGAGCGTTCAAAAGCGAGGATTTCCCGACATTCGGCTTTCCGCAGATGACTACATGTATCCCTTCGCGAAAAACCCGTCCGCTCTTTGAGCTTTCCAGGAGGCCCTTTAACTTTTCATCAGCCGCAACCAGCCCCTGCCTGATCCGCCCAGATTCAAACCTCCCCGGATCCTCCTCCGGAAAATCAATATTTGCCTCAAGGAGAGAAAGCGCCTCCAAAAGAGCCTCCCTCGTCCTCCTGATCTCCCGGGAAAGGAGCCCCTCTAACTGCCTTATCCCTATTTTCAGCGCGGAGTCGGTCTTTGCGCGGATGATATCCAGCACTGCCTCAGCCTGCGCCAGGTCGATCCTGCCGTTTAAGAAAGCGCGCTGGGTGAACTCTCCCGGCTCTGCCAGGCGGCAGCCATGCGCCAAAACCAGCTCCAGCACCCGGCGCGTTGCCACTATCCCGGCATGGCAGTTTATCTCCACGATATCTTCCCTGGTATAGGAGCCGGGTGAGCGCATCACGGTCAAGATCACCTCATCTATCACCTGGCCATCCTCTACCACCGTGCCATAATGGGTAGTGTAGGTCTTAAAGGCAGACGGTTTCTTACGCTCTTTGGAAACGAAGATCTTGTCGGCGATCCCAAGCGCCCTGCGGCCGCTAAGGCGCACGATCCCTATCCCGCCTTCGCCTAATGGCGTCGAGACTGCAGCAATAGTATCGTTTAAATTAGCTTGTCCCATCTCTGAACTCACCTGCCACGAATAATGAACCGGTGACCAGGATCAGGTCGTCCTTCTTTGCTAACTTGTAAGCGAGCGCCTTTGCTTCTTTTACGCTACCGGTCTGATGGATGTTTTTTCCGGAAAAATATCCTGCCAGGACCCCGGGCGGGGTAGCCCGCGGGTTATCGGCCTTAGTCAAGACCGCTTCATCCGCTAAATCATAAAGCTCGCTACAGATCCCCCGGATATCTTTATCTTTTGAGATACCCAGGACCAGGAATAATCTATTATACTTGAAATTCTCTCTTACCGCCTGTTTAAGGATCCGGCTTGAGGCGATATTCTGGGCGCCGTCCAGAATCACCAGCGGCCTCTTAGCGATGACTTCGCACCTGGCAGGCCAGAAGGTATGCAATAATCCCCTGTTGATATGATGTTTTTTTATCCTGATCCCGCAGCCGGCTAGCGCCTTTATCGCTGCCACCGCCAGATTGGCGTTTATCTGTTGATGCCGGCCAAGGAGCCTGATCTCCAGGCGCCTGATCTTTGGCTGATATAATTTTACGCCTACTTCTTTACATCTATTACGGATTACCTCTAATGCCTCTTTTTCTTGCGGGGCAGTAATAACTACCGGCTGGTGACGTTTTATGATCCCTGCCTTCTCCGCAGCGATCTCAGCCAAGGTATTGCCTAATTTCTGGGTATGCTCGTAGCTGATAGGCGCAATCACGCTGATAAGCGCATTACAGGTGTTGGTCGCATCCAGCCTTCCGCCGAGGCCTGTCTCAAGCACGGCAAGATCCACCCTCTGTTCCCTGAAATACCGGAAGGCGATCGCCGTATAGACCTCAAAGAAGGAGAGTGGCCCGTATTTTGAGCCTCTGTTGTATTTTTCTATCGCCGGTTTTAATCTTTCGACCTGGCGGATAAGGGATTTACGCGGGATCATCCCCTCAAAATCCTGCCTCCTCAGCCGCCTGTTGCCTGCCGGCTCAAGGATCCTGATCCGCTCCCTGAAATCCGACAGATGCGGCGAAGTATAAAGCCCGGTCTTGTAGCCTGCTTCTCTCAGGATGTATGCGATAAAGGCGCAGGTTGAACCCTTGCCCTTGCTGCCGGCGATATGGATGCACCTTAAGGAATCCTGAGGAGAGCCGATCGTATCCAAGAACTCCTTTACGCGCGCAAGCTTCAGGGATTCCTTGTAAGGATACTCGGCTATTTTCTCGTAGTTGATGAAAGATTCAAGGTATCGGATTGCCTCGCGGTAGG
>VGKG01000030.1 GCA_016867115.1 Candidatus Omnitrophota bacterium | reverse complement strand
GGCCGAGGAGTACCTTTTAGACCTCATCCTGCGCGACCACCCGGAGTGGAAGGAAGACGAAAAGACCTGCCGTAAGTGCGTGGAGTATTACCGCCGCTTAGTCAAAGAAACGGAAATTTAACTTTCGTTTGGCCCGTGTCAAGCCCGGGCCTTTTTTATAGCCTATTTATGAGTGAGTACTCAAAATAACCCAGGCGTTAAAATCAGGTAAGTTCAAGTAAAACCCGATGCGCGGAAGGCCGAAAAAGTACAGGATAGTCCGTTTGGACCCTAAAATCAGCCAGTTCAGCCCCCGGGGAAGGGCAGGCAGGCCTGACCTGGCAGAGCTATCTATGGATGAGTTTGAGGCCTTAAGGCTATCCGATTATATGGGCCTATCTCAAAAAGAGGCAGCCCAATCCATGCGCGTATCCCAGCAGACCTTCAGCCGGATCCTTAAAAGGGCCAGAAAATCCCTGGTGCATGGCCTGATCAGCGGCGCTACCATCAAGATCCAGGGCGGACAATACGTAATCAGTTCCCGGGAAGATCTTCCGGCTAAACCCACCTGATCAAGTCCGTTTCGCTCCCCCAAAGTAAACCCGGATAAGCAGAGAGATTTGAAAGCTGCCTTAGAAACCTGATTTCAGCTCCAATTTATATATATTGGCAACTTCCTATAATATATCTTATGTTAACTTGGCAATATAGAGAGGCACTCTCCAATGCCTTGGCGGTCAATAAGTTATGTTATGTTGGGATTTACCTGTGGAAAAGCGCCTTTCGAGTTACTTTTGCTTACCGGGATTTCTTGATCCTGACATGGTTTGACAATCAGGCGCGCAGCTTTACCTAGATTTTTTGCCTTTAATTCAATATCGCGGGACAGATCCCGCCAAAGCTATAACGTGTCAGACACAGGGACCTGTCCCGACCGCCTGGTTTGGCAGATAATGGCGGGAAAAATAGCCCTGTCTCCGAAGCGGTGGTTGATCCTGTCTACGGTTTTAAGGAGCCTCTCCCTTTTCTCTTGCTCCTTAAATAAGGGGGCGTATTCGGGGCTGGAGAGGTTGCTGCAGGTGACCCCCAGGAAGCGGATTTTGGGCATATTCTGGCCTATTTTAGCCATGATTTTAGCTGCTCTCAGGTATATTTCATAGCCGTCATTTGAGGCCTGGGAAAAGGTCTTTTGAGCGCTGAAATGCCCGATTTCCGGGCCGCCCAGGCCCAGGTGAACAACTTTGGCTGTCAGCTCCTGCTGCCTGAGGCGCTCGGCAACCATCTCTGACAAGAGCCGCAGCCACCCCCGGATAAACCCCGGGGTTTTTGTTGGCCAGGGCAGGGTGTAGGAATGGCCTACGGACTTAGGGTTTGCGTCTTGCTCAAGGTCGCTAAAGGAGTCTTCAGCATGCAAAGATACAAAGAGATTCAGGCCAAACTTACCTAGATTTTGGCTTAAAAACGAGGCGCTCTTCCGGTAGAGGTCAAGGCAGGTAAGGACGCCGAGGCTCTGCAGGGTTTGGGTGGTGCTTTGGCCTACCCCGCAGAGTTTCTCTGCCGCTACATTAGCCAGGGTTTCAGCCAGGTTGGATTCGGTAAGCATGGCTACCCCGTCTGGCTTATTCAGCTTTGAGGCCAGCTTCGCCAGGAGCCAGTTTTTGGCTATGCCTACAGAGGCGGTGATCCTGAAGTTTTCTTCTATTTTTTTACGGATATCCGCAGCTAGTTTCAGGGGCTCCCGGGTTTCTCGGATATCCAGCTGAAACTCATCAATAGAGGCGTAGTTCAGCTGCAAGCCGTACGGTTCAAGGAGCTTAAGGATCTCTCTTGAGGTCCAGATGTACTTTGACTGGTCAGCAGGTACGAACTCTAAGTGCGGGCAGATCCTGAAGGCTTCGGCCGAAGGCATGCCTGAGTCAATGCCCAGGCGCTTGGCCTCATAACTGGCAGCGCAGACTACGGTGCGCATTTTATTGGCCCGTGAGCCCACGATCAGCGGTTTACCTTTAAGCCGCGGGTTGATCGCCTGCTCAATGGAGGCGAAAAAGGCATCCATGTCGATGTGCAGTATCATAATTAAAAGACCCGCCGGGTCAATCTATTACCTTATCAATCCGCCAGCTATAAGATGTATTATTAAAGGATATCTGATACAGGTTTGCGCTGGTGCGGACCGAGAAATAACTGATCACGGCCTGGCCCAGGCGTTCCTGCCAGCGGTAGGTGATCTCTTTGACCCTGTAGAACTTTTTATTCCAGATAAAGGCGCGCGGTGAGATCCTGCCGTTTCTGAACCAGCTTAAAACCTCGATCCTGCCATTCAGGCTACCGGGTTCGGAATTACGTATCACGGGACAGATCTCACCACCCGCCAAGCTATGCCATAGCGGGCGGGATCCCGCCTGCCTTGAAGTAGCTGGGCGGGAAAAGCTATTACTTGCGTTACCAAGAGACCTGTCCCGACCGGGTCTGTCCCAGCGGGCATTGGGATTAAATCCTGATGAGGGCATCTTAGTACTTCCTGATTATTGAGATTAATACTCCGATAACCGTAAATTCCTTTTCTATAGGCGGGTAATTTTCGTTCGCCGCCTCAAGAAAATAAGCGCCCTGCTTCAAGTGTTTCAGCCTCTTTAAAGTGACCTCATTGTCCTCAAGGAGCGCGGCTACGATTTCGCCGCTTTGGCCTGAGGGCTGTTTTCTGATCACGGCAATATCGCCGTCCATGATCCCGGCATTGACCATGCTGTCGCCTTTTACCTTCAGGGCAAAGACCTCACCCCTGGCCGATTCCCTGGAGAACAACTGCTTAAGGTCAAGGTAATCAGACGGGTCTTCATGGGCTTCGTTTGGCGTGCCCGCAGGGATAGCGCCGATGAGCCGTAACTTTTGCGGGTTTCCCTGCAATAATTCTATAGCGCGGGATTTGTTATTGCCGCGCTTAAGATAGCCTTTTTTGGCCAGCGCATCCAGATAATCGCGCACCGTGCCGGTCGAAGAAAATCCGCAGGCCGCGGCGATCTCGCGGATGGTGGGCGGCAGGTTATCCTTATTGACCTTCTCCCGGATAAAATCCAGCACCCTTTGCTGCTTGGGAGTTATTTTTACGAATAGTTTCATAGGGCTATATATACCACACATTTGTGTGGATGTCAAGCCGCAAAAATAAGAGAGAGGCAAAATACGCCTCTCTCCTCCCTTCTTTTATTAAGGTTTTTCCTATTTCTCCATCTCAACCGAGACGGAAAAAGAGGTCTTTCCTTTAGCTTCGATGAATGAGGTGGGGGTTTTCACTTCAAACCTGGATTTACCCGCAAGGGGCTTATGTACCTTGATCATGGCTTCACCGAGTGCCAGGTCCAGCAGGTTATCGTAGGTGTTTGCCCCGCTTTTTTTCATCAGCTCGATGATCCTCAGTTCGCTGTTCTCCCTTAATTCGATGGTTGCCACCAGCTCTGTGCCGTCGGCAAAGACCTCCAGTATTGCCCCGGAGTCGCCCCGCGTGCGGATGATGTCCCTGGCATGCAGCACCAGCCCTGCAGTGGCAGCCATGGCTTTGCCGGGGTATTTCTTTATCTCTACAGAACCCCGGACCTCGGAGAGTTTGGCATAGGCGTTTTCCTGGGCGGTCGCGCATGCCGTAAGCGCAAGGCCAAGCATCATCACGATAATAAAAATAGCCTTAAGTCTTTTTTCCATGTTTTACTCCCATTAGTATCACTATCGTAATAAAGTATACCACAGATCCCACGACAAGCGCAACCACTAAATAACCGAATGCGACCGGCAGGATGACCTTTAAAAAGGGCAGCTTTAAAAAGTTTTTCCAGCTTATATTTTTCAAAAATTCAAGCCATGCGCCGTAGACTTCATGCCAGTCAAGCCTGAGGATCAGGGAGCCTATTCTTACCGAGGCCAAAAAGGTCACAAGGCTCAGCCACGTATTAGTAAGGAGGCTGCCTAAGAGCGCAGCCATGCGGTTGATCCGCAAGAGCCAGGCAACGCAGAGCGCTGCGATCGGCCCGGTGCCGGGCAGTATCCCTAAGGCTGTACCCGCGCCGAGGCCAAGCGCAATCCTCTGGGGAGAGTCGTTTATCCGGACCAGCTTGATATAGACGAACTTAAGGAGGCGTTTGAGGCCGTTGCCTTTTTTCCTCTTCATCTTCAAGTATGCGTTTCAAGATTTTTCCGGTAGCGTTCTTGGGGAGCGAACTTCTGAACTCCACAAACTTGGGGATCTTGTAGGGAGCAAGCCTTTCTCTCAGGTAGTGGATGATCTCCTGCTCTTTGGCGACCACGCCCTCTTTCAGGACTACAAAGGCTTTAGGCACCTCGCCTTTATGGGTATCCGTAATGCCGATTACCGCCGCTTCTTTTATCTTGGGGTTTGAGTAAAGCACCTCTTCGATCTCCCGCGGGTAGACGTTCAGGCCGCGGACATTGACCATCTCTTTTTTTCTGCCTACGATAATAAAGTAGCCCTGGTGGTCGAACTTGGCCATGTCTCCGGTATAGAGCCAGTCATCCCTGATGGTTTCAGCGCTGGCTTCTTCCTGCTTGAGGTAGCCGCGCATGATATTCGGCCCCCGGACAATGAGCTCTCCGATTTCTCCTGCGCCAAGCACATTATCCTTTTCGTCCACGATTTTTAATTCAATTGTCCTGGATAAAGTTACGCCGATTGATCCGGGTTTTCTCTGGCCCCTTAGGGGGTTAAGCGTGACCACGGGGGAGGCCTCGGTCAGGCCGTAGCCTTCCAGCAGGGGGATGCGGAATCTCTTTTCAAACCCGCTTAAGGTTTCAGCCGGCAGCGCCGCAGCTCCGGAGATACAGACCTTCACCGGATTAAAGATCCGGATGAGCGCGGTATTCATGAAGGCAGGCAGCTTCAGGTCTTTGAGGATATTATAGATTGACGGGATGCCCACAAATACCGTTACCTTATTTTTTCTTATGGCGCGGATGACGCGCTTAAAGGGCCTCAATGATTTCATCACCACGATTTTTGCGCCTACCAGAAGCGGCAGATTCATACAGACCGTGGCGGCAAAGGAATGAAAGAGCGGCAGGATGCAGATAAAGGCATCTTTATAGCTGCTTTTAATCGCGGAAGCGGAATCAATGGCGTTTGAGACCAGGTTAGAGTGCGTAAGCATTGCGCCCTTGGGGTGGCCGGTAGTGCCGGAGGTATAAAGGATCACCGCCAGGTCTTCGGGGTTGCCGGAGGCCCCGGAGAGCCGCTGTGTTTCTTTTTTCTTTAGCCCTTCGAAATAAATAATGTGGTCTTTTGCTTTTGAGGTAGAGATGATAAGCTTCAGGCTGTCCACCCTTAACCTTAGTTCTTCCGCGATGTCAAGGTATGGCCGGGAGGCAATGATCGCTACTGCTTCGCTGTCCTGCAGGATGTATTTTGCCTCCTCTACCTTGAACATGTAGTTTATCGGCACCGTCACAGCGCCTGCCTTGAGGACTGCATAATAACTGATGATGAACTCCGGGCAGTTATCCAGGAAGAGCGCGACCCTTTGCTGTTCCCTGATCCCGGCCTCAATGAGTCCGCAAGCGATCTGGTCAGTCGCTTCATCCAGGGCTTTATAGCTGATCTTTTTCCTGCCGAAGACGATCGCAGTGCGCCGGGGGTGCTTTTGTGCGCTATTCCTTAATAGTTCAGCGAGGTTTTTAGGGATCATGGTTTAACTCGGTTTTATATGGATGCCGGCGAACCGCTCTAACCCTCCTGATTCCTGGGTCCAGCCGTTGTAGAGGCCGTATTTATGCATGATTTCAATAGTATCCTCGTATTCGGGCAGCGTTATGCGCCGGGAGAGCTCTTTGAACTCGTTTGCCCGGTAATAAGGGGTATACTGGCTCATCAGGCTGATATAGGCCTCTTTTGAAAGCTCTTTTGAGATGAAGCACATGATCTTTTCCGTTCCGGAGATGTTTTCCGGAAGCACCAGGTGGCGGATGATTACGCCTCTTTTGATGATGCCGTTGTCGTCGCACTCGGCGATCCCAACCTGGCGGTGCATCTCTTTGACAGAGGCCTGATTGTATTTAGGGTATTCCGGGGCAGCGGAATATTTTAAAGACATCTCTTCATCTGCATAGCGCATATCCGGAAGGTAGATATCCACTATTCCTTCAAGGAGCCGGATCATTTCCGGAAGCTCGTAGCCGCCGGTATTGTAAACCAGAGGGATCTTAAGCCCCTTTGAAATGGCGATTTCAAGGGCTTTCAGGATCTGCGGCATCACATGGGTGGGGGTTACCAGGTTGATATTATGGCAGCCGCTTTTCTGCAACTCTATCATCATCCCTGCCAATTCCTCGAAATCAGCCTCCCTGCCTCCTCCCAGCTGGCTGAACTCGTAATTCTGGCAGTATGCGCAGGCCATGTTGCAGTGGGTGAAGAATATTGTGCCTGAACCGCGCTCTCCGGAGATCGGCGGCTCTTCTCCGTGGTGGGCCATGTAACTGCATACCCGCGGCAGAAGTGCGGTCTTGCAATAGCCCTTCTCCCCTTTCCTGCGGTTCACGCGGCAGTTGCGCGGGCAGATCGCGCAGCTCTCAAGCATGCGGGAGGCCTTTTCAGCCAGGCGGGTTAAGTTTCCGTTCTGACAGGCTTCTAAGTATGAAGGGTACATGGTTTAAGCTGGAGGCGGTAAAACTCCCGGATCCGGTTAAAGATCCCGATATACTCGGCGCTTTTATAATCCGGATAAGTCCACTCCCAGGGTTTATAGGTTTTGTCTTCGAAATAAAGGGTGACTTCGGCATAGATGCCCCGGCCGATAAATACCCGGTGCTTATGGTCCTTGGTGGTAGCCAGGGTCAGTTTTCCCAGGTCCAGGAAGCCGGGGTCGATATTGACCAGACGGTTGCGGCCGCGGCTGAGTTCCTGTTCATATTTAATGGTGAGGGCCTTTATCTGCGCCAGGCATCCGGCAGGGATGAGTTTTTGGAAGCTGATGAACTTCCTGGAGAGGACAGCGCCGAACTCTTTTTCGTAGTAAGTAGTGTGGTCAAAGGCGAGGTTTTCGCTTTCAAAGTCCAGGGGCCCGAATTTTTTTTCGAGGAACCTTTTAGCTTTTTCGTAGGCGGGCTGTTCCCGGAAGATGAAGCCGCAGATCAGTTTTACCGGTGGCTGTCTGTTTATGCGTCCCATATCATCCGGGATGTCCGGTAGGCATAGCGATCCAGCGAGCGGATCAGGCGGAAGATTTTGAAGGCAAGAACTGGTTGATGTAGCGCGAAATAATTTTACGCTGGGATTCTTTGATGTCGTTAAAGAAGATCGCGATATTAAACCCGCTCTTTGTGTCGTCTTCTGTGCGTACGATAACACCCTTGCATTCTACCGCGTAAGCCTTACTACTGCTCTTGGTCCTGATGGGCAGGGAGAGTTTTACCAGGACCTTGGTGAAGGGAGGGATGTATTTGGAGATGGAGCAATAAGTGCCGACGCAGCTGACGTTCTTTGTGGCGGTGGTGAAATCGTAATCGCCGGCTGCGATCTTGATCGGAAGCTTCTGCAGGAGCCTGGGGTGTTTTCTTCTTTCTTTGGCGGATCTCATTTCTGCGCTTCTTCTTTGGATTTAGCGATAAAGGTCTTCCAGCATTTCTTGTTGCAGTAGAACTTGCCGTCGCGGTAGTACCTCTTTAATTTTCTGATGGGTTTATTGCAGGCAAGGCAATTAGTCTGTTTTTCGGCCTGCGGTTTAGCCGGTTGTACCTGGGTAGTGGTCTGTTCAGCTGCCATAAAATGCGTTTCCTTTCTTGGGTTTGTGCTTAAAGGTGAATATTAACGTAGTCCGAGAGGAAATTCCTTTCGCCCGGGTCGATCTCGATGAACTCCACCCCGGCGCGGAATCTGTCAGAATGAGGCAGCGTCTCGGACCAGCTCACCCGGCCTACGGGCCTTATCGCGCGCGAGAGGACGCTGAACTCAAGCATGACAATTGTCCTGGGCGCGATGAACTTATTGCTGGTGAAGCCTATGCCGCGGGCACTGACGTCGTCGGTCAAAAAGTTCTCGGAAAGGCTTTCTCCCCTGACCTGGTAGCGCAGCGGTGTATATAATTTCACCCGTGGTGAACGCCTCATCTCTTCTTTTCTTTTCATTTTTTGAGCAAGAGTCATCGTGGCTGGCCTCCTTTTTCTTTGCATAGATATTAACACAACTTCGGCGCCGTGTCAATATGAACTATAGGCTTTACAAAACCCTTATTTTCTGTTATAATCCATATAAATAAGATGTATTGCCAATTCTACGGACTCAAAGAAAGGCCCTTCAACGTTACTTCCGACCCTGACTTCTTCTATTTCAGCCGCAGGCACAGGGACGCCCTGTCCCATCTCTCTTACGGCGTATTTCAGAGGAAAGGCATCATCGTGCTTACGGGTGAAATCGGTACCGGAAAGACCACCCTCTGCAGATACCTGCTTAACCGCCTGGGCAAAGAAACAAAGACCGCCCTGATCCTTAATCCCTATTTCTCGGAGCTTGAGCTTTTAGGCTCGATCATACGCGATTTCGGGCTCAAGATCCAGGATAATACGCGGCTGGGCCTGATCGAACAGCTGAACGAGTTCCTTTTGAACGAGTTTCAGGCCGGAAACAACGTGGTCCTGATTGTTGACGAGGCGCAGAACCTGAGGCCTAACCTCCTGGAAGAGATCCGCCTTCTTTCTAACCTCGAGACGGATAAAGAAAAACTTTTGCAGGTGATCCTGGTGGGCCAGCCGGAACTGAGCCACAGGCTGAATCTGCACGACTTAAGGCAGCTGCGCCAGAGGGTGATGGTCAGGTTCCACATCGGCCCGCTTGAGCTTGATGAAGTGAAAAGCTACATCGACCACCGCCTGAGCATCGCCGGCTCCTGCCGCGGGCTTGAGTTCTGCCCCGAAGCGGTCAGGCTCATCGCCGAGTTTTCTCAGGGCACCCCGCGACTGATTAATATGGCCTGCGACCGGGCCCTTCTTGCCGGATTTGCCTCCGAGACTAGTAAAATCGACGTGCACGTTGTCAGGAAGGCGCTTACGGAACTTGAAACCTATACCTTAAAGGAGTGAGAAGATGAGCATAATCCACGATGCCCTGAAGAAAGCCGAAGAGTTGAGCCTGAAGAACGATTGCCCTCTTTCCGCCGAGCCTGCCTTTGAAAGCGCCGCTCCCCAGGGGGGGGTGAGCGAAAAACCGAAGGTCTATCTGTGGTATGCCCTGGGCCTATGCCTTCTTCTTTTTCTGGGCAATACCCTGCTGAATGTTTCAAGCCGGCCCAGGTCCAAGCCCGCTGCAGGAACTGGTACTCCCTTTATGGCTTTCGGATTGAGCAATCCCTTTTCTGTATCCGGCTCAAAGAAGGCTTCCGGCGGCCAGCTTTACTTAAGCGGGGTCTTCTT
>VGKG01000029.1 GCA_016867115.1 Candidatus Omnitrophota bacterium | reverse complement strand
CCGCCGAAAAAAACGTAAGAAAGAGCACGAACCAGAATCCGGCAGCCATAAATGCCTGCTCGCTTATAAAGGGGCGCAGGAATATCAGGACAAGCAGGACCTTCCAGAAGAAGTCTCTAATCTTATTCTCCTTCATCAGAGCCTCTCTGCCGCATCGTGGGCATCCAGGATCGTCTCCTCCATGGACATATAGCGCCAGGCGCCGTAACGGCCGCAGGGCAGAATATCGTGGCGTGAGAGGAAATCAAAAATACGCCCGAGGCTGGGGAGATAATTTTTATCATAGATGGGGTAGCCGTATTTTATGTCGTTGGTATCCTCGGCCACTATTCGGTCGTCAGCGCTAAGCAGGCCCGTCCTTACCAGGTCTTTGCGGATGCGCTGCGTGATGCTTTTTTTGTTGAGGGGCCTCTGCCTGGAATAAGAAACCTCGGCATAAAGAGAACTTGCCCCCTCGGGCGCACAGGAGGCAGAAAAGTTGTGCGGGAAGCCCACGCGGAAAAAAGAGATCTCCTTCTGCGGAAAATAAACCCAATGCCTGCGGCTGGACTCGGACCTGGCCACCCCGAGATTCAGGTTAAAAACAGAGTTCCATCTTAATCTGCGCAAATCAGAAATGACTTCCTGCGGCAGGCCGGTCACCAGGCCGGGGAGTTCGGGAAGGGGTAGAGTCGAAATTAAATGCGTATACTTTTCCCTGCCCGCCGGGGTGATTACTTCTTTTTTCTTCAGGTCAACGGCATTTATTTTGCAGCCGGTATAAATATTCTTCATGGAGCGGCAGAAGGCCTGCGGCAGCTGCCTGATCCCGCCTTTCTTAGGATACCAGAAATGCGCATTGTAGCCGAACTGGCGCCTGCTTTCTTTGACCGTGCCTTCGATGACCTCCTGTAACGAAGGGACCGGGATAAAACCGTCAAGCCACTCGCAGTTTAATTCTGACGGCGGGACAGTCCAGAACTTTTCATTATAAGGGACCATGAAATGCCGGGCAATTCCCTCGCCGAAGGTATGATTGATCCAGTCCAGGAAGTTCTCATCTCTGGCGCGGCCGTTCTTTGCCGCCCGGATAAAACCCAGGAGGCACTCTTCAACGATATCTGCCGGCAGTCCGTAGAGGTTAGCCTGAAAGGGATAACGGATGTAGCGCTTATGCGTATAGATCCAGGCGTTTCTCCTGTGCCCGGTCAAGTTGCCTCCCAGGAGCCGCCTGACCAGGTCAAAGGTGTAGCGGCGGCGGAAATGCAGTAGGTGGCCGTCATAGTCGAAAGTAAACTCGCCTATTTTTTTAGAACGGCAGAGCCCTCCTACTTCGGGCTCCTTCTCAAAAAGAAGGCACTCCCTCTTTCTTTGCTGCAGATGCCAGGCGGCGCTTAAACCGGCAAGGCCGCCCCCTAGAATAATAATCCTTTTTTTAGCCACGGTCTACAACGCTGTATACCTTTTTGATCATAAATGAAATCGCTGCTATGGCTGTCAAGACCAACGTTGTGCCCAGGAGGTTCGGCAGCCATTTCACCATAAGCCCCACAGTTGAAAAAAACAGGCAAAGCGCGCCCAGAATAAAAAGTGTCTTGCGCTTTGAGTATCCCGCGGCCTGAAAAAGGAGCGCCGGATGATCGTTGCTCTTTTTAAAAGGCAGCTTACCCTTGCTCAAACGGACCATGATCAGAAAAGCGGTGTCAAAGATAGGGAATCCCAGGATCAAAAGCGGGCTTAAGAGCGCGATCCTCTTTTCTATCGGAGCGTAACTTATGTTCAGGGCGACCGCAGCCAGTACAAACCCCAGGAAGTGGCTGCCGCAGTTGCCCATGTATATCTTTGCCGGAGGAAGGTTAAAGACAAGAAAGCTAATAACCGCGCTGCATAAGACAAGCGACAGGATCGCGCTGTTTGTATCCCCGATAAAACTTGAAATGACAAAGAAGGAAAGGCCCGCGATCAGGCTTACCGCCCCGGCGAGGCCGTCCATCACATCCAGATGGTTGATAGCATTGGTGATCCCCAGCACCCAGAGGAAGGTGATGGCAATGTTGGCGACAAAACCGATGTGCACTATCTCAGCCCTTACCCCGAAGGCGATCAGGATCAAGGTGGCAATCGACTGCGCCAGAAACTTGGCTGTGATAGAAAGTTCCTTTAAGTCATCTACCAGGCCGAAGAGGAGCATGAGAAGAGAAGCAAGCAGTATGCCTTGCACAGGAGGCGTCAATGCCCCGGAAAGATTAAAACCGATGAGGCTGGCGACAAAGAAAGAGATCCCTATTCCCAGTCCGCCGGCAAGGGGGATGCCGGAAGAGACAAAGAACTTTCGCCGGGCAAAGGCCCCTGCCAAGATCAGCGTGGCGGCGGTGGCGGTGAAAAAAGCAACCAGGGCGGCTTCCGGATAGATCAGCGACATCGGTCCTTAATTAGTTAATTTTTCGTACAGGAGCGTAAACTCATCCGCCATCTTCTCGATGCGGAAATCCTCACCCAACGCAGCTCTTGCCCTCTCTCCCATTGTCTTTCTCAGGGAAGCATTCTGCAGCAAATTAAGCAGCCTGCCGGATAAAACATCCGGCCTGCCTGCGGGCACTAAGAAGCCTGTCTCTTCTTCCCGGACCACTTCTCTTACTCCGCCGGTATCTGTGGCAACCACGGGCTTGCCCGAAGCCATGGCCTCTAATACCGCAACCGGCAGCCCCTCCCACAGAGAAGAAAGCACGAAGACATCTACCCCTGAAAGGATACGGGGGATATCCCTGCGCCAGCCGGTAAGGGTCACTGCCTCCTCCAGCTTAAGCCTTTGGATCAGGCTCTCGATGCGGGGGCGTAACTCGCCCTCTCCGACCAGAAGAAACTTCGCCTGCGGCAGGGCTTCTTTCACCAATTGCACGGTGCGGATAAAATCTTCGGGCGCTTTCTGCGGCTTTAAACAGGAGATGCAGCCCACAAGAGGGTCTTTGCCGGCCTTAAACTCTTCCCTGATTTTACCGTTTGGGTTATTAAACTCAGCGTAATCTATCCCGTAACGGATAAGCGCGTATTTATCCGGGGTGCCGATATAATTCTTAAGGCCCTTTTCCCAGTCGCTCGCCGAGACCACCACTATCCGGTTACTAAACCCGGCCGCAATCCTCTCCAGGCGGATGAATAACCGCCTGGCGATCCGGCTCTGATAATCGTGAAAAGGCCAGCCGTGCACGGTGTGCAGGATAGTCTTTACTCCGGCGAGTCTTGCCGCAAGCCTGCCGACGATGCCGGCCTTGGAACTATGCGTATGCACGATATCGATTTTGTTTTTCCTGATGAAGAAATAGATCTCAAAGAACGCAGCCATGTCCCTTAAGGGGTTTACCGGCCGCTCCAAAAAAAAGGAAGGCTTAACCTGCAAGCCTTCCATGGAAAGGGCCTCGCCAAGCAAGATGCCTTTTTTGGCGGTGAAGAGAAAGAGATTGAACTTTTCCCTGTCCAGCCGCTTTATCAGGCTCAATAACTGCTTCTGGGCGCCGCCTAATTCGAGTTTAGTGATGATATAAAGGAGGTTGATTTTACGCATAAGACGTATCTTATATTATATTATTTCAGGAAGAAAAGTGCAACAAGTATAATGGATTAGGAAGACTTTATAAAAAGTTTTAGGAAGGTCTTTTTTAGCCGGTGAACTCGATCCCGCCCCAGCTGATCATCTGGTTCCTGATGAAGATAGCTACTCCCTGTACCCCGGGCACGGAGCGGGCAAAATCCAGGGCCCTCTGCATGTCTTCTTTAGAGTTTATCCGGTTACAGGTAGCCGTGGCTACGGCATCGGCAAGGCTTGCGCTTTTAGATAAGATCACTACCGCGTCAGCGCAGCCAAAACTTAAAGAATGTCCGATCGTGCCGGAAGAAGTGCAGATGCCCAGCGGCGTATCTTTAGGCCGGACCCTTAACCTCAGCTTATTCCAGACTTTGGATCTGCCGGTATAAAGGCCGATCAGGCGGGGCTTGGTCGTTTTTATAAAGAGGTCTCCGCCGTTTTCTACGATCACGTCCCGGTATCCTTTTTTTAAAAGGTCCCGGCCGAGGAACTCGGCGATCGCGCCGGCGACCGTAGCCATCGGCCCGACATTGGCCTGCTTAGCATCACGGCTCATCTCATGGATGATGGCTGGGGCGGTCAACTCTACCGGGACGGGTTTGAGGCTGGTCAGAAAACGCCTGTCCCTGTTGATATAGTTTTCTATGTCATAGCGGTATGTCCTGATCCTTTCGGCGACATAGTCCTTATCCAGGCGCTTATTGGTAAGGATCTCCAGATCCGTCTCTTTGGCAGAGATGTGTTCCAGGTGCAGGTCCTTCTGTTTTACCCACTCCCGGTAAAACCTCTTCTGGAATTTTAAGCTCTTCATCTTAACAGATGCGCGGCAGGATCTCCCCTGCCGGCATATCCACGATCCGCTCTGTGCCCAGGCGGGTTTCCAGGACCACCTTGCCGCCAAGACCGGGGCGTATCTCGCCGATGATCTTTGCCTTGCGGCCGAGGCTGTGCTTTCTTAGCGATTTTAAAACTTTTTCTGCCCCTTTGGCCTCTACTATCAGGAGCGCCTTTCCCTCGTTAGCTACATACAGGGGGTCGAGCCCCAATAATTCGCAGGCCATGCGCACCCTGGGTGCCACCGGGATCATCTTTTCTTTGATCAAGATGCCGTATCCGGTTGCCCCGGCGATCTCATTTAACGTGGCGGCTACGCCTCCGCGGGTAGGGTCGCGCATGAACTTTACCGCCCTGGTTTTTCTGATCACCGGAAGAAGCAGGGTGTTGAGGCTGGCGCAGTCGCTGGCTATGTTAAATCCCAGGCCTGCCCCTTTTCTTCCACAGACGACTGCCATGCCGTGCGAGCCTATCTCGCCGGTGACAATAATTTTGTCTTTGGGTCTTATTCTTTTTAAGGAAAGGTCCGCACCCTTGATGACCCTGCCTATTCCTGAAGTATTGATGAATATTTTATCCGCCGCGCCCCTCTCCACTACCTTCAGGTCGCCGGTGACGATACTTACCCCTGCCCGACGGGCGCTTGAGGCAATAGAATCGACGATCCTTTCCAGGGTCCGGTAATCCAGACCCTCCTCGATGATCAGGCCCAGAGAAAGATGCTCCGGCTGGACGCCCAGCATCACTAAGTCATTAACTGTGCCGCAGACAGCGAGCTTTCCGATATCCGCGCCCCTTAAAAAGAGCGGGCTGACCACAAAAGAATCCGTGGTAAAGGCGATTCTTTCCCGGTGACGTATCAGGGCCGCATCCGTAAGCTCCTTAAGTATGGGGTTATGCAGCTTTTTCAGGAGCAGCCCGCGGATGAGCTCCTGCATTGCCGATCCGCCGCTGCCGTGAGAGAGCAGGATTTTTTCTGGCATGGAAGAGTCCTAAATATCGACCCCTGTTTCAGTCAGGTCTTTTTTCAATCCTTCTACGTCCTTAAAGACAAATGCCCGCATACCGAGAGTTTTAGCGCTTTCTACCAATTCCTGCCGGTCGTCGACGTAAAAGGCTTCCCCGGGCAGGACTTTCAGCTCTTTGAGGATACTTTCATAGATACGCGCGTCGGGCTTGATCAGCCCCATCTCGCAGGAGGCAAATACATGTCCGAATATATCGAAGACGGGAAAGAACTTTTTCAGGTATTCAAAATGCAGGATATTGATGTTGGAAAGCAGGGCCAGGCTGTAGCGGGCCCTCAAGGCGACAGCCAGATTATAGACGAGGCGGTTCTTCGGGCTCAGGAAGAATATTTCGTTCCATACCGGCACAAAGGCCTCGTAACTTAAATCGAGCCTAAGCATTTCTTTCACCTTAAGGTAAAAGTCAGGCGGTGAGATCCTGCCCTGCTCAAAGAGCGTGGTAAGTTTCGAATTAAAAAAGAGGCCGTAGATCTCTTCCGGGGTCTTCTTGCAGAACCGGGAGATCCTCCTTGCCGCTATTATGTGGTCAAAGTCGATCAGGACATTGCCCAGATCAAAGATGACCGCTTTTATCCGGTCACTGCCCATAAGTATTTTTGTCTTTGCTGCGCCGGAAAAGGTCTAAGAATCTATCCTCGTACTCCTTGTAAACGTTCCATTTATCGAGCTCCGCCTTTAATTCCTGCGCCTTGCCGAGGTCCGCCCTGGCCTCGCTAAAGAGCTTCTCGATCCTGTCTTTAACTGACTGCGGCAGTGTAGTCAACTGACTTAAGGCTTTCTTGATCTTCTCGATCTCCTCTTCATTGATCGGCCCGGAGGCCTGGGAGCCGAGTTTAAAATAATCAAGGAGCTTATTGATCTCACCCTCCACATTATGCGCCTGATCTTTGAGCTCGGAAAAATCAAGTTCTAAACCGAGGATTTTGCTCAGCGCCTCAAGCGCTGCCTGGGAGGCACGGGGATTCTCGATCTGGACGGTATAAAGCGGGATCTCGGCGAGCAGGCAGAAACCCTTTAACCCTTCTTTTTTGGCAAAACCTAAAAAGAGGCCGTTCATTCCGCTGATCTGGCCTTCGGCAAGGAGATGAAAATTATATTTCTTCAGGTTGTTCTTGATCTCATTTGAAGTAGCGGCAAACCAGACTCCCGGGGCCTGCGTATGGTCGATAGGCACCGGCATCGAGGCAAAACTGATCACTGTCTGCACCTTAAGGGCCTTGGCGACCTGGATGATCCTGCGGGAATACTCCTCTGCCTTAGCCAGGTCAGGCTGGGCATTGCTTAAGAAAATAATCAGGTCATTGCTTCCCGTCCTGTTCTTCCAGAAATAGAACTTATTTTCCGGAAGCTCGGGTATCCCTAGCACACCGTCTTCTATGACGCTTGCCGTCAGGTAGAAAAAATCCTCTGCCGGGATGCTGGCAAATTCCCGGGCTTTAAGCTTCTCCACCAGATGCCCGGCTGCTTTATAGGCGACCTCGCCCATCCCGGGCCAAGCCACGATCAAGTAAGGTTTTTTCAGTTTCGGCCGCTTCAGGAATTTGACCTCATCCATTTTTTCTCCTTTAATCAAAATTATAATTTTTTAAAAAATCTTCAAGTGCTTTTGTCCCCTTATAGAGATTCTCGATCTTTATATATTCGTCGGCAGTATGGGCGCAGCCGGAAGAGCCGAAGCCCGTAGCTACCGCCGGGATCCCCTTATCCTGAAAAAAGGTGATCACCGTAGCGCCTTCCGAGCCTTTAATGCGGGGCCGCGCCCTGAACTTACGCATCGCCCGGATAAGGTCCCTAACCAGAGGATGGCCCGGGTCGATCTGATAAGGCTGCTGGATACCTTCGACCTCTATTTTAAAGTTTTTGGTATGCTTGGAGGCTACCCTCTTCAGGGCCCTTAAAAAATCTTCCGCGGACATCCCGGGCAGAAAACGGATGTCCAGCTCAAACTCGCACCAGTCAGCCACGACATTCACCTTGTCTCCGCCGTGGATAGTACCGGTATTTACCGTCGGAGGCCGCAGGTACCTGTTAGGAGAAAAGCTCAATCTCTGTTTTTTTATTTCGCTGATGATCTTAAGTGCTGCATCTATGGCATTTATCCCTCTCCAGGGGTAGGCGCCGTGTGCGCGCTTTCCCTGGATCTTTACCTTAAGATGCAGCAGGCCCTTTTGTGTGACTATAATGTCAAAGTCGTCTGAATCAAGGACTACCGCGGCGCAAGGTTTAAGGATCTTCTTTTCTAAGAGCGGGATGAGCCCCAGGTCCGAACCGCTTTCTTCATCCGCAGTCGCGGCAAAGATGAGGTTATAATCCGGGACATATCCGTCTTCGACAATGCTGCGGATGGCCTCAAGTCCGGCGGCAAGGTTTCCTTTGCAGTCAGTTGCTCCCAGGCCGTAAATCCTTCCGTTGATGACCCGGCCCAAGAACGGCGCTATCTTCCAGCTCTTTCCTGCCGGGACTGTATCCAGATGCGGGGTGATCAGAAGAGAGTGTTTTTTATCCCTGCCCTTAAGAACAGCGATGACGTTAGCGCGCCCTTTTCTAAACTCGTATATCTTTACCTTTAATCCCAGCTTCTGCAGATAATCCTTTACAAAAGAGGCGATCCTTGCTTCATCGCCGGGAGGATTTTCGGAATTGATACGGATAAGATCTTGCGTAAGCCGGATAAGACGCTGCTTATTAACCATGAGATTATAAGGGGATTAAAACTTGAAGTTCAGGCTGGCAGCCAGGGCTTCACTGTCAAAAGCGCTTCCCTCTAAGTTAAGCCAGATCTTTTGCGTTAGCGGGACATCTACGCCGGCGATCAGGCCGAAGGATTTGCCCGAATCCGACATCCTGCGCTTGCGGTCCTCGTCCACCTTGTGTATATAGTCGACCCTGGACCAGCGCGTCCCCAGATACGGCGTGAACCTGTTAAAGGCATAAGAGACAAGCAGTGAAGTCTGCCAGTCATCAAGTATGGCGCGGTTACGCACTCCGTCTACGTCAGTACTATGCGGGTGGATACTGATGTGCTGGAATCCGAAGACCGCCTTTATTTTATCGCGCTCAAAAAGACGCAGGCGCAGGCCGTATCCGCCGGCGAAACTGGTAGAGTAATCGACCTTTTCTCCGGCAGTGGAACGCTGCCGGATATCTCCTGCCCCGCCTTTTAAGTCTACAGAGAGCCAGTCAAAGACCCCGTAAGAAAGGATGAAGAATTCCTGCTGGCTCTTCACCGTACCGTAATCCTGCTCAAGGTATCTTTTGAAGATCGAATAGGACTGAAAGCCCCCGAAAAACTCTTTTTTCTGAGGCATCTTGGTGCCATAGCAGGGAGCGGCGTATAAATCAGTAGGCTGTAGGCTGTAGGCTGCACACAGGGTGAAAAACAAAAAGAAAGCGGATTTCTTAAACTTTATCATTTCAACCGGTCTTCTTCAGGTCTCCCAGCGGACAGAGAGCGCACTTAGGTGCGGACTTCAGACAGAAGTCCTTGCCTAATTTCACCAGAAGCGCGTGATATTCGTTATATAATTTTACCTCATTTTTGGCATTTTTCATAAAGAAATTTTGTATCTCCTGGTACGGCGCATCCGGGCCGGTGAGCCCGTGCCTTGAAAGGATGCGCCTGGTGTAGGCATCCACCACAAAGACCGGCTTATTCAGCGCATAAAGCAGGATAGAATCCGCGGTCTCAGGCCCGATGCCGTTCACCGATAGCAGCTCTTCGCGTAAACCCTGCGTATCCCGCGAAGACATCTTCTTTACGCTGCCGGCGTAATTTCCGACGAAGAGTTTCAGGAAGTTTTTCAGGCGCAGGGCCTTGACATTGAAATAACCGGCGCTATGGATATAAGCAGCCAGCTTCCTCTTATCCAGGGCATTAAGTTTTTTGGGGGTAAGCAGGCCCGCCTTTTTTAAGCGCCTGACCGCCTTTTCCACATTCTGCCAGCTGGTATTCTGGGTAAGGATCGCTGCGACCATGACCTCAAAAGGGGTCTCACCCGGCCACCAGTGCTGCGACCCGAAACGGCGGTATAATCTGCGGTAAATCGA
>VGKG01000028.1 GCA_016867115.1 Candidatus Omnitrophota bacterium | reverse complement strand
CCTAGCTAACGGAGGCACCTGCACTACCTTAGGTTCAGACCGCTCGCCTCAACCTAACTCCCACACCCAGCTCTTGGGCTACGATGCCACCAGGGGAGAGGTGAGGGAGGAGGCAGCTGAGATAGAGACCGGTAAGGTAGAAGGGGCGGGGAAAGGGGATGAAGGGCAGGGCGCAAATAGGGGATCACCTCGTAAGGTCTGGAGGACTAGATTAGTAAACTTGGCTCGCCGTTCTACCAATGGTGATACCGCGCAAGATGCTGTAAGCGATGAAGAGATCCTCCAGATTAACGAAAAATTCAGTAGGCTCCTCAATGAACAGATCTCTCACGCAGAGCTCCTGGAGTTATTAAAAAGAATTGACCCAGGTCTTAGCTTGAGCCTCGATGATTTAAATGGCGACATCTCTGTAGAATATTATCGCGAGGGGGACCATAAGTTAGTATTCAGACTCGTATTTCATAGCCGCGATAACCGTCCGGTAGTGGTGAAGATGGCGGTAAAAAAAGCAAAGTCCCCCCTGGATATCACCCAGGCAGAAATAGATTACCAAAGAAGGCTTGAAGCTCTGGGTATCCGTGTGCCCCGGTTTGCCGGGCAATATACTCTTGCCGAAGACGGGACAACCTTTTATTTCGAAGAGTTTATCCCCGGCCCTACTGCAGAGGAACTGTATTCGGAGGGTAAGCTTACCACCCAGATACGCAAGGCGGTCGCCGGCCTTCTTTTGACTATGCTTCTTGCTACGGGAATCGCGCCTTCAGATGTGCACCGTAAAAATTTCATCATCCACGAGCGCACAGGCGAGGCCGTCTTTGTAGATGCCGGCGCCCGGCGCATGAGCAGGCTTTCGAACCTCCTCGGGGTAATCACGAAATATTACGGGTACCTGAAGGACGACTGGAGGCCAGGAGCAAACTTTTTTATTTATGATGCGGTTTTAGAAGCTTACGCGGGAGCCGGCAGAAGAGAAGAGGCGTTGGACAGCTTAAGGCAGATTTTGGCGGCCCGCGAAAAAGTAGTCGTAGACTTAGAGAGAAGCGACGAAGGGACTATGTACAACCTGGCGAAAGAAGAATGGGTGAAGCTGCGCGATGAATTAAGAGAATATTTGGCACGCTTTGAAACCTCCCCGCCTCAGGCACGGAACCAGCCGGCTGACGATGAGCAGCTGGCCAAGATCGAGACGATCCTTGAGCTGCATAGCGACATCCGCGACATTGCCCCGGCATCAGACGGCAGCTGGCAGGTGCAATTTTCTGACGGACGCCGGGAGTCCTTTGGTTCTTTTGCTGAATTAGAAAAGAGATACCTCTCTCAAGGAGAGACGGACGAGGGAGGACACTCTTTTGAGGCGCTCTTTAAGGAGAACGCTTCACCCGAAGGCGAGGCGATCGCCGGCGGACTCCTCTTTGCCGCAGATGCGTTGCCTGAAGCGATGGTCAGCGGCCTTGAAGCGGCCGGGGTCAGGGCCTCGCCGGAAACCAGCCGCGTGATCGCGGTGATCCAGCGCTATTTCCAAATGATCCGGCGCATGGCTCCGGATAAGACCCGGGACATCTCCAGCTACCAGATAGAGTTCCGCCGCAACGTCCAGAATTACGCCATCATCCGCGGGAATAAGATCATTCTGGACGTGGAACTGCTCAATGTAGATTCAGAGCACCTCCTGGCCTTCCTCACCTTTATCCTGGGCCATGAAGGGAGTCATGCCATAGTCGGCGCAGAGGCTGAGGCGCGCGCCATGGACAAGGAGAGGTTCGATGCGCTTAGTCCGGCGCACCAAGCCTCGGTCATTGCCGTGCTCAGGCACCTGGGTGTAGCCAGAGACTATCTTGATGCGCTCTCCCCCGCAGAACCCGAAGAAGAACCCGAGGCAGAACCCGACATAGAGGCAGATCAGGCCAGAGAAGAGCTGATCGAGAACGTCTGGCATTTTAATGCGGGGAACGAAATTGAAAATCAGCAGCTCAACATCCAGGGATTCGAAGAACTCATCAACGATATCGTCGATTTTAATAACCTTGAATTCGAAGAAAGCACCGTCGTCGCAGAGAACACCTTTGTCTACCACCTGCAGAAACTAAGGGACACTATCTTCAGGGGGACTTATTCTGCCGGCCGCAGGGCGATAAATTTCTTCGCCGCCTTGCCGGGGAATATGCTTATGGTAATATTGGATTTTTTCAATACCCCGGTAAGGCGATTTTCCTGGCGGATTGTGGATATATTGCTTATTCCGCTTGCGCCGGTCCTTCAGCTCGCCCACCGATTCCTGGCTAAGCCCGCAAACAGGACATTCGGGTATCTCCTTGAGGGCACAATTGCAGGCTGGGTTGAGCTGCTAAAGAGAACCCAGAAAAAAGAAGGATTTTCCGTTTACTTAAGAGATGCGGCAATTTATACCCTGGGCAGGATAACCAGAAGATACGTCCACGGCCGCGCGCTTTTTCTGGGAGTAAGGGCAGAACTGACTAAATCCGGAGACCCCCTGTTAACGGCGCTTCAGGAAGTGGAAGGAGAAGGCCCGGCGCAGGATTCTCTGCGGGCAGAGATCCTGGATTCCTTAAAGGGGATCATCTATCTGCTGCCTGCCTCGGATATTCCGGCAGGCCTTATCCTTACGCTTTCTGCGCTTTTAGAAAATACTAAGGGAGACGATAAAACATCCTATTATCTGAAGGTAAAGATCGCCGAGACCCTTGAGGTCATAGCTAATGTGCTGGCGAGGGATAACGCGCATGTCAAAGGCACAAGCGAACCCCAGAAACAACTCACCCAGCTCCTCCTGCCTTTATTGGGCGCGCTTGAAGGGGTCCGGGGCGAGAGCGATGCCGTCAATTTCACCCGCGGCGCCCTGGCTAGTGCTCTGGCAGAGATCATAAGAATTACTCCTATAGAGCAAATCTCTGAGGAGTTCGTGGTGCGCGTAGTGGAGCAGTTCAAAGGGCTTAAGGGGGATAGCGACAGCTTAAACTACGCCCGCTCAGGCATTGCCCGCATCTTTAGCGCGATCAGTAAGGGGATGGAGGGCTTTAGCATCAGCACACACCATCAGAAGATGCTCACCTGGAAAATGATCCAGGCGATCGCGCCTTTGATCCAGGCCTTAACCCAGATGCGTCGGGCTAATCGCCTCTCGGATTTTGTGCGAGAAGATATCTGCGAGGCCCTGGCAAAGATCATCACCTGGGATTACGCTCGCATCCCGGAAGTAGCCAACTTCAGTTTTGACGGAGTAGATAGCACGCAGGCCAGGCAGGTGCGCGAATTAATACGTCTGCGCGTAGGCGTACGCCTCTGCATCCGCTTCCCGGAGGAGACACTCAGGGCCTTTAACCCTGCCTTTTTCCAGCAGCATTCCCGGGACGACCTCCTTAAGATCCACCGCGTCATCCTTAATCCTTATAAGAAGCATGTGCTTTCCGAAGAGATGGCTAAATACCTGATGGGCTTTGAATCGGTCTTAGGCAGCACCCTCTTCAGCCTCCTTACCGAAACTACGGATGAGGCCAAAATCGAGGCGATCAGTAAGTTCCTGAAAGAGGAGGATAGTAATATAAACGAGGCGATCTTATTCCTGCAGAGAACAGAAATAGATAAATCCGGTAACTTCTTAAAGGAGCTCCTGCGTAAAAGGGATGCTTCCTGCCTGGATGTGATCTTAGAGATCAAGGAGGGCAAGTTCTTTAAGGATAAGCAATTCCAGGGCCTGATCAAGAAGCTGATCGAAAGCGGCAAGAAATATGAAGTGGTCAAAGAGGCACTGGCGATCATTGCGCACACCTACGCGGTGATGCAGGGAGCCTCGCTGAAAAAGGGCGCATTTCTGAAAGCGGCTGATGCAAGCCTTGAGGCTTATCTGAAGGGTAAGTTCGGGGACAAGAGATTCCTTTCGCAGATCAGAGAGCTCTACGCTGCCAAGATGAGCGAGGCCTTAGGCACCATCATCGGCTCGCGCTTAAACGGCGAGTTCAGAGAGTTCCTCGCAAAGAACGCAGGGCTCATGGAGCAGCTGGCTACGCTCGTCGGAGTTTATGTGCGCGTAAAGAAGGGCTACCCCGATACCGCCAAAAAGATAAGCGCAGCCCTTAAAGAGCTGGTAAGGATGAGGGACCTTAAAGCCTTTAACCGCTGGATTTTTACCGAGGCAGAGTGGAATAGGGAGTCTTACCAGAGGCTCATTCGCGCCGGATACAGCCCGCTTCTCTGGCAGCAGGGTTTAAGCAAGACTGTCCCTGCCCAGGCAGGCACAAAAGACCAGCAGGAGAAGATCAGGCAGCAGACCTTCCAGTTGCTTGAGTTCGCACAAAAATACGGCATAGCTTATGACCGCAGCATAACCGGCCTGGATAGCCTGGAGCTAGCCACGCGTTTTGCCGGACAATATCTGTTAAGCAATGCGGATGTTTCCGCCGAAGACAGAGAGCACATCATCAGCATCTTAAAAGAGACCAGGAGGCTTGAGGAAGAATACCAGAAGCAGGCTGAGGCAGCCAGGGTGCGCGTGGATGTCGGCTTTGACTTCTTCGGGGACGCCTCATCCGGCGTCGGGGTGCCGGGATGCTTTAATCCCACTACCGGCATCCACAAAGAGATGCCCCTGATGCACGCCCTGGAGACAGACACCATGTTTTTGAGGATCTACAAAGACGGCAAGATGATCGCTAATGCGGTATTGATCCTTACTCCCGAAGGCGTAGTGGTCCAACCTCTTTACAATGCCACTAACCTGGACCTGGATGCGGTTGTCTTTGATGCCCTGGCAGACCTGTTGCTCAAGGGCTGGATACCCAAGGCGTTAATGCGGGGGACTTCCGCCGGCTACAAAGCTGGCGACGGATTCCTGAGGAACGAGCCCCAAACCGCCAAAAAACCCAGGATAGTCAGTGACCATTATTATTTTGATTTCGGTTCGGCCAGCTCCGGCTTTCAGACAACAGATGTCCTGGAAAGAGCCGCCTTAGAGGCGAAGGGCTATCAGCCTGCCGGAGAAGTCAAGGAAGCGACTCCCGAGCAGATCGCCGAAAAGGAAAAGAAGCAGAAGATGAAAGAGATCAAGACCGACGCCAGGAACAAACTGTTTTCCCTGGGCTTTATCGAGATAGACTTAAGCCCGGTATTAAAGGACCTGGAAAACATCCTGTTTTTATATTCCGAAAAGAGGATCGAGCAGATCCTTGAGAGCCTGAAACTCAAGAATCATTCCCCTCCGGATGATAAACCTGAGGCGCAGAAGCTAGAACGCATCCGGGAGGTCATCCTGCAGCTTAGAAAAGACTACCAGGATTTCCTGGCCACTAAGCGCGAGGCCTTTGGGGCCCTGGAAAAAGAGGGTGGCGTTCCTGCCGGAGAACCGATTCACCAGAGCCTCCTCTTTGTCGCAGACGCTCCGGCTGAGGAGATCGCCGCTGTCCTGGAGGGCCAAGGCATTATTTCGGCACAGGATATTACCCATACCATCGAAACCATCCAGCGCTATTTTAGATCCATCCGCATCCGCGCACCCGGCACTACGCGCGATATCTCCGGCTACCAGATAGAGTTCCGCCGCAATGTCCGCAACTACGCCATTATCCAAGGAAATAAGATCACCCTTGATATAGACCTGCTTACCAAAGTAGCCTCCCAGGACATCTTAGCGTTGCTTACCTTTATATTGGGCCATGAAGGCAGCCACGCCATAGTCGAGGACGAATATGCCGCAAGAGACATGGATCAGGCCAGGTTCCGCAGCTTCCATCCCAGGCATCAGCAGGCAGTAGTGCGCGCCCTGCAGGGCCTTAATGTCGACCCCCTTTATCTGCTTAGCCTGATCGCATCCATTTCACATCAGGCTCAAGATAACCAGAAAAGAAGTCCGGAACCGAAGCCGCTACCTGAAATTTCAAGGCCCCTGGCAGACCCTCAAGCAAGCGGTTTAGGCGAAGTAAAAAATATCCTCGTCCTTTATGAGGCCTTCCGCAGCCACCCTATTACTCCCCAGCCGAAGTTCGGCGAGGAGCTGGTGAACATGTGGGCGCTGGTGACTACCTTGTGGCGCCAGTTTCCGGAAGCGACCATTTATGTGGCCTCTCCTTACTCCGAGATCTATTTGGCCAAGCAGTTCCGGGGCAGGATCAAACCCCTGAAGATAGAAGACGTAGAGGCTGATGCAAAAATTGGCGAGCTCATCAGGCAGAACAGGATCGATACCGCTTTTAATATTTCTCCTGCGCCCCATGCCTTGCGGCATTTTAAGGGAGATGTCCTGCCCAATCTTTTTGAGATCCCTTCCGCCTCCTCTATGAGCAGCGCCATGCATGACATTATGCACCGTCTCACGCCAGCATATTTTAGAGACCGGAATAATAAAATACACAGGCTTGGCGGCGAAGGGGAGTTGTTGACGAATCTGTTTGGCGATTTAGCGCATGAATACGAAGACGGCGGCAGGCTGGACATGCCTTTGGGAGAAGCGGGTATCTGGCGGCTCTCTATTGAGATGTGCCGGCAGCTCGGGTTAGAAGTGAGCCGCGATGACCTTTTTGCCATCAGCCTGGACAGCGAAGAGTCGCGTAAAGAGGCGCGCGATGGAGTGCGGCTCCTTGAGGAGATGTATAACCTCCAGCACGCAGGAGAGCCGAATGCGCCCAAGTTTGACCGGATGAAGAAGATCGTGGTGGTGAATGTCTATGCCATCACCCAGGCTTATATTCTGGATGAAAATGACTGGACAGAAGGGCTCCTGGCTTTGATCCAGGGCAAGACCGTGGAAGAAAACGGCAAACAGGTATTTAAGCCCGGCATAAAAGATGCCTATTTTGTCTTTAGCGGCGGAGGCCCCATGGATACGGATATGACCCTGGCTGCTTCTATTGCCCAGGCTGTCCAAAGAAGGATGTCCGGAAGCCCTAACGGCAACGAAATCATTTTACCGAGAAGAGCGCTCTATCCGCATATTAATGACCTTCTGGGTATTGCCAGTGCCGTGGTCAGCCCGGATACGGGTTTTAGCCATTTTGCTAACGGCGTCTACGGCATTCCCAGCGCCGTAGTTATCCCCCCTTATTTAAACTGGCTGCCGCCGCGCAGGAACGTCACCGCAGTGACCATCCCTCAGGTATCTTTTGCGCAGCTAAGATTCTTAGAAGAAAGCTACGACCGGAATTATCTGGCTCAGGCAGGCCGGGGTTTAAAGCAGCGCAGAATGGTGGCCTCTATGCTTTACTTTGCCGAGCAGGTGAATCAACAGGCTGAGCGTCCGACGGTAATCGCGGCAAAGCTGGCTACCTTTACCCCCATCGAGAGATACAATCTTGACCGCGACCTTTTGAAGCAGCGCCTGGCGAATCCGCGGGTAGAGGCTCAATTACGCGCCTACCTTGAGGAGTCCCTCGCAGTATTGGGCCTGCCGGAATCTTTGATCCCGGAGATCGTCCTTGTGGATAGCGCTGCCCAGCTAAAATGCGACATGCCGCGTTTCCGGGTGAAGCTCTTTACTGATACCGCCGGCAATAAGACCTATCTGCTGATAGATAAATCTTTAGTTCCGGAGGGACAGGCAGGAGATCAGACCAGGGATTTCAGCCTGATGCATGAAGTGCTCGGCCATTGCTTTGTGCGCCAGACTTTAGAGAGGACCGAATCTGGCGCAGCAGGCGTGATGGTGCGTAAGACCGAAGAAGAGATCCTCGCACAGCTAGCCACGCTTTTGTTTATACAGCGCCTGCGGCAGCTAAGGCCGGAGCTGGTGAATAGCCAGGTACGTCAGCGCGCGCAAGAGATGGGCCTAGATATAGACGCCTCGGCGGTAGATGCCGAGCTTTATTTAAAGGCGGCGATTAAAGGCGTACAGACAAAGGAAGATTTGAGCGCCCAGCGTTATCAAGAAGTGCTCGCTTCCGAAGGGGAAGAATTAGAACAGAGGATCCGCGCTTATTATCTGCCGGTCATTATGCAGGCCTGCGGCCACCCGGTCCCTACCCTCATCCTTCCCTCGACCAAAGAAAAGTACGGCCACCTGCCTCAATTTGTCCAGGGCTGGATCGCGGCAGTAGTAGAGTTCTGGCAGGCCTTCTGGGGGATCCTCTCCTTTGTGCGCTCTCACGGAGAGCAGACAGAAGAAGAGTTACGCCAGCGCCAAATAGGACATGCCTTTATCTGGAGTACACAATCCACTGCCTTTGTGGCAGCTATGGTCTGCTTCGGCGCCTTCACTGCCCTCTCTCTTCCCGTTGCCCTGGGGGCAAGCCTGGGCATCATGGTCCTGGCCAATATCCTCACCCACGGTACCTACAATACCTTAGCCATTCCTTTTGGCTGGGCGCAGTTGAATATAGCGTCTGCCTCTTCGGTAAAGTCCCACGTCGGGCTTCCTCAGGCAAATACCGCAGTAGCCGCTAAATTAAAAGCAGAGATCAAAAGACGCGGCAGGGTCACCTTTAAGGAGTTTATGGAGGCAAGCCTCTATGATCCCGAAGGCGGCTATTATACCAGCGGCACAGTAAAGATCGGCTCTCCCGGACAAGGCCACTTCTCCACTTTTCCGGAGATGTTCCATCCGCATTTTGGCAATGCCCTGGCCCGGCAGCTTAGAGAGATGTGGGAGAACATGGGCAGGCCTTCAGCATTTGATATTGTAGAGATGGGCGCCGGAAACGGCACTATGGCGCGCGATATCCTGGAAGCCGCACGCCAGGAGTCTCCGGATTTCTTCCGCGCCCTGCGTTATAAGATCATAGAGATCAGCTCGGCCCTCAGGCAGAGGCAAGAGGAAACTATTTCTCAGGGTGAGGACGGCGCAGGTTATGCGGGTAAACTCGAACACATCAACGAGGAGGATCTGGAGGCCGTGGAAGGCGTCATCCTCTCTAATGAGCTTCCGGATGCTATGCCGGTACACCGCGTCAAGCTCTTTCACGGCACGCCGGCTGAGTGCTATGTTAAAGTAGATGAAAACGGCAACTTCAGGGAGACTTGGGATATAGTCTCTTCGCCGCTGATCATAGACTACCTTAATAAGATCTGCGCCTTAGAGGGCGTGCGCGACTTCGAAGAGCTATTCTCCGCTTCACCCGACGCAGAGATCGCCGTAAACCTGGGGGCTTTAAGCTGGTACGAAAATATTTCCCTTGCCCTTAAGAGGGGTTATATTCTCACCATTGATTACGGCTTGATCGAGACTTCCTTCCGGCAGCAATTCGCCACCGTGGCGGAAGGAAAGGTTAAGATCGCACGCGCGGTGCGCACCTTTAGCGGCCACGAGTCCAAGGCCGAAGACGTATATCTTTATCCCGGCGGAGTGGATATCACCTCGGATGTTTATTTCCCGCTCCTTCGCGCCCTCGGCATAGATGCGGGCTTATCCAGCGAGGGCTATATTACCCAGCAGAGATTCCTGACTAATCTGGGGGCGGATAAGACGCTTTTCGAGAGGTTGCCGTCGCAGGACAGCTACTTTGTTTTTATCCAGAGCAAAGGCTTAAGGCAGGGTTCGCTTAAGGGCTTACAGGGGTCAATAGATCTGAGCGAGCTTGGCCGGGAGGAGCTTGCCCGTTTAAGGCCGCAGAAAGAGTTGGTCAACCAGGAGGACGTAGTCGTCGACGGCGAAAAGAAGTTCACAGTGGCAGAGGAAAGGGAAGGCTACCCTGATGAACTGGGTGCCCGGGAAACGCCAAAGGCAGCAAGCAAAGTTCCCGGCGGTATTGACCTGCGCCGCCTGCCGGTGGCGATTCAGGCGAAGTCAGCAGGAGCTCCGGTATTTTCTTCGCAGGCTAAATCCGGGCCTGACCCCGAATGGCAGGAGATGCAGGGCCTGCTTAATTCCGGGATCATTCCTTCCGTAGAGCGCATCAGAGAGTATGTGGGAGCCTCCTGCGATTCTAATGATTGTGCGGTGAGGATAGAAAGGGCGCTTGTCTGCCTTGCGGATACCTTGCGCCTGGAAGAGGAGACAGGCTCTCCTACCGGGATAGAAATAAAAGAGCTGCTTGTTCTCCTGGAATCAGGCACATCGCCGGAGAGCATCCGGATACAGCTAGGCCGAAACAACTGATATTTAACCTTGACAATAAGGAGGTTTGCTGGTATATTTATAACAACTTAGAGAAAGGACCTTTAAGCCAGCCCCGCGAGGCTGGTAAGGTAAAGCAGAATGAAAAAGGCAAGTTTAGAGAAAGATGCCACCCAACCAGAATAAAAGGTTGGGTTTTTTATTGCCCGCAGGAGTTCAAGATGGAAGAAAAAGCCAAAGTACTGGATAAAGAGACCCTGAACCGCACGCTTACCCGCATGGCCCATGAGATCTTAGAGAAGAATAAGGGCACGGAGGGCCTCTGCCTGGTGGGGATCAGGAACCGCGGGGTCTACATCGCCCGGCGGCTGGCCGAGGCCATAAAAAGAATAGAGGGCAAGGAGGTGCTGGTAGGGGCCCTGGACATCACGCTTTACCGCGATGACCTGACCCTGATCGCCGCGCAACCGGTGGTGCATAAGACCGAGATAGATTTCGATATCAGCGGCAAGAACCTGGTGCTTATCGACGATGTTTTGTATACCGGACGGACCATCCGCGCGGCGCTGGATGCCCTGATGGATTTTGGCCGGCCAAAGACGATACAGCTTGCGGTGCTGGTTGACCGCGGCCACCGGGAGTTGCCGATCCGGGCGGACTTTGCCGGAAAGAATATCCCTACCGCCAAAGATGAGACCGTGGAAGTGCGCCTGGAAGAGACGGACGGAAAAGACGAGGTGGTGATCGTAGAAAAATGACCTGGACGCGCAAGGACCTTTTAGGTTTAGAGGAACTGAGCAAAGAAGAACTGGAGATAATTTTATCCACGGCTGAGTCTTTTAAAGAAGTCTCAACCCGCGAGATCAAGAAGGTCCCGGCCTTACGCGGCAAGACCGTGGTCAACCTTTTTTATGAACCCTCAACGCGCACCCGCGTCTCCTTTGAGGTGGCGGCTAAAAGGCTATCTGCGGATGTGATCAATATCGCGACCGAAACTTCAAGCGTCAAAAAGGGAGAGACCCTTATTGACACCGGAAAAAATATCCAGGCCCTGAAAGCTGACATCATCGTCATGCGCCACAATTATTCCGGAGCTGCGGCGATGCTGGCGCGCCATTTAGATATCAGCATGGTCAATGCCGGAGACGGCTGGCACGAGCACCCGACCCAGGCGCTCCTGGACATCTTTACCCTCAAAGAAAAACTCGGCCGTATCAGCGGGCTTAAGGTAAGTATCGTCGGAGACATCGCTCATTCGCGGGTGGCGCGCTCAAATATCTGGGGCCTGGCCAAATTAGGCGCCCAGGTCACTGTCTGCGCTCCGGCCATGCTCATCCCTCCGGCGATCGAAGAGATGGGCGCGCGGGTAACGACGGATATTGACGAGGCATTGAAGAATGCGGATGCGGTGAATGTCTTAAGGATGCAGTTTGAGCGCGATGAAAAGGCCGCTTTTCCTACGCAATTAGAGTATTTTAAAAATTTCGGGATCACCCGGGAGCGGCTTGCCAAGGCAAAGAAGGAGATCGTGGTCATGCATCCGGGCCCGATAAACCGCGGCATAGAGATGTCAAGTGAAGTCGCAGACGGCGCAAATTCGGTGATCCTGGAGCAGGTGACTAACGGCATCGCGGTGAGGATGGCAGTCCTTTTCTTGGTCGCCCAGGCAAGAGAAAATGCAGTAGGTAGTAGTTAGCAGGTAGTAGGTAGGGAAAAACCAATGAAAATCTTGATTAAGAGCGGCAGAATAGTTGATCCGCAAAATAATCTGGACGAAGTCTGCGATATCCTGGTCGAAAATAGCAGGATATCCAAGGTCGCCAGGAATATCCGTAACGGCGCTGACGAGACTATCGATGCTACGGATAAAATCGTCCTGCCCGGCATTGTGGACATGCATGTGCA
>VGKG01000027.1 GCA_016867115.1 Candidatus Omnitrophota bacterium | reverse complement strand
CCGAACCATAGTAGGCGTAGGCCTTGCCTGTATAGCTTGAGTAGTATTGAGCGCCTATAAGGACGTCGGAGTAGCCGTCGCCGTTGACGTCTCCGGCTGAGGAGACTGAATAGCCGAATTCGTCGTATGTGTTTTCACCGGTGGCGGTCCAGTCCGGTGAGGTTGAGAGTCCTGAGCCCGAACCATAGTAGGCGTAGGCCTTGCCTGTATAGCTTGAGTAGGCATTAGCGCCTATAAGGACGTCGGAGTAGCCGTCGCCGTTGACGTCTCCGGCTGAGGAGACTGACCAGCCGAAGTAGTCGGATGAGTTTTCACCGGTGGCGGACCAGTCCGGTGAGGTTGAGAGTCCTGAGCCCGAACCATAGTAGGCGTAGGCCTTGCCTGTATAGCTTGAGTAGTATTGAGCGCCTATAAGGACGTCGGAGTAGCCGTCGCCGTTGACGTCTCCGGCTGAGGAGACTGAATAGCCGAATTCGTCGTATGTGTTTTCACCGGTGGCGGTCCAGTCCGGTGAGGTTGAGAGTCCTGAGCCCGAACCATAGTAGGCGTAGGCCTTGCCTGTATAGCTTGAGTAGGCATTAGCGCCTATAAGGACGTCGGAGTAGCCGTCGCCGTTGACGTCTCCGGCTGAGGAGACTGAATAGCCGAAGGAGTCGAATGAGTTTTCACCGGTGGCGGTCCACGACGGCTCGGTCGAGAGCGGGTCGACCGTGAGAGGATACGCGGCGTTGGCGTCGTCTATGATGAGCCTCAAGTACCTGCCGGTATCGCCCTCGACCACTTCCATCCTTGCGCCGAGGGATACGCCATTGGCATCATAGACCGCGAGGTTGCGGTAGGTGAATGTCATCCCCGAACTCGTCCCGAAGGTGATATATTCGTCGCTCTGAGATATGACCGTAAGCCCGGTGATGATGAGGCCGTTTATTACAAGCTCCCCGTCCCCGGCAGGCCTTGAATTGATCGTGAAGCCCTGTTCTATGCCGTTCGAGGTGTATCGGAGCCATTCCTCGACATCGCCGTAATCGAGGACGACCGTGGTGGCGTTATTATCGGTATATATATCAGGTAAGGGCTGTGCTGCAATACCATCCCCCTCGCGGCCTATACCTTTATATATATACTTCCAGGTCCAGGCGGAGGCAGTTCCATCGCTATTATATTCCTCTATCATCCAGCCGGTAGCATCTATCGTGGCTTTGAGGGCCTTTTCGGGGTTTATGATCGTCCAGGAGGCGCTTGCGTCGCTATAATAAGGAAGGGTGTTCTCCCAGGCGAGCTTTGCCTGTATAAAGGCCCACCACTGTTCATAGGCCTGAACATATACATTGCCATCCGGGTCCTCATAGAACGTGTCGAAATGGGCCTCTACGGAGCCTTTGAAATAGAGGTTGTTCGATGGGCAATAGAAGGAGCCGCCGGTGTGCCTGAAGTCGCCCCTGACCGTCATCTCGTAGGATTGCGCCCTGAAGGCACCGCTCTTCTGGGTATAGGCGCCGGTGATGTTAAGAGTTCTATATAGATAGATAGTTCCGGTATAGCCGTCTATTGTGAGGTTTGCGATGGTGCCGCCAAAAGCGGCGTCTATATAGGAGTCCTTGTGGCTCGTGGCATTGAAGGTGACGGTGTCGAATTCGGTGGGCACGGTCTGGGTGTCCCAGTTAAGGGCATCTGACCAGTTATAGGTCAGGCCCAGGCCGTTCCATACAGGATCGGTATCCCAGTTCTTACAGTTGCCAAGGTTGGTAGAAGGCAGCGCCTTGACAGCGGAGCCGAGATTGTAAGCGTCGCGGATAGCCACATAATTGATGGTCTGCGTGCCGTAGAATTGGGTATAGTAGGCTTCTCCCGGGACAGATGAGAGAAGTTTTATCAGGCCGGCGTAACCGGGTTCACCGTGGATGTAAGTTGTTTCATTGAAGGTGTAAAGACTGCCGGCAGCAAAATAGAGTTCAGTTCCGGGAGTGGTGCAGTTGAAATTGTAGAAGGTTGTGTTTCCGTAGAAATGGAAAGACTCGGCGCCCAAAACCTGTACGACTTGAGCCTCGAGTGTGAGATTTGTTTCCTTACGATAAACTATCGCCCCGAAGCCTTCAGGCGGGCCGCGCAGCATAATGCTTGAGCCAATGCCGAGGCTTTCGAGGAGCCCTATTGGCCCACCTACTCTCTGGATATGGGTCTGGTTTGCCGAAATGTTTAAAGGCTGCTCAGTTGAGCCGAATTGCCGGGCAATGACCCGGACAGAGTTTGCCGCTAAGACCACCCCCGGCATTGTGTCAACTGCCCGGTCTGTTTGCAGGATAAGTTCCGTGTCTTTGAGGTAAGCCAGTTTCAGGCCCTCTGCCAGCAGGGTCACAAACCTCGCATCAGATTGGACATTTTTCACCCGGATATCCGCATTGGGAAGATAAACCTCGGTTATGCTGCTTTGAATCTTAGCTACTATGGGTGCATTGGTGTTGGGAGCGGTGTTCGTAGCGCCGGTGCTCAGCACTATCTTGCCGTTACGTTTCTCCACCTTTGTTGCACTGACAAAACCTTCAAGGTTGATTGCTTTCTCAAATATTCCGGGCAGGCTTTCGGCATGCAGCATGATCGTTCCGCCGTCTGCTTTAAGTGTGCCGGTATTTTTGATCTGGTCAGTCACCGGCTTACCTGTATAATCATAAACTTTTTCTGCTGTGGGTTTGTCAATGGCCAGAGAGATCAATCCGTTACCGCCAAGGTTTAAGCGCACCATATCCCCGGCTGCCATGGCGATAGTGCCGACTTCGGCGATGATCGTGCCCTGGTTTTCAATCGCGCCGGCGATCAGGACCCCGAAACCTCCCTGCTGTATTTTTATTGAGCCGGAATTTAAGAGGAGCATATCCAATTGACCTTTGGAGAGGCGCTGGAAAATATAATTCGCATTCAGGAAGTCGGAGTCGGTGATGTCGCGTGTAGAGGCGATGAGCCCGGCGACATTGACCTCCGCGCTTTTGCCGAAGATAATCCCCTTTTCATTCACCAATATGAGGACACCGTTAGAATTTAATTTTCCGAGGATCTCCGTCGCTTTAGTCCCGAGGACACGGTTCAGAATTTCATCACTTGCCGTCGGAAGATTGACTATCACGCATTCATTTTCATTTATGTCAAAGGAATAATAATTGATGATGGACCTGGGCGAGGCATTGATGTGCATGGTGCGTTCATCAGGGTAATGTATGTCTGCTTCGCCCTCGGCAATGTCCCTGACTTCGGGCAAAGCAACAGCCTGCCTTAATCCTATAGCGCAGGCCATGAGGATTGCTGCCGCTATCATCATCAATCTTTTACTTCCGGGTTCCCTTTTCATCTTTTCTCCAAAATAAAAATGCCCCGCTTCCTATCCTACTCGGAAACGGGGCACCAACAAAAAAACCCACTCTATGGAAAAGAATGGGCTTTAGACGCAGTTTCTCCTTAAATTACAAAACTCCTGCGTTTTAGTTTCGGCAACTGGCAGGCATGCTCCGTATAAGCGGAGGTTAGCCCCTATAGTTTTGTGCCCCATCCTTTCGGATAGTTTACCTTTATCGTAACCCCAGTCATTTAAAGAGCTCTCACGATTTAAAGTATATCACACAAACCGGGCCTTTTCAAGGCGGCCTGGCCAAAAACAACCACCAAAAGGGATCCTCTTTGAGTCAATCAAGGGGTGTCCTTGAGATCGATTGAGAGTGTCCCTAATGTCCAATCTGGCGGAGAATGTCCTAAAAATCCAAAGTTATCAACTACCGCAGGGACCATTTAAACTATCCCTACAGTGTCCAAAAGATACACCTTGACAAAGTCCAATTTTGGGGTTATACTTTTTTTGCGATTGAAGATTGTCCAGAATGGACGTACGGAGGAGCAATGGGAGTCACCTATAAGCTAAAACCCGAAGTCATAGATTTCATTATTGAACAGAAGAAGACTAATCCTGCGCTAAGCTGCCGCTCTTTAGTTTCCCTCATAGATTCTAAGTTTCAGGTCAAGGTCTCAAAGTCAAGCGTAAACACTATTTTCAAAGAGGCGGGCCTAAGCATGCCGATCGGAAGAAGGGGCAGAAAGGCGCTGCCGCAAGCCGCAGCTGTGCTTCCCGAAGAGGCAGGGTGGGCTGCGGAAGAGAAGCGCGGGAAAGAAGAAGAGGCAAAGCAGAAGAGATTAGAAGAAGAGCGCAAGGCCAAAGAAGAAGCAAGGCGCAGGGTTGAAGAAGAAGCAAAGCGCCGCGCAGAACAAGAGGCAAAGAAGCGTGCCGAAGCAGAAAGAAAGGCCAAAGCAGCCGAAGAAAAGGCGCGTCAGGAAGCAGAAGGCAAAGCCAAAGAGGCTGAATTGGCTAAATTAGCCGAATTAGAAAAAGCGAGAGAAGAACGGGAGAGGGCCCGGCTTGAAGAGGAGATACGCCGCCACGCGGAAGAAGAGGCCCTGGCTGCCGAGCGCGAAAAATGGGCCAAGATTGCCGCAGAAGAAAGAAAGGCCAAGGAAGAGACCGCAGATCTGCTTGAGGCGAACTTAAGCCATCTGGAAGAAGAGCACAAAAAAGCCGCAGAAGAGATCAAAAAGATAGATGTCGCCAAAAAAGAAGCTGAAGCCGCGCTGCTGCGCGCTGAGGAAGAGCGGCGCAGGGTCCATGAAGAACTTAAGGCCAAAGAATTAAGGGAGAAGGCGCTCCTGGAAAAAGAGCTTAACGAAGCCAGGACCATAAAGAACGAAGCCGAAGAGTTGCTCCATCGGGCTGAGGAGGAGTATCGCCAAGCAAAGGAGAAGATCCAGGCAGAAGAAGCTCTGGAGCGGCAGCGGATAGAAGAAGAGCTGCATAAGATAGAGCAGATCAAGAAAGAGACCGAGGAGTTTTTCCTGCAGTCAGCGCTTGAGCGCAAAAAGGCGCAGGAGGAGTTTGAGGCGCGCCAGGCTGAACAGAAAGCCAGGCTTGAAGAGGAGCGCCGCCAGATAGAAGCAGCCAGGCGCGAAGCAGAAGAGTCCGTAAAGCACGCCGAAGAAGAGCGGCTCAAGATCGAAGAGGCAAAAAGAGCCGAAGAAGAAGTGCGGCAGCGGCTGGAAGAAGAGCGGGCAAAGCTTGCGCAGGAGAAGTCAGCTGCCGAAGAAGCCGGCCGCAAGATCCTGGAAGAGCGTAAGGCCATCGAAGAAGAGCGAAAGGAAGCCGAAGAAGGGGTCAGGCAGAGCATAGAGCGGCAAAAGGCAGGCCTGGTAGAGGAATTAAAGAAGATAGAAGAAGTAAAGAATAAGGTGGAGGCAGCCAGGCTTGAGATCGAAGAAGAGCGGAAGAAGCTGGAGAGCCTTAAAGCAGCTGCCGAAGAAGCGGTGGCCGGCTTAGAAATAGAGCGCAAAAAATTAGAGGCGGAGCGCAGGGAAATAGAAGAAGCCAGGCAGCGCATTGACGAAGAGCGGCGCCGCAGCGAAGAAGATGCTAAGCAGCACGCTGAGGAGACGAAGAAGCGCGCCGAGGAAGAAGCAAAGCGCCGCGCAGAAGAAGAAGCAAGGCAACGTGCTGAGGAAGAAGCAAGGCGTCGTGCTGAGGAAGAAGCCAGGCGTAAAGCCGCAGAAGAGGCTAAACTTAAGGCCGAACAGGAAGCTAAGGAAAAAGCCCGCCTGGAAGAAGCAAAACTGGCTGCAGAGAAGGAAAAGAAGACAAAAGAGGCTCAGGAAAAGGCCCGGCTTGAGGAAGAGCGCAGGAAAGAAGAGATACGCAAGGCAGCGATGGAAGAAGTGCGCCTCGCCGAAGAAAAGCGCAAGAAAGAGGAAGAAGAAAGGCTCGCCGCTGCCGAAGAAGAGATAAAGCGTAAAGCCGAAGAGGAAATGAAGCGTAAGGCCGAGGAAGAGCGCAATAAGGAAGAGGAAGCTCTGGCTGCCGAGCGCGAAAAATGGGCAAGGCTGGCCGAAGAGGAAAGAAAGGTTAAAGAAGAAAAAGAGAAGGCCGCGCCTAAAGAAGTGCCGGCGCCCGTTAAGCCTGCTATAGCGCCACCTTCAAGGCCGTCTATCCCGGTCGAAGGCTGGGCAGAGGCAGAGACTACCGGCGCGATCCTGCTTAAGGCCGCAGATTATCTTCTCGGCGGCTCACAGGCTTTTGCCGAGATCATTAAAAAGAGCATCTTAAACCCCCAGGACGATTTTACGGCCAAGACCGAAGCCCTGATCTATTCGCCCCTTTTAGCCGCAGACAAAGACACATCTTTCTTATGGCCGCTCACCGGCAAGATGCTCTCCCCCGATAAGATCCAGGCGTATTTACAGGAGATCCAGGCGGTAAAGACCCTGCCGCAGGATTTTCTGCAGGAGATCTCCAACAGATTCCAGGAAGTGCGCTGCATAAAGGTGAGCCTTTTAGACGGCGAAGCCGTATATTTAGACGGCCAGTTTCACAGCGTCTGGTCAACCCCGTACATCCCTTACGATTTTTCCTCTCCGCTTTTTAGCACAAGGAACGCTATCAATAAATCTTTTTTTGAGACCAGCCCCCTGCTTTTATTCATGGCCCCGGGTTATGAGGTGCCGAACAAGGAGTTCTTTAATTTTCTCCTATCTCTTGAAGGAAGAGGGAAGAAGATCTTCCGCCTCACCCTCTACGGCAATCAGCTGGAAGAGATCGAGGTCATGCCTTTTGAGCAGGTAAGGAGGAACGCCTTTACCTTCGGAGTCTGGCCGTGGCAATTCGTGGATCACCGCAAGGTGATAAAGCTGGGCGAGTTCGGCAAGTTCACCATGCCCGGCCAGGGCAAAGAGTATTTTCTGGCCGAGGTAGAGATAGAATTGTCCCAACCAAACCTGAACCAGTCCATCACCCTTAAGGGTTGCGCTTTAAAGACTAGCCTCGCAGAGAAGACGCGCCTGATCATTTTAAGCAACCAGTTACCGGCCAGTTTGGACATTCTCGCGCAAACTTATCTTAGTCAGTGGCCAAACCTGGATGAAGCATTCCACGATTATAGCCGCAAAATAGAGCTCTTTACTTATACCGGCAGCGCCTTACGTTCATTCTCTTTAGAAAGCCAGGGACTGATCAAAGCGAGCTCTTTGGACATTAAGTCGCTTTTAGAAAGCTATCTCAAAGCTTTAGACCTCTATGTACGCTGGCATTTCCTTCCGCACGGATACGAAGATAAGGATTTTGCCAGCGTTAAAGAGGGTTTTTACGATTTAAAAGTGGTTTTAAGGAAGCAAAAAGACGCTATTTTAGCCACCTTCCATCTCCCCGAAGGATTCCTTTACCAGAAAGAGCTGGTTTATGCGCTTCGGCGCCTGAATGAAAGGCAGATCCGGCTGGAGGCAGGCAAGCCGCTCTGGTTTTCGCTCTAAAATCCCACCCCTTTTGAAAACGTTTTCCCGGCACTCCCGATATCTCCTTGACAAGCATAATCCTAAATGTTATATTTGAGGTGTCATTGATTTACGAGTAAGGCGGCAACGAAAAGGCAAAGCGGGAATGGAGGTTCCTGCTGCGCAAAGCCACGGGACGAAGCTCGCCGATAATTTTGGTTTTCTACTTTAGTTTTCTGCTTACGGGTCATAAGCGAGAACGTCAGCCGGGTTACCGAAAGCCGTAGAAGTTTTCTGGTAACCCGGCTTTTCTTTTTGGGGAGAAACGAAAATGTTTAAAAAAGAGTTTAAAAAGGCAAAGGAGGTGAGAGACATGTTCAGAAGCAAAAAGGGTCAGAGTACGCTGGAGTATATCATCATCTTCACAGCGATCGTAGCAGTGGTGATTGCGGCAGCCAACGGCATCATCAAGACCAAGATGGCCGGGATCATGAACCACGCCGCAGAGCAGGCAGAAGCAGCAGTACAGCACATTAACTTCGAATAATCTTAATACATAAGGGAGGTGAAATCAAAATGTTGAGATTACTCAGAAACAAGAAAGCGCAGAGCGTGGCCGAATACGTCATCGTTCTGGGCCTGGTAGTGGGAGCGGTAGTGGCCATGCAGACTTATGTCAAGAGAGGCCTGCAGGGAAGGATCAAGGACGTAGTGGACACAACGGATGACGGCGGAACAGAGGTCTTTAAGACTGCCCAGTATGAGCCGTATTATATGGAAAGCAACTTTGACGTCAACCGCGGCAGCAACGAAAGCGAAACTATGAATACCGGCGGCGACATCGGCAGGACAGTGGCCAGCGATTCTTCGCAGAGAAAAGGAACTTCCAAGGCGAACAAAGGCCGCGCATCTAACGACTAAAGTTAAAATCTTTAAGGAGGTGACAATAAATGTTTATACGTAAGAAAAAGGGCCAGACGACACTGGAATACGCGATCCTGATCGGTGTAGTAGCAGCGGCTTTAATCGCGATGCAGGTCTACCTGAAAAGAGGTTATCAGGGTAAGTTAAGGGCCAGCGCCGACGATATGGGCGACCAATTTTCGCCGGAGTTGACCACCTACACCTTTACCACCAACTCACTCACCAATTCTAACGAAGCGGTAGGCAGCGGGACTACGACCACGACGATCAACAACCAGTTCTCCAACCGTTACGGAAACGAAGAGGTGGATGATCTCGCGGATGAGACATGGTGGTAAGGAGTAGCGACACAAAATTAACGGAGGTGACATGCTGGTCCTGATTAAGTTGTTGATCATGATGGTGGTCTTCGGCGGGGTCTTCTGGATCGTGAAGCTGCTGTATCCTTCTTTAGAGGACAGCGCGACACAGTGGCAGAAGAAACGCGTGGAAAAGATGGCCCCCCGCTTTGAGGACATCTTTTTGTTCATCCCGCAGAAGAAGATCATCCTTCTGGACACCCTGTCACCTTTAGTCACCGGATTGCTGGGGTATATTTTAACCCAGAATCTGGCCATAGCCCTGGGAGCTGGAGGAATCGGCCTGATCATACCGATGATGGTCCTCTCGAACCTGGAGAAGCAGCGCAGGAAAAAATTCGGCCTACAACTTGTGGACGCCCTGATGATTCTCTCCAGTTCCCTGAAAGCGGGCTTAAGCCTATCCCAGTCCTTTGAGGTCATCGTAGAGGAGATGCCTCCGCCCATCTCGCAGGAGTTCAACTTGTTAGTGCGCCAGATCAAGATGGGCGTTTCGCTGGATGAGGCGATGTCCAATCTAAAAAAGCGTATGCGCTGCGATGACTTAGACATCACGGTTTCGGCGATGACGGTGGCCAAGGAGACAGGAGGAGACCTTACTATTACTTTTACCCAGATCGCCAATACCATCCAGGAACGCAATAAGCTGATCAGCCGGGTGAATGCTCTTTGCGTACAGGGTAAATTGCAGGGCGCGATCATGTCCCTGATCCCGATAGGTTTTGCCGCTTTTGTCTATCAGACCAACCCCGGTTTCTTTGATGCGTTCCTCAACGACTCATTAGGCAGATTTCTTCTGGGTTATGCGGTAGTTTCGGAAATACTGGGCGTTTTCTTTATTAAGAAATTCAGTAAGATAGAAATATAAAAAATGATTACACAGATTTTAAAAACAGATTACACAGATTACAGAGCTAGAGAGAGGGGAAAGAAATGTTAATTCTGGCTGTAGCATTATTATCCTTAAGCGCTTTTATGGTGGCGTATCAGTTTACCGGCGAGGCCTCGGAAAAAGCGCATCTGCCGGCTGAGATGCTCACCGAAAAGACAGAGGCTTCCTTAGCGTTATCCGCCTCTGCCTTTAAGACAGGCAAGAAGCTGGGCTTCCTGGGCGACCGTTTCAGGGCGCTGGAACAGCGGCTGCCAAGCGGGGCGATCAAGCGCAGGCTGATCAAGGCAGGCTCCCCTATGGGAGTGACGGAGTTCATGCTTTTTAAGCTGCTTGCTTTAGCTATCACTCCGGTGGTAGCTTTTATTTTTCTGGGCAGCGGCTCTTTCCCTAAACTGGGGTTATTCTTCGGCTCCCTCTTCCTTGGCTGGATGATCCCGGAGCTCTGGCTGAACAGCAAGATCAAGAAGCGCCATAGCGCCATCCGCAGGGACCTGCCCAGCGTCATCGACCTTTTAAATCTGTGCGTCAGCGGCGGCCTTGACTTTATGCTTGCGGTAGTGCGCGTAGTCAAAGACCTGAAACCCTGCCAGCTGACCGGGGAGCTCTCCGAGGTATACCGCCAGACGCAGATGGGCAAGACCCGGCGCGAGGCGCTGAAGAACTTTGCCTGGCGCGTGGATATGCCGGAGATCCATTCTTTTGTGCGCACGCTGGTGCAGGCAGACCGCATGGGCACGCCCATGGCTGATGCCCTGAAACTGCAGGCAGAAGAGATGCGTACCAGAAGGTATCATGACGGAGAGGCAATGGCGCTTAAGGCGCCGATCAAGCTGCTCTTTCCGCTTTTTGCTTTTATTTTACCCGTAGTCTTGATCATCGTCGGAGGCCCGATCATCTTGCAGTTTACGCGCAGCAACCCTGCGTTCGGGTTTTAAGGATGAAGAACTTACGTAAAAATCTTGCCCAGAGTGTGATGGAGTACATCATCATCATGTGCGTAATTTTGATCGCCGCGGTCTCAACCGGCTTTCTGGGCAGGGTCAAGAGCGCATTTCAGGCGTATTCAAGCTCCATGCAGGGTAGCATTACGCCATAGAGGTGAATGATGTTCAAGATTTTCTACAATAGAAAAGCGCAGAGTTTACTGGAATACGCGATGCTTATTTCGGTGATCTCCGTCGCGATCATGGCCATGAGTCCTTATGTGCAGCGCGCGATGAACGCGCGCCTTAAGCAGATCCAGGTCGAGCTGGACGAGACCAAAAGATAAGGGCGGTCAAGATGAATAAAAGGGCTCAGAGCACACTGGAATACGCGATATTGATCGCGATCCTGGTTGCGGCAGTGATCGGGATGCAGGTCTATGTCAAGCGTTCCCTGCAGGGTAGGATCCGTAACGCTACCAGCCAGGTCGCCGAGATCGGTTATTCCCCTGCTGCTACCATCGGGAATGCTTATACCAGCACCAATACCTTTGAATACACATCTTCGGACTCCGTCTCGGATACGCACAAAAGGACCGTCACTACCTCCAATGTTTTTGTAGACGTAGACAAGAATGAAGAGGTCCTGTCTCTTGCGGCAGAGCCGGCGAGGTGGTAAGATGTTTAAGAAAAAATCAAAAATAAAGGCAAACTCTTTACTGGAATACGCCCTGATGCTCGGAGTGGTCTCTCTTGCGCTTATCGGCATGAATATCTATGTCAAGCGCGGGGTGCAGGCAAGGGTAGCAGACCTTACGGATTATTTCATCGGCACTGATCATGCCACGGAGTCAAGTGCCATGACCGATACCACAAGCAATACCTCAAGCCGCGTAAACGCCATCCACGACATGACGGGGTTATTAGGCGGCAGCACCAGGATCAATCTGGACGAGAACAGGACGATCAGGTCGCGCAGCCAGTCAGACAGTTATTCTAATTAGTTTTAAGGAGGAGGCAATGTTCAATAAAAAGGGTCAGTCAGTAGCGGAGATGGCGCTCTTCGGCAGCCTGATCCTCTTGGCCTTCGGAACCCTCCTTTCTTACATCCAATCCCAGAATGACCAGGAATACGCCACCATGGCAGCTTTCCGCAAGGCCCTGTATCATGCCTGCACATACTCTTCTAATGACGGAGCCGAAGGCGCGGGAGCCTCTATCCAGTATACCGTGATGGACCACCGCCGCAATGTCGATGTCTACAACCGTAAGACCACCTCCCAGATGGCTTCGGGCGGAGGAAGCGTCTACTGGGCAGTGCCGGAGGTAAAGGAAGATGTGGACCCGCCGAGCAGAATAATGTATGAGATCAACGGGCAACTTTTCGATTTTAATTACCGCGATTTCGTGCCTCAGGATACCGAAGATGCCGACGGCGACGAAAAAGACGAATACACATTTGAGCCCGGAAATATAGATTCTACATCCAGCCTTACCGTGAGGGACAGCCTGACTAAGCGGGAAGACACAGCAGGCATTACCAATATCCGTAATTATAACGTAAACGAAACCGTAACTGTGACAATACCTTATGAAGTAAAAGATGAGCATACCGAGGCAGTGACCAGTTCCGGCACGCTTTTAAGCACCAGCCAAAACTTAAGCGAAAGCGGCGGCCATTCCTGGAGGACGAACTTCTAATGAAGGCAAAGCGCGGGCAGAGTTTACTGGAAGCCACCATCTCTATCACGGTGATGGTAGCGCTCTTAGGCGGCATCATCAATATCTGGCTCTGGGGAAATAACCAGATCGTGGCGCGGCAGCAGGCTTACGAATCAGGCAGGGTGGCGGCAGGCACAGCCAGTGACGGATATTCCCTGCAGTGGCCGGTCTATTCACCGCCCAGCCTCACCGAGGGCATGGTGCTGACGGGTAGCGTGCTGGATTACAGCCTGCCGGAGCGGGCAGAGGAACCGCGAAAATAAAGGAAAAGCATGCTCAGATACTTTCATCAGAATAAGCTGCGGTACAACAAGGGTCAGGTCGCCCCATTTTTTATCGTCATCATCATAGTGATCATCATCATGGCCATGGTCACGGTGAACCTCTCCAAGGTCGCCCTGATCAAGACCGAGACCTCTAATGCCGCAGATGCCGGAGCCATAGCCGCCGGCTCAGCCATGGCCAGCCTCTTTAACA
>VGKG01000026.1 GCA_016867115.1 Candidatus Omnitrophota bacterium | reverse complement strand
TTTGCGCGCTCCAATACGCTCTGATATGAGGAGCTCCCTTTATACTGAGAATCCCGAAGCAGCATCCCGAACTCCGCCACAGCAGAAGCGAAGTTCAGGTTATTCGAAGCCTGCGCCTCTTTTTCCTTGCCCGTAACTGTGCGGGTGATCAGCTTGCTGACATCCTCGTTCGGTTCTTTGTAGCGCAGCTTCACCGTCAGCATCTCATCGCTTGGCTTGACCTTGACCTCCTGATATTTGAGAGGGTCGGTGCCGGCAAAATCCTCCCCTGATCCGGCAGGGACGATCTCATAAAGCACGGTCACGGTGTGCCCTGCGCCGATCTCGCCTGCGTCTTTTTTATCGTCGTTAAAATCCTCTTTCTTGAGCATGCGGTTCTCGTAACCGATGAGGCGGTACGCCTTTACCTTTGCCGGATTAAACTCAACCTGGATCTTGACGTCCTTGGCAATGGTAAAGAGTGTGGCCGGCAGCTGCTTCACAAAGACCTTCTTTGCCTCAAGAAGATTATCCACGTAGGCGAAGTTGCCGTTTCCCTTATCCGCCAGCTTCTCCATCTTGGCATCCTTGTAATTACCCATGCCAAAACCGAGCACGGTGAGGAATATCCCTTCATCGCGCTTCTCTTCGATGAGCCGGGTCAGGTCTCCGTCACTGGTGATCCCGACGTTAAAATCTCCGTCAGTAGCCAGGATCACGCGGTTATTGCCGTCCTTGATGTAGTTCTTCTTGGCAGTCTCATAGGCAAGCTTAATACCCTCTCCGCCTGCGGTTGAACCGCCTGCTTCGAGTTTATCGATGGCCTGTAAAATCAAGTCCTTCTTATCTCCGGATGTAGAGTCAAGGACAAGCCCCGATGAGCCGGCATAGACCACAATTGCCACCTTATCCTGCGGCCGCAGTTCATTCACCAGGAGCCGGAATGCGGATTTGACCAGGGGGAGTTTATTTTCCGGCTGCATGGAACCTGAGACATCAAGCAGAAACACGAGGTTACTGGGAGGCAGGTCTTTTACCTCCATCTTTCTTCCCTGAAGGCCGATCAACACCAGCTGATGCTGGGCATTCCAGGGACATCCGGCTATTTCGGTGGTGACCGAGAACGGCTCTTTGTCACTGGGCTGCGGATAGTCATAGGTAAAATAATTGACCATCTCTTCGATGCGCACCGCATCTTTCGGAGGCAGGGTATTACCGTAGAGGAAACGCCGGACATTAGAGTAAGAGGCGGTGTCCACGTCAATGGAAAAGGTAGATAGCGGGTTATCTTTTGCCTGCAGATAATCATTCTCGTAGATCCGGTCATATTGTTCGGTGTTAAAATCCGGATAAGCGGTGTAACCCCATGGACCTCCGGGCATCTGCGAATAACTTTCAGTTGCTATGCTGGCGTCATAGGCTCTGGTCATATAATTTGACTCATAGTGCCCGGTTCCCCAGATCCCTTCGGATTTTTCTTTACCGAGATACTGCGCTCCCGTCTTAAGACTCGGCATAGCCGTGCTTGACTGCGGCGATACCGCAGGTTCTGTAACCAGATGCTTCTTGTCAACGCCTGGCTGCGGCGTTATGCCGGTTTCCGTGACTCTGGGTTTTTCTGTGACAGTCACCGGCGGAGTAATTACCTTCCCGTAGTAGCCGCTTTTTAAGAGTAGCCCGACCAGCAGGAATACCAGGACCCCTGCCAACACTCCTGAAGGGACTAAAATCGGAAAAAGTTTCTTTTTCATTTTAACCTCACCCCTTTGCGTTTCCCCGCGGGCGAGCGATTCTCTGACATGAGCCTCGAAAAACGGGCCAAGCTCAGGTGCCTGCCATGCCTTTAGCTTTTCGGAAAGCTGCCTGAGGCGCGAAAGTTCTCCGGCGCAGAAAGAACAAGTCTTAAGATGCTCCTCGACTTTCTTTCTTGCTCCTTCCGGAAGCTGTTGATCAAGGTATGCGCTTAATTCTTTTGCGACATGGCATTTATTCATCTTATCCCTCCCTTATATTCTTCTACAACGGGGAGAAGTCTTTCTTTTAAGTTCAGCCTGGCCCGGTGGATCAGTGTCTTGATCGTGCCCTGGGGTTTGCGCAGGATCTTGGCGATCTCTGCGTAATCCAATTGTTCGTATTCGCGTAATACCAGTGCCTCTCTCTGGAGAAAGGGTAGGCCCTGAATGCATCTTTTTACCGCCATGGATAGATCGCTTGCTTCACTTGTCTCTTTCGGAGAAGGATCCGGGCTTTCCAGATCCATTAATTCATCGGGATCCTCTTTCTGTCTCGGCCATAAAACGAGCCACCTCTTCCTGCGCAGCCAACTGATGCAAAGGTTATGCGCGATGCTGAATATCCAGGTAGAGAACTTGCCGCTGGGGACGTATTTGAGCCTCTGCTGATGCAGCCTGAGGAATACCTCCTGGGTGATATCCTGCGCCTCGGCTTCGGTGTTCCCCAGCCTGTAGGCGAAGCAGTATACCGGATTTTTGTAGCGGCGAACGAGCTCTTCCATTGCCTCAAGCTCTCCTTCCTGATACCCAAGCATCACCTGTTCGTCTGTCAGCTTCTGCATGGCTCTCAAAGCCCCTATCCTTTCTCCGGTATATTAAACGCTTGAGGCGCAAAAAAGTTTCAAAATTTTTCGGGTGATTCCCGTTCTTTAATTGTACCACATCGGGCAGGTTAGGCAATAAGCGGGATCACAAAAAAAGCCCGGCCTCCTTGTTCAGGAAACCGGGCTCTTTCTTTGTTCGGTTATAGTTTCACTACTTTCGTAGCTTGTTCTCCTTTAGGGCCTTTTTCGATCTCAAACTCTACTTCCTGACCCTCTTCAAGGGATTTATACCCCTCACCCTGAATTGCGCTGTGATGCACAAACACGTCGCTTCCGGATTCCGGAGTGATAAACCCATAACCTTTCTGATTCGAGAACCACTTGACTTTACCTCTTGCCATTATCTACTACCTCCTTCCTTCTGTATTATAGTAAATAACGGCAGAAATAAAAAACCGCTAAGGTCAGTGCCTTCAGACCTTGCGGCCGTCAGATCTCACATCCTTTATTTACTACGAGAAGTAGTTTAACACATTTTCAGGATATGTCAAGCTAAAATTTATAACCCCTAGAACTTCCCCTCGAAGACAGCCCGGTGCGTTTCTTCGTCATAAATCATATGAAATATGCCGCGGATCCCCTCTTCGCCTGAGTTCACCCTATAATAGCATTTGGCTGTCGGCATAGAAGCCACTGCCTCTGCCACAGGCTTACCGAGCCCCGTCCTGACATCAAAATATGTCTCTTCTGTCTTTGCGCCGGATTGAACGGTTTCTTTGCGGCGGCAATCCGGTAAAAACTCATAATCCCTTACTAACTCTTTGAAAACTTGAGGCTCTGCGGTAAATATCACGTACGCATAGTAACCCTGCCATCCTGTAACCATTCCTTTTTTAAGCTTGATGCCTTTAGGTATGGGATCAGCAATGAACTCCTTAAAGACCTTTTTCGGGTCTGATGACGTACCTCCGAAAAGAAAGCAACCGCTAAGAAATAACGCCATTAGAAGAGCAACGATCATTAACCTCCAAGAACCCCTGCATAAGTTTAAAATTGCCATTCTTCCTTCAGATCCATTCACGATTCGACTCCCTGTAGATGACTAATAATTCTCCGCCAGCACCTCAAAATATGCCTGCGGATGTTTACACGCGGGGCACTCCTTCGGTGCCTCTGTTCCCTCGATGACATACCCACAGTTGGTGCAGTGCCATTTTATCGCGGCCTTCTTCTTGAATACCTCGGCATTAGACAGGTTGCTGATAAGCTTGCGGTAACGCGATTCATGGAACCTCTCCACCTTGGCCACTTGTTCAAAAGAACGCGCCACCTCCGGAAAGCCTTCATCTTTAGCGGTCTTGGCAAAATCCTGATAGAGTGCGGTCCACTCCATATTCTCCCCGGCCGCTGCTTCTTCGAGGTTCGCCCTGGTGTCTTTGATCATCCCGGCAGGATAGACGGCTGTTATTTCTACATCCCCGCCTTCAAGGTGTTTAAAGAATATCTTGGCGTGCTCTTTTTCGTTTTCGGCGGTCTCTGTAAAGATATTGGCTATCTGCTCATAGCCCTCTTTTCTGGCTGCGCTTGCAAAATAAGTATAGCGGTTACGCGCCTGCGACTCGCCGGCGAATGCCTTAAGAAGATTTCGTTCTGTTTCGCTTCCCTTTATCGATTTTGCCATCCCAATCTCCTTTTTTACTGGTAATAAGGCGCTTATTTTATATAATTCTATCATCCCCGGTTAGTTGTGCAATAAGTATTTGCCTTCTCGATTCTCGCGCTCTTGGAGGCCGCAAAAATAAACGGCCCTGAATTTTTATGGGGGCCTATTAGGGCGATAATATCTTAGTTCTAGACCTAAACTAATGACGCCAGGAGGGCAACAATAATACCGGTGACAATAGACGCACCGACGCATGGCCCGGCGGCCTCTTTAAAATCGCTCTTTGTAATAAATGTCAACGGGATCGAAATCAAAATTGCGGTAACAATGCTGGTAATGATATTGCCCTTAAGCGTTAAAAGGAGGGAATCCAATCCCCATTTAGCGATCATAACATTGCCATCCACCGACGGGAACAGTATGTTACCGACGATGCTACCGGCCAACCACCCTAAAAATGCTCCGGCAAGAACTCCTGATAGTGACACGGATAGCTTATGTTTTGTGATCCAGCCTCCTATACCGCCGGAGACTGCGCCGCTAATAAGTCCGGCTGTTGTCGCACAACTGGCCAGAACTATAATCTTATCTTCGGAAGTTAACCCGCCTGGCATAATTTTATCCTTTCTTTACGTATGCTGCCTCTAAAAACTATTTAATATATTCTATCACTGAGACTCAGGAAGTCAATCCGCCCTCGAGGACCGGACTGTGCCCCGCCCCTGAATAAAAATGCCCACGGTTAAACCATGGGCATTTTTAAGATTAGCTCCCCCTTGGGCGAGTCTCCCAACCGGTGTATAACAATGGTTACTTAAACTCTACTTTTTCCGATTTGCCAACGCCTCAAGGCAGGCGCTTATAGCACCCCAAAGCAGCAGAAGAATAAGGATATTCCACCACCTGAGAGCTCCGGCGGCCCCGAGGGTAGACCCGGTAAATAACAAATGCCCCAAGAAAAAGATTACACATGCAATGACAAACGATATCCAGCCCGGCGTTTTTGGTTTCAACCCTTCTGTTGCCATAAGAGACCTCCTTGCAGCTCTCCGGAAAATTTAGCTCCGCGAAACGGGTAAATATCCGAACTTTTTTGTAACCCTATATAATATGGGCTTAAGTAAAGCTAAAAATGGTAAAAGCGGGGTGGTAATATACTAAAGCTATACTACCACCCCGCAATATCGTTACGTTTCCATATACGAGACTCTCTTACTGACCTTTGTAGCTACTGCCACCATGATACCCCACATTAAAAAAATAATTAGGGTCATCGGAATGCCTACCCTCATCATCTCTGGAAATACCTCAGAAAACCCAGCAGTGAGGAAAGGTGGGTAAGGAACAACCTCTTTGTGAGCCAAATGCTCAACTGCTAACATTGCTACGCCGCCCCATAGCATAGAGTTCAACCAATTCATATGGTATTTCTCGGGGACTTTCTTTCCGATAGCAGACGTTAATATTGCCGTAGCGGCAGGAACAACAAAACAGGCCATCTTTACCTCCTTTTTAAATTTGAAATTAATAATGAAATTCCCCATATCGCTAATACAGGCACCAACATTGCGACCCCTAAAATAGCGCTATTGTGGATCATACCATCTGTTGTCTTTTCTAGGAATTTTCCACCTTCATAGCCTAATACATGGTCAACAAGAATCATCGCTGCTGCTCCCCATAACATCAAAGCTAAAAAACCCAGCTTATAATCTTTCCGAATTATGACCTTAGCTGCTGTTACACCTACTTCTGCTATTGAAGTCGTTACTAGCCACATCCTTACCACCTCCTTTTTAGTAATAAACACCGACCAACCTAATATAACCGAATACTTAAAAATCTACCTGCGCCCTCATGCCTCCAACAAATATTGGACTCGTATCACCTGTAATATCTTTACCAAACGGATTCCAGATATACTGAAAATCCTGAGAGATAGAGAGATACTTATTCAAGTGAATATTGTAATACGCTTCGAGATGACCTTCAGGCTTAGCCAGATAGCCATAGTAATCCTTGTAATCTTTAGAAGGGAACACCTGGCCTACTGCAAAAGCCAGAACATCATTTTCTCTGCCCCAAGGCTTACCTTCAATCTGGAAACCAGTACTCCATGACTGTACGAGAGAATAATTATATCCTCCTGCTGCCGTAGTTATTTCAGGATTGTAAACTTTTGGATCCTGCCAACCATAACGGGCAAAGAGCGTTACAATATCTGTAACTTTTTGGTCAAAGCTTAAGCCAAAACCATAAGCTGTTTCTTTAGATTTCTCAGGGTCAGACCATTCTGTATGATAGGCATTGTTACTCCAACCATACATACGATAGTTTCCAGGTTGACCTAGTAATTTAGTCCTAAAACTAACCTGCCCGATGTTAAAAAGATTATCTCCAATTTTATCCCAGCCGCTTTTTGCATTAAACATCCCATAACCTAATTCAAGCCATTCAACAGGTAAATACGCTAAGCGAATACCGGCATTATTATCCGGGAATTCAACTGTAGGTGAATTACGGAATATCCGGCCTAAAAATTGGGTAGTTTCGTCATTAGCAACTTCGCTTTGGTCAAAATAGGCTGTGGGATCAAGTTTACCAAAGGTAATAGCCACTCTATCCTTGAATAGGCCTTGCTCATACCAGAGCTCGGTTACCTCAACCCTTGCTTCGCTATCACCGGCATCACGATTAACGTTGCTATATAAAGTAAGGTTGTTTTCTAGGCCTGCTCCTTGACCGGCCTCTAGATGCAGAAACGCCTTACCTCCAATCTCCTTGAATTCCTTAGCTAAAGTTACATCAGCTGAATAAGAACCATCGGTACGGTCTTTCTTTAAGGTTTGCCCATCGCCATCGTAATTAACATTATTGGTTCCCTGAGCAATAAAGGTACCGCCTACACCAAGCTCAAGTCCTTCCATTAGCTTTATGGGTTCTCCGGGCACGCGCTTAAGCTTTTCTTCAAACTGCGATAATCTCATTTCATAATCCGAGATGGTTTGCTGCTGTGTTTTAACTGTAGATTCCTGCGTAGCGATATATTTATCCTGATTGGAAACTTTTTTCTCTAAAGCTGCTATGCGTTCTTTGAGTTGATTGATTTCATCTCTAACAGATAAATCTTGAGCAAAGCAAACATTTGCAAAAAAGCAAATGCCGATTAAAAATACAATTATCCGCATCTGGACAACCTCCTTTAACTTCTCCTCTGGTTGTCCAGTCGGGAAATCAACTATTTAGCGATTAAGCTCTTGCCTATGCAGTAGCAATTTATTTAAAGCGTTTCTTTTCTCTTTTTTCTATCTGTACCACCCTTGAATCATGGATAGCAATAACTATCTCACCGTAGTTAACACTCTCAATGGCTTCTACGATTTCTTCTAGTATGTGCTGTTTTTCCTTATATTCTGTTACAGTATTTTTACTGTTCATTGTTACTTTCCTAAGAATCGTGCTACCGAGAATTAAAAAAATTATGCTGAAGTGACTACGAGTTTACCGTGCTTTACCCCTTTTAAAGCTATCAATTTATCTGATAAAGCCTTTAAATCAGAGGCCTTCCCCTTAAGGGCAATTATTTCCAAACAATTATGATGGCTTAGATGAACATGCTGGTTGGCTAAGATTATATTGGTAAATTCATGCTGGATATCTAATGATTTGTTAACTACTTCTCTTTTATGATGATCATAGATTATAACAATTGCGCCAGAGACTTCTTTATTGTCTTCGTATGCTTCTTCGGTTAAATTCTTGCGTATAAGGAAACGGATGGCCTGGCTTCTATTAGGAAACTTATGCCTCCTAACAATAGCGTTCAGCTCATTGAAAAGCTCTTCCTCTAGCGATACACCGAATCTCTTTATTCTTTTCATCGTAGCACCTTTCATAGGAAGATAACACTAATAGTTACTGGTGTCAAGCATTTTCAAAATAAAACCCTCTGCAACAAATTTTTGCTACAGAGGGTTTAAATCCGAAAGTTCGGATTTTTATAAAAACTCCCCGATAGGGGTAAATATCCGAACTTTTCAGTGGAGGTAATTTGGAGACTAAATAAGGCTAAAACTGGCAAAAGATGGCTTATTATCTATTAAAACAGCTTTTACTTAAACTGCTCTTTGATTACAGGGCGAGTGAAGTAATAAATAACTCCTCCTTCGAAAGCCAAAGGTATCAAAGTAATCACCAACATTATTAGAGACGCGGGCAAAGAAACTAAGAAATTCTTAAAAATAGTAGACAAACTCACGAGAATAATATTAATAATCACTAAAGCAGCTACGATCAAAGTAGCAATGCGAGCCCATTCTTTTAATTTTAGTAAGAAAATCGCAGCAATAATAGCTAAAATGGAAATGATTAAATAGAAATAGTCACCTATTCCTGCAGTGTAATCTTTCAATGTGCCCTTAAAAATGTAATCTAAACGAGAAATCAAGTTTATAACAGATAAAACTATTATTATCCACGCAAAGATTGTAATACCTTTAGACCTTCTATTTTCCATATGCCCTCCTTTAGAATTTATTATATCAAGAAAAAAACTCCCTGCAACATATTTTCTGCAAAGAGTTAAAAAATTAAAACTCCCCCTCTCGGCGTCGAAAATGCTGTCGCATTTTCGGCACTCCCTCGCTTGTCTCATATAGCGGGCTCGGTCGCTCGAATGGTTTCGCTTCGCTCAACCACTCCCTCGCTTCGCTCGGTCGCCCCGCGCGCCCGATAATTAATAGCGGGGCGCTAAGGTTCTCGTCCTCGCGGGGAAAAACAATAAAAAAGCCACACTATTAAAATAGCATGGCTTTTTTAGATTAACTCCCCCTCGAGGACTCGAACCTCGGACCTGGTGGTTACACGTGACCCGAAATTGCTTTCGGACGCGGACTATATCTTTACCGTCGACTTAACGTTACGGTAGCAGGTGCATAGTCTCTGAACCTTCATCGCATTATCTGCGAAGCTCGGCTGCTGATTATCCCAGAGGGACTTCCAGCAATTCTCCTGCAGTTTCAACTCCGGTTTCCCGGAGAAGCTGCGCTTGCTTGAGCATGAAATTCACGGTGACAATTGGCACAGAGCAACATACACTTATCCAATTCTTCCTTAACCCTATCCCAGCTTCTCGTGTAACCTTTCTCCGAGACACTGAAATCTTTTCCGGAAGAATCACAGTGATGAAACTCTAAAGCTTCGATACAGCGATTATATCCGCATGTTTGACATTTACCGCCCTTATATTCAACTGCCATCTGTCTTACTTTTTTACGTCTTTTATGTACAGCGGCAATCAAATATTTACGGCGGTCTGCGTATCTTCGTGTATCTTGCTTTGCCAAAGATCACCCTCCTTTCATGCTCTTTGCTCGCCCGCCCTTGGCGGGCTCGCACAGCCACTCGCTCTACCGGCTGAGCTAAGGGGGAATATGAGAAAGACAAAATTATTCTACACTAAACCTAACTCCCGTCAAATGAAATTTCAACGCCCGGATCAGGCGACACACTGGGCAAACCGGCTTTAATATGGTATAATTAGACCATGTTCACCATCATTCTGGCAAATATTCTACTCACCGTAGCCCTCTGTTACGCCATCTTCTGGGCCCTGAGGAACCGCAGGAAGAAACGGCTTAAAAAAAGGATCTTCTGGGTAGTCTTATCCCTGATCCTCCTCTTTTTTACCGTCAATACCTCCTTCCTCATCATCTATATCATAAATAAGAGCCCCACCACGCACTTCTACGCCCTGCACAAGTACAAAACTGCGCCTGTCTTCAACATCACTAATTTCCATCTGGTGGCGCCGGGAATATTAAGAGGCGGGCAGCCGGAAAAAGAAGGCCTCCTGATCTTGAAGGAATATTTCGATTTGAAAACCGTATTGAACCTGCGCGACGGGAAAGAGATAGTCGAGTGGGAGGCTAAAGCGGCAAAAGAACTGGGGATCGACTTTATTAATATCCCTATGAACGCCGCGGAAGAACAAAGTATAGAGAAAATAGAACGGATACTGGATATAATCACGGATAAATCCCGCCAGCCGATATTCGTACACTGCCACGGCGGAAAGGACCGCACCGGACTTATCTTTGCCGCATACAGGATAAAATACGGCCACTGGGGGATTGAAGACGCCTACAAAGAAATGCTGGGGTACGGTTTTGACGAGGCTTATTATCAAATAAACAAATCCCTGCGCAAGTGGTACGACTACATCCGGCAGGAAAGACTTAAAGTATCTGAGACTCGAGGTTTTTGATCTCGGAGTCTATACCCGCGATCAACTGCTCTATCTCCTTCAGGCGCCTGCCGTATTCTTTGACCGTCTCCTCATCGCGGTAGATCTTAGGGTTAGAAAGGGCGCGCGCCTTGGCATAGCTCTCAAGCCTTAAATCCTCTTTCTTCTTCTCCAGCCCCACCATCTTCTCGTGTATCGCGGCATTATGGGCTTTCCGCTTACGCTCCTCTTCTTTGCGTTTTTTCTCTTCTTCTTTCTGCCTTCTCTTTTCCCCTTCCAGCCGCTCCCGCTCGATCTGCTTCTCGGTCTTCTTCTCGACTCTGGGTATGTCAATAAACTCGCTGTCTTTTTTCTCTAAGTAATAATCAAAGTTTCCCGGAAATTTCCTCACCCGGCCGTCTCTGACCTCATAGACCATATTCGCCACGGAACGCACAAAGTAAATATCGTGGCTGATAAAGACCAGCGTGCCTTCGTATTGGCTAAGGGCATATACCAGCGCCTCTACCGCATCCACGTCCAGATGCGTGGTCGGTTCATCCAATAGAAGGAAATTAGGCGGATTGACCAGCAATTTAGCCAGAATAAGCCTGCTCTTTTCCCCTCCTGAAAGGACCTTCACCTTTTTATCCGCATCATCGCCCGTGAACAAGAATGCACCCAGGATCGTACGGATAGCCTCCTCTGCCATATATCCGGGAGCGGCAGAATAAGCCTCCTGCAGTACGGTATTTTCTAGGTTCAAAACATCCATACGCGTCTGGGAAAAATAACCGATATCCGCATTATGCCCGACGATCCGCCTGCCCCCGTCGATATCCGCTATGCCGGCAAGGATTTTTAGAAGCGTAGATTTTCCCGCGCCGTTTTCGCCTGCCAGCACCGCCTTTTCACCCTGGGTTATCTCAAAATCCAAACCCCCGTAGACCTTTATATCGCCGTAACTTTTATCGATCTGCTCCAGGCTTATTACGCGGTGGCCGCTTCTGCGCGTTGCCGGAAACCGGAAGGTCCCGATGCTTTCGCGCGCATCCTGCGGCAGTTTGACCGCTTCTTTTTCCAGGCGCTCTAAGGCGGTACGCTTGGCCCTCACAGCCGCAGCCTTATTCGGCTGGGCATGAAAACGGGCGATAAAAGTCTCAAGTTGCTCTCTCTTCTTCTCCTGCTCCTTGAATTGCTTCTCAAGGAAAATGCGCCTTTCTTTTTTTATCTGCTCATAATGCTCATAATTTCCCCGGACCTTGAAAATAGACCCGTTTTCCAGGATCAAGGTATAGTTGGTGACTTCGGTAAGAAAGGCCTTATCGTGTGAGATCATGATAAAGGTGCCTCTGAAGGCGCGCAGATAATCCTTAAGCCAGAGCGCGGCATACAGGTCCAGGTAGTTTGTCGGCTCATCCAGCAATAAAAGGTCATATTGATAAGTCAGGAGTTTAGCTAAAAGGGTGCGCATCTGCCAGCCGCCGCTCATCTGGGTGATGGGCCGGTTGAAATCTTTCTCCTTGAAGCCTAAGCCCATCAGAATCTTCTTTGCCTTATGTTCCAGCTCGAAAAATCCCAGGGTCTCCAGTTCATGAAGCACTTCTCCATAGCGCTTTGAGCCGGCCTGATCAGATGCCTCAAGCTCCTCTTTCTCTTTTTTCAGGCGCAGGATCCTCTCGTCGCCTTCAGTCAGCTCCGAAAGAACTGTGCGCTCGGACTTGAAGCTCGCCTCCTGCGGAAGGTAACCGATGTATACGCCTTTATTCACCCTGACTTCTCCGGCAGAAGGCTCGGTCTCCCCGCGGATCAGCGAAAAGAGCGTACTCTTACCCGAACCATTCGGACCGATGAGGCCGATCTTTTCTCCTGCGTTTATATTGAGGGAGATATTTTCGAAGAGGACCTTGCTGCCGTAACTCTTGGAGAGATTCAAGATGTTAATCATAAACTACACATTGCGGCGCGCTTCGAGCGCTTTGGAGAGGGTGGTTGAGTCCTGGTACTCCAGGTTTGAACCCACTGGCAGGCCGAGGCCGATACGGCTTAAATTGACGCCTGTGGGCTTGAGGATCTTAGCCAGGTATAAAGCCGTAGTCTCGCCTTCGGTGTCCGCGTCGGTGGCGATGATCACTTCCTTGATATTATTTTCTCTGACTCTCTGTAAAAGGCTCTCGATCTTGAGGTCTCCGGGGCCTTTCCCTTCAAGGGGAGAAATCGAACCCAGTAGCACATGATACACGCCGCGGAAAGTGCCTGCCTTTTCGATCGCCGTGACATCGCCTGGCTTCTCTACGATACAGATAACTCCCCTTTCCCGGCGGCTGTCCTGGCAGACCTTACAGAGTTCCTCTTCGCTCAAATTATTACAGATGCGGCAGAAACGTACGCTTTCTTTCACCTTGTTGACCGCCGCGGACAAGATTTTTACTTCATCCGCCGAAGCGCCCAGTATATAGCCGACAATGCGCTCGGCGCTGCGTCTGCCGATACCGGGCAGCCTGATCAGGCTTTCGATCAGTTTCTCTATGGAATCGGTGTAGCTGGACATTATTCTTCCTTGATCACCCTTCCTCCGAAGACGTCCAGCGCGGACTTGATAAAAGCGCTATCCTGACGGATTTCTTTCTGTTTCTCTTCGGCGGAAAGGATGAAGTTGATCCTTAGTTTAGCGCTTAACATCTCGGAAAAAGTCTTTTCGATCAGGGCGCAATTAGCTTTCTCTTCAAGCGCCTCCTTATGCAGCGAATAATTTTTGGCAAAAGAAATGGTCAGGGTATTGCCTAAGATGCTTAGCGGCTCGCCTTCATTCAAATAGGTCGCTACGGACATCTTGACCTTGCTCAGCGCATCGATGACGTTCTGCCATATCCCGATGATCTTATCCAGAGAAACGGCCGGATCAGGCTCCGGCGGATCTACCTTGGGGTCGGCTTCCACCGGCGGTTCCGGAGCGCTCTCCTTTACCTGCGCTTTTGGCGGCGTTTTAACCTGCTCTTTCACCGGCACAACCCTTTCTCCCTTTTTGTCATGGGCAAGCTTCACTAAGCCGATCTCCAGGGGGATCCGCAACGAATCCAGCCTCTTGCCCATCTCCTGCGCCCCGACTAAAGTATTAAAGGCACTGAATATCTCTTCAAGGCTGAATACCTGGCTTTGTCCGGAGAGCCTGTCACAGATCTCCTGAGGAAAGTCGACCAGCTGATTATTCTGTCCGGCGACTTTGACCACCATCAGGTTGCGGAAATGCTCGATAAGATTATTCAGGAATACGCTGATGTCTTTTCCGTTGTCGATGACGCTGTTAAATAGCGCCAATACTGCCTTGGCGTCCTTCTGGGCTATTTTATCCGCGATCTCAAACAGGGCTTCCTGCTCGACCACGCCCAGCACAGAGACCACGTCTTTCAGGGAGACCTTCTCTTTGCCTCTGGAAAATGAAATCAGCTGGTCCAGGACGGATTCGGCGTCGCGCATAGAGCCGTCGCTTGAGCGGGCAATGGCAAAAAGCACATCCTTATCCACCTTGAGCTTCTCGGCGTTTACGATGCGCTCAAGTTGCCTGGCGATCTCCATGGCGGTGATCCGGCGGAAATCAAAACGGTGACAGCGGGAGAGTATCGTCGGGATCACTTTCTGCGGCTGGGTGGTGGCAAAGATGAACTTGACGAACTCCGGAGGCTCTTCCAGGGTCTTAAGCAGTGCATTAAATGCCTCCGTAGTGAGCATGTGCACTTCGTCGATGATATAGACCTTATATTTACCTGAAGCCGGAGCGAACTTGACGTTCTCCCTCAGGACCCTGATCTCGTCGATACCGCGGTTTGAGGCGCCGTCTATTTCGATGACGTCAAGGGAACGGCCTTCGCTGATCTCGATGCAGGAAGGGCATTTCTGGCAGGGATCCTGCGTCGGCCCGGCCTTACAGTTAAGCGCCTTGGCAAGAATCCGGGCAGTAGAAGTCTTCCCTACGCCGCGGGGGCCGGAAAAAAGAAAGGCGTGGGCAAGCCGGTTGTTCTGAAGCGCGCCCTTTAAGGTGGAAGTAATGTGGTTCTGTCCGATGACTTCATCGAAACTCTTAGGCCGCCATTTAAGGGCAAAGACTGTGTAGGACATTATCTAAAACGCTCCTTGATTAAACCGCCGCTTACCGCATTCTTTTATCTCTTTTTTAACACCCACAATAATTCCTCTACCTTGATGCTCCTGCCGTTCAGGTTCCTGGAACCACGGTAGGTGTTATATTTCTGCGTCATCAAATTGTAACTGCCGTACTTTCCCAGGATCTTTTTGAGCCTGCCGATCGGGATTATGCCCTCATTGTTATACGAAAGCAGAATGTACCTGGCCGGCGTATCCGCAATCAAAGCATCGAGGGTCTGCTCAGCCTGGTTCCTCTTGTTGTAAGCCGACCTGTTCCAGTTTTTCGATATCCCGCTTACGCCATCCTGTATCTCTATATCCTGGCGTTCGCAAGCTATAATATTGAGCATGAAATAATTTGATCCGTAAGGATGCTGATTGTAGGGCGGATCATAGTAGGCAAGGTCGAAATCCTCCGGTAACTCTTCTGACTTTATGAGGCTGTTTATGTCGCTCTTGCTGATGTGCACCTCACACTCTACTTCGCTGAATACGGGGGCTTCAAGGACAATATCCCTTTTTATTCTCGTCAATGCATTCTCTCCCCGGCCGCCGAAACAACCGGTCCCGTTTCTCTTATGGAAACCTTTGAATACGCCGGAGGTATTGGTATGGATGGACGCCTCGACGATTAACGGCGCAAGAAAAAAGTGCCGCTCCTCTTTTCTGATCCCTGTATTGATCAGTCTTTTCAGGTTATCTATTATTTTTGCGTTTCTGTTCGTATAGAAAACTCTCTCGCCCTCTTTAATATTCTCGCTGTCTGCGGGAGCGTAATTTTTTTCGATGAACCCGGCCTTGCCCCCGGGAATCTTCAGTTTATTTTCGTTAAGCCAGGCTATCTTTGATTCGATAAAGCCGGCATCCACTTCGGACCTGTTTGCCAGATAGCACTTGTTTATTATTTCGCTATAATCTTCCAGGTCGTTTACCCACAGCTGACTTGCGTGATACTTCAATAACCTCGAAACGGCGCCGCTTCCCGCGAATCCATCAATGATTACCAGTTTTGATCTAGAGAGGTCTTTTTTTACCTCTTCGATGCCTTTATTAATAAAAGGCAACAGACTCCTTTTATTACCGATATATGTTATAAGCTGTTCGGTAAAGTAAGGATCGGTAAGATCGAACAAGTCCGGAAATAATGCGGTTGCGTAGCTCATCTGCGGGTAAAAGCAACGGTGCGTATATCGCTCTATTCGAACGATTTTAAGCGCACCATGATCTTAATTTATATTATCAATTAGCCCCGCGCCTTGGGGCGCTTCCGTATCTCGTCATTTACCGCTCGGCTTTGCTGGGGCAA
>VGKG01000025.1 GCA_016867115.1 Candidatus Omnitrophota bacterium | reverse complement strand
ACTTTCATCATGGAATTTCCTGTCCTGACACTGGAAGAAGAAGTGCTTCAGAAAGAGGCCATGAGGGTGCGCGCGAACCTTTATTCCAGCTTCTGGCATGACCTGAATAATGACCTGACCGTAGTTACGTTTATCGAGATGATCGCCATGCGTGCCAAAGAGCCTGAGCTCTGCGGGCGGGCAAGGGAGTTGCGCGACGAATTCCTCCGGATAGGCGAACTCACCAGTGGTGCGCAGGAGCGCCGGATTACTAATGAGGAGGCGATTGCGCAGATACCCGCGCCGATACAAAGGATCAATGCGCTCTTCGCGCAGCTTGAGCCGGAGCTGAGAAAGATAGGCTTTGGCGAGAATCTTGATACCGTAGCCTACTTCATCAGGCATATGAACAAGGCCCTCGCTCAATTCACGGGTGTTTACTGTACCGGCAATTTCAGCGCTCCGACGGAGTTAGTCGATGCGGTCAGTGCAATCGAGCGCATGCAGGATTTCTTCGCTCATTCCAAGCGCTTCTTTCAGCAACAGGGTATCTCAGCGGATAAAATAGAAATGCTCTTTTTGTCAAAGGGCCTCCTGCCTGTACGGATAAACCCGCAGGCTTTCAATTTCATTCTTTACAATATCCTGAATACCGGCCTTGAATCCGGAACATGGGATAGCCAGGCAAAAAGGGCCATCCATGTTTCCGTAGACCTGAATGAGCGGAGCCAGGAACTGGTCGTCTCCTTCAGGAATAATTATTTCAGGTTTACCGACGCCGAGCTCCAGCTGCAAGACCTGGGCAGGGGCGAGTGCGGGCCGGCAATATTAAAGTGGCAGGCAGAATCAAGCTCTCCCCTGGCCGCAAGCCACAGGGTAGCATCATTATTTGCCGCAAGGATAACCGTAGAGAATCATAAGGCCGGTTCCTTCGTCAGGCTCCTCATGCCTTATTTCAGGGAGGAGAGCCTGGAGAAAAAAGAGGCCCGGGCCTTTTTTGCTGCAAAGGAGCCGGGAAAGAGCTCTCCCGCTTCGGCCGCTGCGGCGCCGGGCCGGCCGAACGTATTGGTCGTCGAAGATGAAGAGATGCAGCTTAAGCTTTTCAGGGATATGCTCCCCCGCTGTAATATCTGGGGCGCAGCTAATGCCAGAGACGCGTTTGAGGCCCTGCAGAAGATAAAAGAATCCGGCCAGGACTTTGCCCTAGGTATATTTGATGTCTCTCTTCCCAGATGCCCCGGCACCAGCATCAACGACGGAGTGGCCCTGGTAGAAGCAGTAAGGAAGATGGGGCGTACTTTTCCGATCCTGCTTTCTACCGGCCATAGCGCCGCAGATGAACGCTTTGTGCGCCTGAAAGAAGAGGGCAAGATCGCCGGAGTCCTGCATAAAGTAATGCGCATGGAAGAAAAATTGGCCCAGATAGAAAGTGCGCTGGGTTTCTCCTGTTCTGCCTTTTTCGTCAAAGAGCCCATGCGGGAAGCAGGCCTCGGAGAACTAAGGTTAAGTTTTGACATTAATAATAATAAGGTGGTCCCCTCCGGCCCGGTGAGGGAGGGACAGGAAAGGGCCGTCGCTTTCTTAGAAGGTAGCAATAATGGCCTGAAAGAGATGTTCAGGGACATCGGTATGTTTTATACAGGCGAGTCAGTCGAGGTCTTATTTACCGCGCGCACCCCGCGTTTAGGCATGGTAGACCATAATCAGGGCCTGATCATATTACACTGGTCGATCGTGACGCGCGCGCCGCCGTTGCTCGCCAGGCTCACCTTCACCGAAGAGGTCCTGCATACCTTTATGTTGGGCAGCGACGAACTTGTGCATCTTTCCCTCCAGAATTACACTACCAACCCTATTCATGCCGAAGAATACTCCGTTGCATTAGAACAGGCAAAAGAGCGCGGAATTATCCATGTCCTCGGTAATTCCGAAGAACTCCAGAATATAGAGGAGGCGATCAGGTCGGTCAAAGTAATGGTCGGCGTGCCTAAGGAACTTACGCCTCACGAAGGCACCGTTGGTCTCACCCCCCGCGGAGTGAGGGAGCTTAAGGCTGCGGGGGTCCATGTCTTGGTTGAAAGCGGCGCCGGAATGCTGTGCGGTTTTAGCGATGCGGCGTATGGCGAAGCCGGCGCAGAAATTGTGAGGAACGGCCGCGAAGTCTGGCAGAGGTCCACGGTAATCGTAAAGGTAAAAGCACCCTCCCCGGAAGAATATCTCTTCATAAAACCCGAACACATAATTTTTGCTTACTTTAATCTTGAGGCGAATGAGGGGCTCGCCCGGCACTTATTGTCTGTCGGCCCTACTGCCCTTGAATACCATTCGATAATAAGAGAAATGCCGCCTGCGCGCAGCGAATTGGCCCGCAGGCTCTATTCCGAGCTGGTGGAAAGAATGATCCTTGGCCATATCAAGGATCTTGCGCTTAGAGGCCATCAGGCAATCCTTGATTGCGAAAAATTGTCTGCTGCCGCGGTAGTCTTGCGCAATAAATCGCCGGGCCGGCCGGAGGCGCATGCGATCACTCCTGAGGGCATGCTTCGGGCTAGCGCGGCGTATGAAGCAGCGGGAAAGCCCGGTATAGCCCGTGGCTTCAGGGCGCTGGCTGAAGAATTAAGGGCTTTACCTGCGTTGCCTGCCTGGCGCGATGCCACAGGAGTGGTCCACTGGAATATCGATCCGGCCCGGATCCCGGCTGCCTTAAGAGAACAGATCATCCTGCACGAATCCCAGCCGACCGAAGAATCGGCGATAGGGCTGCAGGCTCGAGTATTTGCCGGAGAGACACCGCAAGAAGCTATCATCAGACAATTTGTCGTCTCGGTCAATGAGACCGTCAATGAGTTAGGAATTGCGCGTAATCATGTCATCTTTGATCCCGCGCCCGAGCGCCTCGCCGAAGCCAACCGGCTACTTCAGGAAAAATGCGCTGCATTAATAAACCTGGTGGAGGGCATCAGGGCTTGCGAGCCGTTAAATATAGGCAATGATTTTATTGTTGCCGTAGAAGATGTCTTTATTAACAGTTTCATCGCCATGCAAATGGTCGGCGATATACGGGAGGCAAGCAAAGAGCTTCCCAGGATAACGGGGCACGCCGGGGTGCTGGAGTATCTGGTTTCCTGCGCTTCCTTGAACCGCCTGATAGATTGCTGGACGCCGGGCAGGCTTATTTTGCGCCCCGAAGTAGCCTTAGTAACGCTGCGTCGATACGGAGATGGCTTAAACGGCAGGACCATATTCGGCCAGGAAATAAGAAGGTGGGCACAGGAGCACTATTTATTCCTCAGGGAGCATCCGAGGCTCTATCCGAAGCCGGGAGAAGACGTAGATTATGCCGCGGTCTTACGCCAATATAAGACCGAAGGTTATGCCAGGCATACGCTGCATTCGGTAGAAGAGTTCGTGATGCGGCAGGCTGCCAGGCTCGGACAGGAAGAACGCACACAGCAGTGGATCGATAATTTAAGAGAAGCGGCAAGAGCCAATCATGTCCCTCAGGTAGACTACCTTACCGGAGCAAGGGGGCCGCATGCGGCAAGAGGGACAGCTTCACCCCTGCACTGGGCAGCAAGAATAGCCTGTTTTGAGGGCGCATATCTTGAAAGGTTGGGCCGGCTTTTCGGCGAGGCCGAGCTGGATAACATGCGCCTTGCGGATCTGCCGGTCTGGCCGGTGGATCAGGAAGGCAATATCCGGGCGGAACTTCTTGCCTGGGCTGCAGAAAGAAACAAGGCCCCGCCGTTTGAATATTATTCCGCGCGTAAACTCTCGCTTTGGGCCCTCCTGCCAAAAAGGCAGCTTGAGCTTTTTCCCGGCGAAGGCCAGGCCTCCGGCTGCGCCATTGAGCCGCAAAAGATAGAATGCGCCTCCCTTGTCGGCGTGGTGGCCGTGATCCTCGTCCTGGCTGCGTGGGCCTTCCTGAGAGACCCCTTCTGTTTTGCCATAGGCATACTCTATGTCTTAGGTATTTCGATTACGCCGATACTGCTTGCGCATAATATCCAATACGCCCTGCATTTCGGCTATTACTTTGAATACTGTAAAAAGAAGCCCGCGCAGTTCGGGCTGATCAGGCCGTTTGCGGAGGCGGAAAATATCCGCGCCATCGAAGACCGCGTAGAAGGAGGGGATGCCAAGGGCAAGATCTCTTATTTTTCTTATACCCTTGAAGAGGAATTAAGGAAAGGCAGGCTTAGGGGTATACAGAGCGCGCTCTTTGCCAATAAAGAAGCGCTGCGCTATATCCGTAAGAGCTACCAGTGGATGATCTATTTTCATGAGTGGATCCACGGCAACAGGGTCATTAACGATAAACTGCGGGTCAAAAAAGAGCTGGTGGCTGTGCCTTTGACCTTCTGCCTGCCCATGGCGATATTAGGGCTGGTAATACTGGCGGCTACCGGATGGTTCCTGAAGGATTTTCAGATCGTCTTCCTTATTGTCCTGATCGGCTACAATATCGCAGTACCTGCCTTTTGCGCCGCAGTTGCCTCTTCCTGCCTGGAGTTAAGGGTGAGCCCTGCGGGGCATGAGCTGCTGGCGATAGACAGGTGGGGGAGCCTAAGCGACAGCCAGATCGATGAAATTATCAAAGATTATGCGCATAGAGCTACTCGTAATGAAAGTACGGGTGTATCGCTTTACTGGCGCGACTGGCTCACCGGAGGCAGGGATGAGGCTAATGTGGAGCTGATCGAATGCCCCGGCCGGCCGGAAGATATCCTTGTGGTCAAGGCAACGTATGAGCCGCACAACGGCAACCTCGCCGAGATAGCCGCAAAGATGAGCCTTTCAAAGAAACGTTCCTTTGTCCTGGTCATCGTTGATAACGGCCCGGACGGGCTTACGCGCAAAGACCGGCGCGACAGGATCAGAGGGATCGTAAAAGAAGGAAAAAGGGCCCTGAAGACGGCTGCGTGTTCAGACATGGTCTTTGTGCGGCCGACAGGCCGTTTCGTAAAGATCGAATTGCGCTCAAGCGTCCACGACCTTACGCGCCTGCGGGAATTGCTGAAGCTTTATGCCGGAAGGCTCTCCCGTATCGAGCATGAGAATATCGGCCGCGAGGCAGTGATGTGCGAAGTGCACGGCTATAGAAATAAACTGGAATCCCTGCTTGTCTGGCTGCATGCTAATGGCTACAAATTTCTGGTCGGGCTGGGTGATTATATGAAAAAACCCGTTTCTACAGACTGCCCCTTTGAAGCGCTTGAGGCCATTGACCTGATCCGGCAGCACATTGAAATGGGACGGACCCCCGAACTCACCTGTCTTATGGGCAGGAGCGAACACGCGCTGCTACAGGCGATGTTAGGCCACGATTTCTGGACGGATAAATGGCCGGATCTCCTTGAAGGGCCTGCAGTGATAGGTTCGTTAAGGAAACTGGCGGCAAGGCTTCCTGACGGAGAACCCCAGCAGCAGGAAGAGATAAGAGAGGCAAAGAGATTCGAGCAGGTGCTGGAAAATATCATCAGGAAGCAGGGTAAGCGCGTTACCCCTAAAAGGCTGGCTCAAGAATATAATAACTGGTACAGGCTGCATCCCAAGCTGCTTTCCCTTGTCGCTTTCATGGTCGACAGGTTCAGGTTTGTCTATTATGAAGACAAGCACCATAATATCTACCTTATCGGCGCTATACCGGAAAATTGCCGCTGGCGGGGGATAAAGGGCATTGAGGCGTTCGGCCGCATGGAAGAAGAGTTCCGGGAGGGCGCAAAGAGGGGCCTGAGGCTGTTAGTCCTGATGAGCCAGATCTGGCACCTGATGAATATTGCCAGAGACGAAGATATTGATGAGCGGCAGAAATGCATCCATAGGGTCATGGGCCTTATACAAAAGGAGATGGAGCTGAACTGTGTCAGAGAGCTCATCCCTAATGTTATCCTGGAAAAGATGATCGAAGTATTAGCCGGAGAACAGAAGGATGAGCATTTAAGCGAGATCTTTGCGCGCCTTTCCGACCGGCTTAAGGAGAGCACGCGTCCGCTCCCCGAGATATTTGAACTACTTTTCCCCAAGGAAGATAAGATCGGCGATTCGCCGTTTATGGGCAATGAATCCAGCGGCCTTGAGACCGCGCAGGATTCGGATGACGCAAGGCAGGCCAGGCGTATTGATCTCGGGGCGAATACCGTGATCACCCCTGCCTGCTTTAAGGACGGCGAAGCCCTTCAGACTCTCGGCCTCTGCCGGATCTTTAACAAGAGAGGGGATATCCTGCTTCTTGACGTGAATGCCCTGGTAAGGGGCCAGGCCGTGCCTCCGAGGATTTTTATCAGCGCAAGGGAGAGCGAGAAGGCACATTCCATGGAAAATAAATCACTGGAAGGGGTAACCCGGGAGAAGATCCGCAAGGTCAAAGCAATACTGGATAACTACGATTTCCTTATCCACGACATACGTCAGCACTGGTACAACCGGTTGATCGAAAACATAAAATACCTGCTGACCAGCCCCCTGACTATCTTTTCGCGCTCCCCGGCTGCGTTAGGGCTTTCGGCGTTTTTTGGACTTGGCATGAAGGGCCCGGAGAATAATCACCCGGTAATCTTGGGCATAGCCGTCCTTGTTATATTTACTGCCGCAGCCATAATGCTGGGCAGGAGGTTAAAATCACAGGCAGCGGGATTTCCGCTGGCAGATGTTTCTGAATCGCTTGAGGAAAATTGTTTCAACCAATATTTATGCTCCCGCGGGCACTCTGCAACAGCGCAGAGGCTGATCGATTCGGCATTGCGTACACCCGGCTTCCTCTGTCAGCGCTTTCGTATCTATGGAAGAAGGGACATTGTCCTGAAGTCACCAGCTTATCGTTCAGATTTCCTGCATGCTGAAGCAGGCCTGTATATTCAGGGCGCTATGCTCAAACTCCTTTATGAGCTTCCGGGAGGGAGAAAGATCTACCATGTATCTGAGGCAGGGACAATACCGTTCTCTACGGTAAATGATGCCAATTCTTGGGTCGGGGCCGAGATAGACGAGGAAAGGGTAAAGTCAAGGCACCAGGCTATCAAAGGGCTGCATCATAGGACGCTGCGCCTGGCAGCAAGGCGCTCCGCGGGCCAGAGAGTTGCCCGGAACCTGGCCGCACTAAAATACGTCATCCGCACAAGCGCGATCGGGCGGGCAGAGGAGATAGCCGATTTTATTGACAGAGGGAATGAATCAGCAGCCTGCGCGATCCTTAGCAGCCTCTCCCGGCAGACAGCCCAGATGAGAAAAGAACTGTTACGTGAGCGTTTAAAGGCCGTAAGAGAAGAAGAGAAGATTCATGAGGAAAATAACGGAGAAATTACTATCCGGCTGGGCGGAAGGCGGCCGCAGGCGCATGCGCTCTATCGCTGGCACAGGATCCTGGACAGGGTCTTTGCTTCGCTGGCAGCTGATTATAACCGGATGAAGGATTTTTATGAAAGGACGTCGAGGCTGGCAGGGCAACTCGAAGAGCTGGTCGATTTTCCCTATGCCCGCGATTCGGCCGGAGAGTTAAAGATAGAGATAGGTTACCTGATAAGAGACCTGCGCAGGGTGAAGGTCGAAAATAAGAAAGATTGCCGGCGGGACCTTGAGACCGCCCTGGAGTTACTCGCCGCAGGAAATACCAAGTTAGCCTCCGAAAGCCTGGGCGCGTCGCTACCCTTTATTGACCTGCGTTTAGATTCTATAGATGGGATGATCAGGAATCTTACCTTCCTGCGCCAGGACCTGCGTCAATTAGGGGAGCGGCGTTTTAACCGGGTGATCCGCAGGGCAGAAGAGGTAAAGGGTATCTTCTCTGAAGGCAGGCCGGGAGAGGCAGGCGAGGGGCTTTCAAAGATGTTGCACTGGCCGTTCCTGAAGGAGACAGAGTTCCCCGGGCTTACCAGCCTGGTAAGCCGCACAGCCGGCATGATCCGATCGGCGACTACAAAGATAAAGGCAGATAAGGCGCGCGAGCACTTAGGTTTAATAGTCTCGGCGATGGAAGAATCTATTCTGGTCTCGCGTTTCATGCGGGATTATCAGGGCCTGCTTAACGACGTGCACCTGAATAAAGTCAGAGGTTACAGCGATGACGAAGCAGTCTTTATAAGCGTATTTCGCGATTGGCTGGCAAAGAGCAATCTGATCAAAGGGTCTCCGCGTTACTGGAGAGCCCGCCTTTACAAAGCCGCATTTATTTCGGAACGCTCCCACTGCTTTACCGCCTGCGATACCCTGCTCTTTTTGATCAAGGTAGACCATTTCGGCCGCCTCATCCCGAGCCTTAAGAAAAATAAGCGCACAAATCTCCTCAAAACCGTCTTCTCGTATCTGATGAGAAAGCCCGGGATATCCTGCGCAAAGAGCATTCCTGTCAACGAGAGGAATGCCTTCTTGATCCGGCTGCTTGAAGCAGCGCGCAAAGATTACAAGCTGGATGAAAAATCTCCTGCCGCCGAGATCGCCGCGCTTTATAAGGCTTTTCAGATCACGCCCCCGGAAGCGGTAAATACCGGATTCTTTGATAACCTTTTTCCCGAAGACATCCTCAAATTAGAAAGCATCCTTCAGTACCGTCCTGACCTGATTCAGCCGTATGCGCATACGATGCTTACTGATCCTTCATACGCGAGGAGGAATTTTTATTTTCATGTCCTTCCCGACGGCATCAACGGCCTGCCTTTGATTTACATCTGGGCCAGGACGCGTAATTCATCAGGCATAGACATCTTTCTTTCGGAATATACTCGACATGTCCTGATGAGGGAGTTCTTCAGCCGCGAAATCGCCGCTATAGAAGAGGGACACGCTTCGGCAGATAAGATCCATTCCGGCAGAAGATTCAGGAGTCTCTTTATCGCGATCGCTATGCATGAGCATTCCCGGATTAACGGAGCAAGCCATGCAGAGGCAATAAGCGCGCAGAGAAGCGTAGTTGGTTACAGGAGGGTTGGAAAGAGGCTTGAGCATCTGCAGGAGACCGTACGTCTGACAGGGGTATTCAGTACCGCTTCAGGGGAAGAGATTTGTTTTGCGGCACAAAGTCTGGCCGGCCGCGCGACAGAAACCTGGCTTGTAAGGCATAGATCACTCATGCCCATGTTAGCAGCCGTTTTAGTGAGCGGCATTTGCGAAAACGAACTGACCAGAAAGACTATTTTCGATTCGCTGCTTTTAGCTAATCAGAGGGACTTCCTTATCCCGGAAGTCCTGGATTATACCGTAGCGCTCTTACGCTGCCCGGCGGTATCGATCGAGGTAAAGAGAGACGCCGCCCGCTTCCTGGGAGAGCTGAACCTGGTTACCGCGGATCTTCAGTTTACTATTTCTTCAATACTGCACGATTGCCTGCTTGAGGCCGATGACCCTACGTTACAGATATTACTACTGCGTGCCTTGGGCAACCTCTTTGATATTGAGACGAGGGTGGGCGGTGAAGTCTATAGCGACATAATGTGGATGCTCAGGTTTATTGCTGTCTCCGGCCGCTGCCGCTTCGGCTATTACCGGAATTTGGGAGCTACATTCCATTTCTGCCGGGAGAAGCAGTTTGGCGAAAAGGCACAGGAAGAAGCGTTTATACAGTTGGCTGCGATATTCCGCCGGGGGGTGAACTTCCTTAAGGCAAAGCTTAATGACGACGGAAATATCTTTAATAGCGGGAACTTCGAAAGGGCGCACAGGTATTTTAATGGCTTCTGTAATGACCTGAGTTCGGTCCTTGACTCCGGAGAGAGCCCGTTTTATTCTCAGAGCCCTGCGGTGCGCCGCCTGGCAGCCACCGTTTTCAGGGAGGCAGTCGCGGAATGGTCGGCATTCATCCAATTCCTTGCGGCAAACGGCCATAGCGGGCTGATGACTCCGTATGCCGAGAGCACGCATAAGTTTATACTGCTTCGGGCCAAATGCTTTGTGTACGGTTCCGATGCGGGGCGCCTCGAAGAGGATATACGCACCCGGCTCATCCTTGCGGATATGCTCACAGATTACGGCGGCCTTAATGTAAGCGAAAAGAATGACCTGTCTCGATCGCTGATAGAGTTCGCCTATGGCATCGGGTCTGACTGTTATCTGCCGCGGACAATCGGAGTATTGCGCAAGCTCGACTCCGCCCTGGGAGAGCGATTGCACAGATGCCTGCTTCCGGGAAGCGCTTCTCAAAACACAGACTTTTCTTCAGCCAATGCACAGCTTACCCGCGGGCAGGTTGAGCGGCTGGCCGGCCTGGTTCAGGAAAGAAGGGCCATTGATACCGAAACAGACCTTAATTACGCTATTGTCGGTCTTGCCGGCATGCTCAGGAAGAACGGCATAAATATAGATGAATCCCTGTTCAGGGAGGCTATTTCCGGCTACAGATTCTATCTTGCGCCTATTTCGGGAAGGCATGTTTTTGCCGGACAGCAGTTAGGCAAGGAGATCCGCGCATTCATACATCCGGATCAGCCTGAAATCACACTCCTGCGCCCGGAAGAAGAAAAACATGCCACCTATGAAGCGCAAGTAGCCTCCCTTGCCCATGAGATCCTCTCTGTGGCTTTGGGGACTTCGCATAAAACGAACGCCAGAGTCGAAGAAGTCCTTAACCATAAACGTAGCGGTCTCACCTGGCGCGCAAAGAGGGAAATACAGCGAAAACTCGACATGCGCCTTGCCGGGTCAATGCCGGCTATAGAAGATCTTTGCAGCGAAGCGGGAGTTGCTCCTGCTGCCAAGAAAAAGATCCTGGTGACAGATGATGAGCCTGTTATTGCAAGAACGTATAAGATGGTATTGGAGATGGAAGGTTATGCGGTAAAGACAGCCCTTAATGCTGATGAGGCGCTTAAGATCTTTGGAGAGGAGGAGTTTGATTTAGTCATCACTGATCTATGCATGCCGAATAAAGACGGCGGAGCATTAGCTAAAGAGATAAAGGCGCGGAATAAGGGCGTTCCCGTAATAGCGATCACCGGCTTTAAGCCCAAAGATTTTGACTGTAGCGCCATTGATGAGGTGATGATGAAGCCGGTGACAAATGCCGAATTGACCGGGAAAGTCAAAGTTTGGCTAGAGAGGGCTCCTGTTGCAAGTGACAGCACCCATCCTTTGCGCCCGACAGGCATGTTTATAGAGGCCTTCAAATATTTGTTTGAGCCGAAGGTCGCAGCTAATTTTATCAGGGTCGGTTGGCAAGCCGCAATTGCCAATTACCGTCATTTCCGCTCAAGCGGCATAAGGGGATCGCCTATCCTGGCCCTGCAGGCCCTTTTCTACAAAACCGCAGAAAGCGTCAAAGGCCAACCCTACTGGCATATTAATCAAAACCTCCTGCCGCGCGACATACGCGCATTAGTCGCAATCCATGAAAGAGAAGCCGACTGCAGGTCCGGAAATAAAGCTATCCGGGATAGCCTGAAACTGCGCACTGCATTAAGGCGCATGGGCGAGAAGGATTACGCGCACCGTTTTTATAGCCTGAAAGAATTATTTAATGTTGCGGCTACGCTGGGGAATGAAGGCAAACTCATTGAGGCCTTTGCCCTGCTTCAGGCTATCCTGAACGCCGTGCCTGATTTTGCCGCGGCCTATCTTAACCTCGGCACGCTTTATGACGAGCTTTGGGGGGATAAGGAAGAAGCGGTTGCCAACTGGGCAAAAGCGCTTGGCCTAAGCAGCGATGCGGCATTAAGTGCCGAAATAGATAAATTACCCGCGGAATTAAAAGAAGCCTGTTTAAGGTTGGCAGGCAGGATGTCGCAAGAGGCCAGGCCCCTTGCCCTGCGTTCGGCGGTATATCCGGAGTTTCGCAGGCTCTGGGAGGCCTGGGAAGAAGTGGGGATAGACGATCTTAAGAAATTGGCAAGGGGGATCAAACTTTATGAGTTTATCAGGGAGGAATCTTACGAAGAAGAGCGCCTGATTGCTGCAGGAGAAGCAACCCTTGAAGAATGGCTCGGTTGGCATAGGGAAGGGGTAATTGATGCTGCAACCGGGGAATGCAGGACGATGACCGATAAAGACAGGGATGATCTGGTCAGAGTATGGTCTGATTGCCGCCGCGCAAAAGACAACGCCGGCGAAAGGCATGCCCGGTATAATCTAGAGGCTTTAAGGGGGCGCAAAGGTATCTTTGCTATGGCCAGAGTCGGACGTAACGCTTCATGCTCTGATTATGCGCAAGAGACGATACAGGCGCTTAAGAATGCAGAAGGAGATCCCGGGCGTGCGGCAGCGGAACTGGGTTTAGGTAGCCGCGAAGCAGTCTGGCATAGGATAAACCGGATAAAGCTTTCAGGGGATGCTTCATTAATACAGAGGCTCACAGATGCCCTTATCAGGCCGGAAAAACTACCCACTTTTACCGCAGGGACCTTAAGGGTATTAGAGGAGGCCGGCGGCTTACTTTCGAAGGCAGCCCATAGCCTGGGGTTGTTGCGATCCACACTACTTAGAAGAATAAGGATCATCCGCCAGGAAGCAGGGCGGTTAAACGATAGCGCTACGCTGGACAGATTAGATGAGCTGCTTTCGCGCGGTCAGGAACCGGAAGGGGAGGAGCAAGGGCTTCCGGCGGCACAGACTGAATTTGCACAGCAGCGGATCGGGCAGATACAGCGCACGGCTGCCAGGCTTGAGGCGAAGCTGAAGCGTAAGCCGAATATCACCGAAGTCGGCAGGCAAATGAAAGGTTTCCGTGACAGCCCTAATCCGGGCAATTCCCTTAACAAGTGGATCAGTGACCATAACCTCAGACCGGAAACTCTGGGGATAGCCCGGTTCTCCGGGGAATTCCACCTTAAGGTAAACAGAAAATTTTTCTATGCGAATATACATATTTTCCTTCCCCCGGCCCTCTCAAAGAAGGTAAGGATCATTGCCGAAGCCCTGCCTATCTCGGAACAGAGAAAGATCGCCATGGTCAGCGTCGATAATGAAACGAACAGGCTCGAGATAGAAAATGACAGCGAACAACAGGTTTTCCGTTTTACCTACCCGCGTCCGGACGGGGAAAAGACGGTCTCTGAATTAAACACGGGGGATGTAACCGGCATCTCCCTGTATTCGGTGCCTGCGTTCCGCGATTTTTACGATACCGCATTCTCTATCCCCCTGGTTGCCGGAGCGGAGAGGGAAAGAAGGGTGCTTGAGCACCTTAAAGAATACGGGACTTGCGTAAGGCAGAAATTCAGGATGGTTAATTTTCACGGCCGGCTTTTATTGCCTTCATTCTATAAATTCCATCCCCGCAGGATCATGGTATACCGGGACAGAGAAAACTACTCCCGCTTTTTAGTCCTTGCGGATAAAGCAAATCCGGATAATTTCGTAGGGTACGAATGGAAGGGCGATACGGTGCTCTTTTTACGCGACGGAAGGCAGCTGTCGGCAGACGCCCGGCTCACTCAGGGGAATGCCCTGCCCATTTATTACGCGCACCGCGGGCCGAGTTTCACAGTTTTTGACCAGACGTTAAGAAAGATCGCCAGCAGAGGCATCGTCTATCCGGGAGCAGGCAGGCATGCGCAGGCAGGGCTTGGCTACGGAAGGTTCAGATTCCGGGTGAATGTTCCGGTTGAGGTGATCTCTTTTGAAGGCTACCGGGCAAGAGTCACCACCAGGGATGATAAGACGCGCTACCCCGTAATCTTCCGACTGCTCGAAGGAGGGGAAGAAATACGCATTGCTTACCGCGATGCCGGGGTAAGGGGTGAATTTATAGTGACCGGCCTCACCTGGAAGGACGGAACCCCGGTTACCTTAAAAGGAACCTCCTTTAACCTTTCCACGATTGTCGAAGAGGTGCGTAGGGGCCTCCTGCCGCAGGTTACGGCCTCCCGGTTATTACTGGAGACCTTCGATTTCCGTGTCCCCGAGCCGTCTGTCGGCGGAATGGTCTATCCCATGAGGTGCTTTGTCGTAGATGAAGCTGCCCGGGCGATAGTCAAGGGGGGCCTTGTCGACCCGGCGACCTTTGAGCCTCTGGAGGACAGCGTTCAAGTTTTCCTTGCCCTGAGCTCTTCTTTATATCCTCAGTTCCGCCGGCTCTGGACGGCGTGGCAGAACGCCCCGGCTGATGAGAAGAGCTCAAGGAGGCATGAGCTGTTGGAATTTATCATCGAGAAGTCTAAAGAGGAAGAAAAGGCCAGGACGCTTGCCCCGGGCAGGCGCGTTTCTTATAGGGAGTGGCTCAGCTGGCATAGGCACGGGGTGATTGACGCCGCAACCGGAGAGTTAAAACCCCTGTGTGGACTATCCGAAGCAGAACGCAGGCAACTCTATCATGTCTGGAAGGCATCCGAAGATGCGTATCAATTGGCCTATAGCATAGGAGGAGCAATATACAGCGACCTGAGCACGCGCCGGGCCATTGCCCTGTTCGCTAACAGCCTGGCAGTCCGCTGCGCTGCTTATTTCCACTCAAGAGCCAATATCCGCGCCTTCAACCGCAATAAAGGCGTCTACGCCATGGCTACCGTCGATGGCGCGCTCAGCTGGGACGAAGGCATCAGTTTTGTAAAATGGATTAAGATAATGCATAAAGACGGGGTTATTGACATGTTGACAGGAAGACTTATCCCGTTTGATAAGTTAACCGAGGAACAGATGGATTACTTGAGTTTTGTCTGGGATAGTTGTTGGCAGGCTTATAAAAATGCTTGGGATAGTGCGAGGACATACAGGGCTGGCCCGCAATGGCGCCATAAAGTAGCGCTTGCTTATGCACGTAGCCGCCACGCTGAGTCGAATCTGAGGGTGTTTGAGCGCCATGTCGGCATCCTTGCCATGGCTACTTCGGATTCTGACTCGGAAGAGTCAGATTGGGCGGTGAGAGAATTGTCTCCTGATCTTGCCTGCACCTCAAGGCCTTTTAAACCAAAAGAGGCAAGAAGGATAAAAGAGGCCCTCGCTAATAATCAGACCGAGATCACGGGTTTCTCTGAGACATGGACTGACAGGCAGCGCAAGCTTTGCCTTGTGCAACGGCTAAGAGAAGAGGGGCTTTTTAAGTGGGCCAATACCTTGGAAGGGGCTTTAGTGGTGCGCGCGCCGCCGAGATCGCGCCTTGCCAAAGAGATTAGAAAATCCCAGAGAATGTTCTCCCGCCAAAACAAAAAAATAGAAATATACGCCCTTAATGCCCGCATAGCCAAGCAAGAATTAATCATTATTTTACCTAAATCCGAAAAACAAAAGTTTGATTTTCAGAGGCTGCTTGTGCATGAGACAGTAGCTATTGACCTAAGAGACAGCGGATTAGGCTATAGCAAAATACATCGAACAGCCGCTTCTGCCGAGAGGGTGGTATATAAATACTTAAAAAGAGGCTGGACACCCAGAAAAATCAAAGAAGAATTACTTCTGCGTTATAAAGATTATTTTAACTTGCGAAAGAGCGGCAGGCTAAATTGCAAGGATTTCAGAAGCTTTTTATATAAGGATAGGGATGGCTTTGTGCAGACGCTGGAGAATAGATTTGTGGAGCTAGTGGGAAAAGAACAGGCTAAGCGGCTAGTCGCCCAGGGGTATAGCAAGCTGGATTATTACTTTGCTTTAGCGGGGATAAATATAGACGTGGATTCAGCAGCGCGTGAGCCGGCATTCAGCGATCTGCCAAAAGAAAAGGTGGCGGCGTTTGCGCAAGAAGCAGACGTAACTGGTTACAGATCTACGCACGATGGCCTCAGGCGCGTAGCAACGCAAGCGCTTGACAGCGTGTTGCCATCGCTTACCGAGAGAGAACAAATGATGTTGCAGGAGCGTTTTGGCCTGGAAGGCGGCAAGCCGCTTTCGATAGCGCAGATAGCTAAGAATTTGCGTCTGTGTCCGGAAAGGGTGTTGCAAATAATCAATAAGGCGTTTAGAAAATTAGGACATCCTGTAAGGCTTCAAAGACTATTCTCTATTATTGAAGAAGAGGTCCCAAACTACCGTTCTTACGTCCGTTCGC
>VGKG01000024.1 GCA_016867115.1 Candidatus Omnitrophota bacterium | reverse complement strand
TTCGAATTGTGTGCCGATCAAAGATATCAGGGGTATGAAGGTTTCTTATCCGGATATACTGCATAATATTGAGCGCGCAAGCAGCGAACTACGGGAAATATTTGTGCGCTGATGCCGCGCCTGAGCCCTCCTTCCTTAATCCACAAGACCCTGTTATTAATTTTTGCGGCAATCGTTTTCGGGCCGTTAGCGGCATTATTCACCGGCCTCTTTAAAGCGCTTGCCGCAGGCAATTTCAGCCTCTTATCACTTGCCCTCCCCACAGGAAGGAGGCTGGTACTTTTAGCGAATAGCCTGAGCCTTGCATTTTTAGTAGCGGTGAGCGCAATGCTCATCGGCGTTTTAGTTGCGCTCTATCTCTGGCGTTTTAAATCCGGGGTGGGCAGGTATTTACGCTGGCTCATCATATTATTGGTGAGCCTGCCGCCCTATATCCACGCCTTAAGCTGGATGTCTGTGTTGGGCAGGCTTAAGATTATGCCTGCAGAGGGCTTTTGGGTGAGCTGGTGGGTGGAGTTGATGGCGTATTTACCTTTGGCGGTAGGGTTGTCGCTTTTCGGGCTGGATGCGGTAGAGCCGGTTTTGATCGAGGCAGGGCGCCTGGCCAGGCCTGATATAGAGACGCTAAAAAAGATCATCCTCCCCCTTGCTTTTCCGGCGATAAGCGCCTGCGCCGGGTTATTATTCCTACTTAGCCTCATGGATTTCAGCATCCCCTCCTTATTTTCTATAAATGTCTATGCATTAGAGATCTTTGCAGAATATAGTGCCACAAACGACCCAATACGCGCCCTGCTTTTAGGCGCGCCATTGCTGGCATTAGCGGTCATAGTGATCATGTTTGTGCAGCGTTCGATCAGGAGCGCAGCCCTGACCATCAGTAGGCCGGCAGGCCGGGAACCTGCCTTTTTAATCTTCCCTGAGTGGTTGAACTGGCTGCAGAAGTCAGCACTTATGATTATAATAATCCAGATACTGGTCCCCCTCATTAGCCTCATAGCCTCAGCAGGCTCCTTAAAGAGCGTGGCGCAATCCGCCTTGCAGGCTAAAAATGAGATCACTTTTTCTTTCTGGTTATCGATCACGGCGGGACTGTTGTGTTTGGCTCCGGCTTGCGCTATGGCAGAAGAGTTGACCGATAGAGGCACGGGTAATTACTGGTGGTTTCTGGTTGTTTTGGCTCTGGTGATACCGGGTTCGCTTGTCGGCGCAGGGCTGATTCTGTTGCCTGTCGGCGTGTGGCTTCCGGTCATAGCTTACTTAAGCCGCTTTTTGCCGCTGGCAGCGCTGGTGATCCTGGCTAAATTGCGGCGCACTGATCCGCTATTGGTCGAGGCAAGCAGGGTGCACCAGCCGGATAATTTCAGCGGCTGGTGGCGGGTGCGGCTGCCGCTTCTTGGCCCCGGCTTATGGGCTGCCGGGTGCCTGGTCTTTATTTTTTCACTCGGTGAGCTTGCAGCGACGATCATGGTCACTCCGCCCGGCTACAATACTTTGGCCGTGCGCATTTATAATTACCTGCACTACGGAGCATCGGCCCAGGTGGCGGGTTTGTGCCTGGTTATGGCGGCAATTTTTCTGGGGACAGGGGCTCTTATGCTTTTAATCTTTTCCAGCGGAGGGCGTTTAATCAAATTAGGGGCAAGATAAAATGATCAGGGTAAAAAACACCTCTAAATCTTTCGGGAAAGTCTTGGCTGTGGACGCAGTGACTTTTGAGATCAAAGAGCCTGGGGTAAGCGCGATCATGGGCCCTTCGGGCTGCGGAAAGACGACGCTGCTTCGGCTTTTCGCCGGGCTCGAAGTGCCGGATGAGGGAGAGATTTATTTCGGCGAAGACCTGGTAAGCAGCAAGAAAGGCTGCCTTGCACCGCATTTACGTAATATGGGTTTTGTTTTTCAGGTGCCTGCGCTCTGGCCGCATATGACGGTGGCAGAAAATATTCTTTTTAGCCTCTCGGGGGTAAGCACAGAAGAAAAAAAGGAGAGGCTGCAGCTGCTCCTTGAAAAACTGGACCTTGCAGGCCTTGAGAGGCGTTTTCCGGATGAGATCTCCGGCGGCCAGGCGCGGCGAGTCGCCCTTGCCCGCTCGGTGATTGCAAAGCCAAAATGTCTCTTAATGGATGAGCCTCTGACCAATGTGGATATGGATTTGAAGAAGAGGCTCCTTGATTTTATAAAAAATGAAGTGGCTGCTTCGACCCCTTACCTCATATATGTGACCCACGATATCGAAGAGGCAAAGAGCATTTCGCAGAATATCCTGTTTATGGATTCCGGTAAAATAAGATGAACCCCAAGATTAAGAATCTGGTTTTTATCCTCATATTTTGCTCGCTTATCGCCGCGGTGATCTACTGGGATAAAGTGCAGGTGAAAAAAGAAGAGACGCTGCGGGTCCCTGCCGGCTGGCAGATCATCCTGCCGGAGAAAGAGTTTTTCTGCCTGGCCATCCAGGGCGATATAGTCTGGGGAGGGGGAAAAGAGGGGGTCTTTGCTATTGACCGTAAAGGCGGGACACTTATCAGGGAACTTACCCGTGAGCCAGCTTTTGCCTATGTCAAGGGCCTGGCAGTAGATAAATCCGGGAAACTCTGGATCGCCCATGACCGTGGTTTGAGCGTATACGACGGAAAAAGATTTACCGACTACGATCAGAGTAACAGCCTCCCGGATATCCGCACTAATTCGGTTTACATAGATAGGGCAGGACGAGTCTGGGTAGGGACCTGGTCAGGAGCCGCTATTTATGAAGCGGGAAAGTGGCGTGTCTTAAAGAAATCCGGCGGACTGATCGATGATATGGTCAATGTCATCTTTGAAGATGGCCGGGGCGGAATATGGTTTGGCGCATATGTAGCGCCAGCAGGAGGAGCCTCTTACCTGAAAGACGGTAAATGGCAATATTTTTCCACCCAAAACGGGCTGCCGCACAATAATGCGAGCGCGATATTTGAAGACAAAGACGGCTTTATCTGGATCGGCACCGGGCTGCTTGACCGCGGAGGCGCTGTGCAACTAGAATATGCAGCCGGTGGCTATAAGATCGTTAAAACCCTGACCAAACGCGAGGGGCTTGCCGGAGAAAAGGTGCGCTCTATTTTCCAGGATAGGGACGGAATGTTCTGGTTCGGCTCGGAATATGACGGGATCTGTCTTATGCTCAACGGAAAAAGGAAGGTCATCACAGATAAAGACGGGCTCTCTAATCCGGAAGTAAAGGTCATCCTGCAGGATGAGGACGGTGATCTGTGGCTGGGTACGCGCGCCGGGCTGACCCGTATCAAATACGGGGTTTACCGCCAATTATTACCTTGACGCATCTTTAAGATTATCCTATAATTTAAGTGCGATTTAAGCAAGCAGCCCGACTCAACTTTCCCACAAAATATGGACTTTAAAAGCGCAGAGATCAAGTTCATCCTTCTTCGGGAAAAATTAGTAGCCGAAAAAATCTCACCTCAACAATTCGATCAGGAGATCCAGCATTTAAGAGTTCAGGCGCAAGACGGTTTCACGTGGCAGCCGCGGGCTGACGGCATGTGGTTAAAATGGGACGGCTCAAGCTGGCAGGAGGCCGGAAGGCGCATCCCGCCTAAACTCCCGCTTTCAAAGCGTATTTTTCGCTTTATGCGGCGCCGCGCTTTTCAGATGATCCTTTCTGCGGCCTTTGCCTGGGCCCTGCATACCTATATGCTGGTCGTCCTAAATGAAGGTTTCGGGCCTTCCACAGTCTGGGGTAAATGGGTGAATACTGTCGGTAATACCCCTTCTTCCGCCCTGATCTGGGCGCTCTTCTCGATGCTGGTCTGGTCATTCATTTATTCGCTTTTTACCTATGGGCCTGTAACCGCTGTGGTTAATTTCGTTAAGGCCCCATTTTCCGCCTTTGGAATGATGACCAGCGCCGGCGTGCCCGGATTCGGCGCCATGAGTATGGGTATGGGCATGGCTTTGTTTGTCAGTTCCATCCTGCGCTTGAATGCGCCGGCAAATCTGGCCTTGGGTGTAGTCTGGACCTTTTTTGGCTTATCCCAGATCGGGCAAATCGCCACCCAGTATATTATCAAGGGATGGTTTAAAATAGTGCACCAGGCTCCGGAAAAGTTCAATTACCGCGCAGCGCAACTGATCGTCCTTGGCCTTACTCCGGGATTTCTGCTCTGCAGCGTCCTTTCGCCCAAGATCTCTACGGGCCTGGGTATTTTGTTTTTGATCGTCGGAGTAGCCTTATTTTTTGCGCCGCAGACGCCGCGTCCGACCATGGGCCAGATCAGCGGGCTCTTGTTGCTGGGCGCATTGACGAGCGCCGTTTACGCGCTTCTTGCCTGGTTATTCAGAGATTGCGCCTTTGCTGATGACGGCGGCGCTGCCGAGTGCGGCGGCACATTTAAGCAGTGGGTGAAGTGTCAGGGTTCAGGCATGGCTGTAGCCCGCGGCGCTCCTCCGGCAGCAGCTTCTGCAGCCGGCGCTACAATTGCTATCCCGATCAACCCCATGGATCCATCTACCATCCCCCCCAGATACGAATTAAACGGCTATGTCTGGTTTAATCCTCCGGATGATGAGGGCGGCTGGCAGTGGATGAAGAAAGAAGATTACCTGAAGGTCAAGAGCCTGATGGATCAGGGTATGATCTGGGGAGGCACAAAATTCGGCTGGATGCAGCCCAGCGACTTACAGCAGGCCCAGCAGCAATACCAGGCCTGGCAGGATGCAAACCGTCAGGCTGACATTGCCTTTAACCAGCGCATTGCCGCGGATATGAAGGCGCTCAGAACCCAGCAGGCGCAAGCTGCTGCTGCCCAGAAGGCAAAGCAGGACATGATCAATTACCTCTGGGAAAGGCAATACGGTTTAGTGCGCCAGATGAACAAGGATAATGCTTCGATATTCTCCTCTACCCTTAAGGACGGCGCTTATTACAGCGCCCGTGCCGCAGTCACCGGCGTGAATATGGACGGGTCGTTAAATATCGCAGGAGTGGGTACCAGAATAGGTGCCGCGGTATATACTCTCGGCTTGTCTGAGGCAGCGTATATTCCTACAGGTATGGCATTTACTTATGCGGATGGCCGCGCAGCTGGTTTAAGTGCTGCTGATTCGGCAAAGGCAGCCTTTAAACAGGGAGCTTTTGAGGGCGCATTAACGCTCTTTGGCGGGAAAATCATTTCCGGCGGAGCTAAGCTCGCAGGTTATGCCGGCAGCAAGGTAGCCGGCGCGACATTGTATGCCACCCAGAAGATCGCTGGTCCCGCAGCGGCTAATTCCCTTAAAGCAGCGGGCTCATATGTTTCAGGGGTGGCCAGTAATGTGGCTAGTAAGGGTGCGTATTACGGGAAGAAAGCTGTCGCGGGCATTAATTATGTCGGCGATACGACTGTTCAGATGGGCAAGAACGTGGTGAATAAAGGGGTGAACCTTTTTAAGGGAGGCACAGGCGGGGTAGGAAGTGTTCCGGCGCCGGCCGCAGGTGGTGCCGGTTCAACGGTCGTGCCTAAGACCACTCCCAAGCCGCCTCCGCATTTAGGGGACAAATATAATCAGCTCAAAACAGCCCTGGCAAGCGGGGATGAAAAAGCGATCGCAAAAATGTACGCCAAAGGCGGGATGAATGATCTAAGCGCATTTGAAAAGAGCGGCCTCCTGACCCCTTCTGAAGTAGCTACCATGAACAAGGCCGTACAAAATACCGCTAACCAGGCTTTTGACACCGGGGTTAAGAATTCGGTAGCGGATTTCCAGAAGAAGACCGGGGTGAAGGTCCAGCAGGTGATGCTGGGCGATAGCGGCTCAAGCGCCTCCAGGTTCACTAAGCCTGCGGTGCGCACGGATTTTGATAAGGCCGGGGTATTCAAGTTCGACCCGGACGATGTGGTCAAATACGCCAAGCAGAATTGCGCAGGTAATGTCCAGCAGGCCCTGGATGACCTGCATCAGATCGCAAAATCAAACCTGCAGGGGCATACAAATCAGGCGCTGAAACAGGAAGGACTGTTTCATTCGGAGTATCTCACCGGTGAAAACGACCTCGGCGCTAAAGTCTATGACCGTTTCGGAAAGCCCGGCCCCGCAGACAGCTATCCCTCGAATCAGGTGCGCGTGCAGCAGCAGAATGTGGGTAAGACAACTGTCTATAACGTCAAGGATGGCCAGGTGACCGGAAAATATAACACCAGCGGCCAGGCGACCACTGACCAGGAGGCCCTGAACCAGGCCTTTGCCGGAGACGATTCCCTGCTTCAGTCGCAGCTTTCCGGCGGCTCAAAGATCCCGCCGAGCGAGATCAAACCCCTGATGCAGCAGCAGCTGAAAGCTATAGCCAATCCCGATGTTGACCTGACTCAGGCAGCCAAGGCCTACCAGCGCGCAGGCAAAGCCGGCACACTTGCCGGAGCGCAGCCTGATCCGGCTTTAACGCAGCTGGCTAATGACATACGCAAGAACCCCACGGCTTTTTACCAGAACTTCACTCCCCAGCAGCAGCAGATCATGATCAAGCATTTTGGCGACGGGGTGCAGGGTATGGCTACGCAGATCGGGATGTAGTTTGCAAGATACGGAGGCAGTCAGATGAACCTGAATAAAGCAATCAATTCTTTAGAACTTTTTCCCAAGGAATTAGAAGCGCTGGCGCAGGGTTTGGGTATAAGGCGCAATCCTTTGTGTACGCTTGCGCCGGCAGATTTTACGCCCGAAGAAGGGCAAGCCATACTCTCTGATTTCAACAAATTGCCTCCGGATGAGCGCAATAATTTTACTTCGGCCGTCAGAGGCGTTTTTAATCCGGTGCTGGCTGCGACCTATGAACAGAGTACCGGCGAAGATGAGCTGGTGCGTTCGCTCTTTGCCTGGGATCCGAAAGATACGGATCATATCGCGGTCCTGATGAATCGCGGTGCGATCGTCGATCTTTCACAGCGCACCTTTGATGAGCTTAAGGCGGTCATGGCTGAGGCTTTGGTCGTGGATGAGAAGCTAAGGTTTGCGCGCATCCTGATAAAGCTGTCTCCCTTTGCTGCCATCGTGCTCCTTGCGGTCTTTGATTATTTCCGCCTTGAGCGCTACCGCTCATTACTTAAACATACGGCACCCGGCCAAAATTTCGTGATCGCAGAGATCAAAGAGATCATTGATAATTCCTGGTGGGATGATTTCCGCTGGCCGCTTAATTTCGTGGAGAAGGTCATGCCGGCCGATCTGTCCGCTGGCGCGACCTTAGAGAAGATCCAATCGGCGATGGATGAGCTGGAAAAGACAGGGTTTATCCTGAGCACCCCGCCTGAAGCTGGTGAGACAGGGCCTGCGGTCTATACGCTGACCGATGCCGCATTGATCGTGAATCATGCCATGGCCACTAACATCAGTAAGATCGCTGTTACTGTTTCAAGCCCCCGGCCGGATAAGCAGACCGCTTACGAGACGCTCTTATTCGTGCGCGACGCAAATTATCTCATCCTTTTTGATATCACCGGAGAGATCGGCATAGTCACTACCCTGGATATGCAGGGCTTTGACAAGGTGATGGACAGCATCTTTAAGCCGACGCTTGCGCCGGAGGCTCAGGAAGCGATCCAGGCAATGGAGCCGATGCTTGAGGAGATTGCTTCTGCTCCAGCGCAGGAGGCTACCGGAGCGCGCTGCAACCAGTGTCAGGCGCCGATCGGTCCGGGAATTAAGTTCTGCGCTTCCTGCGGTGCCCCGGTTCAGGAGCAGGCTGCGCCTGCCGGTAAAAAATTCTGTCCCGGCTGCGGCCAGCAGCTGAATGTAGATGCCAAGTTCTGCAACGGTTGCGGAACTGCGTTGTAAAAAACTTAAGGCCCGGAAATTCCGGAAAAATTGAGGGAGGCAAATATGTTTTGTCCGAAATGCGGTCAGAATAATGCCGATGATTCAAAGTTTTGCCGCGGCTGCGGCCAAGCGTTTCCTCAGGCTCAGCCCGCGCCCCAATACCAGCAGCCCCAATACCAGCAACCGCAATATCAGCAGCCGCCTCAATATACCCCTCAACAGCCGCCGCAATATGCGCCCCCAACGCCGCCTCCCGGCCCGGCAAGAAAAAAGAAGATGCCTTTATTTGTAAAGGTCCTTTTAGGCATCGTCATCTTTATCGTGTTGATCGTGATCCTGGCTCTGGCCATGACCTCGGGCCTCGTAAAACCCGTGGAGCAGCAATTGGGCCTCCTTAAGCAGGGCAATATTCAGGGCGCTTACATGCTTACTTCCAAAGAGTTCCAGAATACGCTCAACCTCCAGGAGTTTACCAGTTTTGTTAATCAATACCCGTTCCTGATGCGCAACAAATCTTATTCTTTCACCGAGAGGGAGTTCAGCAATAATGTCGGCAGGGTCAAGGGGAAACTCATTGCCGAAGACGGCGCAGTGGTGCCGATCGTCTATCATCTGGTCAAAGAGGACGGCCAGTGGAAGATCATCGGCTTTGAGATAAATCCTAAAGATTTCTAAAAACTTATTTTAAGATTACACAGATTTAGATGCAGATTACACAGATAAAAACTTTAATCTGTGTAATCTAAAAGAATCTGTGTAATCAGAAATAGCATTACAAACGGAGGAGAATATGTTTTGCACAAAATGCGGTTCGAATAATCCGGATACATCGAAGTTCTGCGTGGGTTGCGGCGCTGCTTTGGGGCAGGCTGCAGCGCCTCAGGCACCTGCTTATCAGCCTCCGCCTCCCCCGCCGCCAAAGCAAGGCAGTCCAGTGATGATGATTGTGGTGGTAGTGGTGATCCTGGCGGTAATCGCCGGGGCGGCATTTTTCTTTTTAAGCGGCAAGAAAGGACAGCAGACCCAGGCGCCTGTCTCCCCGGGGGTTTCCCAGCCAGCGCCGGGTGCGGCTTCATCTACCGGCAGCAGCAACTGGCAGCAGGATATAAAGAAGGGCATCGGCGGCGCGATCGATGAGGCAGCCCAGAAATTAAAAAAGGCAGTAGACGAAGCCAAGTAAGAAAGGAAAGATGAATGAAAAGAATATTAAGATCAGCGATCCTGTTATCGCTACTATTTTTTTTCACCACAACATTATTTGCCGCAAGAGGAGACCTGGCAGCCAGGGGGCAGATCCTCTCCATTAATTCCGCGCCGAACAATAGGTATGAATTGCGCATGTACAATGAATTGACCAAAGAAGAGTATACTTACCTGGTGAGCGATAAAATGTTCATTACGGATGGCCGGCCAGGGCATGAAGGCCAGACCATGACCTGGGCGCAGCTTGCCTCGGCAGTTGAGGGGATGGGCAGGATCGAGGTCTACCTGTATTACGGTTCGGTATCCGACATCATTTATCTTGGCCCGTAATAATCCTTGCTATCATTTGTTAAATTTTATGCTATAATAAAACCATGATAAAACAAATCAGCATTTCTTTGCTCAGCATTTCTTTATTAGGGGCAGCAGGTTGTAAAGACATACTCCCGTGTAAGAAATCAGCAGTTATGGTACGCTCAGCCGGCAAGGCTTCCTGTCAGGATTACCTGAGCGGTTTCGTCACCTCGATTAAAGACATGGAGGCCTTTGAGGATGATAAATACACCGAAGCAATCATTACCGACCGGGCTTCCTGGGACAGTAAGCGCCTGCCTAAAAGGGTAACAGAATTAGAGGCAAAGGGCTATGTCTGTAGTCCTTCAGCTCTCGTGTATTACCCCTTATCCAACCCCAAGGCAAGCAAGATGCAGATTATGCCTCTGGTAAAAACTGTGCAGTGGCAATGCAGCCTGGAATTCGAGGACGCTAAATACCTGGCATCGTCAGATACAGCCAAGAAAAGCGCCCTGGAAAAAGAGGGTTACTCCTGCAACAAGGTGAGCTGTTCCGGAGAAGATGCAAAGGAAGATTTTGTCTGGATGTGCGCCAAATAGACATCCTATAAAGATCATATTAATGATTACACAGATTAAGAAGCGTAGATTACACAGATAAAAATGGAGGGAAGAGAAGCTCTTGATGGAGGAAGTGATTGTTTGATGTTTTAATCTGTGTAATCTGTTTTTCCCGCTAAGCTATCCGAGGGCATGGCGGGATCCCGCCTTAGATTTATTCTCTTGGCGGGAAAAATCTGTGTAATCAGGTATAATGCATTACAATTATACCTGAACATTATACCAGGAGAGAATATGGAGAGATTAAAAAAGATTATTCCTCTTGCCTCATTGGTGATATTCCTGATCTGCCTTTATTCATTTCTGCACGGAAATAAGGTTTTTGAGAAAAGGTTTGAAAACGATTATGTCGCCTGGTATTTCCTGGCCAAAGGTATTTTCTGTTCGCTTGCGCTTTACATCCTGGGATTGATCCTGTCGAAGTTATGCGAAAAGCAGGGTTGATCGAAAGGATCCCGGAAAGCTACCGGCAGGAGTTTTTCAAAGTACAGGCCTTACTCATCAAATCCAGAGTAAGGCTTTTTTGCATCCTCACCGCCGTCGCGTATTTTTTCGTCACCGGCATAAGCTACTTTAACTCACCCGAAGAGTTTAATCCCAAGGAGTTGCCTCTTGCCGGCCTGCTCCTGGCCGGCTCGCTAGTCATTCTTTTGCTAAATGCAAGATGCCGCACGCCCCTTTCCGGAAAACTGACCGCGTACATCTTCATTATTTTTATTCTTATTATAATCACCCGGATTAACCTCGTCTATCCTGAGTACGCGTCTTTAAGCGTTTTTGTCTATATGTTCGTTTTGTTCCTGGTAGTCTTTTCAATACCCTGGATGCCCCTAGAGGTCTTTTTCATTTCCTTGCTTCATATCGCAGCTTATCTCATATTTATTGCTCTTTTAAAAAAGTTCACCGGCCACGACGTAGCTATGACGGGCCTGCGCCCCTATGTCGACGGCCTGAGCGTCCTTTTGATTTCGGGGCTTGTTTCTTTTGTCATCCGCAGGAAGGATATCTTGCGGGAGATCGAGAACTTTGTGCTTTTAAAGGAGATAGAGGCAAAGAATGAAGTCATGCGCCGGGAGCTTGAGCTGGCCACCCGCATACATAAGACCCTCGTGCCGCGGTCGCTGAGCACGGATCAGGTGGATATCTCGGCGCTCTATCAGCCGGCGTATTATTTGGGCGGAGATTACGCCCGTTTTCATTTCGTAGACAGGGATAGGCTTCTTTTCATCATCTGTGACGCCACCGGCCACGGCGTCTCAAGCGCCCTGATCGTAAACCGCCTGCACGCGGAGTTCGAGCGCCGGGCCAGAGAAGGAAGGATGCCGGGCGAGCTTCTGGCTGAACTTAATGAGTTCATGGTGCGCGATTTTTCCGGCACTAACATGTTCCTGAGCGCCTTCTGCGGCCTGCTTGATTTTAAGGCCAGAAACTTCAAATATTGCAATCACGGCCATCCTGCGCAGTACCTATACCGGGTAAGGGAGGAAAAGATATATCGCTTTGATTCCGAGGATACGCTGCTGGGGGTCTCTGCGGCAGTGAATCCTTCGGCCGAGCATGCGATAGACTTCAACTCCGGGGACAAGATCATGCTTTTTACGGACGGGGTGCTTGAGACCATGGATAAGGACGAACATATCTACGGCAAAGAGCGGCTTGAGGAGTTTATTCAGCGAAATTCGAGCCTTGCGCCCGGACTCTTCAACCAGAAGCTCCTTGAGGAATTGAACGCCTTTAAATCCGGGGATTTCCGGGACGACATCTTCCTTTTCACCATGGAATTAAAATAGCGCCAATTTATTGCCTTGTAAATAATTGCGTTTTAAGTATAATATTTACGCAAGCCCAGTCTTGATCTATGATGCTTATCCATAAAAAAATACCTTCCCGGCTGGATATAATTCCCGGATTTTTGACCGAGTTTACGCAGAAATTAGCGCCTCTTGGCCTTTCCGAAGAAGAGCTTTTTAATGTCAAGCTCTCCGTGGAAGAGGCGGTGGTCAATGCCATCAGGCATGGGAACAGGCAGGACCCTTCGCTTTTTGTCGAGGTCGCGGCAGAGGCGCATAACGGATGCCTGACCATAAAAGTAGTCGATCAGGGAGAGGGCTTTGATTTCGAGAATGTCGCCGACCCTACTCACAATCATAATCTCGCCAAGCTCTCGGGAAGAGGCGTATTTTTGATCCGTAAGCTCATGGATAAAGTGGATTATTTTGATTGTGGCCGCGGTATAAAGATGATAAAATTTTTAAAGAGGCATTCCATAAAGAGAAACGATAAGGATGCCTGATTACAATGATTAAAAAAAGCAGATTACAGAGATTGAAGGCCTCAATCTGTGTAATCTAAAAAAATCTGTGTAATCAGGTATAATCAGTGATTATACCTGGGGATTATACCGGGAGGTAAAATGAAGATCAGCCAGGAAAAAGCAAACGATACGGTAGTCTGCAGGCTTGAGGGAGAGATCAATATCAATAATTCTCCGGAACTGCGCAAGGACTTCGAGGAGATCATCAAGAGAAATGAGAAGAAAGTGCTGGTGGACTTCTCAAGCGTGACTTATATCGACAGCTCAGGCCTTGCCACTTTGATCGAGATGCTGCAGCGCCTGAAGAAGATCGGCGGATGCATGCGTTTCAGCAATATGGACCAGAAGATCAAGAACATCTTTGAGATCACCAAACTCCATAAACTCTTCGATATTTACGAGACCCGGGAACTCGCCCTGAAAGACTTCTGATAAATGGTCGAAGTAGTCGGCAGATACGTAATAGATTATTACCGCTGGGTAAAAGGTATATTCAGCCTTCTCTACGGTATCCTTTACTGGATAATCCTCGGGCCCTTTAAGGGCAAGGTAGTCGGGAGGGTGAGCGTCTTCAGCCAGATGGTCTTCATGGGAGTGCGCTCCATCGTCATCGTTTTTTTCGTGGATATCTTCACCGGAATAGTCCTGGCCATGCAGACCGCCTACCAGCTTGAAAAGATGGGCGCGGTGATCTATGTGGCCTCCATTGTGGCGGTCTCAGCCTGCAGGGAACTGGCGCCGGTTTTAACCGCGTTAGTCGTTGCCGGAAGAGTCGGTTCATCCATTGCCGCAGAGCTGGGTACGATGAAGGTCACCGAGCAGATCGAGGCTCTTGAGACCATGGCCATAAACCCGGTGCGCTTCCTGGCTGTCCCGCGCTTTAGCGCCCTATTCTTTATGCTTCCTGCATTGACAATCCTGGGGAACTTGAGCGCAATCCTTGGCGGCTACATCGTCGGGACCAATAACCTGGGCATCAGCCCCGACCTCTATATGCAGACGACCTTCAAATACCTAAAGTTAAAAGATGTCTATACCGGACTCTTTAAATCTTTTATTTTTGCCATGATCATCGCGCTGGTGGGCTGCTACGAAGGCCTGAATGCCAAGGGCGGTGCCGAAGGCGTCGGCCGGGTGACTACCCGAAGTGTCGTGATCAGCTTTATTCTGATTATCCTCGCGGACTGCATCATCACCGCGTTCTTCTATTTTTCAAAAGTATAACGAACTAAAACAGTTCTTTTGATCACATAGATTTTAGAAAAGATTACACAGATTATCGGAAGTTTTTAATCTGTGTAATCTGAATTTTAATCAGTGTAATCATAATTTAAAAAATATGAGCCAAAAAGAGTGCCCCAAAGGAAAAGAAGCCCTCATTTCCCTGGAAAACGTTTCAAAAGTTTTTCAGGGTAAGAAGGTTATTGATAATGTGAGTTTCGATATTCACTGCGGCGAGACCTTTGTGATCATGGGTTGCTCCGGCTCTGGCAAGTCCACGCTGCTTCGCCTGATGACCGGCGCTATCCGGCCGGACGAAGGCCGCATCCTTTTAAGGGGCAAGGATATCGCTACCATGACCGCCTCGGAGATGGATGAGGTCAGAAAGACCTTCGGCATGGCTTTTCAGTATTCTGCCCTGCTTGATTCGCTTACCATCGAAGAGAACGTAGCCCTGCCCTTAAAAGAGCACACAAAATTAGCCGATGAGATCATCGGGATCATTATCAAGATGAAGCTGGCGTTGGTAGGCCTGCGCGGATACGAGAGCTATCTTCCTTCGCAGATCTCAGGAGGCATGCGTAAGCGAGTAGGGTTTGCCCGGGCGATCGCCCTTGACCCGGACATCGTCTTTTACGATGAGCCCACTTCGGGGCTTGACCCCGTAGTCGGCGGCGTGATCGATAAATTGATCAAAGACCTAAGCGCCAAACTTATGATCACTTCTATTGTGGTCACTCACGATATGCAGAGCGTCTTCGGGATCTCTGACCGGGTGGCGATGATCCACAAGGGGAAGCTGGTGGAGGTAAACACGCCGGAAGAGATCAGGAGCTCGAAAAATCCATTTGTGCAGCAGTTTATCCACGGCGAACCGACCGGGCCGATAGACCTTTTTAAGGAGGATATCGGGATACCGGAAGCGCTGGGACTATAAGAACGGGAGAGGCAATGAAGACCAAAAATTATACCAATGAGTTTAAGGTAGGTTTGTTCGTGCTCTTATGTCTTGCCGGGTTAGCGTACCTCACCTTTTCTACCGGCAGGATGAACTTTAAAAAAGGCGGCTACAGTATCTACGTGCTCTTTGACGATACCGCCGGCCTTGAGAGCAAGGCGCCGGTGAGGCTTAACGGCTTTGAGGTGGGCAAGGTGGACGAAATAAAGATAAATGAAGAGAATGACTCGACCCGGATCATGCTTAAGCTCTGGCTTGAGGACGGCGCGCGCGTGCGCGAAAACGCCAAGATCTCCATTAAGACTCTGGGCCTGATGGGCGAGAAGTATATCCAGATCTCATCAAGCGCAGGGGCCGGCTTCATCAAGCCCGATACCTTGCTTAAGGGCGAGCCTTATCTTGACCTGGATAAACTCCTGGCCAGCGTCAGCGGCACGGTAGAAGACAACAAGGATTCTATCACTGCGATCGTCAAGAACCTTGAGACGACCTCCAGGAACTTTGAGGAGTTCTCAGGCGACATCAAGAGAAACCCCTGGAAACTTTTATTCAGGAGCAAAGAGAAAAAAGCGGAGGAGAAATGAAGAGATCCGGATTGATTTTAATCTGTGTTTTGGTTTTATTATTTCCTGTTTCTGTCTTTGCCCAGGAAGCCAGGATCATCGACATCCGCGGGAGGGTCACGGTAAAATTGAAGGACAAGGCGGACTGGGAGAGGGCGCGCATCGACATGCTTTTGAACAGGGAAGCGCAGGTAAAGACAGACGGTAAATCCTCCTGCACCCTGGCTTTTGACGGGGAATTGAAGAATATCATGACTGTCAAGGAGAACTCGCACATTAAGATCGAGAACCTTGCCCCCGCAAACATCTTTCTGCCGGAAGGCCGGGTATTCACGCTGATCAGGAATCTTTCCAAGTCAGAAGAGTTCAGTGTGCGGACTCCGACTGCCGTTGCCGGAGCAAGGGGCACGGGCTGGATCACGGATTTTCACGCCATGCTCACCTCCGTCTTATGTCACGACAATAGGGTCTTTGTGGACGGCCTGGATGCCGCAGGCAACGTTACCGAAGAGCAGGACTTAAGCAACGGCTGGGGCCTGAAAGTAGGCGAGGGCGGAAGATTTAGCGACGTCTTTATTTTAAGCGATGACGACCGCAGGCTCTGGGACAGGTTTGAGGATAATGTGCTCGAACTGACCGGAGAGGAGTCAGAAGATTGGGAAGCCGGAAATATGGGTGAGTTAAGAAGGGAGCAGCGCCAGGATTTCAGCGACATTAAAGAAGAGGCAAGGCGCAGCGAAGCAGAAGAGGCCCGGGAAGAGAACAGGGGCGGCGGTACTGTCGGCGGCGGCCACTCGATCACTATCGGACACTGACGCCTGAAAAATGAGGCAGAAAAGGATCCTTAAGACCATCCCCGTTCTTCTATTAATAAGCCTAATCTCCAGCTGCCCGGCCTTTGCCCAACCGCAGGTCAAGCCGGAAAAAGAGGAAAAGATCCTTTCTCTTCCTAAATTAAAAAAATCCCCTCCCTCTTTCAAGCTTTCGACCAGCGCCGGGGTCTTTTCCGGTTACGACTCAAACGTGAACTTAAGCCCCGTCAGTAAGGGGGATACCTTCCAGGAGTTCCTCTATTCCTTGAGTTTCAGCAAACCGTGGACGGAGGGCACCACCTTTACCTTCAACTATGACCTGGATTTCCTGAATTACAGCCGCTTTACCGACTCAACCAACCTGCTTAATCATCTGCGGTTTGGCCTGCATAAAGAGATGGGAAGGTATTTTGACATCGGGACAGGTTATGACCTGGGAGCCTTTTATTACCCGCATAATAAAGAAGGAAACTTCCTCCTGCACCGGGGTTTCTTTTACGTGAAGAATTACCTGACCCGCAGGCTCTATCAGGAGGTCCTTTACGAATCCGGATACAAGAGGCACACCCAGAGAAAGGCCCTGCAGGATACCATCAATACCTACCAGGACAAAAAACTTATAGACAGGCGTAATACCGGCCAATACACTATCGGCATGAAAGTCACCCCTGATCTATTTGCTAAGGTGCGCCTCAGGTTCACCAATAATGACTCAAATGCGCGCTTCGATGATTACTATGACTATAAGGCCTATGAGATTTCCCCTGCCGCCGAATATAAGTTTACGCGGCGCCTTGAAGGCTCGGCCGCTTTTTCTTTTACCCGCAGGGATTATAAATCGCGCCTGGTCTTTGCCAATGACTACAAGGAGAAGGATAAGATCTATGCCGCCAATCTGTCCTTTCGCTATAAGGTAAACCGTAACAATATCGCCTCTTTAGCCTATTGCCTCCGCAATAACGACTCCAACGAAGATCTGGAAGAGTATACCGAAAACATCATGACGCTGGGTTGGCAGTATAACTTCTGATCATGAGATTCCTGAAATCCGTCCCCCTGATTACCTGGGTCATCGCTCTGGCCGCCGTCACGGTGGCCTTTATCAGCGCCTTCGGCCTCTTCAATAATTTTGAGCTCATATCTTATGACCGCCGGATGAAGATGCGGCCTGCCCTAAGAAGCTCATCTGATATCGTGCTGATCGAAATCGCCGACGATACCTTAAAGACTCTGGGTAAGTGGCCCTTGCCGCGCGATTTTCATGCCAGCCTGGTGAAGGTCCTCAAAGATTACGGCGCAAGCCAGATCGTCTTTGACGTGATGTTTCCCGAGGCTACAGCCTATGACGAGGTCTTTGCCGAAGAGGCAAAGAGCGCGGGGAATGTATATCTGCCTATGGTCTTTTACCTTGAGGAAAAACAGAAGAAAGGCTACCTTCCGCCGGAGGCAGGCGCGATACTCTCTGACCTGGCCCCTGCGCTGAAAGGCGCCCCCCGCGGCGAGAGCCAAATCAATGTCTTTGTCGACCCGGACGGAAAATACCGGCGCGCACCCTTATTCATCCGCTATGAAGGCAGGAATTA
>VGKG01000023.1 GCA_016867115.1 Candidatus Omnitrophota bacterium | reverse complement strand
GAGATCGCCCGGGGCATACAGCAGAGTTTTCTGCCGGCAGCCTGCCCGGAGATCGAGGGGTTTGAGATCGCTGCGGTGAACCTGCCGGCGCGGATGGTGGGAGGCGACTTTTACGATTTTATCCCCATAGAAAAAGATAAGTGGGGCCTGGTGATAGCCGATGTCTCGGGTAAAGGCGTGCCTGCGGCACTTTTTATGGCGCTCTCCCGGACCCTGGTGCGCGCCAGTGCCTCAGTCACGCTTTCTCCGGACCAGGCGCTGAACCGCGCCAATGACCTGATCCTTCAGGATGCCAAGACGAATATGTTTGTCACCCTTTTTTACGCAGTGCTGGATGCAAAGATGCGCACTCTTAAATACGCCAATGCCGGGCACAATCCTGCGCTGCATGTCAGGGGAGGTGCAAGCGATATCGTGTTATTAAAGGCCCAGACCATGCCGCTTGGGATAATGTCCGATATCAGGGCCAGGACAGAGGAGATCGCCCTGCAAAAGGGGGATGTGATCCTGCTCTACACCGACGGCGTGACCGAGGCGGTGAATGAAAATAAGGCCTGGTTCGATATGGAAAGACTGGAAACATTGACGCGGAATAACCGGCACCTTTCTGCGCAGGTGATCATCCGCAAGGTGCAGGATGAGGTGGCGGATTTTGTCGGCAATCAGCCGCAGTTTGACGATATTACTTTGATGGTCATCAAGGCGGTTTAAAAGGAATAGGAGGTAAAATGAAGAAAGTGATGTTAGTGATAATCATCGGTGCGCTCATCCTCTGCTTTACCGGCGCAGGCCTCACTCAGGAGACTCAAGCCTCCAAGGCCCTGCAGACAAAAACCGTGGACGTAGATAATGACGGCGACCCGGATGTTACTTATTATCATGACGGAAATGTCATTGCTAAGGCCGAGGCGGATACAAATAACGACGGCAAGCCTGATGTCACCGTCTACACCAAAGACGGAAAATTCGAATCCGCAGAGGTAGATACTGATTATGACGGGACCCCGGATAAAAAGTTCTCCGATGTGGCGGAGTTCAACGCCTGGTTGAATAAGAATAACCCTGATTTTGAAAAGCACCTGAATCAGCCTGACTGGGAAGTGGCAATGTTTAGGTTCTAAAGAGCTCCAAAAGAGTTTTTCAAGCTAAAGATAAGTGCTATAATAAGATGCGTTATCCGCATTCCTTTAGGGAGGGGAGATCATGAAGCAGTTCGTCTTGTTGCTGGCCGTTGTAATTATTTTCGGCGGCTGTGCGTATCAGAAGGAATACAGAGACTCAAAGGATATTGCCAAAAGAAACAGCGATAGCCTGGTGAAACTCAAAATTGGCATGTCCAGGGATGAGCTGTTTGAGCTCATGGGGAATCCCGAGAAAACGCAGGCCAATACTTTCGGAGGTCAATCGACAGAAGTCCTCTCCTTCAGGATAAAAACGGATTATTTCAGTAATGATGACGATTCTAATTTTATCCAGGTAGTCGTGCGGGAGGGAAAAGTAACCGGCTGGGGGAATAGTTTCTTCAGCCAGGCTTTCCAGTAGAGCGATGCAACCTGCGTCTAATTTCGTCAAATACATGCGCCACGGCTCATCCATCGTCAAAGGCACGATCGAGATGGCCAGGTTTACGGTCCCCTACCGCATCTATGAAAGCGCCGGCCCGCATGTAGTCTGCATCAACGGCGTGCAGCAGTCCATGGCCATGTGGCATTCTTTTGTCCTGCGTTACGCTCCGCATTACCGCATCGTCCTCTTTGATTTTCCCGGCCAGGGCAAAGGCAAGGTTGAATCCGGGCCGATCTTTATTTCTCTCGATGAGCAGGTGGAGGTCTTACGCGAAGTGATCAGGGCTACCGGGACCGGCAAGGACCTGACTATCTGCTCTGCCTCCTGGGGCGGGATCGTCGCTATCGCCTTTGCCTCGCGTTTTCGTAGTGAAGTAAAAAGATTATGCCTGGCCAGCCTAGGTACAAAGGCCAATGATAAGATGATCGAGACGATCCAGAAAGGCGGCCGTATCGACCCCGGTGACCGCCAGAAAATGGCGGATATGCTGATTGAAAGTTTCGGCCAGAGCCTTCCGGAAAATATCAAGAAAAAGATCGTGACACAGTTCAAGACTCTGAGCGAAGAGAACCTTAAGGCATTCTATGAGCACGGCCTTTTTGTCGTCGCGACTAAGAAGATCGGCGACCTGATCAATCTTTCGAATATCACGGCAAAGACTTATCTTATCCACGGCGAAAAAGACACGATCATTGACCTGGAAGACGTCAATTTCCTAGCCTCTCAGATACCTCACTGCGAGGTAAAGGTGGTAAGAGGCGCAGGGCATTTCCTGCATATGGAACGAGAAGATATTTTTGATATTTATAAGGATATCCTGCCCATACCGCCCCTTAAGCCGTCAGCCAGATAAAAAGGAGAATAAAAGTGGAGCCGAAAGAAAGACCCGATGAAGGCATGGCCAAAGAGCTTAAGGAATTGCGCCAGATCGTACAGCAGTCAAACAGCATCATCCTGAAGATGGACACCAAAGGCAACATCACTTTTTTCAATGATTTTGCCCAGCGATTTTTCGGTTTTTATAAGGATGAGATCATCGGAAAGAACGTCTTAGGCACCATCGTACCCAAGACCGACCGGGCAGGAAAGGACCTTGAGTCGATGCTTAAGGACCTTGAAGAGAACCCCGAGCGCTATTCGGTGAATGAGAACGAAAATATGCGCCATAACGGGGAACTGGTGCGCATTGTCTGGTCAAATCGGCCGATCATCAACGATGAGGGGCAGATCAGCGAGATCATCTGCATCGGGAATGACATCACGCGTCTTAAGAAATAAAGAGAGGGGCATGGCGTGGCGCGGATAAGGAATCTTTTCTTCATTCTTCTGCTTTTTGCCGCAGCCTTTTTTATTTTAAGCCGGCACTTTGCCAATCAGAGGCTTGAAAAAGCCATCGAACGCCTGAGCGCTGATTCCCGCATTGCCGAGATCCTGGTCACTCAAGTCAAGACCGACCCCAAGACCCGTAAGGCCCGCACTACCATTAAGTTCCTCGAATACGATACGAGGCAAAGGCCTCTTGCCCCGAGGTATTTCGCATTTTCGGGAAACACCATCCAGCTGCAGTCGCTGGTGATGAGGTTCGATGATTTTTATGTTAAGAAAGGCCACCCCTTAAAAGGCAGGAGCGCCTACATCTTTATGAAGGCCTTTAGCCTTAACGGCAGTCAAGCCGAAGTTTATGAGATAAATAATATGAGCGAGGTGCCTTCAGGTTATAAAACAGAAGGGAAGGACAGTGCCTTTGATAATGCGCTCTGGAAGAGATTCTGGGATTATGCCCTGAAGCCGGATGAGGCAAAGAGGATGGGCATAAAGAACGCCCAGATTGAAGCGCCGGGTACAAGATTCATCCCGGGAATGCTTTACACCGTAAAGATCGAGCATGACGGCGGCATGCGTATAGACGCCCGTCCGCTGCCAGGGATCCTTAAGGGGGAGAAGATCAATTTTTAGATAGGGATGAAAATTTTAAAGCGCTTTATCATTTTTCTGGGAATAATTTTTCTCGCGATTACGCTCTTTCTGTATGGCCTCTTCTTTTATGTGAAGCACCTCAAGATCAAGGACATCGTCGAGCAGGAAATAGAAGAGGAGCTCGGCATCAAGGTCAGCATTAATAAACTTGAGCTTTCGCCGTTACTGACTTTCATCGGCGCAAAGGGGCTGACTATCCACAACCCCGCGGGTTTTCCTGAGGGTGAACTTGCCTATATCTCCTCGATCCACTTTATAATTGACCCTGTCGACTGCATCATCCGCAAAAAACCCAACATCTACCTTTTTGCCCTGAACCTTGAGCGCCTGAACGTCGTAAAGAATAAAGATGGCAGAGTAAACCTGAAGGAGATACTTCCCATTAAAGATCAATCCGCGCCTAAAGATGATGTGCCTTTCAGTTTTGACGTGATCATCCTGAGTATCGGGGATGTTTATTACACGGATTACAGCATGAAGGCGCATAAAACGCATAAATACCATATCGGCATTGATAATCAGGCTTTCGTAAACCTTGAGGATGAGAGCGAAGTGATCAGGCTCATCGTTTACAAGGCCCTGCAGAACACGGATATCGGCAAGCTGATTAATTTGACGCTAAGCCCGCTCATTTCGCAGGTAACCGGAGCCGTAGATATTGCCTGGGGGACTGCTGCGTTCGGAGTTAAGAGCGCAGCCGAGATCGCCAGCATCCCGTTCAAGCTGATCTTCGGCAGAGAATAGGAGGAGAATATGCAAGGCTTCCTGGTCAAATGGCTGATCAATTCGTTTTCGCTCTTCATTGTCGCGCACATCGTCAAAGGCATCGAGGTCCCGCATCCCCTGACCGTACTTGTCGTTGCCCTGGTATTAGGCATCATCAATGCTTTCCTGCGGCCGCTGGTCATCCTGGTCACTTTACCCATCAACATCTTTACCCTCGGGATATTCACCCTGTTTATCAACGGAGCGCTTTTTTACCTGGTCTCCAAGATCGTCAAGGGCTTTGTGATCACCGGATTCTGGCCGGCATTCTGGGGATACATCCTATTTAGTATCATCAGTTTTCTGTTAAGCCTTTTAGTGCTGGGAGAAATGAAATAGATAGACATCCTATAAAGATCGTATATATGATTACGCAGATTAAAAAGCGTAGATTACGCAGATAAAAGTTTTAATCTGTGTAATCTGTTTTTTCCCGCTAAGCTATCCGAGGGCGGGGCAAGATTCCGCCCTAGATTTATTCTCTTGGCGGGAATAATCTGTGTAATCAGGTATAATCAGTGATTATACCTGAGGATTATACCAGGAGGCGGATATGAATATCACCATTATGCTTACCGCAGCCAGGATCGTCAGCCTGGCCATCGGTTTCATGGGTTCGGTACTTTTAGTGAGCCCCAAGACCATGAGGGAGCTTGTCGCATTCTGGTCTGCGGGAGACAGGATATATCTGGCCGGATTGCTCAGGGTCCTTATCGGCACAGTCCTTTTGTCCGTCCGGGGCTGCCGCTGGCCGTTGCTGGTCAATCCGGTCGGCCTCTTGATCATGATCGGCGGAACGTTCATCTTCGTTGTGGGCAGCCACAGGATCAAGCTGTGGCTCTCCTGGTGGGAGAAGAGGCCGGAGCTCGTCATCAGGCTATTGGGCCTTTTTACTTTGAGCCTTGGCTCTCTCCTTTATTATGCCGTCGGTTTCGGCACTAGATAAGAGCGAGAGTTTAAGGTATAATACTTCAACTATGCGCAACAAAATATTCCCGAAACTGATATGCCTACCTGCCTTTGCCGTATTCCTCGGCGGCTGCGCCTTTTTTACGCACTATGATCAGGTGATGACCCTGAAGGCTATCGGCGACAATCAGGCCCAGATCCAGAGATACCTGGATAAGCAGAAGGCGCTCTTTGCAAAGCTTCTTGATGACGCAAAAAACGGACGCCTGGAAAAAGGCTCTTCGCAGAACAGGGTAGCCGCCAGATACGGAGAGCCGATCTATATACGTCAGGAGGGCCCGGAAAGGGGCTCAAGCGAAGTCTATGTCTACCGCCACCCGACGCAATACTTCTCCTCGGACATGGTCTATCTTTATTTCAACGAAAAAAAACTGGCTAAATGGGAGATAATTTTAGCAGACCCAAAAAAGAATCCCTGACCCCCATTCTTTAAAGTAGGGCAAAAAGGAGAAAAAAGATGAACAGGGCCTATCCGGTAATAATTTCGCTTCTTGCGGCGGTAGTGATCATGGCTTTCTTCATGCCCTGGATCAGGGTCGAATCCGAGGCCATGGGTTTTTTCAATAAATTATTCGGCGGCAAAAAAGGGGCGCAGGTGGAAAGCATCAGCGGCTTCAGGATACCTATCATCGCCAACAGCGAAGAATCAAAGATGATGATCGATATCATCATGGCCTATGATCCGGACGCAAAAGACCCCTCAAAAAGAAGCTATTTGGTCTGGCTGTATCCGACTTTGGCGCTGATGATCCTCTTTTTTAGCCTCGCCTTTCCCCGGAACAGTTGGGTAAATCTTGGCTGCGGCATCCTTGCGGCGCTTGTCTTCGGTTTTGGTATGTATAAAGTGATGAATGCGGACACAAACAGGACGCAGTTTATGACCCTTACCGTCGGCCCTGGGGTCTGGGTCACGCTCTGGGGGTATCTGGCGATAGGCATCGCCGGGTTGTTCAAGTTCGTTTCCCTAAGCATCAAAAAGCCGCAGTAGCTAGATATGCGCGACGGGATACTGGTAGTCAATAAGCCCAAGGGGATGACTTCGCACGATGTGGTGGATGCGGTGCGCCGGTGTCTAGGCATCCGTAGAGTCGGCCATGCCGGCACGCTTGATCCTCTGGCAACCGGGGTATTGGTGGTATTGGTCGGAAAATGCACGAGCCTCTTTGACCGCTATCAGAAACTGGAAAAAGAATATGTCGCAGAGCTCACCCTGGGCGTAAAGATGGCAAGCGGAGATGCCGGAAGCGCTATTTTGGAGAGAAAAGATTTCAGCCATATTACCCGGGAGGCGGCAGCGGATATCTTGCGGCATTTTACCGGTACCCTTATGCAGGTCCCCCCGATGTTCTCTGCGCTTAAGTTTAAAGGAAAAAAACTTTACGAGCTGGCCCGCAAAGGAATAGAGGTTGCGCGCCCCGCGCGCATGATAGAGGTAAAAGAGCTCAAGCTCCTGGACTTTGACCTCCCCCGTTTCAGGTTTTACCTGAAATGCTCCCACGGCACGTACGTGCGCAAGCTCGGAGAAGATATCGCAGAGGCGTTGGGGAGCGTCGGCTACCTCTCGCATCTGGAGAGGCATAGCGTCGGCAGCTTTACTATGGATCAGGCGATCGAGCTTTCCCGGGTGAACGAGGCCGCAATAAGACAGATACCGCCTGCTAAGGAGAAATAATGAGAAAAGAAAGGTTAATCATTGTCTTTATTTTGCCGCTGATCTTAAGCCGTGCATTATATGCGGAGACCATAATCCTTAAATCCGGAAGGAAGGTCGAGGCCAACATCATCGAAAAAAACGAGCAGTTCGTGGTCCTGGATTTTAAGGGCGCGCCTATCACGTATCATGCCTTTGAGGTGGAGAGCATAGACGGCGAGCCGGTGTTGGCAAAGCCGAAAAAGGAGGGCAAAGAGATCATCCGGCTGGAGACGATCAGCCCCGAGGACTACCTTCAGCGGGGGGATGCCTATTATTCAAAAGGGGACTTTGATCAGGCGATCGCCGAGTTTGACCTTGCCATAAAGATAAAACCGGACCTCGCCCAGGCCCATGCCAAACGCGGCCTCGCCGAGGCGGATAAAGGAGGCCTTGACCGGGCGATTGCGGATTACACCCGCGCCGTCGAGATCGATCCGAAATACGAGGAGGCCTATTACACCCGCGGCCTGGCCTATGCCCGTAAGGGCGATACTGAAAAAGCCCTTGCCGATTATAGCAGGGCCGTCGAAATAAACCCGGAATACATCCAGGCCTATCTTAACCGCGCCTTCATCAATATCAATAAGGCCCTGCCCGAGAAGGCGATCACTGACCTTGACCGGGTGATCAAGATCAATTCTAACCTTGCGGTAGCCTATTATATCCGTGGTATCGCCTACGCCAATAAAGGGAATCTTGAGCAGGCGATCTCGGATTACTCCAAAGCCATCAAGATAAATCCCAATTACGCTGAGGCCTACACCAACCGCGCGCTTGCCTATGTCTATAAGGCGATGATCGAACAGACGCGCATGGATCCCAATTCCCCTAAGGCCTACATCAATATCGGCCTGACTAAGGCGAACAAGGCGGATTTTGACCGCGCAGTCGCCGACTGCGATAAGGCGGTCGAGATAGCGCCCGCTTTTTCCGACGCCTATATCGCGCGCGCGAGGGTCTTCTTTTTCAGGCAGGAGTATGATAAATCCTGGGCTGATGTGCGTAAGGCAGAAGAACTGGGCGCAAAGATCGATCCCCAGTTCCTGGAGGACTTAAAGACCGCTTCAGGAAAAGAGAAATAAGATGAAAAAGAAACTCGCCTTCCTGACCGTTTTTTTTCTCATACTTTCCGGCATCACGGCTGCGCAAGATACCGCATCCGGAACCCGGTTTGAGGCCAAGGTTGTAGCTTCGGCTAGCCTTGACTTCATCAAGGAGTGGCTCGGCGCGCACTATAATCAGGTCGTTGAGATCGACCCCGTTACCGAAGTAAGGCCGGAACAGGTCTTTTATGTGGCGGCTATCGTTAGCGGTTTCGGCCTCACACCCGAAGGGGGGACGGATATTGCCGGAGACCTTATTTTGATCGAGCCGGCAGGGGCGGTCGTCTATGAGCAGAAGGATATCTTCGCTCATAAGATCGCTTCTGGGCATCCTGCCGAAGGCTTTATCATGCTTGATCCGGCTGTGGATATTGCCCTTGAGGAAGAGGACCCCGAGGGGACATATACGATCAGGGTGGCGGCCAGGGATAAGGTCTTAAACCAGGAAGCCCTTGGTGAATACAGCGTCGAGCTCAAGGCAGGCGCAGCCGAGCCGGTAAGGCAGGAGAGTTTTGCTTCGATCGAAGATTTCGGAAAATGGATGACTTACTATTATATAAGGCCCGAGCCGGAGAAGGTCGGTACGGCGATCCGTTTCTACGCCGATTCCGAGCTCTTTGCTAAAGAGACTACGCACCTGGTCACCGCTACTTTTTTTGCCGCGGCATTGAAAAAGGACCCGGGGGCGCAGAATGTTGCGCTTTACGAGATCTCTTCCAGCGGCTCACAGGACGTAAAAGAAGCCTTTTTGCACATCCTCTGGCTGGTGAATACCGCCCAGAGCAGGGAGATGATAATCAGATCCGTTGGGGAATGGCAGTCCGACGAACTTAAAAAGAGCGCCGATGAGCTGCTGAAAAGCCCGGTACCGGATATCCTGAACGAACCGGTCAATGACGCCATGCGCCTGGATATGCTCTGGGCGATGTTTCTGGCGACCGGTGACCCCCAGCCGGTGAAGAAGATCATCGCATTGATCCATCTTAAAAAAGACGGCGTCGGTGAAGAAGCGCTTTTAGGCGCGGCTGCGCACTGGTCGCTTGCCTCTAACGCACTGCAGCATCGTAAAGTCTATGATATCTGTAAAGAAGCCCTGCAGAATGCCGATCCGCTGACGCAGAAGATCCTTGAGGGGATAATTCAGGAAGTGGACAACAAGGCCGCTTCAGAATAATTGGGAGATTAATATGCCTATAATGGAGATCAGCGTCATACCCGTCGGGACCAAATCTACATCCATCAGTAAGTATGTGGCTAAAAGCGACTTGGTATTAAAGAAAGCAAGGGCCAAGAGCCAGGTCACCGCCATGGGCACTATCGTAGAATCCGGGTCCCTGGATAAGCTTTTTAAGCTTGCGGAAAAGATGCACAAGACAGCCTTTAACAGCGGGGTGAAGCGCGTAGTCACCTCCATTACTATCGACGACAGAAAAGACAAAAAGGCGACGATCGAAAGCAAGGTGGAGAGCGTCAGAAAAAGGTTAGGACTTTAGGATGAAAGGACGAGCATGAAGAGCCCATTTGAATTAAGCCCGCAGGACCTGAGGAACGAATGCGACCCGGCGACCTTTGATTTTGAGGCTACCGATCAGATCTCCGTCGAAGACAAGATGATCGGCCAGGAGCGCGCGCTTTCGGCCATAGAGTTCGGCCTGAACATGAAGAGCCAGGGCTACAACCTTTATGTCGCCGGCATCACCGGCACCGGAAAGACTACCGCCATCATCCGCGCGGTAAAGGAGCTGGCGAAGAACGAATCCATACCTGATGACCTCTGTTACCTTTATAATTTCGAGCGCCCGGATGAGCCCAAGGCCTTGAAACTGTCCGCGGGCCTGGGCTATCAGTTTAAGAAGGACACCGAAGAGCTGGTCAAGGACCTTGAGACCGAGATCCAGAAGGCTTTTTTAAGCGAAGATTACGAGCGCCATAAGAAAGGGATCCTGGACAGGTTTGAGGAGGAAAAGGAGAGGCTCAACCTTGAATCAGAGAGGTTTGCCCGCCAGAAAGGATTCCTCCTGCAGCAGACGCTCACCGGTTTAATGGTTGTCCCGGTAGTCAAGGGCCGTCCGGCAACGGAGATGATCTACGAGAAGCTTTCCCCGGATGAAAAAGAGCGCCTGAAAAAAGAGGAAGAGCAGGTGCACGAGAAGCTTTACGACAATTCGCGTAAGATCCGCGAGCTCTGGCGCCAGACCAAAAGCGACATAGAGGACCTGGACAAGCGGGTCGGCCTTTATGCCACCGGCCACCTGATCGATGAGCTAAGAAAAAAATACAGCGATCAGCCCGAGATTCTCAAACACCTTGATGATATACAGAAGGATATTTTGGAGAATCTGGATTCTTTTAAGAAGGAAGGAAAGCCGGAGATCGCGCTATTGCCTGCGGGCCGCGGCGAAGAAGATATCCTGAAAAAATACGGGGTTAACCTGTTAGTAGACAACTGCAATACCCGCGGAGCTCCGGTAGTCATCGAGCATAATCCCACCTATTATAATCTGGTCGGTAACGTGGAATACCGCCCGCAGTTCGGGGTCCTGACCACTGACTTTACTATGATCAAGGCAGGGGCGGCTCATAAGGCAAACGGGGGGTATCTCATCCTGCAGGCACATGAACTCTTAAGAGATTATTTCGCCTGGTCAGCCTTAAAGAAGATCATGCTTTATAAGCGGGTAAAGATCGAGAATGTGGCCGAGCTTTACGGTTTTGCGCCCACTGCCGGGCTTAAGCCCGAGCCTATGCCCGTGGACCTTAAGGTAGTGATCGTGGGGAATCCCCTGATCTATCATCTTTTGTACGTCTATGACGAGGACCTGCGCAAGCTCTTTAAGGTAAAAGTTGATTTTGATACATCTAATAAAAGGACTCCCACCCTGGTCTATCAATATGCGCATTTTATGGCGGCAAAATGCAAGGAAGAAAATCTTATGCCTTTTAAGAAAGATGCGGTGGCCCAGATCGTCAATTACGGCTCGCGCCTCATCTCGCATAAGGAGAAGCTCTCGGCGCGGTTTTTGGAGATCGTGGACATCATGCGTGAATCCGATTACTGGGCAAGGCGCGAAGGGGCAAAACTGACCGAAAGAAGGCACGTGAAGAAGGCGCTGGAGGAAAAGTTCTACCGCTCAAACCTTATCGAAGAGAAGATCCGCGAACTGATCCGGGAGAATACCCTGATCATCGATACAGAAGGCAGAAAAGCCGGTTCGATCAACGGCATCTCGGTTCTGGATATGGGAGATTATTCTTTTGGCCGGCCTTCGCGTATCACGGCAGTCACTTTTTCCGGGAAAGGCGGGATTATTAACCTTGAGAGGCAGGTAAAGATGAGCGGAAGCATCCATTCCAAGGGCGTGCTCATCTTAAGCGGGTATCTGGGTTCAAAATACGCGCAGGATAAACCCCTGGCCTTATCGGCGAGCGTCTGCTTTGAGCAGCTTTATGAGGAGGTGGAGGGAGACAGCGCTTCCAGTACCGAGCTTTACTGCCTGCTTTCAAGCCTCGCAGGCCTGCCCTTGAGGCAGGATATTGCGGTGACCGGTTCAGTGGATCAGCAGGGCAGGGTACAACCAGTAGGCGGGATCAACGAGAAGATCGAAGGGTTCTTTGAGGCCTGCAGGGTAAAGGGCATGACCGGAACACAGGGCGTGATCATCCCTAAGGAGAACGTAAAGCACCTGATGCTTAAGGATGAAGTGATCGAGGCAGTAGCGCAGGGAAAGTTCCACGTCTATAGCGTCGAGACGATTGACGAAGGGATCGAGATCCTTACCGGAGTAGAAGCAGGAAAGCTTTCGCCCGACGGCTCTTACCCCAAAGATACCGTAAATTACCGCGTAAATGAGAAGTTAAAAGCTTACGCGGACCTCTCTGAACAGGCAAAAAAGAAAGAGTGAAAAGTAAGGTTTTTTTGGCCAGGGTAGATGAAGGTGATCCTCCGGAATTGATCCGGGAGAAGTTTGCCCTCCTGGTAAGAGAGAGCAGGGCCCTGGATTTTGTCAAAGAGGATGAACGCGTTGCCCTGAAACTCCATTTCGGAGAAGAGGCAAACACCGGATATGTCAAGCCCGAGTATGTCCGGGTAGCGGTAGATGAGCTTTTGCGAAAAAAAACGCGGCCTTTTTTATCCGACACCAACACTCTTTACCGGGGCAGGAGAATGACTGCCCCGGAGCACCAAAAATTAGCTGCCGAGCACGGCTTTACTCAAGGTGCCTGCGCTGCGCAGGTCATCATTCCCGACGATACGCAAAAAGAGAATATCCGCGAAATAGAAGTCAACGGAAAGTTTATCAAGGCCGCTAAAGTCGCGCGCCTCTTTGCGGATGCGGACGGCCTGGTAGATATCGCCCATTTTAAGGGGCATATCATGACCGGTTTTGGCGGAGCACTGAAGAATGTCGGGATGGGCTGCGCCTCGCGCGAAGGCAAGCTCGCGCAGCATTCGGATATTTCCCCTTTCGTGATCGAGCAGAATTGCAAAGGCTGCAGCGTCTGCATCGAGGCCTGCCCCGTGGACGCCATCACTCTGATCAGGGAAAAGGCGAGCATTGATAATGCCAGATGCATCGGCTGCGCTACCTGTATTGCGGTCTGCCCGTATATGGCCATCGAGGTCAACTGGGAGGCGGGGGGCGATAAGATCCAGGAGAAGATGGTCGAGTACGCCTCGGCGATACTTTTGCCTAAAAAGAATAAATGCGCCTTCTTTAATTTCCTGATAAAGATTACCAAGGAGTGCGACTGCCTGGCTAAAGATGACCCGCGCATCGCGCCCGACATCGGGATACTTGCTTCATCCGACCCCGTAAGCATTGATAAGGCAAGCCTGGACCTGGTGACCAGGGCCTGCGGCAAGGACGTATTCCTGGAGGCGCATCCGGCCAGGGACGGGCTTAAGCAGCTGGCCTATGCCGCAAAGCTTGGCCTGGGAAGCATGGAGTACGAATTAGTAGAGGTGTAGAGATGAGAGCCCCAGTTTTTCTACTTCTTATTTTTGCGTTTTTCTTAAATCCCCTGTTCGCCGCAGGCGTGATCAGCATTTCCGGCACACAGATCCCGGTGATCGAGGGAGCAAAGGCAGACCAGGAAGAAGAGATACTTTCGGGAGAAGCCAGGATCGCCACTTATTTTACGGAAAGGCCGCTTGAAGAGGCGATCAGTTTTTATGAGTCTTTCTTTAAAGGAAACGGCTTTGCGGTGATCGGCGGAAGGGACTCTACGGGTTTTAACGTGGCGGTGAAGAAGGGCAATTCCATGTTTAGCCTGCGCATCTTTACGCAGGCAGGCCGCACAGCCATCCAATTCATATGGTAAAAGATGATTACATAGATTTTTTAAAAAGATTACACAGATTAAAACTTCTTATCTGTGCAATCTGCCTTTAGAATCTGTGCAATCTCTAAAAGAGATATGTTAAGATTTTTCTTTAAATCCTCCTTTATTTTGCTTATAGCTTTATTCTTATCCGGGTGCGCGACTACTTTTAATCCGGCGACCGGAAGGAACGAACTCATCTTTATTAACAGCCCGACGGAAGTCGCTATGGGGCACAATGTCCGGGAGGAATTGCTTAAAAATCATCCGCTTTCCAAAGACGCAAGGCTTAACGCTAAGGTAGAGGCGGTCGGCCGGCGCCTCGCCTCTGCATCTGACCGCCAGGATGTCCAGTATAAATTTTATTGTTTAGAAGAGAAGGAGCTGAACGCCATGGCGCTGCCGGGCGGTTTCATCTATGTGAACAGCGGCCTGATGCGGATCCTGAATGACGATGAGCTGGCTTATGTCTTAGGCCATGAAGTCGGGCATGTGGCTGCGCGCCACATCGCCAAGAAGATCCAGGCGAACATGGCTTATCAGTTGATCCTGGGGGTCGCCTTTGCAGGCATGGGTGATAGCGCAGGTTCAAGCGCCCAGAACGTAGCACAGGGGGTGGATACGGTCTACAACCTGGTCTCTCTGGGCTACAGCCGTCAGGATGAATACGAGGCAGACCGGATCGGAGTGAAATATTCTTTCCGCGCAGGGTACAATCCCTACGCGGCATTAAGCGCTTTAGAGAAGATAAAAAAAGCGGAAGGCCCGGACTGGAAGATCTTAGGGTATTTTCGCTCGCATCCCTTTGCGGATGAGCGCATCGAGGCGCTGGAGAGGGCTATTCCGAAGATCACCGGCGCAGAGCCATAAAAGAGTGCGATTGTTTAGCGGGTCCTGCCGAGGCGCGTTCTCGCAGGAACGCTCGCCCCGCCCCAGCGAGGCGGGGTTTCGCTCGCATCGGCTCCTCGCTCGCCCTCGCTTGCGCTCGGGCACCGTGCCCGCTCGTCGCCTTTACGTCCTGCTCAAATCGCGCCTCGTCACCCGCTAACGGAATATTTTTGATTTATTTCTTATCGATTTGTGGTAGAATTTTTTAGTGATAATCCCTCGGCCAGAGGCCCGGAATGCCTGTAGGCGAGGAAAAATTGAGGAGGATGAGAGATGGAAAAAACAGCGTTAGGGATGGATGAGAATATTGAAAGTGCTTTATGCTATGCTTTGGGCTGGATTACCGGAGTCGTTATCTTTATCCTTGAGACAGCCAATAAGACCGTCAGGTTTCATGCCATGCAATCGATCATTGTCTTCGGGGGGCTCAATGTCCTGATTATCGTAGTCGGCATGTTCCTGGGGCCGGCATCAATCCTGGTTTCCGGGCTTGGCCTTGCGCTTTGGCTTGTCCTGATGATCAAGGCTTACAACCGCGAAAACTTCAAACTTCCGGTTTTAGGCGACATCGCCTGGAATATCGCAACCGGCCAGCAGTCCGGCGGCCAGCAGCAGCCTCCTTATCAGCAGCCTCCGTATCAGCAGGCGCCTCCGCAGCAACCGCAGTATCAGGCGCCTCAGCCGCAGGCCCCGGCGCAGAAGATCTTCTGCCAGCAGTGCGGCATCCAGGCAAAACCGCAGAACCGATTCTGCGAAAAGTGCGGCGCATCCCTTGTAAAATGATCCGGCGTTTAGTATCCTTTGGCCTCTTTTTCCTGCTGGCCATTCCCGCTTTTGCCTACGTTCATCCTGAATTGGGCTTTAGCGCGGATATCCCTGCTGACTGGGATCTTGTGCCAAATCCTGAAGACGCAGACCTGCGATTAGCGCCCAAAGACTCATCAGGCCTGATCCAAGTCGCTTCTTCGGAAAGCGAAGGCCTGATGGATCCGATAATCTTCGCTAATGCCTGGGAGAGCCAGCAGTTGGGTGAGGATAAAGCACTGAAGACAAAGATCCTGGGCGAAAAGTCGAATATCTCAGGCTACCCTGCTTTCCGGGGGATATACCAGAGCGATGAGATCACGATGGAGATGATCTGCATAGCTACCTCCGGAAGAATATATCTTTTAAGCGCCACCTTTCCCGAGAGTGAGTTCTCTCAATACCAGCCTGCATTTGAGGATTTTGCCCGCACCTTCCGCATTGTTAAAACAGGGGAGGTTTTGCCTGCTAAAGTAGCTGAGGCGGCCTCCGCGCAAGAGCCGCAGCCCCGGAAAAAAGAGGCGCCTTTATCAGAGGATGCGCGGCTGGGCAATATTTTTAAGCAGGAGGATGCCGGCTACACCATCCGTTTCCCCAGCGGCTGGATAGTGAAGAAACAATCCGAGAATACCTATATCTTCAGCGGCAAGGAAGGCTCTTTAGGCTATTACTCCACCATCAACATCCAGAAGCTCCGTTCCAAAAAGAACGGCGGTATTTACGGGAATGTCGATGAAGTGGTTGAGGGGTTTAAAAAAGATTTTCTCTCCGGGGACGCCAATGTCAAGTTCTTTGACGGCAGGGGCTTCAAATACGCCGATAAGAATGTGCAGCTTGAGGGTAAGCAGTTTAAAGCCGAATACACTATGCAGGGAACTAAATTCAGGCAGTGGCTGGTGGTCATCTCCGATTATTCGCAGGATTATTTTTACGCTTTTTCCTATACTTCACCGGCTGACCAGTATGATTTCTTTTCCTGGATAGCCGAGTTGATGCTTGAAACCTGGAGGATTTAGAAAGAAGTTAACAACGAGTTACGTTTACCGTTAACCGTGTACCGTTTATAAGCTTTACGGTAAACAACGAAGCGGGTAAACGGTTAACGCTATTTGATGTGAAGCGGAGGTAAACATGTTCTGTAGCCAATGCGGTGCCAAAGTTGATGATGCGGCAAACTTCTGTCCGGGTTGCGGGGCAAAGACAGGAGCGGTTCAGCAACCGCCTGCTGCGCCAGCTCTTCAGACGACTTACAGCGGAACAATCAGCGAAAAAGAGAACATCTTAAGGCGCATTGAAGCCGAACTTGCCAAGTATCCGCAACTAGCCTTTAACCGGAGTAATTCAACTGACCTGGAATTAAAGAGCGTTTTGGCCGATGCCAGCTGGGGAATAGGAAAGAAGAAAGTCGAATATTCCGCCTGCGTTCTGGCTAAAGAAGATGAGCGTAAGGTCCTTTACTGGGAGATGATCAAGGAGAGCGGCAGCGGCATGCAGGCCTTCGGCGGCTTTAAGGTGGAGGGATTCCAGAGCGGGAAGCAATTATTCGGAAAGAAGAAAGAAATTGTCATCGGCCCGGACGGGAAAAAGATCGTGGACTATGAATGGGACTATGCCGCAACGCGACAGATCATCGAAAATATAGCGAAGGCGTGCGGCTGGCAGTTTAAAGTGGTCCTGATGAAAAAGAACGCTTCTTACTAACTGACTGATATGAAAAAAATAATCTATCTTATTCTGGTATTGTGTCTAGTCTCGGCTTGCGCGCCTAAAAAAGAGGGGCGCCGGGTAGTTATCTATACCTCGCAGGATCAGGTCTTTTCCGAGCCGGTCCTTAAGGATTTTGAAAAGAAGTCCGGAATAAAGGTGCTGGCAGTCTTTGATATTGAGGCAGCCAAGGGCGTAGGCCTGGCCAACCGCCTGATCGCGGAAAAAGAGCGTCCTCAGGCAGATGTCTTCTGGAACGGCGAGTTCGGCCAGACGATCAGATTAAAGGAAAAAGGGGTTTTCGCTCCTTATGTCTCGCCAAACGCTGCGGATATCCCCGGGCAATACCGGGACCGGGAGAACTGCTGGACCGGCTTTGGGGCAAGGACAAGGGTGATTTTAGTGAATACCAAAGAACTGGCTGCGCAGGATTATCCCAAGTCCGTTTTTGATTTACTGGACCCCAAATATCCCGCAAATAGGATCGCTTTTGCTTATCCTTTATTCGGCACGACCCTGACCCAGGCAGCGGCGATGTACGCAGAACTCGGCCCTGAAAAGGCAGCTGATTTTTACCGGAAGCTAAAGAAACGCGGCATCCGTACAGTTGACGGCAACGCCGTGGTGCGCGACCTCGTGGTTAGTGGCCAGCTGATCATGGGTCTTACTGACTCGGATGACTCCTGCGGCGCGATCAGGGGAGGGGCTTCGGTAAAGGTGATCTTTCCGGACCAGGACGGCATCGGAACGTTATTTGTCCCTAACACCGTAGGGTTGGTGGCAGGCGCGCCGCATCCCAAGGAGGCAAAAGAGCTGATCGATTATCTCTTAAGCAGCGAGGTCGAAGAGAAGCTCATTGATTCCGGCGCCATCCAGATGTCGTTACGTGAGGGTAAATCTCTTTCTTCGAATTGTGTGCCGATCAAAGATATCAGGGGTATGAAGGTTTCTTATCCGGATATACTGCATAATATTGAGCGCGCAAGCAGCGAACTACGGGAAATATTTGTGCGCTGATGCCGCGCCTGAGCTCTCCTTCCTTAATCCATAAG
>VGKG01000022.1 GCA_016867115.1 Candidatus Omnitrophota bacterium | reverse complement strand
GCCTAAGGGTTTTATTGCCCCGGTCAGTATGCTTAAACCTAGAAATAATATCCCGAACCCGAGAAGGAACTCTCCGATATTCTTATATATCCTGCGTTTCGCTACCAGCAGCATGATCATCCCTATCCCGATAATCGGCAGGGCGTAGTCAGTAAGCTTGAACGCGATAAGCTGGGCGGTTATGGTAGTGCCTATATTTGCGCCGAATATAACGCCTATGGCCTGAGTTAAAGATATAAGGCCGGCATTTACAAAACCGACTATCATCACCGTCGTAGCCGAAGATGACTGCACTAAGCTCGTTATACCGGCTCCCACCAAAACCCCTCTTTTCGGACCTCCGGTAAGGGAGTGAAGGATTTTGCGCATTTTTTGCCCGCTGGCCTTGTGCAGTCCTTCGCTCATTTCGCGGATCCCGTATATAAACAGGCCCAGGCCGCCTAATATGCTGAACAGTATTTCCTGCACCATCTATTCGATCTCCTTATCTGGCGTTCCGCTTTTGACCTGCCCTAAATAACCGTATACCTATGAGTGAGAGGGGGTAACAACCGGCGCAAGTCGTTGATTTTACGATCAGCTGGGAGATTTTATAATCTCACAACAAGATTTGGGGTCCCTCTCTTACTTCATGAGGGGAAACCTCTCTATTGATATCCTTTTTTGCTCCTAAGCTCCTGGCACTGTCTCTTAAGGATCCCCATCTCTTCTGGGTCAATGAGCTTATAGACAGTAGCCATAAGTTCAGGATACTGCTTCTCTATTGCCTTAGCTACGTCATCCATAATAAAAGGATAAAGGTCGTAAGATTTACTCTCCACATAATTCGGGATACGTATATTGTAAGGAATTTCTATCCTTGAAAAAGGGATATTTTTTGTCCACATCAACTCGCGCGTTATGATCTCCCTTAATTCCAGATATATTTTACCGTCAATCTCGATATCGCCGGTACAGACCGCCGATGTTTTCTTAGGCTTAAAAACGATAGCTAGCTCCACCGTTGGCAGAAGATATAAATCGCTGGCCTTCTTATCCTGGTAAGGTATAAGATCGTAAGAGTCAAAAGACCCGCGCACAGAAAACCCTTTTGCCGTAAGAAGATCGGCTAAGTCCTTTTTTACCGCTTTATCGAGGTTCTCAAATTGCTGGTACATAAACCATGTCTTCTTATTATTGTAATTGGTTTTGTAGTTTAGTTCTCCTATGGCAAAGGCTACGCCGGCTGAACCGTGCGCTGCCCCTTTTTCCGGAGTATAGCTAAAATTAGCCACATATGCAGTCTCTTCTTCTTCTGGTGAAGCAGCCTTCACAAAACCAACAAAAGAAATAGCGGATAAGACAATAACCAGTGAAACAATTAGATATTGCTTTAGCATATTTTTGACCTCTTATGATTTACCCCTCGCCTACGAGCCGAGGGGAAACCTCTCTGCTTTCTCAAATAACGCCTAATTTAAGGTACTGCCTTAATAATGCCCAATATTGCAAATTCAGAGAGGCAATTCCTCGCTTAATATCCTTTCTTAAGCTTGATTTTCTGGCACTGCTTTTTGATTATCCCCATTTCTTCCGCGTCGATTAACTTAGCCATGGTGGCCATAAGATCAGGATACTGACTCTCAATCCCCTTAACTACATCATTTCTATTCCCGGTGTTCAGAAAATCCAAGATAGTGTTAAAGTTGCCTTTTTCCTTAGGACGAAAGGCACCCAAGTGTTGCGCGTTAAAGCCGGATAAAGGAATGACTTTAGACCACATCAGTTCGCCGGTGATTATTTCCTTCAGCACGATAGTGAATTTTCCATTAACCGTAAATGCGAAATCTTTTTCCGGGGTACCCCATATTTCCAACACAGGAATTACATACATATCGCTTGCTTTCTTATCCTGAAACGGAATTAACTCATAAGAATCAAAAGAACCGCGCACACTAAGGCCCTTTGCTTCAAGAATTTTAGTTAAATCCCGTTTTAACGCCGCATTGAAATTGATAAATTGCGGCCAGGCAAGCCAAGGCGCAAAATCCTCAGCTTGGTAGAGATCTACGATCACAAAAGTCGCTCCCGCTGCGACAGGCATTTTTTGGGTGGGGGGCGTATAACTAAAATTTCCCGTATAAGGAAGCTCTTGCCACTTTTCCGCCGCCTCTTGCTGCTTCTTCGTTGCTGCCGTGGCATAACTAGTAAAAATTGCCGAAAGAAGAAGAGATACGAACACTATTAGATATTTTCTTCGCATATTTCTCCCTATTCCTTAAGTAAAAATCTAGAAAATTTGGGGTCCCTCTCCTATGAGCTGAGGGGAAACCTCTCTATATTTACAGGTATATATTATAGGGTTGGATAGCGTGATAATCAAGAAAATTTAGGTTTTAGAGAGGCAATTCCTCATGGATTACTGGCCTGGTGAGTAGACAAAAAGGCTCGAAATTTGTCCGTTTTGTCCGGACATTTTTGGGTGGAAATTACGTAACTCTTTGAGGGCTTTGGAAATAGATTTGTCCGCCTTCTTTTGTCGGGACATTATCCTTTACGTGTATAATTTTTGTACCACTCGGCTCTAATTTAAGAACGACTTTTCTGTCTATGGAAAAACTGGCCCCGCTTCTTGCCCGATCTCGGGCCTTTTTCCTCTCGGCTAAAACCTCCTCCGGAATCCTTGCGCGCAGAAAAACAATCCCTGCAATATACCGGACGATCTCCCGTAGGCCTGAAGGGAACCTCGCACTCCTGGCCGCACTCTGCACAAACCGCCTTAGTGAATGTCCTCTCCCTGGATCGTTCATCGCGCCTGTCGCTGCCATGCCTAAAATGTGCACTGGGTCTCTGAAAGCGATCTCCTCCTTCTTGACGCTGCGAAGATCTACTGAGCAAGGCATCCACTTTATTTTCTAAGGCAAGGAGCTTTTCATACATCATATTCAATATGCCGGGTACATCAGTCTCAACCTGCTGTAATTCTCCTTCTGAAGGTTCCGCTGCCCGCCTATGTTTCTTTATCTTTTTCATATTACTCCTTTTTAAACCGCAAACCCTAGCCTGCGTAATTCAAATGCGGCTCTTTCGCGCTGGTCACCCTGCAGTTCGATAGTGTATTCTTTTACCGCCCCGCCCGTGCCGAAGGTGCTCTTTAATTTCTTGGCCAGATTTTCAAGCTGTACCGGGCTCAAAGGCAAACCATAAATTATGGTTACGCCTTTATTTTTCCTGCCCGCAGTCTCATGCCGAATCCTGACCTTACCCTTCGTTTCAGGGACGGCATTTCTTTTTATTTCTTGACAGATACACTCACCTGCAGGCTTAGAACAATCAGGGCAGATTGCGCCCTTGTCAGTAGAGTAAATCAGGCGGGAATTACCCTCTATTTTCTGTGGCTTTACCATTCTTTCACACTTGCGCGTAATAATTTTTTTTGCGAATGCATGCGTTTAGCTTCCAGCATCTTCAATTTTGCCCGGCGGGACCTTCTGCGTTTCTGCCGGCGGATTTTTTCGATACGCTTTTGTTCTCCAGAAAGTTTTCCCAGGACCGCGCTCTCAATCTTCTTAAGTAGGATCTGCCGGGCGCGATACCGATTCAGGGCCTGGGAGCGCTCCTCTTGGCATTTGACTTCAAACCCCGTAGGCAGATGGCGCAGGTAAACACAGGTAGAAACCTTATTGACATTCTGCCCGCCCGGGCCTTGAGAACGGATGAATTTTTCTTCAATATCTTCCTCCCGCACTCCCAGCCGCGCCATCACTTCCCGAAGCGCCTTTTCCTTCTCTAGCCCAACCATCAAATTAATCTTCCCGTAACTTTAACTTCGTCTTTTATAGCCGCCCGGCTTCCTGCGGCCTTTAAACCTGAGTTTTTGCGTACGCCCACTGTCTTTACTCCAGGGTTTAGACTCGCCTTCGGTTTTTTCCCAAGGCTTAGACTCTCCCCGGGTTTTCTTCCAAGGCTTGGGCTGCTCTCCTCTTTTGCGCCAACGCATAGGATTGTCTTGATGCCTACGCCGCGGCTTAACCTCTTCCTGCATTCCCTCTAATCCTAGCCGACTAATATAGCTACGCGTGCGCCTGCCTCCTCTATATCTCCCCGGCTGCCCAAAAGGGTGCACTCGCCCATCCTTTACCGGCCTAAACCTATTGTCTTGTTTAACTTCTTTTTTAGGCCGCGCAGGCTCGACATGAAGAACTCTCCCCATAAATTCCTTGTCATTAAGAGCGGCTATTGCAGCGAGTGCCTGCTGTTCATCAGGCATTTCGATAAAACCAAACCCTCCTGGCTTTCCCTTCCTCATCGCGATCTTCACGGAGGCCACATTCCCAAAACCTTCAAAGAGCTTCTTTACATCGCCTTCAGTAGCCTCATACAACAAATTAACCACAAAAATATTCATCTTAATCTATCCGGTTTTTTTTCTTTTTGATTTAACCGCAGAGCATAACACGTCTGCAAATGAAGATAATCTTCCGTTTTCGTAGGGAAATTCTCTACAGTGGACCGGTTTCAAATTATAATCAACTTTGTGAATGGCGCATAGCCCTTCGGGGGTGAGGAAAGAACAACAATTATCTTCATAGCTCGTTCCGACTTTATATCCGGAAGGAAAATTTTTATCCTTCTCAAGATGATAAAAATCCCCTTTTAATCCGAGGGATAATATTTTTTTAGCAACTTCTAAATCTACCCATACCCCAAAATCACAACAAGAACTTTGCTGTCTGCATTTGGCGCAATCAATCGTCTTCATTCCTCCCCCTTACTTTTTCTTTATATCTAAGATTTCTTTACATTTCAAACATACTATTAATCTTTCTCTTTTTTCCTTTGTCACTTTGAAAACTACTACTAAATAATTATGTTGTAATTTTTCTCCGCATCTCATACAGCTGTTCATTTTCGCTCCTCAAGGTATGTTATTATACTATAAATAGAAAACCGCAAGGCCCGTATCCTGTCCCTGCGGTTTTAGACTTCTTTCGCTATTACTGTATTTATTGTATCGCTCTGCTAGAAATTAACGGCCTTCGTTCTTACGCTTTGAATAGCAATCCCTGCAGTATACCGGACGGTCATCTCTGGGCTTAAAAGGGACTTCGCATTCTTTCTTACATTCTGCGCAAATCGCCTTGTGCATCTCCCGTGGCCCTCTGTCGTATCCGCCGCCATATTGATATGCCATGTTTTCCTCCTTGTCCACAAGGACAACACCCGCGCAATTTGCCTACAAAGGCACACTTGCGCAATACCACACAAGCGCAAGGTGCATACATTAAGCGCGGGGTGTCTCTTATTTCTGCTCAAGATTTAGCGTTGAGGAAGCCTGACCAGAATCAGACGCAGCCTCCATCGCTTTTTTCTCCAGTTTTCTCTGTTTCTTTTCCTCTGCCTTATTTTTCCTGGCTAATTCTTTTTGATACTTCTTATACGAATAATTATCTCTGCTCACGATACTCTCCTTACTTAGAGACTTTCTGCTTATATGCCTTATCTGCCAAGTTAAGGTGAATATGGCAATAGGCTTCATGATTATAGATACTTAAGATATGTTTGCAATGCGGAAACTTACATCTCCTACCCTTATACGAAGTCTTTATTTTTTTCATATGCTAAAGCTACCCTCTTGTGCCAGCCAAACCCGCTTGGCTTTGTGCTTGCTGCTGCTTTAGGATATCCCGGCATCTCAAACATACAATCATTCTTTCCCTTTTTTCTTTTGTCACTTTAAAAAAAGTTACCAAATAATTATGTTGTAATTTATTTCCGCATCTCATACAGCTGTGCATAATAATTGCTCCTTGATTTTTACGGCTCCGAGTTATTTGCTGGTTTAGTTTTATATATCATTTTGCTTTCATTATATCCGATATTAATCCTTTGAATAAAAAAACCGTAAAGGTTAGTTGTCGTGCCCCCTTACGGCTTAAGGATTTTCTAATCTTTAATTTTTGAATATGTTTATATACTATACTCTATAAATGGATAAACGTCAAAGCAAAAATATAATTTGGGGTGGCTGACGGGATTCGAACCCGCGACCCTCAGAGCCACAGTCTGATGCTCTGACCAATTGAGCTACAGCCACCATAATCTAGAAGATCTGAACTTACCCACCTGCTCGGCTTTGCCTCGCAGGTGTCAATTCGACCAACAACTTATGTCGCCAGCCCTTTATAGCCAGCTCCATAAATTGTGGTCTCATTGAAATTGAGCTACAGCCACCATATCTATTCTTTCTTCTTCTTTGACTTACCGAAGACCCCGCGCTTGACTTCCCTGCCGACCGCGAAGGTCCCGTCGATCACTGCCTTTGAAACTTCAGTCGTACCCTTGATTACGCCCTCGACGACCTTTAAAGGCAGGAGCAGGAAATCCGCGGGGCTGGGTTTGCGCTTCGCCTCCACAAACCTGTCGTCAACCGCAGACTTAATATTCCAGAAGCTGAACTCCGGACGGTCCATTTTCGTGCGGATGGTAAAATCCAGGACTATCTTTCCCTGATCAGAGGTCTTGAATATGTCCGTGACCATCTCATGGGCCTTCTCCTCCGACTCTTCAGGCGAACTCTTCTTGAAGACGATCTCCTCAAGTTCCAGATGGCATTCGGCAGTAACGTTATTTTTCAGGGCGGCGATATTGCTGGTAAAATTAAGCGTTGCCCGTTCGATATGGGTCTTTTCCAAATTGACCCACTGCGAATAATAGGGGTAAAGATAAAGGCCATTTATGCCCCTCACCTTAAGCTCTGCCTGGGCGTCCTTTTTCTGCGGATTCATCCAGCCCTCAAGCTCTATGCTGCCCTCTTTCTCGCCCATCTGCCAGGGGATGTTGCCCTGTAATTCAAAATTAGTGACTGCACTGGAAGGATAAGAATAAAAGTTGTTCAATTTAAAGCTCAGATCCTTGACCGTGATGCGCAAACCCTGCGGTATGGGGATATGATCCACATAGTAGATCTTTCCGTCCCTGATCTTTAGGTCCTTGATGATCAGGCGCAAGGGAAACTTTTTTTCAACCTTTACGGGGGCGGGGGCTGCCGCGCCCTTTTCTTTGGCGCCTGCCCCAGCTTTTGCCGGGCTTAAATCCTGCTTATTATCATGAATCAGCGGCACAGTCCTCTGAATGGTGATCTCGGGCGAGGTTATCCGCACTTTATTCAGGGCAAAACGGCCGATCAGAAGATTGGGGATGCTCGGCGAGATAAAAACCCGGTCCGCCTTTAATAGGCCGTGGATATGCAGATTCCTTATCTCGAGGTTATAAGGAGGCAGGAGGTCATAAAAGCCGATATCCACCTTGCGCCGGGTAAGTTCTCCAAGGACTTTGATGATAAAATCCCTGCCCCTTAACGCGGTGAGCGCATATACGGCGGTGTAAAGGGCTGTCCAGGCAAGAAATCCGGCAAAAATGATCTTTTTCAGATGCTTCATATGTATAATAGCTTGGTGCGCCTGGCAGGAATCGAACCTGCTACGACCTGCTTAGAAGGCAGGTGCTCTGTCCATGTGAGCTACAGGCGCAATCGCTTTACTTCAGGCGCCGTGTCCCCCCCCGGGGGGGGCAGGCGCAATCGCTTTACTTCAGGCGCCGTGTCCCCCGGGGGGGCAGGCGCAATCACTCGATACCTTATCCGCCGATGCGGACGGGCTTGGCCGGTTTTTCCTGGGTCTTTTCCTGGATCATATCCGGAGTCGGCTTCGGCCTGTTCTCCAGGTCTTCGATGACGAAATCTTTGGGCCGGACCTGATTAAGGTCGATATTCAGCGCTTTCAGCCAGTACTTGATAGCCTCCAGCTCCGTCCTTCTTTTGTCGTAGACAAACCCCAGGTTCAGTTTTGCCGGCAGATAATCAGGATCGATCTTCAGGGCCTCATTGAAAGCCTTCTCCGCGCTCTCCATATCGCCCTGCTTGGCGTACATGATGCCGTAATTATTGAAGATATACTTTTTCCAGTTCCGGTTAGAGGGGTCCACCAGCAGGCACTTTTTATAGGAGACATCCGCTGCTTCAAAGTTCGAACCCTTCTGCGCTTTTACGCCTTCCTTGTAATAGGTTATGGCCTCCTGCGCGACCAGTTCGCCCGCACAGGCGATGCCCGCTAGCAATAAGGATATTGCTAGCATAAAAACTATTCTTCTCATCATTAGCCTCCTTCTCTGATTGCCATCAACTATCGGGGCGACAGGACTTGTCCCGCTGCGCCATTTTAATTACGGCAGCGGGATCCCGCCTGCTATATCATAGCTTGGCGGGAAACCTGTGCCTCGAATTCTGTATTTAAATCGGGGCGACAGGACTTGTCCCGCTGCGCCATTTTAATTACGGCAGCGGGATCCCGCCTGCTATATCATAGCTTGGCGGGAAACCTGTGCCTCGAATTCTGTATTTAAATCGGGGCGACAGGACTTGAACCTGTGACCTCGTGGTCCCAAACCACGCGCTCTAGCCAAGCTGAGCCACGCCCCGGTTTAAATAATGATTATATCAACTACTTCTATGCCGCTCAATAATTTTTTGAATAATCTTCCTGGCTTTTTCCAGGGCGCGGTAGCGGTGGCTCATCTTATGCTTGATGCGTTCGCCGAGTTCCGCAAACGTCTTTTTATACTTCGGTATGAGGAACAAGGGGTCATAGCCAAACCCGGAGGTTCCCCTCATTTCAAAAGCGATCAGGCCGTTGCATCTGCCCTCGACTACGCCGACCAGCCCTTCTTTATCCGCCAGGGCGACAGCGCAGACATAATGCGCCTTTCTCTTCTTAAGCGGCAGGCCTTCCAGGAGCCTCAAAACTTTAAGGTTATTCTGCAGGTCGCTTTTATTTTTTCCCGAGAAACGCGAAGAATAAATACCCGGGGCTCCGTGCAGGGCGTCTATGCAAAGTCCGGAATCTTCTCCCAGAGTGAACTTCCCGGTGGCGCGGGCGATCTTCACCGCCTTCTTTACGGCGTTCTCGCGGAAAGTCCTGCCGTTTTCGATGATGCGCGGCATTTTAGCGAAATCCGCAAGCGAAGAAAACCTTAATCCGCGGATACGCAGGATCTCTTTTATTTCTTTGAGCTTCTTTTTATTCCTGGTTGCTACTACTAATTCCATAAACATCCTGGGGGACACCCTGCCGATTGGCTCGAAGGGTGTCCCTGCTTTGGCTCGAAGGGTGCCCCTAGGGAATGAGGTCGCTGACGAACTTTCTCTGAATGCCGAAAAGCTCTTCTATTCCCTTTTTGGCCAGGCCAAGCAGGGCATCCATCTGTTCCTTGTCAAAGGGGGAACGCTCGGCAGTCCCCTGGATCTCGATAAAGCGGCCGTCGCCGGTCATCACCACGTTCATATCCACTTCTGCCCGCGAATCCTCTTCATAAGTCAGGTCCAGGAGCAGATCTTTGTCCAATATCCCTACGCTGGTAGCGGCGACGTAATCCCTGATGGGGATCTCGCGGATCAGGCCGTTTTTTTTCAGTTTAGCCAGGGCATCCACGAGGGCGATAAAGCTTCCGGTAATCGAGGCGGTGCGCGAGCCGCCGTCAGCCTGGATCACATCGCAGTCAATCCAGATAGTGCGCTCGCCCATCTTTTTCATCTCCGTCACCGCGCGTAAAGACCTGCCGACCAGGCGCTGGATCTCGTAGGTGCGACCGGAATCCTTTGCCCGGGGCACGCGCGTTGCGCAAGAACGGGGGAGCATGCCGTATTCAGCAGTCACCCAGCCGGTGCCTGAACCTTTTAAAAACGGAGGCACGCTCTCTTCAACTGTCGCCGTACAGATGACGCGGGTATTGCCGAGTTCGATCAGGCATGAACCTTCGGCGTATTTCATATAATTCCTGGTAATATTGACTTTCCTGATTTTATCCAAACCTCTTGCGTCAGCTCTTGCCATAATCTCCTCTTTTTATGTTTTATATACGCTCTCTCCCCGCGCGTCAATGCCCACGATCAGAGGAAGATCCTTCACTTCCAGTTTGAATATCGCTTCCGCACCTAAATCGCGGTAGGCGAATACTTTTGCCTTCTTGATATATTTACTGCCCAAAGCCCCGCATCCGGCATAAGCCAGAAAATATACCGCACGGTACTTTCTTACCGCCTGTATTACTTCCTTTGCGCGCCGGCCCTTACCGATCATACCGCTTAAACCTTTTTTAAGCAACAGCGGAGTGAACTCATCCATGCGGGAACTTGTGGTCGGCCCGCATGAACCGATCACCTTCCCCTTCGGAGTCTGCGTCGGGCCGCAATAATAAATGACCGCGCCCTTAAGTCTCAGAGGCGGTTTTCTGCCCTTCTTAAGCGCCTGCGCCATTCTCTTATGCGCCTGATCCCGGGCAGTAAAGATAGCGCCGGTCAGCAAGACCATTTCTCCGCAGCTTAATTTTTTGATCTGTCCGGGTGTTAAAGGCGCTCTAATTTTCTTCATTGGAATTAAAGAGTTACTGAGGCGCTTCTTAAGGCATGACAGCTGATATTCACCGCTACCGGTAAGCCTGCGATATGAGTAGGGTAGGTTTCGATATTCACTGCCAAAGCAGTGGTTCTACCGCCTAATCCCATTGGCCCGATGTTTAGTTTGTTGAGTTTTTTTAATAAATCCCGCTCTAATTTAAGGACAGATCCCTTTGGGGACGGCCCCTTCCTGAGCAGTACTTTTTTAGCAAGCAGACAGGCATAATCTGCGGTTCCGCCGATACCGACGCCGACCACATAAGGCGGACAGGCATCCGGCCCGGCCAGCTTCACTGACTCGATCACAAATCCTTTAATCCCGTCAAGGCCGGCTGTGGGTTTAAACATTTTCAGCCGCGTCTTATTTTCACAGCCAAAGCCCTTAGGTAACACTGTTACTTTCAGCCTGCTGCCTTTGACTAACCGGGTATGGATGATCGCCGGAGTGTATCCGGTTTTGCCCCGGGACAGAGGATCCCTTACTACCGACCTTCTCAAAAACCCGGCCCTGTATCCGGCTTCGATCCCCTTATTCACGGCGGAATCCAGGTCCCCGGTGATCTTTAAATCCTGCCCGACCTCCAAAAATACCTGCGGCAGGCCGGTATCCTGACAGATAGCTAATCTTTCTTTTTTTGCAATATCTGCGTTTCTTATGACCGCCTCAAGTATACCTCTGGCTGTCTTATTTTTTTCCCGCTTCAGGCCCTCTTTTATTTTCCTCAAAACATCCTGCCTTAACTCGAAGTTCGCCCGGAGGCATAAAGATGCGACTGCGCGGCTGACTCTATCTGCTGAGAGCTTCCTCATCTTTTATATTCGCGGATAACAGTGGTAGTAATGCCGCCACGGGGGTTAAAGACCGTGGTGATCTTTACCCGGCGCGGCTTGCAGGCTTTGACAAAATCTTCCAGCACCTTATTGGCAAGATGCTCGTGAAAAATGCCGATGTTCCGGAAAAATATGGTGTACATCTTCAGGGATTTTAACTCGATGCAGTATTTAAGCGGTGAATATTCGATTTTTATAGTCGCAAAATCTGGAAGGCCGGTCTTGGGACAGATACACGTGAACTCCGGGATATCAATAACGATATCGTAGGCCTTATCCGGATACCGGTTCTCCCAGACTTCGATCTGAGGGGTTTTTAGCTTTCTTACGTTTTTCTGCAGCCCTTCGTAGCTGGATCGGCTTTTCATTTTACCCCTATGACCTTGTGCATCTGTTCGATAATGCAGGCAGTCACTCTTTCCTTACGGCATAAATCCTTAAACTGCAGCAGTTTTTCCTGTAATGCCTTATTCTGCCTCTCATGGCTGTTCGGCTGCAGGATGAGGACCGCGGAATTATTTATCTCTTTGATGATGCCTATAGCTTCCTTTAAATCGCTCTCTTTCGTAGATGCGCAGATGATAGTCTTAAGAAATATCTCTTTTCGCGAGGCGACCTTTAAGAAGCGGCGGTGCATGCCCCAGACGCAGACCATGTCTGTGGAGCTGGGTAGCTTCAGGTCCATTGCGATAATGTCCAGGTAATCGATAATATCTTCAAGCTCCGGGACAAGAGTTCCGTTTGTCTCAAGATAGTGTTTATACCCGTCTTTACGGGTAAGTTTCAAAACCTCTTTCAGGAAGTTCTTCTGTAAAAGCGGCTCGCCTCCGGTAAAAGAGATGGAGTGATGGCTGTTGCCGTAGAGCTTAAGCTCCTCAAGCAATTCCTGCGGCTCATACTCAATATAGGCGTCCTGCTTCGTATCGCAGAAGCGGCACCATAAATTACAGCCGAAGAAGCGCACAAAGAGCTGCTTTTCGCCTAAATACAGGCCTTCGCCCTGCACGCTGTCAAAAACTTCAGAAATTTTTCCCTTCATCTTCTCCCCAGTGTACAGTATACAGCCTACAGCCTACAATCAACCAACGGATCTCTTATTCCCGCTTCCCTGAACCCTTTGGCCCGCCAATAACAGCTCTCGCATTTTCCGCAAGGGCTCTTTCCGCCTTCATAACATGACCAGGTCAGGTTCAGGGGCGTGCCCAATTTAAGCCCTAATCGGATGATCTCCGCTTTATTCTTGTGTATCAGGGGAGTCACTACCCTGATCCCCTTCTTTTCCACGCCTGCCTTTGTCCCGATGTTAATCACTTTCTGGAAGGCGCGGTAAAATTCCGGCCGGCAGTCAGGGTAACCGGAATAATCCTCGCAGTGCGCTCCGATGAATATCGCGCCTGCCTTCTCCGTCTCGGCGAAAGACAAAGCAAAACTTAAGAAAATAATATTGCGCGCCGGAACATAAGTTACCGGTACATGCGTACTTCTTTGCAGAGACCGCAATCTCGCCTGGGGAATATTCAGATGCGCGTCTAAGAGCGCACAACCATGCCGCGGCAGGCTGATACGTTCGATATTAAACCTGCAACCTGCCTTACGCGCGATTGAGCGCGCGCTTTTAATCTCCCTGCGGTGGCGCTGGTGATAGTCAAAGACCAGGCAGTGGCACCTGAAACCTTTACTTTTAGCCAGGTATAAAGTCACGGCTGAATCCAGGCCGCCTGATAAAAGGACGACTGCTTTCCTATTTGACATAATAAGTGGCGCGGGAGTTCTCTGATTCCCACACCGTTACTGCATTAACCTTTAACCCTTGAGCCTTGACCCTGTCATAAATATACCTGGCGATATTTTCGGAGGTGGGATTCACTTTTTTAAAATAAGGGATGTTATTCAGATATTTATGGTCCAGCCCCCCTAAGACGCCTTTGAGCTTGGCCTTCATGGCTTTAAAATCAAGGAGCATCCCGGCTTTATCCAGTTTTTCGCCGGCAACCTCAACCTGGACTCTCCAGTTATGGCCGTGCAATTCTTCGCATTTACCTTTATAGCCTCTTAGATTATGCGCGGAACTAAAAACATCCTCGACCTTAATACTAAACATTCTCAACCTTCCTGATATTGCGGATCTTCTGCCCGAGAAATCTTTCCGCCTGGCCGGCAAACCATTCTGGATTGTCGCTGACATAAAATAACTGCCTGCCGCGGCCGCCTTTGTTCAGCATTCCCTCCTGCGCCAGCGTCTCTTTTACTTCGATAGCGACCTGTTTGGCAGAATCGATCAGGGTCACGGACTTACCTAAGACATCTTTGATGATGGATTTAAGCAGCGGATAATGCGTACAGCCGAGGATCAGGGTATCCACGCGCGCAACTTTTAGCGGCTTAAGGTAGGACCTGACTACGTCGCTGACCACGTTGCCCGCTAGCCACCCTTCTTCGACCAGGGGCACAAACAAGGGGCAGGCCTGGGTGATCACTTTCACGTCCGGATCAAGCTTCTTTATCTCGATCTCATAGGCGCGGCTTCTGATCGTGCCCTTGGTGCCGATGACGCCGATACGTTTATTGCGCGTAGCGTAAACTGCCTCTCTCACACCCGGTGAGATCACCCCCACTATCGGCACGCGAAAATGCGTCTTGATCACCGGCAGGGCCACGCTTGAGACGGTGTTGCAGGCCACACAGATGAGCTTTACGTCATGGCCCAGAAGAAAGAGGATATTCTCGATAGAAAAACGGATCACCGTCTCTTTTGATTTTATGCCGTAGGGCACGCGCGCGGTGTCCCCGAAATAAACGATGTTTTCGCTGGGCAATTGCCGGATAAGTTCCCTGACCACGGTCAGGCCGCCTGCGCCTGAATCAAACACCCCGATAGATTTCATAAACAACCCTCCTTATTAATATAATAAGATCACACAGATTCTTTTAGATTACACAGATTAAAGCCTTTATCTGTATAATCTGTGTAATCAATTTTAATTTTATCTTTTTACTATCTCCAGAAGCTGCGCCTCTTGCGCATAATCCTCTAAACCATCGAAGATTGACTCGGCGAGCTTCTGGCGGTAAAAATTATTCTTCAGCAGTTTTTCTTCGTTCGTATTAGAAAGAAAACCTACTTCGATGAGGACCGCAGGGACCCGGGCGCCCTTTAAGACATAATAACGCGCGCCCTTCGCTCCCAGCACGTTTGCGTCAAGATTACGGTCTATTGCCCGGCAAAGGGAATGCGAAAGCTCTTTTGATTCCGCGCGGTTATGCGTATAGATCAGGTCCCAGACGATCGCCTTTGTGGCTAAGGAGCTGCCCGAGAAATAAACGTTATTGACCTGCGGCATTAAAACGCGGGCGGAATCATTGGCGCGCTTTGCGTCGCCGATACTGGGAGAGACATAGTAAACCTCAAAGCCGTTCATGGACCTTACCGGATTGGCATTAGAATGCACGCTGATGAATAGGTCTACACCGGAACTATTGGCTATATCTACCCTTTTTTCCAAAGTAATAAATACATCCGTGGTGCGCGTCATCACCACTTCTACGCCCCCGGCCCTGAGAAGGCTGGCCAGGCGCCTTGAGATATCCAGATTCACGTCCTTTTCCCTGATGCCTGTCCTGCCGATAGCACCGGGATCCTTACCGCCGTGTCCGGCATCCACGATCACTTTTTTTAGCTTCGTTCCGAGTGTGGTTGTCCGGCGAACCGGCGGAGCGCCTTTAAAAAGCGCATCCAGCACATCATCCCTGAATCTTGAAGGAACGACAATTGTGCCCTGATAGATCTCTACCGGATGATTAAGGTGTTGGGACAGGCCGTTGACCATAATCAGGCTGTCGCCGACGCGCAGGCTCACCCGGTGCGCGTCCCGGTCCAGGGTGACGGTGCGCGAGATCGAATCGTATTGCCAACTGATATCCGCGGCATTGCACAAAGGCACCAGAGGCAGGTAATTTATGCCGTTAATGCTGTAGACCGGGATGTCTGGCTGCATCGGTGCGGTGGCGCAGCCGCAGAAATACAGGACGCAGAATAAAAAGATCGGGTATCGGGGCATTATTTATGATTTATTCGGGTTGACTATCCTGGCAAAATCCGTAGGCACAAGGATGATCAGGCTGTTCTGCTCCGCGCCGATCTCCTGCCACGTCTGCAGCTGCCTTAAGATCAGGGCGTTCGGATTTTCGCTGGCGATCCTGGCTGCCTCGGAGAACATCTTGCTGGCTTCCTCTTCTGCGGAGGCCTTGACTAACCTTGCCCTCTTCTCCCTGATTGCCTCTGCTTCCTTGGCCATGGCGCGCTTCATATTATCCGGGATCTCGATATTCTTGATCTCAACGCTGCGGATATTTACTCCCCACTCGTCAGTGGGGGTCTGCAAGGCATTCAACACTTCGTTACCGATCTTATCTTTAGTTACCAGAAGAGTGTCTAAGTCATATTTCCCTACGACATCCCTGAGCTTTGACTGGGCAAGCAAGGTAGAGGCGTAGGCGAAGTTTTCTACCGCGGTCACGGACCTGGGCGCGTCAAAAATCTTATAGTAAACCACCGCATCGATTTTTGTAGGCACTGAATCCCTCGTCATCACCTCCTGCGGGATGACATCCATGGTCCGGATACGCATATCTATATGGTAGATGCTGTCTATGACCGGGATGACCCAGGTAAGCCCCGGCTGAATCTCCCTATAATATTTTCCCCATCTAAAAACTACCCCGCGCTCCCACTGTGAAATGACCCTGATCCCGAGAATGAATATCAGTACCGCCAAACCGATCAATATAAACATACATCCCTCCTTGTTTTAGGCATCAATCTATTTTATCCTCTCCCGGTAAAAAATCAACATATCAATTCAGCCTTTCCGTAAGCAGGCCGAGCCGGTTGATGTTTACGGTGATGACCTGCGGCTGGAAATCAAAATTAAGGTGATAATTAGGCTTACGCGCAAGGAGAATATTGCCGTTTGCCGAAATGGACTCAAAGCCCTGAGAAAAAAGCTGTTCTACCGCATTCCTGATCTCGGGGTCCCTGAGATACTGCATGGCCCAATCCGCCTTATTCGAAGAGACCAGGAACTTCTCGTCGAATCGGGGATCCTGGATCTTGACGTCCTGCAGGCCGAACTTTTTCCCGAACCTGGTCAGGATATTCTCGCGGGAGATCCCCAATCTGAAAGAAGATCTTTTATAGAATGAGATATTCAGATACGGCGGCGTGTTTCTGCTTCCGGGGATCAGGGAGATACAGAACTTGATCCCGCGGTAATCGCCGTTAAAAGAAGGCTGAAAGATGTTTTTTGAAACATGGCCGGGAATATGTTTAGCCAGTCCGCTCAAAACCTTTATCCTTCGCCTGGAGTCGTAGAAATAGGCGAAAAAGACAATCGAAACAACTAGTAGGGGGAAGATTAACGGAGCTAGGACGCTTATCAGGGAGTCAGGCACTAAATTATTCCTTGTCGGGCTAGGTGGTGGCGCCGCACTCGCTGCCTCGCTTGTCGCTCGGCCACGCTCGTTGCGGCATCACCAACTTTTCCCTTGTCGGGAAAAGTTGGTGGAGGTGGGCGGCATCGCACCGCCGTCCCCAGATAATCTGATAAAAGCCGCTACATGTTTAGTTTATCTTTTAGCCTTAGGCTTTACCGCTCCGGTAAACAGGATCAGCAAAGCCGCAGCCTTTTTGAGTCTCGCCCCGGCGTCATAAGGCTAATGCTCCGGAGCCAGCCTGTTACCGGCTCTCTTTCAGGCCACAGGCTGCCTGGAGAGAGACTTCGCTCTTAGTGAACGAAGATTGGCATCGTTCCAGCTACTGGAGCCATTACTGGCGCCGCAGCCAGACGATTAACAAACGCTGTGTTTGCGTTTATCTTTTGTAAGGATTGTTAACGCGGCCAACCTTACATCCGCGACATGCTGCTTTTACCCGACTTACCTAGGTCGAGCCTATTTCACCCCCAGTAATAATATACCACATAACCCTTTCACCGGCAACGGGTTATTTCCTTCTTTTAGCTTTAAGGTGGCGCCGGACCTCCAGCTCTGCTTCGCGCCGTTTTATGTCCTCTCTTTTATCGTAAAGCTTCTTACCTTTACAAAGCGCAAGCTCTATTTTCGCAAATCCCCGGTCATTAAAATACGCGCTTAAAGGAACAAGAGTCAGCCCCCTTTGCGTCAACTCGATGGTGAGCTTACGGATCTGGCTCTTGTGTAATAATAACCTGCGCGGCCGCATCGGCTCTACATTCAGGTAACTGGCTTCCTTGTATGGGCTGATGTGCGCGTTGTAAAGTATGGCCTGATTCCCCTCGATGCGGGCAAAGCTGTCTTCGAGGTTTATCCGGCCGTCCCGCAGCGACTTTACCTCACCGCCCTTCAGCTCAATGCCAGCCTCAAAGGAGTCGAGGACTTCGTAGTCTCTTCGTGCTTTACGGTTAGTGGCGATCGTCTTACTCATCGCGCTTGAGTCAAGCTGAAATATAAACTTAAGAATACCGGGATAGTCAGGAGGCTGACGATGTGGCCGAAGAATATGCCCTGGCTGATATAAAGGTCTTCCTTGCGGTGGTGCCGGATGATCAGCGACAGCGAGGTTGCCGAAGGCATGGCCAGCTGCATCACGATCAAAAGGCCGATCAATTCCGGTAATCTGAGTTTCAGGACAAACCAGAGCCCGATCAGGGGCAGAATGATCAGCTTACTCAGGATCATAAGGCCCATCGCTTTTTTATCGACCTTGCTTAAGCGGATGGCCGCAAGGTTGCCGCCGACCACGAATAAGGCAAGCGGTAGAGTGGTGTCGCCTGCCATCTGCAAAGGTTTTATTACTGCTTGCGGGATGAACGTATGCAGCCCCAGAAAAATAATGAGCAGGCTAAAAATGTTGGCGATCACCGGCGGGCTGAAGAAGTTTCTCAGCTCAAACTTCGTAGCCATATGAAAGGTAAGCATATAAACCCCGAAGGACCAGACCGCCAGGTCAAAACCAAGCAGAAAAAGGAATAAATAGATGAACATCGCCTCTAACTTTGCCTGGGTAAGCATCGCAGCAGCTAAAGCCAAAGGAAGCCAGCCTGAGTTCTGGAAAGTAGCCAGGCTCAAAAACTGCATCTTATGCTCCTGGCCATGGATGAACTTTGTGAAAATTGCCCCGAGTAAAAAACCGGATAAGTTCACCCCAAAGCTGATCAGAGGGAATAACCACCAGTTGGGGTACATATCGAAGCTGAAATTCGTAACCAGGCGGGTGAAGATCATGATCGGGAAGGTGATCTCAACAGTGATCCGGCTAAGATTAGCTAATCCTTCCTCGCTTAAAATCTGCCTTTTGACGAGGAAGTAGCCGATCGCGCCTAAGATGAAGATCTGCAGCACCCCGATTCCGGTAACCTTAAAAGATTCTAAAAACATACCCTTCTCCTGTGGATTATAAATTATAGCAACAAAATAAGTTAGCAGCAAACTATTTGTGGATTTGGGGTTGACAGTTTTTTATCGGTGGGATATACTTAGGGCATTGCGGAAGTGGTGGAATGGCAGACACGTAGCGTTCAGAGCGCTATGGGGGCAACTCCGTAAGGGTTCAACTCCCTTCTTCCGCACCAATTCAGGGGGCGGCTCAGCCGTCCCCTTTTTTATACCCATTCCGGCCATTATAGACGCGGAATCCGATCACCTTCTTTTCTTTTGCAGGCGGCGGTTCAAGCAGCTGCTTGATGGCTTCAAATATTGTTTTTATAGTCTGGTCGTGTTCGGCGTATTTCCTCTCCAACGCCTCAATCTTTACTGCTAACTCTTTATGGGTAAGAAGAATCTCCCTTAGCTTGACAAAAGCGCGCATAATCAGAATATTTACCTGTATAGCTCTTTCGCTGTTTAACACGCTTGAAAGCATAGCTATTCCCTGTTCGGTAAAAACATAGGGTAGATACTTGATGTTTTGGCCTTGCTTCAAGGTCGCAAATTGCGACCTTGAATTTAAAGTCGCGGCCTGCGGCCTTAAAGATTCTACTTCTTCCCAGGATAATTGAAACATAAAATCGTCTGGAAAACGCTTAATATTTCTCTTTACCTGCTCATTCAACCTTTTGACTCTCACTCCATATAGCTTAGCTAAATCTCGATCCAGCATTATTTTTTTACCTCTTATTTCAAGAATTCTTGTAGCAATAACCTCTACAATAGCTGTATTAGCCATTTAGCTTACCTCCCTTCTAATACAATAGATACAAAAAGAGGTAAAATCTAACAGCCAAATAAGAGGCGGGCCTGGTTTCACAAGCCCGCCTTAAGGGTGGCGTCTTGAAAAGCTTCCCCAATCTACCTAATTCCGGGCTGTTGCACTGGCGGTGTTGGAATAAGCTGAATTACCCGGGTTGTTGTAAGCCCTGATGCGGTAATCATAAATGGCCCCGGCAGTTAATCCTGTATCAGTAAAGGTCGCAGTATTCTGGGTTGCCGTGGCGATCTGCCTCCAGAAAAAGCTTTGCCTGAGTTTACGTCTCTTTTATCTTTTTAAGCATCTTCTCTTCCAGCTTCTCTATAGAATCTATGTTCTCGCCATCCAGATGCGCATCTTTAGCTAAATCTACCAGCCCTTTTAAGATATCGTTGTAAGACAGCTTGTGACCGGTCGAGAAGAGCGCGTCGTTCTTGAGCTTATCCAAAAACTCCACTTCTTCCCGGTCCAGGAAGGTCACAACTTTATGTTTTTGTTTATGCGTCAGGTTTTCCATCGCCTTAGGTTGTTGATTTCACTCCTCAACTCATTCGTTTTTGCAGCCGCATGCGCCTGCAACAGCTCTAAAGGCCTCGGGGGCATACGGACTTTTGATCAGATTGCTAAAGAAAAACTTTGCTGCCCCTTTACTTCTTGCCCCGCTGACAGCAGCAATAATACCGGCCTTGTCAGCTGCCGCATCAAACTCTGCTGACCCTACCCAGATAGGTTTATCTATACCGAAACCCCTCATCCAGCCTGCAAACTTTAGGACATTTAAGTTTTCCACGAATCCGGAATTAATATAATGGACATTCGCGATATCAAAAGGCTGCACCTTCCTATCATTCATCGCCCGGAAGACTCCGACCCAAAAGTCTTTACTAACCTGCATTATTCCGGCTGCGCCTCCGTGAGAGACCATGCAATCGGGGCAGACAGACTTTATGGCTTCGTAATTTGCGGATAAGCCTTCTACATAATCATCGCTAGAACCAACAAAAAACTTGTCCTCCATGTCTGCTGTATTTTCCGGCTCATCAATATATTGATAATACTTTATGGGAATGACCAGGCCCGGCATATCATCAATCCCGTCGCCGTTGTACCTGTCTACCAGCTTCTTTACAAAAGCCTGATAATCCTCCGTAATACAAGGCGAACACCTTGACGCAGGTATACCGGTCCATCCCAGTTGTGCATCGTACGCAGGATAGAAGGCGTGCTTTCTGGTTACTCTGCAACTACCTTTACACTTTCTCTGGTCCCAATCCGCATAGGGATAGATCGTTGCCATCATCGCCATATTCTCCTTCTGGACTGCTCTTACCCAGATGTCGGCGTATTGAAAATTAAAAGCCCCTTTTTGCGGCTCTATCCATTGCCAGCTAAATGGCCCGGGCAGGGGGATTACAAATTTTGCGCCAATCCCGGCTGCGCGCGATAAATCACCTTCCAGATTACTCACCAGAAACCCCACGCAACAACGTTCTATGGATGGCGGGATCTCCAGGTATGCGCTGAATGAAGTATGGTCAACCGATACAGGAGCCATTCCTTTGCCGCCCCACGCCCTGTTCCATAATATGTTGGTTCCGCTTAAGCTCTGGATATACCATTTGCCGTTCTTCAGGTCGTAGACTGCAAGGTCGTCTCCATCAATGCCGTCATAAT
>VGKG01000021.1 GCA_016867115.1 Candidatus Omnitrophota bacterium | reverse complement strand
TCATCCAGGGGGGGCTCAAGGACTTTAAGAAGTTCAAGGTGCTCTGCATTGAGCCGAGCTTCTAGAGGCTGGTTGTGAGTGTGGGTTCGGGTAAACCCATCCCCACAACAATATTCTGGGGGGGGGGTAATAATGAATCAGTTATTATATATTCTGTTGGGTTTTATCGCGGGGATCGCAGGCGGGGTATTTGGTATCGGCGGCGGGACGATCCTCATCCCGGCGCTGGTCTTTCTCTTCGGCCTAACCCAGCATCAGGCGCAAGGCACGACCCTGGCGATCATGGTGCCGCCCATCGGCCTTCTGGCTGCCTGGCGCTACTGGCAGTCGGGCAACGTCAAACTGGGTATGGCGGCTTTTATCTGCGTGGGGTTTTTCGTCGGCGGACTGATCGGCGCGCATCTGATCCAGGGCGTATCTGACCCCATGCTTAAGCGCCTGTTCGGAGCATACCTCCTCGTCGTCTCCCTGCAGATGATCTTTAGCAAATAAGATGCCCAATCTTTCGGTAAAAGTCGGAAAACTTAAACTCAGGAATCCGGTAATGGTCTCATCTGGCACTTTTGGCTATGCGGAAGAGTTTAAGGACTTCATAGACTTAAGGAAGTTAGGCGCAATCGTCAGCAAGACCGTGACGGTAAGCCCGCGCCGGGGCAATCCCTCACCGCGCACCTGCGAGGCCCCGGCAGGCATGCTTAATTCTATCGGGCTTGAGAATCCCGGGATCGACGCCTTTATTGAAAAAAAACTGCCCGTGCTGGCCAAGGCCGGCCCGCCGGTAATCGTGAGCATCTCTTCGATCGACGACCCTGACGAATTCGTCCTTTTGGCGCGTAAGCTGGATAAAATCAAAGCCGTAGCCGCCGTGGAGCTGAATATCTCCTGCCCCAATATCAAGCATACACAACACACAACCCAAAACTCACAGCTTATTTCTCAAGACCCCCGCGCCACTTATAATCTCGTGAAAAAAGTGCGCAAGGCTACCCAAAAAACCCTGATTACTAAGCTTACCCCCAACGTCACGGATATCTGCGAAATCGCTCTGGCTGCCGAGGGCGCAGGCAGCGACGCCCTGGCCCTGATAAACACCCTTACCGGTATGAGCATTGACGTAGATGCCCGAAGGCCCAGGATCGCTGCAGTGACTGCAGGCCTGAGCGGCCCGGCTATCCGGCCGGTGGCGCTACGCATGGTCTGGGAGGCATATCAAAAAGTTAATATCCCGATTATCGGTATGGGTGGTATAATAGATACCGCTTCAGCCCTTGAGTTTTTCCTTGCCGGGGCAAGCGCAGTCAGTATTGGGACAGCGAATTTTATCAATCCCGGGGCAAGCGTTGAGATTATCGACGGGATAAAGAGATACCTGATCAGGGATAAGCTAAAAGGCGTAAAAAACCTGACCGGTGGCCTTAAAATATGAAACGTACTGCAGAGATCATTCTGGCTTTAGATGTCGATACCTTCGATAATGCGAGGGCGCTGGTCAGGAGGCTTTCTCCGACGGTAAAGATCTTTAAGGTGGGCGCCCAGCTTTTCACTGCCTGCGGCCCAAAGGTAGTTGAGTTCATACGCAAAAAGGGTGCTGAGGTTTTCCTTGACCTGAAATTCTTTGATATCCCCAATACCGTGGCTCACGCGGTGCGCTCTGCGGTACGCATGAGGGTGAAGATGCTCACTTTGCACATCCTGGGCGATGAAGAGATGTTAAAGGCGGCTTTAGAGGCGGCAAAAGAAGAAGCAGCCAGGCTTAAAGTAAAACGCCCCTTATTGATCGGGGTGACGGTATTGACCAGCAAGGAGACTGCCTCCAGCGATGTCCTCACTCTGGCTAAGATCGGCATAGAGAGCGGACTTGATGGCGTGGTCTGTTCCGCCCGGGAGGCAAAGCTCCTGCGCCGCAAGATTAAGAGAAAGTTTATCATCGTCACTCCCGGGATCCGCCAGGCAGCGGCGGCAAAGTTCGACCAGAAGAGGACAGCCACGGTCAGCGAGGCGATCAGGGCCGGCAGCGATTATCTGGTGATCGGACGGCCGATATTGCAGGCGCCCGACCCCCTGGCTGTTGCCAGAGAATTAGCCGGGATAAAATAGGAGAATAGGCCAATGGCTGAAGATATACAGGGTTTGATAGAGAAAATAAACCGCGAAGGGATAGCCGCGGCGGAAGAAAAGGCCCGCAGGATAGAAGAAGAGGCCAGGCTTGAGGCGCACAGGATCATTGAAAAGGCTCAAGCCGAGGCAGAGGCGCTGGTCAATGAAGCAAGGAATAAGATCTCGGTAATGGAGGAGAGGGAAAAGGCGTTGCTTGCCCAGGCAGGCAGAGACCTGCTGCTGGTCTTGCGCAAAGAAATCAACGCCATGCTTGAGCGCCTCATTATCCAGGACGTGCGCCATGCCCTCACCCCCGAAGCAATGTTTAAGATTTTAAGCTCCCTGATTCAGCATGTCTGCGCCAGGGACAGGGATGAAATAGTCATTCTTCTGAATAAAGAGGATGCCAGGAGAATAGAAGAGAGCTTTTTAGTCAAACTCAAAGAAGAGACTAAAAAGCAGATAGCCTTAAGGCCGGCAGAGGACATCCGTGCCGGTTTTATCATCAGTTACGACGCCGGAAGGTCGCAGTTCGACTTTAGCGACAAGGCCCTTGCCGAGTATATCGGGACCTTCTTAAAGCCCAAGCTAAAAGAAATATTAGGGACGCCGGATGCCTGATCTCTACGTTTATTTTATTGCAAGCCTGCCGATGTTGCGTTTCAGCCAGTCGCCTCCCTTTTCCGCGCAGGAACTTCTGTCAAGATGCAGCCAGCTCATCCCCGAGGAAGATGTACAAGTATTAAGAAGTCTTCTGACCTGCCCGGAAGCATTCGCAGACAGGCCGGTGATCAGGGCCTGGCTTGATTTTGATACGGCTTTGCGTAACGAACTGGTGAGGATCCGCGCCGGCCGCAAAAAGGCCGCAGCTCAGAAATACCTGCGCCCGGACGGCTATGCCGGGCCTGCGATTTACCACATTGCCCTGGCTGCGCACAGGAATCCTTCGCCTCTTGAGGGAGAGCGCCTGCTGGATGAGGCAAGGTGGAATTACCTGGAAGAATTGTCTTTCGGGCATTATTTTGACCTCGATTTTCTGATCGTCTATATGTTTAAGCTTCTGATCCTTGAGCGCTGGCAGAGGATCCATAGCGCGGATAAGGAGACACTTTTGAAAGAAGTCCTTTATGCCGGATAAAATGGCCCCCAAAAGAAAAGGCAGGATCATCAAGATCAGCGGTAATATGGTCAGCGCCAGTTTCGCGCCCTTTGCCGTCCAGAATGAGGTAGCCTATATCCTTCACGGCGATGAACGCCTTAAGGCAGAGGTGATCCGCATCCGCGGCAATAGCGCGGAGATGCAGGTCTTTGAAAACACCAGCGGCCTTAAGGTGGGAGAAGAAGTTGAGTTTAGCGAAGAGCTCCTCTCCGTAGAGCTTGGCCCCGGGCTGTTGGGGCAGATCTTTGACGGCCTGCAAAACCCCCTGCCCCTGCTTGCAGAAAAATGCGGCTATTTTCTTAAGCGCGGAGTTTACCTTAAGGCACTTTCCGACGAGAAAGAATGGGATTTCACTCCCCTGGTTAAAACCGGCGATAAGTTACGGCCGGGTGAACGCGTAGGTTTCGTCCCCGAAAAGATCCTCCGCCACTATATTATGGCGCCTTTTGGTCTGCGGGGGATCCAGGAGGTCATCAATATCGCCGGAGGAGGCAGGTATAATTTAAGGCATCCGGTTGCCCGCTTAAGAGACGAGGAGGGCAGGGAGGCCGAGGTATTTCTGGCGCAAGCCTGGCCGGTGAAGATCCCCATTTCTACCTATCTAGAGAAATTGATGCCTTCCCAGCCGCTGGTGACCAAGATGCGGCTGATCGATTCGCTCTTTCCGGTTGCCCGCGGAGGGACATACTGCATCCCCGGCCCATTTGGTTCGGGAAAAACGGTTCTACAGCAGCTGACCAGCCGGCACGCAGAGGCAGATGTAGTGATCATTGCCGCCTGCGGCGAACGCGCTGGAGAGGTGGTTGAGACCTTAAAGACTTTTCCTGACCTGATCGACCCGCGCACCCATAAACCCTTGATGGAGCGCACGGTGATCATCTGCAATACCAGTTCCATGCCGGTTGCCGCGCGCGAATCCAGCGTCTATACTGCCGTGACCATCGCGGAATATTACCGCCAGATGGGATTAAATGTATTGTTGCTTGCAGATTCCACATCCCGCTGGGCTCAGGCCATGCGCGAGATGTCCGGCAGGCTTGAAGAGATTCCCGGGGAAGAGGCGTTTCCGGCTTATCTTGAATCGCGCATCGCCTCCTTCTACGAACGCGCGGGGGTGGTGCGGCTTTATGACGGAAGCATGGGTTCGGTGACTATCGGGGGTGCGGTGAGCCCTGCCGGAGGAAACTTCGAAGAGCCGGTCACGCAGGCTACCCTGAAAGTCGTCGGCGCCTTTCACGGGTTATCGCGCGAGCGCTCCGACGCAAGGAGGTATCCGGCGATCGACCCTCTGATCAGCTGGAGCAAATACAGGAGCTTCATCGATGAGAAAGAGGAAGAGCGCGGGCATGAGGCCCTGCGCAAAGCAAATGAGGTCGTCCAGATGATGAAGGTGGTGGGAGAAGAAGGGACATCCCTGGCCGACTACGTTGATTACCTCAAGGGCGAGTTCTTTGACTTTGTTTATCTGCAGCAGGATGCCTTTGATCCTGTTGATGAGGCGACTTCTGCCGAAAGGCAGGCCTACGTCTTTAACTTCATCTATAATATCCTGAATGCGGCTTTTTTCTTTGCGCATAAAGAAGAGGCGCTGCGTTTCTTCCAGCAGCTGCGCCAGCTCTTCCGGGGTTGGAATTCCAGCCCCTGGCAGTCAGCCGAGTTCGCAAGGACCGAAGAAGAGATAAGGGGGCTGCTTCAGACCAAGTCAGTCAGCAAAAAAGAACGGGCAAATGTATAAGGTCTACACTCATATCGTTTCTATCGCGGGGGATGTGATCACCGTCGAAGCAGAAGGCATCGGCTATTCCGAGATCGCCCACGTCGCAACCCGCCGCGGCACGTCGCTTGCGCAGGTCATCCGTATCGACGGAAAAAAGGTATCGCTAGAGGTCTTTGCCGGGAGCAAAGGCGTATCTACCGGCGACCGGGTAAGGTTCCTGGGCCATGCCATGCGTATCGCAAGCGGCGATAATCTGCTTGGCCGCATATTTAACGGAAGCGGCTCCCCCCTGGATAAGGGGCCGGAACTTTGGGATAATCCCGTTGAGATCGCCGGCCCTCCGGTGAATCCCGCCAAAAGGATCATCCCGGCTAAGATGATCCGTACCGGCATCCCCATGATCGATGTCTTTAATTCGCTGGTCGAATCCCAGAAGCTGCCGATCTTCTCCATTGCCGGAGAGCCGTATAATGAGCTCCTGGCGCGCATCGCCATTCAGGCAGAAGTGGATATCATCATCCTGGGGGGCATGGGCCTGAAGCACGACGATTATCTGTTGTTCAGGAATACCCTGGAAGAGTATGGCGCGATTTCCCGTTCCATCTTCTTTATCCACACCGCCTCTGATCCGATCGTCGAATGCCTGCTTGTGCCGGATATAGGCCTTGCGGTAGCGGAACAGTTTGCCCTGCGGGGCAAGCGCGTACTGGTTTTGCTTAGCGATATGACTAACTTCTGCGACGCGCTCAAAGAGGTCTCCATCACCATGGAGCAGGTCCCTTCTAACCGCGGCTACCCCGGAGACCTTTACAGCCAGATGGCTGTGCGCTATGAAAAAGCTGTAGATTTTGAAGGCGCAGGCTCCATAACTATCCTGGCAGTGACCACTATGCCCGGAGACGATGTCACCCATCCTGTTCCGGATAATACCGGATACATCACCGAAGGCCAGTTCTATTTAAAGGGCGGCTCGATCGAGCCTTTCGGTTCTTTGAGCCGGCTCAGACAGCAGGTCAACGGCAAGACCCGCGACGACCACCGCACGATCATGAACACCATGATCCAGCTTTTCGCCAGCTACCGCGAAACGCGCGAAAAACTGGCCATGGGTTTTCAGATGAGCGCCTGGGACAAGAAGCTGCTGCATTACGGAAAGATTTTTGAAGACAAGATCATGTCCTTAAAAGTGAATATCCCCCTGGAAAAGGCGCTTGACCTGGGCTGGCAGATACTCGCAGAATCCTTCCTCCCCGAAGAGACCGGCATCAAGAAGTCGATGGTCGAAAAATACTGGGCAAAAAGCAGTAGATAGCAGGTAATAATTAGTAGGCAGGGAGATGGTAAAGGTAAAGCTGACTAAGGGAGAATTAAAGAGGCAGCGCGACAGCCTGCGCCAATACGAACGTTACCTGCCTACCCTGCTGCTGAAAAAACAGCAGCTGCAGATAGAGATCCTCGCTCATTATAATCTGCTCGCCGCAAAAAAACAATTACGCGACAGGAAACTTGAGGCAGTCAATCATTGGGCCGGGCTCTTAAGCGAACCCGGAGTAGACCTTAAGCCCTGGCTTATTCCTTCTCAGGTAGTCGCCACTACCAGGAATATCGCCGGAGTGGACATCCCGGTTTATGAGCACACGACTTTTCCCACCATAGAATATGACCTCTTTACCGTGCCTTTGTGGGTGGATTTTGCCCTGGAAGAGCTGCAGGCGCTCCTTTCTTTAGAAAAGGAAGTCGCCGTCATCGAAGAGGCGATGAGGATACTTAAGCAGGAATTGCGCATCACCACTCAGCGGGTGAACTTATTTGAAAAGGTGAAGATCCCCGAGTCGCGCGAGGCGATCCGGCTGATCAAGATCTATATCGGCGACCAGATGGCTAATGCCGTCGGAAGAAGCAAGATCGCCAAGCGTAAGATCGAGGAGATGTCTCTGGCGGAGGTGGCATCTTGATCGTAGCGATGAAAAAGATAACGGTGATCGCTCAGGGCAAGGATGCAGCTGGGACTGTCGGGGCGCTCAGGTCCCTCGGCGTCGTGCATGTAGAGCACGTCCAGCCTCCCGCGGGCAGGGAAGTCAGCCTTATCCGCGATGACCTCAATCTTTTGGACCAGGCTCTTGAAGTGATCTCGAAGGCGGAGTTTTCAACCGGCTGTGAAGGCACGCTTGCCTACCGCGATGTTACTGACTGGAAGAAAATTTGCCAGCATATTGTCAATGTCTGGAGGCGCCTTGACCAGCTTCAGGAATATTCACGCGCTCTTTCTTTAAACATTGCCGAATGGGAAGAATGGGGTGATTTCGACCCGCAGGAGCTCAGGCGCCTGGCAGACAGGGGCGTTTTCATTAAACTATATAAAGTGCCGGCTAAAGAGATGCACGGCTTTCCCGAAGGCGTGATTACAGAAAAGTTGCGCGCTAAAGGAAATACCGTCTTTTTCGCGGCAATTTCCCGGAGCCCCTTCGAATGCCCATTTAAGGAACTCGAGCTTCCGAAAATGAGCATTACCTCGATGCATAAACGCCTTATCGAAGCCAGGCGGGTGATCGAATCGCTTACCGACGATCTAAGGATGCGTTTTTGCTACCGGTGGCGGCTTTTAGAAGTGAAAAAAGCGCTTGAGAACGAATTAAAATTTCAGCAGGCCTTAAGCGGGATGGGGCATTCCGGGGGCCTGGCCTATTTGACCGGATTTGCGCCTGCTGACAAGGAAGAAGCGCTTTATAGCCTGGCCAAAAAAGAGGGGCTGGGCCTGGTTATTAGCGAGCCGTCCGAAGAAGATACGGTCCCGACCCTGATGCGTAATCCCCCTTGGGTCGAGCTTATCCGGCCGGTCTTTAGGCTGCTGGAAGTGGTGCCGGGTTATCATGAGCTTGATATCAGCCTCCCCTTTCTTTTGTTCCTCTCTTTATTTTTCGGCATGATCATCGGAGATGCCGGCTATGGCGCGGTATATTTGCTGCTCACCTTTCTGGCCCAGCGTAAATTCGGCAAAAGAATCAAAGACCGGTCTGTCTTTTTTCTCTTTTATCTCTTTAGTTTCTGCGCTATGATGTGGGGGTTCTTGGCCGGGACGTTTTTTGGCCAGGAGTGGTATTTGTCCGCCGGGTTTAAGGCGTTTGCCCCCATTTTGAATGACATTAAATTCCTGCAGGCTTTCTGTTTTTTTCTCGGCGCATCGCATTTGACTTTGGCGCACACCTGGCAGGCGCTGGTGAAGTTTCCATCACTAAAAGTTTTAAGTGATCTCGGCTGGATCTGTATATTGTGGGCTGCCTTTTTTCTGGCCAAGGTTCTTATTTTGGGGGATGTTTTTCCGTTCTTCGGAAAGTGGCTGATATATATAGGAATAGGCCTGGTGATCTTTTGCAGTAATCCTCAAAAGAACATATTTAAGACTGTCCTCTCGGGCCTGGCCACCGTAGCTTTGAGCCTGATGAACAATTTTACGGACGTGGTCTCTTATATACGGCTCTTCGCCGTGGGCCTGGCCACCGTAGCGATTGCCGATACGGTAAATACATTGGCTGCCGGGATGGGTAAGAATCTTGCGTTAAAGTTGCTCATTCTTTCCATCGGCCACACCATAAATATAATCCTGGGGCCGATGTCTGTGCTGGTGCACGGGATCAGGCTGAATGTGCTGGAATTCTCCGGGCACGCCAAAGTTACCTGGAGCGGCGTGGCGTACAATCCGCTGAAAGAATAAATCTTTAGAGGAGGAGTTAATATGGAAAATACAGTATTAGTGCAATTCAAGGATTTCGGCGCAATCCTGGCATTGGCGCTTGCCGGCCTTGGCTCGGCAAGCGGCGCAGGGATCGCCGGCATGAGTGCGATTGGAGCATGGAAGAAGAGCTTCAGCCAGAATAAGGCCGCGTCATTTTTACTGGTCGCCCTGGTAGCCGCTCCCCTTACCCAGACGATTTACGGCTTTATTGTGATGAACCGGATGATGGAGCTGGTTTTAAAAGGGCAGTACTTATGGGGCATCGGCGCTTTTGCCGGAGCCGCTATCGGGCTCTCCGCATACTGGCAGGGCAAGTGTGCCGCCGGCGCCTGCGACGCGATGGGCGAGACCGGAAAGGGATTCGGGAATTATATCGCGGTCCTGGGCATGACCGAGACGGTGGCACTCCTGGTCATGGTCTTTACCATCGTCATCCTCGGAAGATTCTAAGCATAAAGGAGCCGGATATGTCAAAACGCAGCCTTTTATTGATCATGGCCGGGTGCCTTTTTTTGGCATTCGCCTTCCTTGGGCAATCGCACGGGCAGTCCCGAAAGGCTAAGCCGGATAAGGCCCTGGACTGGACAGAGGAGCTGGATAAGGAGCTGGATTTCAGCGATTTCCAGAGGCAGCAGGTAAAAGCGATATTCACCAAGGCCAGAGAAGAGAGCTTAAGGATCCTCGACGATGCTTCCAGAAAAGTGACCGAGATCCGGCGCAAGGCCACGGATGATATCTCCTACCTGCTTACTCCGACGCAAAAAGAGAAATACAAGACACTGCGCGAGGAATACGAGGGGCCTCCAAAGATCAGGGAATAGGTTTTCCGGGCGGTTAGTTCAGTTGGTTAGAACGTCTCTCTTACACAGAGAAGGTCAGGGGTTCGAGTCCTCTACCGCCCACCATAGAAAAAAAGCTGTTGCAAGAAACAGGCTTTTAAGATACAATTTAGCTCCTGCGATTTCAGGGCCCGTGGTGCAGCCTGGTTTAGCACGTCAGATTGTCGATCTGAAGACCGCGAGTTCAAATCTCGTCGGGCCCGCTTTAATTTTTCCTTGTTTTCCTTCCGGAAAATTACGCCTGCGAATATTTTATGAGCAGGCGTTATAATTATGGCTACCCTTAGAAGATTCATCCTCTATTTATTCAGATGGCAGTTAAGCACCCCGATCCTGTGGCTGGTGGTCAGGCAGCTGGGAGCAGGCATCTGGTCCACGGTCCTGGCTAACCTGATCGGAGGGTCGATTTTCTTTTGGGTGGATAGGTTTATCTTCACCTCCGCGGCAGTAGAGATGTGGCACATGAAGGAAGGCACCTGCGATAATTGCGGGGCAAAGGGTCATCTCTGGAGGCTGGTCCTTGCCCCTAACTACGACAGGCGCGAAGAAGAGGCAAAGTTCTTCTGCCTGAAGTGCTCAAAGGCAAAGACCGCGGAACTCAGGGCAAAGGGGATCAGGATCAGGGGCAGGGGCCGCTAGAAGCCAATATTCTTTTGACAAAGCAGGCCGAAGGAGTATAATTTTAGCCAAGGAGGGAAAGATGAAAAAAACCTGCTTCTGTCTTTTGGTCTTGTGTTTGCTAGCCGGCAAGGCATCCGGTCAACAGGATTCGGGTGAAGAAAAAGAAGCCCCTCGCGCCACACTCGTAGACACCGCAGACCCCCATTACGATAAGACCCCGATCAATAAACTCGCCCGCGGGGCGATAAATATCGCTACCTGCTGGGAGGAGATCCCCGCCGATGTCTTCCGGGTCTCCAAAGAAAAGAACGACATAGCCGCGTATACACTCGGAGTAGCAGAAGGCACGACTACAGCTTTGATCCGCGCCCTGAGCGGCGTATTTGACGTGGTCACTTTTATCCTCCCGCCGTATAATAAACCCCTGATGCAGCCGGAATACGCATCAGAGAGCCTGGAAGAGGGCTATTACGAGATCGACCCTCTGGATCTGCCTAAAAATCCCTGATTAACTTAAACGCTTTCTTCCTTTCGTAATAAATCCGCCTGCTTGCCTGTCTTCTTCAAACATGGTATTATATTAGCCCTCTCGGGAAAGGAGTTATTTATGGCAACTATTGACGATTTCAGGAAATTAGAGCTAAAAATCGGTGAGATCAAAGAGGTTAGCGAACATCCGAACGCGGACAAACTCTATGTGGTGACCGTAGATCTGGGAGATAAAACAAAACAACTCGTTGCCGGGATCAGGGCTTTTTATCAGAAGGAAGAGCTGATAGGAAAACAGGTGGTGGTAGTGGATAACCTGGACCCCGCGCTTCTTCGGGGCATCGAGAGCCAGGGAATGCTTCTGGCTGCCTCAGATGAAACTGGAATAGTTATTGTCAGCCCGGAAAAGAAGATAAAATTAGGGAGCATTGTTAAGTGATCGGGCAATTCGTAAAAAGCGATTATTGCATGAATCATTGCCGGCTCTGCTGCCGTTTCAGCCAGCCGCAGAGCGTCTGGTCTCCGGCTTTGTTAGACAGCGAGATACGGGAGTTAACGTGTCAGGGCGTGCCGCCCTCTGCGATCACCGCGGACAAAAAGATCCGGCTCATTCCTCTCGGAGAGGATAGGCAGGACCTGCCCCTGCATGTGGGGGCGATCTTTGCCTGCCCGTTCTTGGGTAAGGACGATAATAAATGCAAAATTTACCCCCGCCGGCCCCTGGAATGCCAGCTTTATCCTTTCCTGATCAATTCCCGGGATAAAAAGGTCTATCTATCCGCGGACCCGGGCTGTCCTTACGTAAAGGAGAGCCTCGGAGGCGAAGAGTTTAAAAAATACTCTCAGGGCCTTTATCAGCTTTTGTCCCGGACGGATTTTCTAAAAGCCGTTAAAGATAACCCCCAGATTGTCCAGGTCTATGAAGATGCCTTGGACCTTTTCGAATTAAAGCATGCAGCTTAGAAGACTTACCCCGGAGCACAGGGAACTTTTTAATAAATATTTGAGGCTAAGAGAGCATGAGCTTTCGGTCTATGCCTTTGAAAATATCTTTATCTGGAAAGGGCTCTTTGAGATCTCCTGGGCGGTAATCGGGGGCCAGCTTTGCATATTCTTCAGGGATTATATCGGCGCATTCCTTTACCTGCCGCCGTTAGGCAGGCGTAATGACGCGGGAGTCGCCGAAAAAGTTTTTGCTGCGCTGGCCGGGATGAACCGTAACCGTGAAGTCTGCCGTATCGAGAATATCGAAGAGCAGGACAGGGGGTTCTTCGAAGGGCTTGGCTTAGTCTGCAGCAGGAAATCCCACGACTATCTTTATAATAGGGCGGCCTTAGCCGGCCTTTGCGGAAATGATTTTAAGCATAAACGCAGCGCCGCGAACTTTTTCCGCAAGAACTACTCTTACGAATACCTCCCTTACCGGGCCCACGACCGGGACGCCTGTTTATCGCTCTACCGCAAGTGGCAAGAGGAACGGGCAGCCCGCAACACCGATCCCCTTTACAGAGGGATGCTCAGGGACGGCTTGGCTTGCCTTGAAATCATGCTCGGTAATTACCGTAAGCTTTGCCTTACCGGCAGGGTGATAAAATCAGAGGATAAGGTCAGGGCCTTTACCTTCGGATTTAAATTAAATCCGCAGACAGCCTGCATACTTTATGAAGTCGCTGACCTCTCTCTTAAAGGCGCTTCGCAGTTTATCTTCCAGAGTTTCTGCCGGGAACTGGAGGATTACAAATATATCAACGCCATGGACGATTCGGGACTGGAGAACTTAAAAAAAGTAAAACTCTCTTACCGGCCGTACCGGTTAGTCCCGGCGTATATCGCAAGAAAGAAATGAACCGCCATATCCGGGAAGTAGATTTCATTGTCTTTGATACCGAAACCACCGGCCTTGATCCGGCTTCAGGGGACAGGATCATTGAGCTGGCTGCTATCAGGCTTAAGGGCAGTCAGCGCTTAGATACTTTCCAGGCGCTGGTCAACCCATTGCGCCCAGTTTCTCCGGGCGCCTTTGCCGTGAATAAGATCAGCCAGGAGATGCTTGAGGGCGCTCTGACCATGGATAAGGTAATGCCGCAATTCCTTGAGTTCATCCGGGATAGCTGCCTCTGTTCTTATAATGCCGGCTTTGACCTGGAGTTCCTGAATCAGGAACTGAGGCTTCTGGGAAAGCCGCCTCTGGAAGATGCGGTGGTACTGGATGTTCTGAAGATGGCCAGGCGCCTGCTCCCGGGATTAGAGCGTTACGCCCTCTGGTTCGTGGCCGAGAAGCTCGATATAAAGATCAAACAGGAGCATCGCGCGCTCTCCGACGTTGAGCTGACTATCGGCGTCTTTGAGAGGTTCAAAGAATTATTAAGCCAGAAAGGGGTTTTTGATTTCACTAATCTTACGCACCTTTTTTCTATCAGCCCCAAGGTCCTGGAAGGCCTCGATGCCCTGAAGATCGCCGAGATCCAGGAGGCGATCGAGTTAGGCGTAAAGCTTAAGATCAGGTATCTCTCTTCTTCGGGCGGCGAGGTCTCGGAGCGCGAAGTCATACCTAAACAGATCAAGCAGGAGAGAAACCAGAATTATCTCGTCGGCTTCTGTTCTTTAAGGAACGAGGAGAGGACCTTTAGGATCGATGGCATACTCCATCTGGAAGTCGTATAAACTGGATCTTGATCCGCTCCGGATCCTTGCTGCCTTAAGAGGGAGGACGAATCCCTTTTTGCTGGACTCAAGCCTTAATGCATGTAAAGGCATGGGCAGGTTCTCTTTTCTTGGAAGCGACCCCTTTTACGTTTTAAGCGTAAAAAAGAGCGATCCCTTTGCGAAACTGCGCGAGCTTCTCAACCGCTGGAAAACCGCTCCCGCCGGAAATAAAATCCCTTTTTCGGGTGGGGCGGTAGGATATCTGGCGTACGACCTGGGCTTCCTCTTTGAGCCGAAGCTTAAACAGACCAGGCCCGATGACCTTAATATCCCGGATGCCCTCTTCGGTTTCTATAATACCGTTATTGCCGTCGATCATTCAGAGAAGAAGGTGCATATCTTCTGCGCCGGCCTGCCGGAAAAAAAACCTTCTCTGGCCCGGAAGCTCTGCCTGAAGAATCTTAAAAAGGCAGAGGGGCTCTTGGGGGGGGGAGCTTTGCAAAAGAGAGAAGATGTCCCTCACGGGCCGCAGGCGCGCTTAAGATCGAATTTCCGCAAAGCGGAATACATCGCAGCCGTAAAAAGTGCCAAGGAATACATCCGGCAGGGCGATATTTACCAGGTGAACCTTACCCAGCGCTTTCAGGCAAAGACCTGCCTCTCGGCTTTCCAGCTTTACCGCAGGCTCAGGGACTTAAGCCCAACCTGCTTTGGCGCATATTTTGACACCGGCCCTTTCCAGATCATCAGCTCTTCGCCGGAGAGGTTCCTCTGTCAGCGAAATAACCTGGTGAGCACCCGGCCGATGAAAGGGACCCGGCCGCGCGCAGAGAGCCGGGACAAAGACATGCGCTTCAGAAAGGAGCTCCTTGCCAGCGCCAAAGACAAGGCGGAGCTGGTCATGATCGTAGATTTAGAAAGGAATGATTTAGGCAAGGTCTGCAACTACGATTCGGTCCGGGTCAAGAGTTTAAGGGAACTGGAAGAGTACCGGACCGTATATCAGACTACTGCCACCGTCGAGGGCTCTCTCTATAAAGGCAAAGACCGGCTGGACCTTTTGCGCGCCTGTTTTCCCGGTGGCTCCATTACCGGCTGCCCCAAGGTGCGCGCCATGGAGATCATCGAGGAGCTGGAGCCTAACCGCAGGGGTATCTATACCGGCAGCCTCGGATATTTAAGTTTTTCCGGAGAAATGGACTTTAATATCCTCATCCGTACTATCTTGAAAAAAGGAAGGGATATCTATTTCGGCGCGGGCGGCGGTATAGTGGCGGATTCTGTACCGGAAAAGGAGTATGCTGAGACTCTGGTCAAGGCTAAGGCAATGATCGAGGCGATACAATGAAAAAGGAGACGATTTTTCTTAACGGAAAGTTTTTAAGCGCACAAGAACCTGTGCTTGCGGCGGCCGGGCCGGGCGTTTTATACGGCTTTGGATTGTATGAGACGATGCGTTTCTTTAAGGGGAAGAGCCTTTTTCTTGACGCGCATATTGCCAGACTGCGCGCTGCCTGCAGGCTGATCGGCATTGCTTTTCCTTGCTCCGGAGCGAGATTAAAAGGATTGCTTTATAGGGTAGTGGAGCTGAGCGGCTTTGAAGACACCTACGCGAAGATAGTCTTATGGAAAGGAATAAAAAGGACAGATACCCTGATCATCGCCAGAAGGCATACCCCCCGGCCTGCGAAGAAATATAAGCAGGGTTTTTCCGTTGCCATCAGCCGCTTCCGCCAGCAGGATCATTTTTTCAGCCGCCTTAAATCCACCAGCCGTCTTTTGTATGAATTAAGTTTTAAGGAGGCAAAAGAAAAGGGTTTTGACGAGGCAATCATCCTCAATAGCCGGGGCTACCTCACCGAAGGCAGCCGCAGCAATATATTTTTTATCAGAGAAGGGGCCATTTTTACCCCGGATCATGAATGCGGCCTGCTTGAGGGTATCACGCGTAAGGCGGTTTTTCGCCTGGCAGCAAAGTTATGCCTGAAGGTCTACGAGGGTAAGTTCACCGCGCAGGATCTGTCAGGAGCAGAAGAGGCCTTTCTGACCAACTCGCTGATGGGGGTCATGCCCTTGACCGGCGTCGAGGGTGAGACTATCGGAGACGGAAGATGCGGGAAAGCGACCGCTTCATTGATAAAAAAATACAACTCCCTTTTAAAGTAAGGGATACGGTCCTGGCGTTTGGCTCACAGAGCAAGAACACCCTTTGTTTTATTCAGGGCGACCTTGCGTACGTGGGGAGCCCGCTTCCGGACCTGAACAGCCCGAAAGATTACCTTAGTTTTAAAGAAGAAGTAAGTTTCTGGCTGAGGAAGAAGCCCGGGATCATCGCCTTTGACCTGCATCCCGAATACCAGTCTACTAAAACCGCCCTTAACCTAAGAGCTAAGAGCTATGAGCTAAGAGCTATACAGCATCACCATGCGCACATCGCCTCCTGCATGGCGGAGAACGGCCTGAAAAATGAAAGAGTGATCGGCGTGGCCTTTGACGGCACAGGCCTGGGCGCGGATAACCGCGTCTGGGGCGCGGAGTTTCTGCTCTGCGACTACCGCACCTTTCAAAGAAAGGCGCATTTGAGAGAGGCCCTGCTCGCCGGAGGAGAAAGAGCGATCCGGGAGCCCTGGAGACTGGCTGCTTTCTGGCTGGATCAGGCCTATCCGGGAAAATTCCTTGATTTAAATATCCCCTTTGTAAAAAGCATCGATAAATCAAAATGGCGGGCCTTAAAAAGCATTATGCCGTCGGAGTTTTCTCCCGCGGCAAGCAGCATGGGCAGGCTATTTGACGCGGCGGCAGCCATGGTCTTAAACAGAAAGCAGGCCGCTTTTGAAGCGCAGCTGGCTATGGAGCTTGAAAAAATAAGCTACGCTGCAATAGAGAAGGAACGGGCTTACCCTTTCAGGATAGAAAAAAATAACGGCTGCTATATCATCGACCCTCTGCCGCTGTTTAAGGAGATCGCCGCCGATTTAAAGGCAAAAAGGCCTCAAGGAGATATCGGTTTACGTTTCCATCTGACTGTCACAAGGATGATCAGAGATACCTGCTTAAAATTGAGCAGAGAGACAAAGGTCAAACGAATAGTCCTATCCGGAGGGGTCTTTCAGAATAGGCTCCTGCTTAAAGAGACTCGGGGCTTGCTGGCGAAGGCCGGATTTTGCGTCTTTACGCAGCAGAGATTATCGCCCGGCGACGCCGGCATCTCTTTGGGCCAGGCAGCGATCGCAGGAATGAGGAGTTAGGCATGTGTTTAGGTATCCCCATGCGGGTAAAAGAGATTAACGGGGTTCTGGCAAAGGTCGAATCTGGCCGGCTCATCCGCTGTATAAATATCCAGATGCTGGCTAGCGTAAAGACAGGTGATTATGTCATCGTGCATGCCGGTTTTGCCATTGAAAAAGTGGACCCGGAAAAAGCCAGAGAGACCCTGGATTTGATAAAGGATATCGGATGAAATTCGTCGACGAATTCCGTGATAGAAAACTTTGCGTTCAGGCCGCCGAAAAGATAAAAGAGATCGCCCCGGCCGGGCGCATCAACCTGATGGAGGTCTGCGGCACGCATACGCAGAGTTTCTTCAGGTTCGGCCTGGATAAACTTTTACCCGCAAATATCAGGCTGATCTCCGGCCCGGGATGCCCGGTCTGCGTCAGCTCAGCAGGATACATCGACGAGGCCATAGCAATAGCCGGGGCCAAAGACAGGATCATCCTCTCCTTCGGAGATATGCTGCGCGTACCGGGGAGCTCCTTGAGCCTGGAGAGAGAGCGCGCCAATGGCAGGGATATTCGCATCGTATATTCTGTGCAGGATGCCCTGGACCTAATCCGGTTACATCCCCGGAAAAAAGTTGTTTTTTTGGCCGTCGGCTTTGAAACTACTGCCGCGACCATTGCATTAAGCATCCTGGAGGCTAAAAAAGAAGGGATAAGGAACCTCTTTTTCTTATCTTCGCTTAAACTTATCCCTGCGGCGATGGAATATCTGGTGCGCGACCCTAAATTAGAGGTGGACGGCTTCTTGTGCCCGGGCCATGTCTCTGCTATAATCGGACAAAAGCCCTATGAACCGATCGCGCGCAAATGGGGCCTTGGCTGCTGTATTGCCGGCTTTGAGCCGCTGGATATCCTGGAGGGAGTATATCTATTGCTGCGCCAGATCAATTCAGGCAAGCCCAGGGTAGAGAATCAGTATAGCCGTGTAGTGAACCGAACAGGAAACCTGAGAGCGCTTGCTGCGATAAAGAAAGTGTTTACGGTCGCCGGCGCTGATTGGCGGGGCCTGGGGCAAATACCCGGAAGCGGCCTGAAACTGCGCCGGCAATTCAGCCGGTTCGACGCCAGGAAGGCCTTTGGTCTTAATCCCACAACACACAGCGCACAACGCACGACGCAGTGTCGCTGCGGAGATGTTTTAAAAGGCATCATCCGGCCGGATGAATGCCCCTTGTTCGCCAAGAGATGCGGCCCCCGGAATCCCGTAGGGCCGTGCATGGTCTCAAGCGAAGGAGCTTGCAATGCGTATTATAAGTACCGCAAATAAGATGTCACCGCGTCACCAGGCCACAAGGTCACCAGAGAAGCTTAAAATTCAACCCTTTTTATTTGTATTTCTTTCCTTGATTATTATCTCGGGCTGCTCCCAGGATCCCAAAAGGGCGCAGGAATCCGTCAGGCAGTCTCAACAATATTATCAGCGCGCCGTCAAACAATATAAAGACCTGATTGCTCAGGGAAAGGATACCGACCGCTTGCATTTTGAACTGGGCAGGCTCTATTTTGAACACGGAGATTTTGATTTGGCGGTCCGGGAGTTCAAGGCCTCAGGCGAAAGAGAGGCAAGGAAGTTACTGGCCATCTCTTATTACAAGCAGGGAAACTATATCGACGCTTTGGAGATATTCAATAAGGATGAGCTTGCCGACGACCAGTACCAGTATTTTCACGGCCTGACCGCCGAAAAGCTGAACCTCTTTGACCAGGCGCTTAAGGCCTATGCCGGAATAAAATCGCCTGAGTTCAGGCCAAAGGCCGAGGGGCGCATAAGGGCAATCGAGAGAAAAGATCCGGCCAAGAACATAAAGGACCTGGACCCCATGATCTGCGAGAAGATCAATAAGGCCCCTCCTGCAAAAGATTACCCCCAGGCAGGGGCACTCCTAGTCTTTCTTGATGAGAGCATCACCATTACCGCAGAGAATACCGAGGAGACCGAGTTGCATCATCTGATCAAGGTCCTGAATGAACGCGGAAAAGAGGATTTTTCCGAGACCCAGATCGGTTACGATTCCACCTTTGAAAAGATAGAACTCGTCTTTGCACGCACCATCAAACCCGACGGCACAGTGGTAGATGTGGGCACCCGCCATATCCGCGACGTCTCCAAATACCTGAACTTCCCTCTTTACAGCAATGCGCGCGTCTACATCATCTCATTCCCGGAGATTGCCGAAGGGGCTTGTATCGAATATAAGGTAAGGATCCTGCGCAATCGGCTGATCAATAAAAAAGATTTTGTCGCCGTCTATCCGGTGCAGTCCAGCGAGCCGTTGATCGCAGCTAATTTCACGGTAAAGACCCCCAAGTCCAGGGTTTTGAAACAGAAGACCCTGAATGAACGGTACAATGATTTTGGCGCATCGCTTACCCCGAAAGTAAAAGAGGAGAATGCCGAGCGCATCTACCGCTGGGAGTTCGGCAATGTCCCGGAGATCATCCCGGAATCGAATATGCCGGCTCGATCCGAGATCAACCCGAGCATACTTTTATCCACCTTCGGCAGCTGGCAGGAGATCTATGATTGGTGGTGGTCTCTGGCAGCGGACAAGATAAAAGCCGACAGCGCGATAAAAGAAAAGGTGCGCGAGCTGACCAGAGATAAGGCCACAGACGAAGAGAAGGCAAGGGCGATCTATAATTTCTGCGCCCAGAAGATCCGCTACGTGGCAGTGGAATACGGCCAGGCCGGCTACGAGCCGCATCCTGCCGGGGACATCTTCCGGAATAAATACGGCGACTGCAAAGACCAGGCGGTCCTGCTCATCACCATGCTTAAAGAGGCAGGCCTAGCTGCCTGGCCGGTGCTCATCGCCACCAAAGAACACTACAACCTGAACCCGGATTTTCCCTCCATGCTTTTTAATCACGCAATTGCCTGCGTAGAGTTAAACGGCAAGACCGTATTTCTTGATCCGACGGCGCAGACATGCCCCTTCGGCGATCTGCCGCAGCCCGATCAGGGCCGCAGGGTCTTGGTCTTTAAGGAGAAATCCTTTGAGATCTTACCCGCCCCGCTTTTTCCGGCAGAGCACAACCTGGTCCGGAACTCCTTAAAGATCAAGGTGAAGCCGGATGAATCCATCTCTGCCGAGAGGTCTATTCTGACCACGGGTTTCTTTGGCCAGGGGCAGCGTTACTGGCTTTTATTCACCCAGCCGGAACAGGTACGGGAACTGCTCGACAGCCGCGCGCAGGAGATCTCTATCGGAGCGAAATTAGAGGAGTACCGCACCGAGAACCTGGAAGACCTGAATAAACCGGTAATCCTGAGCTATTATTTTAATGGCCCGGAATATTTCACTTCCGCGGGAAAATTAAGGATTGCCCCCGCGCTGGCGGCCGCCGACACTTCTTCGGTGACCAGGGAGAAGCGTAAATACGCCCTTGACTTTGACTGCCCGGAGGCAAGGGAAACAGAGGTGCAGATCGAGTTGCCGCAGGGTTACAAGGTAAAGTACATGCCCGAGAGCGTCTCAAGCGATACTGCCTGGTTCAGGTTCAGCGCCAAGTACAGTCAGGAGAAGAACAGGATTATTTTTTCCCAGAGAGAGGAATTAAAAAAGCCGCTGATTGAAGTAGCGGAATACCCCGAGTTTAAGAAGAGGCTTGAGGCCCTGGCCAAGAGCCTTAAGCAGCGTATAATCTTGGAGAGGACGCAATGATCTCGGCAAAGGACCTTCCGGCGACGGAAAAGAGGAAATATCTCAGGCTCGATTCGGTCTTTCCGGTGCAATTCCGCCTGATCTCACCGGATGGCCGGCAGGACCTTTCTCTTCCCCTGCAGGGTTTTACCAGCAATATCAGCCGGGGAGGGATCTGCCTTGAGGTGAATAACTTCGCTTTCGAGCATGCAAGGCTGGTCAGGGAGCGCAAGGCGAGGGTGGCCTTTGAGCTTGAATTGCCGCTACATAAGCCCATTAAAGCAGTCGCCCGCATCGTCTGGGAAAAGGAAGTGATCTCAAGCCCTCCCAACAAATACCTGATCGGCTTAAGCTACGACGAGATCTCGCCTGAAGATAATTACCGGATCATCCGCTTTGCCCGTACCAGGAAGCTGCTTTTACCGCTAGCAGCCGCTATGATCATCCTCCTTGGCATCGGTTTTGGTTTAAACGCATACCTGAATGTCCGGCTCATCCGTGGGAACAAGGCACTGGTCGGTCAACTCGTGCACATCCTGCAGGAATCCAGCATCGCCAAGCAGAAGATAAAGAATATCAGCAAGGACAAAGAGGAGCTGCAGAAAAAGATCGGGGCGCTGGAACTGCGCATAAAGTCAGTGGAGGATGAGAAGGCGCGCCTCGGAGAAGAGATGCAGTCCGAACAGCAGGCTGCTGCCAGGAAGGCAGGAGAGCTGGGTTCGCTCATCGATGGCCTGAAGCGCGACCGGAGCGTCTTGCAGGAGGAACTGATCAGTCTGCAGCAGAAAGAGAATGTCGTCACCGAAGAGCTCCTGCGCCTGGATAAACGCCAGGCGAGCCTGGAAAAGGCGAATATCGATAAGATGTACCAGTGGCTCAAGGTCCATCAAAACCCGCGTACAGGCCTGGTGGCCAGTTTCGAAGGCGATAACAGCGTGACGGACCTGGCCTTTACCTATGATCAGGCGCTGGTAGTTTTAGCCTATACCTATTTCGGCGATTTTGAACGCGCCAGGAAGATCCTGGATTTTTACAGCCGCCGGGCCAAGCGCCAGGACGGTCTTTTCTTCAATGCCTATTATGTAAAAGACTCTAACCCCGGAGAATATGCGGTGCACAGCGGCCCGAATATCTGGGTCGGGATAGCCTGCCTGCATTACAGCCGTAAATCCGGCGACCAGGCCTTTCTGAACCTGGCCGAAGAAATCGCCCGACGGGTGATGAACCTGCAGGATAAGGACGGAGGCATAAAAGGGGGGCCGGATACCGGCTGGTATTCCACGGAACATAATCTTGACGCCTATGCTTTTTTCAATATGCTTTATCAGGCAGGCGGCAGGCAGGAATACCGCAAGGCGCGGGACCGGACCCTGGAGTGGCTTACCCAGCATGTTTATGACCGTCCGGAGATACCGGTGAAACGCGGGAAAGGGGACTCTACCATTGCCACCGATACTTATGCCTGGTCCATCGCCGCTATCGGGCCGGAAAAACTCGAAGGGATCGGTATGCAGCCGGACAGGATCCTGGAGTTTGCCGAACATAATTGCGGAATCGTGGTCTCCTATGCCCGCCCTGACGGACAGACGGTAAAGGTGAAGGGTTTTGATTTTGCGCCGCAGAGGAACCTGTCCAGAGGCGGGATAGTCTCGTCAGAATGGACCGCGCAGATGGTCATCGCTTTTAAGATCATGGCGGATTTTTATTATCGGAAAGAGATGGTCGCCAAGGCCAGGACCTATAGCCTCAAGGCGGATGAATACCTCTCCCAGTTAGGCAACATGATCATCTCAAGCCCCTCCCCTTCGGGCCAGGGAGAGACCTGCCTTCCTTACGCCACGCAGGCAAATGCCGATACCGGCCACGGCTGGATGACGCCGCAGGGTGGCTCTACCGGCTCGGTAGCCGGGACAGCTTATACGGTCTTTGCTTACTATTCTTACAATCCGCTTGAGTTAAAAGACTGACCCCTAATGGCTTACAACCGTAAAAAAACCCTGGCATCGATTTACCGCAGATTATACCGCCGTTTCGGGTCGCAGCACTGGTGGCCGGGTGAGACCCCTTTTGAGGTCATGGTCGCAGCGATCCTTACCCAGAATACCAGCTGGCAGAATGTGGAAAAGGCGATCAGGCGCTTAAAAAAGGC
>VGKG01000020.1 GCA_016867115.1 Candidatus Omnitrophota bacterium | reverse complement strand
CCAGCTTATCGCGTTCAAGCTTACTGACTACGCCCTGCCGATTATCGGCATAGGGATGATCATGCTGCTGGTAGCGAAACGCAGGATATATAAGAATATCGGAGAGTTCCTTCTCGGGTTCGGGATATTATTTCTAGGTTTAAGCATACTGACCGGGGCAATAAAACCCTTAGGCGATTCTCCGGTATTCAGGGAAATACTTTTAAAGTTCAGTGCCAACCCTTTTCTTGGGATTCTTGCCGGAGTGTTGGTAACCGCCATCTTTCAGAGCAGCTCTGTCACTACGGGTATGATACTGAGCCTGGCCATGGCAAACTTGATTGACCTCAAAGCAGCCATACCTATGGTACTAGGTTGTAATATAGGCACCTGCTTGACGGCTATCATAGCATCCATCGGGACGAGCATAGTAGCAAAAAGGGCGGCTATAGCCCATGTCTTTTTTAATCTAGCCGGTGTTTTGATATTCATTCCGTTTCTCGGGCCCTTTAGGAATCTGGTATCCTTTACTTCCGCGAACGTGACAAGAGAAATAGCGAATGCCCATACCCTATTTAACGTGATAAATACGCTGATATTCATTCCCTTCATACCTTTACTTGCCAAGCTCCTTAACACATTCGTCAAAGGCAAGGAAGAGGAAGAGGTCGAGTACCTGCCGAAATATCTTGAGAAACACCTCCTGAATACCCCCCCAATCGCCATCGAAGCTTCGATAAAAGAGATAGTAAGGACTTTAGGGCTTACCAAGAAGATGGTTAAGATCTCAGTAGATAGTTTTTTTAATAATGATTTAAGTTCTCTGGATAACGTAACCCGCAAAGAGGAGGCGGTTGACTCTTTAAGGGAGGCCATTACGAATTATCTTGTGCAGTTGATGCAGAACGAGCTTGGCCAGGAAGAATCCAAAAAGATACCTTCCCTTATCCATGCTATAAACGACGTGGAAAGAATAGGTGACCATGCCGAAAACTTGCGTGACCTTGCGGAACAAAAGATAGAGAACAGACTTCCTTTTTCATCGGCAGCTATTGAAGAAATGAAAATTATGTACGATGACATAAGCAGGATGACCGACTGCGCAATCAGCGCGCTTCAAAACAATGATACAAATGAAGCAAGGTTCATCATAGAAAAGGAATGCCAGATAAACGTTATGCGAGACAGGTTTAAAGACAACCATACCAGAAGGCTCGAGGAACGCGGATGCAACGTTTTGTCGGGTGTTGTATTTTTGGACATCATAAGTAATTTTGAGAAGATCGGCGACCATCTGAACAATATTGCCCAGGCAATTACGCAAGGGCTGCGGTGGGATGAAAATAATAAAACATTATGAGTGTCATGAATTCCCGGCAACGGACCTGAATCGTATGGACTGGGGGGAGGAGCATCGCACCCACATTCCTGAAGCGCAAATAGACGTGTCTGACATAATGCCTAAATAATAGAGATGGTCAAATGTCCGCCCATAGGGGGGCATTTTTTATCGATTTGAGCCATAAAGAGTTATATAAATTTGATCCAAAAATGACCGGACATTTGGGACATTCTTCGGCGCGTTTGCTTCGCTAACTTGCTCAGGATATGGTGAGCATTGCCTTGGTTTAACAGTTGGCTGAGCCGGGGCACATTTTGGCGAGCAATAAACCTCTCTAAGTGGAAAATTTCCTTGATAATCGCCATATTCAGCCCTATAATACAAACCCTAAATAACAAGAGGTTCCTCCTTGCGACACTCGAGAGCCGAATCAAGTGCATATTTCCATCAATATCTTGAAAGCGAAGCGCCCAAGCGCATAGGATTTCCCTAAAAAACTTTAATATATGAGATACCGACACGCATTATTCCTAAATCCTTATATTGAGAAGGATGTCACTAATACAATGATGCTTTTTCCTCCTACCGGGCTTGAGTATGTGGCAACGAGCGCCAAGGCAGTAACGGAAAGGGTCACGCTTTTGGATTTGCGCTATGAGCCTAAGTTTTCTGAGATAGATACGCTTAATGCTTTTATCAAGGGAAATGGGATAGATATTATCTGCGTAGGGATTGGTTGGGACCGTCAATACGATGAAATATGTCAGCTGCTTAACCGGATGCCGCAGGATATTACGCTGGTAGTCGGTGGGTACACAGCAACAGAAAAAGTAGAGGAGTTTTTTAATGCCTGTCCCTCAATTGATATAATTGTAAGAGGCGAGGGCGAGGAGACTATACGGGACATCCTGCTCGGTAGGGACCCCAAAGATACTTTAGGCATTTCTTATCGGCATAACGGCACAATAGTACATAATCCAAACCGGCCGCTCCCGGATGTCAATTCGCTGCCTAATCCCGATCGCTCTTTGCGCCGTAGTGATTATTCTTTATCAATAAACGGAGTGAGAGTAAAAAACTGGGGATTTGATGCGGTTTTAAGCGCACGAGGGTGCCCCTTTAACTGCAAATTTTGTACCTTTAGCCTGAATCCTCTCGGTCAGAAGAGAAATTATGCGGCGCGTAGCGTCGATTCGGTAATAGAAGAAATCAGCGGGCTTAAGGCCAACATCATCATGTTCAGCGATGATAATTTTTTTACCGATCCCAGGCGGGCCGAAGAAATCTGTGACCGGCTTATTGCCCAAAAGATAAAAAAACGTTTTTTTGCTCAGGCGCGCATTGATATCGCGCGCTATCCGAGCCTCCTTAAGAAAATGGCTCAGGCTGGTTTTAAAGCTCTTTTTATCGGTATTGAATCACCGCATGACCGGATACTTAAACAACTGGACAAAGGCTTTGATCAGAATACGATAAGAAAGTCTTTTGAGGTCCTTAGAAAACACCCCTTTTTTTACAATGGCTACTTCATCTATGGGAATATAGGAGAGGATGAAAAGGAAATGCTTTATATTCCTCGGTTTGCCAAGGAGATCGGGGTAGACGCCATTACCTGCACCAGATTGCGCATTGAAAAGTTTTCTGCCTTAAGAGAACTTGCGGAAAATACACCCGGCTATCACATAACGAAGAGAGGAGAGCTTTATTCTGATAAGTACAGCTATGCAGAGCTTAAAAAAATAGGGAGAAAGATAAAATTCTCATTTTATACCCCTAGCCGATACGTTAAGATTCTTTGGAAAAATATCTTTATAGTGAAATTCTTTACTTTTAAGGAAATTATTTTTCTTTTTCTTACGGCTCCCGCTATTATAATAAGCGTACTCGTTAAGGAACATAGACGAGGCAGGCTCTACGAATCGCTGAGGCGGACTTTTATTAAGAATACCTAATCCATGCCAGAAATCAGTGAGGGTATGTATCTCTAATAGTTTGCCTTGTGGATTCACAGAGGTTCCTCCTCGGCTTATGGGAGAGAGGCGCCTTGCCCTCGCCATTATTGCTTCAGCCGCATCTAACCAGGAAGAAAATGCTCCGTACGCGGCCGATTTCAGTTATACTCCGGGATCCTGAAGAGATGCGCATGATCAAAAAAGAGTGCCAGGAGCTTAAGAGCAAAAAATGAAATTAGGCGAAGGAGAATAGTTGATGGATGCTGCCAGAAGCGCCTTTATAAAGGGCCAGAACCGCAAGTTCTATCTGTGTATCGCAGGGTTTATGGCAGTATTGACTTTTATCCTCGGCGGGATCGGGGCGGCCCTTTCTTACTATTTTCACTGGGGGCTTACCGGAACGGGAGTCTTTTTGCTCCTGGCAGGCATCATAAACTTTTTTTCCTATTTTTTCTCTCATCTCTTGATTATAAAGATGTCGCGCTCCAGGGCTTTGGAGCGCAGGCAGGCTCCGGAGTTTTTCGATATGGTGGATAGTTTATGCCGGGAGCAAGGCCTGCCTTCGCCTAAACTCTACCTGATTAACGACGATGCGATGAATGCCTTTGCTACCGGCAGAGATAAGAAGCGCGCCGTTGTAGCAGTGACCAGGGGCCTGCTGGAGAAGCTTTCAATCGGGGAAGTCAGGGGAGTGGTAGGGCATGAGTTGACCCATATCCAGAATAATGACATGCGCCTGATGACCATAGTCACTCTTGCCGCCGGATTCATAAGCATATTTGCGGATATGTACTGGCATGGCGTGCAACTAAGTAAGGCTGATGAAAAAGACCGTTCCGGAGTCTTGGCCATTATCGGCTTTATTTTAGCGCTGTTTGCGCCGTTAACAGCCATGTTCATACAGCTGGCTATTTCCCGCAGGAGGGAGTTTATCGCCGATGCCGGCTCGGCAGAGATGACAGACGATCCTCTTGCTTTGGCTTCGGCGCTCGAAAAGATCCGCAAAGATATGCGGCCGCTGCCTTCGGCTGGCGTTACTACGGCGCACCTCTATTTTTCTAACCCCGCAAAATCTACAGATCTGATCGATAAATTATTTTCTACGCATCCCCCCATTGAGGAAAGGATCCGTATGTTAAAAATGATGAAAGGGGCCTGACATGGCAGAGCAGGGAAAAGAAAAAGATGATTTCCAGATTAAAATAGGCGCGAAAGCCGATGAATCAGTGAACTGCGGCCAGTGCCAGGGGCAATTCCCGGCAGCCCAGCGTTATGCATATAAAGGTAAAAAGGGCCAGACAGTTTACCTTTGCGAAAAGTGCCATGAGGCTGCAGAGAAGGCATTCAGAGAAGAAACGCAAAATCCGAATCTGGCTAAGGCTGCGGTCGTGGGTAGCCTTGCTGCCCTGGCTGCGGGTGTAGCCTGGTATTTATTTTCTGTCTTAACCGGCTACCAGATCGGATATGTGGCTATCGGCGTCGGATTCCTTATCGGCCATGCCGTTATATGGGGCTCAGGGAAGAAAAGAGGGCCTTCTTTACAAATAATAAGTGCTGTCATAACGGTTGTGACCCTGCTTGTTTCTCAGTACTTTCTGGTACTTTTTTATTTGCGTGAATATCTGCTTGAACATAGCGCGGAATTCCCGGGATATAACGGCCAGTGGCTCTTTGTTTCTCCCTTTGAGCCCGACGTCCTTAAAGCTATGTTCTCGCCTATCGGCCTTATAATCTGGGGTGTGGGCATATATTTTGCCTATTCTTTGCCCAAAGCCCGCTCTATTTAAGAAAAGCCATGACGATTGATTGCCGTAAGTGCAAAAAGAAGGACTCCTGCTGTGATTTCGGGGCCTGGGTGGATCTGGAGGAGGCAAAAAAGATATTGTCTCTCGGATTAAAGGGAGATTTTTATCATCTCGAGGAAGATAAGAGTTTTCCTTCGGGATATAAAGTCGGAACGAGCTATGAAGATAACCCCTGTTCTTTCCTCACCCCCAAGGGGCTATGTGCCATTCACAAAGTCGATTATAATTTTAAACCGGCCCACTGTAGAGAATTCCCGTACGAAAACGGAAAATTATCGCCGTTTGCGGACGTATTATGCTCGGCGGTAAAATCAAAAAGAAAAATAAAGAAAAGGAAAGGAAAATGACCCCTGCGGATGCCCGCTTGAATAAGTTTGTCTTTGACAAACCCTAAAAAAGACGTATAATAAAACATATTGCATGACACCGGAGATTAGAAAATCTTAGGCCGTAAAGGGGCAGGACTACTAACCTTTACGGTTTTTTGTTCATAGAGTAATTAATGCAATACCCGGGCCTATGGGATGGCACGGTATACCGCTTGTGTTACACCCGAACCTATCGGATGGTTCGGTGTTCCGCTTGTGCGGAAAAAGGAGGGAAAATGCATACGGGTAAGATCAAGAAAGTCGTGCGCGAAAGAGGGTTTGGTTTTATCAGTGATACTGACGGAAGAGAAGTATTCTTTCATCAGAGCAGCCTGGTCGATGCGCAGTTTGACGCCCTCAAAGAGGAAGAAAAGGTAGAGTTCGAGATTGAGGATTCTCCCAAGGGCCCCCGTGCTGTCAATGTGCGCATCGCAAAATAAACCAAGGGCAGATTGCTAAGGACAGCCGCCTAAGACGTTAAAATAACCATGATACAAAAAAACGCTCTGCCAAAAGGGCAGGATAGCCCTGAAAAAAGCTTCTATGGCCTTGGTATCGCCCCGAAGATCCTCGATATACTCGGGCAGATAAAGTTCAAAGTGCCGACGCCCATACAATTTAAGGCGATACCGCTTGCTATCGAGGGCAAGGATGTCATCGGTATAGCGCAGACCGGAACCGGCAAGACCCATTCTTTTGCAATCCCTATGGTGCAGCGCCTGGCGCAGAAGAAGGGAACGGGGCTGGTCCTTGCGCCTACGCGTGAACTGGCGATCCAGATAGACGAAGCTTTTCAAGACATCGCGCATCCCTTCGGGATGAAGACTGCCTGCCTTATCGGAGGCGCGCCGATGGATGAGCAGGTGCAGGCTTTACGTAAAAATGCTAGGGTCATCATTGCCACCCCCGGCAGGCTCATCGACCATATCGGCCAGTGGAATGTCTTACCCGAAGAAGTCACGATGCTTGTCCTTGACGAGGCTGACCGCATGCTGGATATGGGTTTTGCCCCGCAGATAGAGAAGATCCTGCGCTTCCTCCCTAAAGACAGGCAGACCATGTTGTTCTCGGCGACTATCCCTAAAGAGATCATGGAGATAGCCGCTAAGCATATGAAGCTTCCCGTATCTGTCGAGGTCGCGCCGTCCGGCACTACCGCGGAGCTTGTCACCCAGGAGTTATTTATCGTCAAAAAAGAGGCCAAGACGAAGCTGCTAAGTAAGATCCTTGCGCAGTACCACGGGCCCGTGCTTTTGTTCAGCCGCACCAAGCACGGAGCAAGAAAGATCGCCCGGTCCATTTCCGGGTTGGGCTATAGCGCGGCGGAGATCCACTCGAACCGTTCGCTGAATCAGCGCCGTGAAGCGCTGGAAGGTTTTAAATCCGGCAGGTACAAGGTGCTTGTGGCGACGGATATAGCCGCAAGGGGCATTGACGTGACCGGCATAGAAGTAGTGATCAATTACGACCTTCCGGAAGACGCCGAAAACTATGTGCACCGCATCGGCCGCACTGCGAGGGCAGGCCAGCGCGGGCATGCGATCTCTTTTGCCACCCCTGAACAAAAGAGCGATGTCCGCGATATAGAGAAGCTTATCCGGTCTACGCTTCCCCTGTCGAAACGCCCCGAGATAAAACACGAACGATTTATTGAATCTGAGGAAGGCGCTGTGCAGGTAAAGCATAAGCGGCACAGGAATACAAGGCATAGCAGGTTTCATTCCTCAAAGACCGGCCACAGAAAGCCCCACAGATAAAGCATGAAGCAGGCCCTAAAGTCAATCATAATCTGGTCAGTCGGGATATTGCTGACGGTAATGCTCTTTTTTGCCATGGTGATCGTCTCAATAGTGCTTTTTCCTTTTGACAGGAGGAGAAAGGTTGCGCACGCCCAATGTTTCTGGTGGACTGACGCCCTGACCGGGCTGAATCCGTATTGGGACCTGAAGGTCGAAGGCCTCGGCAATATCGACCGCAACAAGACGTATGTCGCCGTCTCAAACCATCAGAGCATGGCCGATATCATATTGATGTATAAGACTAAGATGCAGTTTAAGTGGGTCGCCAAGGAGAGCCTCTTTAAGATCCCTGTGGTGGGATGGAATATGCGCCTCGCCAAACACATCAGATTAAAGCGGGGGGATTTTTCGAGCACAAAGAAGGTCTATAAAGAGGCTTCCGCGTGGCTGCGCAGGGGCATTTCGGTGGTATTCTTTCCCGAAGGCACAAGAAGCAATGATTCAGCTGTGGGGGAATTCCAGAACGGGGCGTTCAAATTAGCCATAAAAGAAAAAGTGCCGATACTGCCGATCCTTATTAAGGGGACAAGAGACGCTATCCCGAAAGGGAGCTGGCGTTTTACGACCAGGATCTCCTGCCTGATCAAGGTCCTTCCTCCTATTGAAACCTTTGAATACCCGCCTTCCGATTACAGCCGCCTGCGGGATCTGGCGCGGGCGCAATTAAGCAATAACTAAGAAGCGGCTGATGTAAAATTATCCGTTAAGCCAAAGGAGCAGGTCATGAGTAAAGAAAGAAAAAATGAAGAAAATGTTCCGGAGGCTCCTTTAGGCGATCAGCCGGGGATTCTTTCGCTACGATTCCATATAAAGTTCTTCCCTGAAGTGTTGCGCAGATGCTTTCTCAGGCGTAAGTCAAAGGGGCAGGAGTACCAGTCGCCTTTTGCAAATCACTTCCCCATAGAGTTTACTTTAGCCATAATTTTTTGTGTTGTCCTGCTTGTCGCAGGGCTGCCCGGGCTTATCGGGAAACGCTCCCTGATTTCGGGCGCAATGAGCCTCTTAGGGGCAGGCGGGCTGATAGCTATGCTGGTCAGCAGTATTCGCAGCGAAAATAAAAACCGGGCTGAGCTCGGGGGAAGGTATACTTTTGATTATTTCGTCACCGGCGTATTCCTTTTCTTTCTGCTCTTAGGCCTTAGTGCGGGAATATCGCTCGGCTACCTTAAAGGCTCCCCGGCGCAGATGGTTTTGTATGGCCTGACAGGCATCGCGGCCGGCTATATCGTGGGGCTCTTTGCGGGCATCGGGATAAATTACCTTGGCTGGTTCGGAACGTATGTGGTATACCTTTTTTATTTCCTGATGATCTTTTTGGTCTTATTCGATATCATATTGATCTGCATTTTTGTCTTTAGCGGCCGCCAGTCCCCGGTGTCTTTTAAAATAACCATTCCCTATGCCCTGGTTTCTCTATATAGTCCGGTGTAGCGACGAAACGCTCTATACCGGCATTACTACCGATATCGACCGCCGGATCAAAGAGCATAATAACCAAAAAGGCGCTTTTTACACTAAAAATAAGACGCCGGTTAAACTGGTATATCAGGAACCGGTAGAGAATAGATCTAGTGCCTTGAAGCGCGAGAGAGCAATTAAGAGCCTTACCCGCCTAGAAAAACTGGAATTGATTTCCGGTATTCAGGTTGCTTTACCATCTGACCCCCGCACCAGCAAAAATCGAAATATTTCCGCGTTCCTTAAGCGTCTCAAGAAACGCCCTGCCCGAATCTCCGAGAACCGCCTTGCTAAGGCGTAGAGATATCCCCAGGTCGCGATCCAGCTCATTACGCAGTTTAAACTCTAAGTCCGCTCCTTTGGCAAGGCGGCACTCTGCGCCGAATATGATCGCGCGCACCCTGCCTTCTTCACAAGGCATCTCAAAAGTAAGCCCGAGGCGCGGATTTAGCCTCCAGGAGCCCGACAAGGAGATGCGTTTTCTTTTTGGCGTGATGCCGATACCTGCCACATATTCCATTCCGCGCTTCGCCGGTTTGCCTATGCTTACCCGAAAGTCAAACCCGGAATCCGATTCTTTACTTAACACATATGAGAGCCGGCATTTCTCCCGGATATCCCAGTAGCCTTTGAAGGTGAGGGTGCGGGTGAGTTTTTCCTTCTTTTTAAGCCAGGCCTTGGTATAAGTATAGATAAGCTCATTTCGTTTGTTTACTTCCCAGGAGCCGGTGAAAGTGAGGGCATCCGGTTCTTCGCTCTCCCGTGAAACCATAAAATTCAGGCAATTGTATTTGTCCGCCTGCCATCTTCCGTTTAGCCTGAGCAAAGAAAGATGGCTCATGCCCCGGGAGTCCTTAGTCCGGAGACAAAAGGCCAGCTCATTAGCTTTTACATCAATAATCTCCCCCTCCAGAGTAAACTTGCCGCCAGAAACCAGGTTATTCTCCTTGTCCAGGCTGAAAATTAGGTTATGCTCTTTGTTCAGGGACCATTTACCGGTAAGTTTGAGCTGAGAAGGGGAGTTTGCGGGGATGGGCTTCTTGAGGCGGTAGAAAAGCAGGTTATTTTTATTCACCTTGAACTCGCCGTCAACCGTCTTGCGCAGGCAGCTGAACCTGCCTGAACGGTCGACTTCGAACATCACCTTGCTAGATTTACGCATAAGTCAATAATAGCATAAACTTTCACTGAATAAAAGTCTGCCAAGATTTTTCTTGACAATATATGCAAAAAGAATACAATTATATTATAAAGTATATAAATATATGCAAAAAGCATATAGTTAGCCAGGGGTAAAGATGAAGCTGCTAAGCAAGAATAAGGTCAGGCTGCTTAAGTTTTTCTACGGCCATCCCGAAGGCCAGTTCTATATGCAGGAGCTTGGCAGGCGAATGGGGATGAAGCCCGGGGTTTTTCAACGCGCTCTGAATGACCTTTCGGAGGACGGCGTGCTCTTAAGCGAATACAAGGCTAATGCCAGATTCTTCCGCATAAACAAGAATTATCCGGTCTACAACGAGCTAAAAAGCATCATCATGAAGGCGGCAAAGGTCAGCCTGATCTTTTTATTGTTTACTACTACGCTTTTATACGCAGCAGAGGAAGAGCTGACCCTTAAGAAAGCCATCATTATCGCTTTTGCCGGGAACAAGAACATCCAGATACAGGAGGAAGGGATCCGCGTCGCTAAAGCCAATATGCTTGAGGCAACCTCGAAATTCCTTCCGCAGGTGAGCCTGGATGCCTCCTATACCTATAATGATAAGACTCCCACCCAGAATATCTTCTTTGGCTTTCAGAATGACAACCTCCTGGGCCTGACTTTCAGCGAGTCTATCTATAACGGCGGGGCTAATATCGCTAACTTCAGGCAGGCAAAGATAAACCTCAAAGTCGCGGAAGAGACCCTGCGCGCCGGGAAAATGGACGTGGAGTTTGAGGCAAAACGGCTCTATTACGGCCTGTTGCTTGCTTATGAAAACGAACGCATCGCCGGGGACCTAGTGGGGCAGGCCAGGTCGCACTATCTGAACGTCGAGGATAAGTTTAAACACGGCACTGCTTCGCGCTTTGATGTCCTGCAGTCAAAGGTCGAAGCGGCCCTGCTTGAGCCGCAGCTTATCCAGGCAAGGAACGACATTGATTTCATCAAGGCCGAACTGAATAAACTATTCGCCCGCAAAGTCGGCACTCCTATAGAGGTAAAGGAAAAATTAACTTACCAGCCGAGGAAGATAGAGGAAGAGGAGTTCTTGAAAACCGCGTATCTGAATAAGCCGGAACTGATCCTTAAGGCCCTGGGAGTTGACTTGAGTAAATGGTCCATCCAGATGGCCAAGTCAGGTTACCGGCCGGATATCAATATCCAGGCCGGTTACGCCTATCGCTCAAATAACACCGCGGATATGATCAACGGCAGGCATATGAACTGGAATGCCGGGGTCTCGGTCACAGTCCCTATCTTTGAGGGTTTCTCCACCAAGGCAAAGGTGGATGCAGCCAAGGCGCAATATGCGCAGGCTGCTTTAGACAAAGACAATTTATCCGACCAGATCGCCGTGGACGTGCGCAAGGACTGCCTCGACCTGAAACAAGCGGAGGCGATCATCTTTTCACAGGAAGAGAATATCACAGAAGCGCGCGAGGCCTTAAGGATCGCCGAAGTAAGTTACGATAACGGCGTAGCCATTAATCTGGATGTTTTGGATGCGCAGGTCTCCCTGGCGCAGGTCCAGAAGAACCTTGCCGCCGGCATCTATGATTACCTTATGGCTGAGGCATCCCTGGACAGAAATATGGCCGTAAGCGCCATTAAGGAGGAAGGCAATGAAAAAACCAAACCTAAATAAAAAGAAGATCGTTATTTTTATTGTTCTGGCTTTATTGGTTTTTGCGGTAGTTAAGGGCGCGGATTACTTCGTCCAGAAAAAAATCCATGAAAAGAGGATAAAGGTCTCTGGCAATATCGAAGGAGACGATGTGCGCATATCCTTCCGGGTAGGAGGCCAGATCACCGAACTTCTGACAGATGAGGGAAAGGTGATTAAGGCGGGAGAGACGGTCGCCCGCCTGAATACGGATGAGCTCACCCAGAAAAGGAATGAAGCAGCGGCAAGCCTTTTGGCTGCGGAATACGATTATGGACTTTCCAAGATAGATTACGAAAGGGCCAAGAACCTTTTTGAGGCCGGGGCCATCTCTGCCCAGAAGAGAGACGAGGCTAAGACCAGGTTTGACGCAAATAAGGCTAATGTAGACCAACTGAAGGCATCACTGGACCTGGCAGAAACGAGGCTGGGGTTTGCCGAGCTGGCTGCGCCGTTAAACGGGTTTATTCTAGTTAAGAGTTCGCTCTCCGGAGAGGTCGTCCAGCCGGGCACACCCGTCTTTACCGCGGTAGACCTGAATAATCTCTGGGTGACTGCCTACATCAACGAGACGGATCTGGGCAGGGTTAAACTTAACCAGGAAGCCAATGTTATTACCGACACTTATCCGGGTAAAAAATACAATGGCCGGGTCTCTTTTATCTCCAGCGAAGCGGAGTTCACTCCCAAGACCATCCAGACAACGGAAGAAAGGGTGAAGTTAGTTTACCGGATAAAGGTGAGAGTAGACAACTCAAGCCTTGAACTTAAGCCCGGCATGCCTGCTGACGCCTATATAATCGAATAAAATGATCACTATTAAAGCAACGGGACTCTCCCGGAATTTCGGGAATAAGACGGTTGTGGATAAACTGAATCTGGAGATCGAAGAAGGCGAGATCTTCGGCCTGGTCGGTCCTGACGGCGCAGGGAAGACTACTACCATGCGCCTCTTGACCGGCATACTTGAACCTACGCAGGGAGAGGCCTGGGTCTACAACCGGCACATCGTCAGGGAGGCAGAGCTTCTTAAGGATAATATCGCCTATATGTCCCAGCGCTTCGGCCTTTACGAAGAACTCACCGTTCTTGAAAACATCAACTTCTACGCCGATGTCTTTTGCGTTCCGAGAGAGGCTAGGGCCGCACTGATCGAGAAGTTTCTGGGTTTCTCCGGGCTCCTTCCGTTTAAAAGCAGGCTTGCCGGAAAGCTCTCCGGAGGGATGAAGCAGAAGCTGGGGCTCTCCTGCGCGCTCATCCATACGCCAAAGGTATTATTCCTGGATGAGCCGACTAACGGCGTTGATCCGGTGAGCCGCCGCGACTTCTGGCGCATACTCTATGACCTCTTAAAGGAGAAAGTGACCATATTGTATTCCACCTCTTATCTTGATGAGGCGGAGCGCTGCCGCAGGGTGGGCCTTCTTCATAAGGGCAGACTTTTAAAGTGCGATAAACCGGACAATATCAAAAAAGAGTGCAATGTGAAGACCCTGGAAGAGGCGTTTATCAAGACCGTCAATGAATACGAATCCCGCCATGGAAAATAATATTGCCGTCAGGGTAGAGAACCTGGAGAAGAGATTCGGCACCTTTACTGCAGTCAACCGGATCAATTTCGAGGTCAGGAGGGGTGAGATCTTCGGATTTCTCGGCCCTAATGGCGCGGGAAAATCCACCACCATCAGGATGCTCTGCGGTATTTATGCGCCTACATCCGGAAGCGGAACGGTGGGAGGCTATGATATTATCAGAGAACAGCATAAGATCAAACAGCACATCGGCTACATGTCCCAGAAGTTCTCTCTCTACGATGACCTGACTGTCGAGGAGAACATCGATTTCTACAGCCGCATCTACAATATCCCCGTCGCCGAAAGGGCAAAGCGCAAAGAAGAGACCATAAAATTAGCCGGCATAGAGAGCTTCCGTAATGACCTTACCAGTACCCTTGCCGGAGGCTGGAAGCAGCGCCTGGCGCTGGGGTGCGCGATCATCCATCAACCGGGGATAATCTTTCTGGATGAGCCGACCTCCGGGGTGGATCCGATCACCCGGCTGAATTTCTGGAAGATCATCAAGGAGATGGCAGCTCAGGGCAGGACCATCTTTGTGACTACCCATTATATGGACGAAGCGGAAAATTGCGACCGCATGGTGATGATCTATCACGGCACGATGATCGCGATGGGGACCCCCGAGGAGATGAAGACCACTATCATGAAGAATGAGATACTGGAAATCGCCGTGCCGCGGGCCGAAACGTGGCTGGAGAAGATCTCAGGTCTTGCCTCGGTGCGGGAGACCGCGCTTTTCGGAGTGAATATCCATGCCGTGGTCTATTCCAGCCAAAAAGCGGCCGAAGAGATAAAGAATCTCTTTGACAAAGAAGGGATAAAAGACTATTCCGTGACTAAGATCAGGTCTTCGCTTGAGGATGTCTTTGTCTCCCTGATCGAGACTTACGACGCAGAGCATAAGGAAAAGGGATAAGAAGTGAATGTAAAAAGGATAAAGGCCATAGCCTCCAAGGAGTTCATCCAGATCAGGCGCGACCCGCGCTCTCTTGCCCTGGCCATCGTCATTCCTGTGTTTCTTTTGATCATCTTCGGTTACGGCTTATCCCTGGATATTGACCGGGTGCGCACCGTGGTCTGGAATCAGGACGCTTCGTCGCAGCTCACCCGCGACTTCCTGCTTAATTTCAAGCTCTCCAAATATTTTAAAATAGTCCGTTACGCGGATAATTACCGCGATATCGAACGCCTGATCGACAGCGGACAGGTGATGCTGGCGCTGGTCATCCCCAAGGATTTCTCGCATTACCTGGCCTCGGGAAAGAAGAGCCCCCTGCAGCTTCTGGTAGACGGCAGCGACTCTAACACCGCTACTATCGCCATGAATTACGTGCGTGCCGTGGTCAGCAGGTACAACGCGGAATTGCTGGTGAAGACTTTTGCCGGACACGGCCTGCATCCTCCCCGGTCAGTGGACCTGCGTTCAAGGATCTGGTTTAACATGGGGTTAAACAGCAGGTGGTACATCATCCCCGGGGTGGTGGCAATGATCATGATGATCATTGCCGCGCTCCTTACTTCTATTTGTATTGCCCGGGAATGGGAGAGGGGCACTATGGAGCAGCTCATCTCTACCCCGGTCAAACCGCCGGAACTGATCATCGGCAAGTTCCTCCCGTATTTTACTATCGGATTCCTTGACCTGGCTATCGGAGTGGTCATGGCCAGGCTTGTTTTTGGCGTTCCTTTCATGGGGAGTTACTTATTACTTTCCGTTTTAAGCGCGCTCTTTCTGACCGGAGCTTTATCGCAGGGTATATTGATCTCAAGCGTTGCACGCACGCAGTTACTGGCAAGCCAGCTGGCGAGCCTGACCACTTTTATTCCGACCATGCTTTTATCCGGGTTTATTTATCCGATCTTTAATATGCCGAAAGCCGTCCAGGCAGTCACTTACCTGGTCCCCGCGCGTTATTATATCGTGATCCTGAGAGGATTATTCCTGAAAGGGAACACCATGGATGTGATGTGGGATGAAGCGGTATTCCTTCTATTATTTGCCTTATTGATGTTCGGGCTCGCCTTGAGGAAGTTCAAGAAAAAGGTGGCTTAAATATGTTTGAAAGGGCAAGGGCGGTATTGATCAAGGAGTTCAAGCAGGTCCTGCGCGACCCGCGGATGAAGACGGTGATCTTTATCTCTCCGCTTATCCAGATCCTCCTTTTCGGTTATGCCGCCAATAAAGACATCGACTATATCCCCACCGCGATCTATGATCAGGATAATACCAAGGAGAGCCGGGAGCTCTTAAGGCGCTTTACCTTTTCCAAATATTTCGTCCCCAAGTATTATATCGAAAACCGCCAGGATCAGGATTACCTGATCGATAAGGGCCTGACCAATATGGTGATCCGTATTGACCGGGGTTTTGGCCGCGACCTGAATGCGGGCAAAAAAGCGCAGGTACAACTGTCACTTGACGGCTCGGATTCAAATACGGCGATGATCATCCTGGGTTATGCCAATACCATCACCAGCGAGTTCCAGTATCAGGAGATGAAAAAAGAGGCGGAGTCAAAAGGTCTGCTGGCAGCCGGCCCCAGCGTTGACTTAAGGGAGCGCGCCTGGTTCAACCAGAACCTGATCTCCCGCAATTACTATCTGCCCGGGGTCATCGCCTCCATCGTTACCATGATGTCGCTTTTGTTGACTTCCATGGCTATTGTCAGGGAGAAGGAGATCGGCACCATGGAGCAGCTGATCGTCAGCCCCCTCAGGCCCTTAGAGCTCATCTTCGGCAAGCTCGTGCCTTTCGGAATAATCGCCCTGATCCAGGCCGGGCTGATCACCACCTTCGGCGTCCTCTGGTTCCATATCCCTTTCAGGGGGAGCCTGTTTTTGCTGGCGTTTTCCACGTGCATATATTTATTTACCACCCTCGGGGCCGGACTCTTTATCTCGACTATCGCCTCGACCCAGCAGGAGGCGATGATGTCCGTCTTTCTGTTCTACCTGCCAACATTCCTGCTCTCCGGATTCGCCTACCCGATAAATAATATGCCCCAGCTCATCCAGTGGTTCACCTTTATCAATCCCATGCGCTACTTTCTGGTAGTAGTGAGGGGGATATTCTTAAAAGGGGTAGGTTTTTCCGTGCTCTGGCCGCAGCTGGTGCCGCTTTTTATCATCGGGATCATCGTGATCACCATAAGCGCCCTGAGATTCGGAAAGAAGCTTGCCTGATAGATAACCTCCGTTTACAGAAATCTCTTGATATTTTAACCCCTTACGCTTATAATTGGACCTGCAAACTAAGTTGTTTTTACGTAAATAGGCTACACAGGCGTGGCTTGATGCTTTTAGTGATAAACATAACTTACGCATCTTAAGGCAACTCTCGTAATACAGAGGGTTGCCTATTTTTTTGCCCTGCCTAATTTTTAACCACCCTTAATGGAGGTTTAACTCATGCCCAGGCGCACAGACATTAAAAAAGTATTAATCATCGGCTCAGGCCCGATCATCATCGGACAGGCCTGCGAGTTTGATTATTCCGGGACCCAGGCCTGCAAGGCCCTGCGTGAAGAAGGCTATGAGGTCGTGCTGGTCAATTCCAACCCTGCCACAATCATGACTGATCCCGGCATGGCTGACCGGACTTACATCGAGCCGCTCACCGTAGAGAGCCTGACAAAGATCATTGAGAAAGAACGTCCCGATGCGCTTCTGCCGAACTTAGGCGGCCAGACCGGCCTGAACCTTTCTTCGGCGTTGTATAAAGCGGGAGTGCTGGATAAGTTCGGAGTCAGGATCATCGGGGTCAAGGCCGACGCCATAGAAAGAGGGGAGGACCGCGAGGCCTTCAAGGATACGATGAGAAAGCTGGATATCCCGGTGCCGCGCTCAGCTACCTGCAACAGCCTGGAGGAGGCTTACAAGGTGGTCCAGGAGCTCGGGTATCCCGTGGTCATCCGTCCGGCCTACACCATGGGCGGGACCGGAGGAGGCATCGCCTATAATAACGAAGACTTTGAGACTATCGTAAACCGCGGATTGAATGCCAGCATCATCCATCAGGTCCTCATCGAGGAGGCGGTCATCGGCTGGGAGGAGCTTGAGCTTGAGGTGGTGCGCGATGAGAAAAACCAGAAGATCACCGTCTGCTTTATCGAGAATATTGACGCGATGGGAGTCCACACCGGGGACAGTTTCTGCGTCGCCCCCATGCTTACCGTGCCTGAGCCGCTGCAGAAGAAACTGCAGGACTATTCCTACAGAATCGTCGAGGCGATCGGCGTAGTGGGAGGGACGAATATCCAGTTTGCGCACAACCTTAAAGACGACCGGGTGGTGGCGATCGAGATCAATCCCCGTACTTCCCGTTCTTCGGCCCTGGCGTCTAAAGCAACGGGATTTCCTATTGCCCGCGTCTCCACAAAACTTGCCGCAGGCCTGGCTCTCGATGAGCTGCCTTACTGGAGAAAAGGGACGCTTGAGAAATACGAGCCGTGGGGCGATTACGTGGTCATCAAGTTTGCGCGCTGGGCTTTTGAGAAGTTCCGCCAGGCAAAGGACGTCCTCGGCACGCAGATGAAGGCAGTGGGCGAAGTGATGAGTATCTCCAAGTCATTCAAGGAGGCTTTTCAGAAGTCCATCCGTTCGCTTGAGACGGCTAGATACGGCCTCGGCTTTGCCAAAGATTTCAACAGCCTCTCCCTGGATGAGCTTAAAGCCAGGCTAGTTTCTCCTTCCAGCGAGCGCGTATTCCTTATGTATGAGGCCTTGCGCAAGGGCGCGGCTGTCGATGAGCTTTACGCCCTGACCTTCATCGGGAAATGGTTCATCAGCCAGATGAAGGAGATGGCGGATTTTGAGCAGGATATGCTTGCCCGCGGCTGGAAGGGCCTGCCGGAGGCGGACCTGCGTAAAGCCAAAGAGTGGGGCTATAGCGATAGATATCTGGCTAAGATATTCCAGGTAAAGGAATCTGAAGTGCGCAGCCGCAGAAAGAAGGTCGTAGGTAATGCCCGTTTCGAACCAGTTCCGGTAAGCGGAGTAAAAGACGCTGCCTACTATTATTCTACTTATACTGCCGGAAAAGACCTGGTGCCGGTCTCTGAAAACAAGAAGATCCTGATCCTCGGGGGCGGGCCTAACCGCATCGGGCAGGGCATTGAGTTTGATTATACCTGCGTGCACGCGGCCTTTGCCCTGCGTGACGCAGGTTTTGAGACCATCATGATCAACTGTAATCCCGAGACGGTATCTACCGACTATGATACTTCAAACAAGCTTTATTTTGAGCCGCTAACCGTCGAGGATGTCCTGACCATCTGGGAAAAGGAGAAACCGCTGGGCGCGATCGTGCAGTTCGGCGGCCAGACCCCCCTGAATATCGCCTCAGAGCTGGAACAGAACGGCGTGAAGATCATCGGCACAAGCACTAAAGCTATCGCTTTTGCAGAAGACAGAGAGCTCTTCCGCCAGAAGATGATCCAGCTTGGTATCCGTCAGACCGAAGGGGGCACGGCATTCTCTCTGGAGGAAGCGGTCAGAATAGCTTCAAAGATCGGCTATCCGGTGATGGTGCGGCCCTCCTTTGTCCTGGGCGGACGCGGGATGGAAGTGATCTATGACGAAAAGATGCTCACCAGGTACGCCAAAGAAGCGATACAGGTCTCACCGGAATACCCCATGCTCATCGACCGCTTCCTGGATAACGCCATCGAATGCGAGGTGGATGCGCTTTGCGACGGAAAAGATACATTTGTCGCCGCGGTGATGGAACATATTGAATATGCCGGGATACATTCCGGCGATTCCGCCTGCACCATCCCTTCGCGCAGCATTAAACCGGAGCATTTAAAGACTATCGGGGAGTGGACAGAAAAGATCGCCGTAGAGTTAAAGGTGGTCGGACTGATCAATATCCAGTACGCCATCTGCGACGACCAGGTCTATATTTTGGAGGCTAATCCGCGCGCTTCGCGCACTGTGCCGCTGGTAGCCAAGACCATGGGCATTCCCCTGGCGCGTATCGCCACCCAGCTGATACTCGGGAAAAGAATAGCCGATTTTCCGGAATTAAAAGAACGTAAGCTCCCCTATGTCACGGTCAAGGAGGCGGTATTCCCCTTTAATATGTTCCCGGAGGTGGATCCGCTGCTCGGGCCTGAGATGCGCGCAACCGGAGAGGTGATGGGCATCGGCCAGGATTTCGGGATCGCCTTTTTTAAGGCCCAGGAATCGGCAGGCACAAAGCTGCCGACGCAGGGAAACGTCCTTGTGACCGTGGCGGATAAGGATAAGTTTGAGCTCTTCCCGCTCGCGGCAAAGTTAGCGCAGCTTGGATTCCGGATCCTTACTACCGAGGGTACGCGCCGCTTTCTGAAAGAAAAAGGGGTTGATTCGGAGCTCATCAAAAAACTTCACGAAGGCCGGCCTAATATAGCCGATGCGATCAAGAATAAAGAGGTCAACCTGATCATCAATACTCCCGTCGGCAGGATGAGCGTTTATGACGACAGCTATATCCGGATGCTGGCTATCCAGCATAAGATCCCCTATGTGACTACCATGGCAGCTGCCCGGGCAACGGTCGACGGTATTGATTCGGTAAAAAAGAAACAGAGCGGCCCGATGTCTTTACAGGAGTACCACCAGTTGTTGAAGGAATACGAGGCGCAGGAAGCCAGGCGCGCCTGAAATCATACCCCCTCGCCATAAACGCCGGCCGGATTTCTTCGAAATCCGTCTCGGCATGGCTCGGGGTAAATTCGCAGACGCTGAATGTAATTAAACTATGCAGCTACAACTTATGTTCGCTCATTTCATTCGCTCCATAAGTTGTCTGCTCATTTAAGGAGGTGCATATGTCGGTGAAAGAGATAACCGTAAGCGAGCTGGATACGAAAAAGTTCATCCAGGAGAAGGCTGGCGAGATCAGCAGCATCGTGGGCGACGGGATCGCCATTAACGCCCTTTCCGGAGGCGTTGATTCTTCCGCCGTAACTATGCTCGGCCATCAGGCGTTAGGAGAGAGGCTCAAAACCTATTTTATCGACAACGGGATCATGCGCGATGGAGAGCCAGAACAGATAGCCTCGATATTTAAGAATCTGGGGGTGCATGTGGAGATCGTCCCGGCGCAGGATGAGTTTTTTGCCGCACTTAAGGGCATCACTGATCCGGAGGAGAAACGCGAAGCGATCACCCAGACATTCTACAAAGAGGTCTTCGGTAACCTGGTGAAAAAGAGCGGGGCAAAATACCTCCTGCAGGGGACTATCCTTACTGATGTGGATGAGACAGTAGCCGGGATCAAGCGCCAGCATAATGTCTTTGAGCAGTTGGGCATCGACCCGCAGGAAGCGTTCGGGTATAAGATCATCGAACCTCTGGTACAGCTGAGAAAGGACGGCGTGCGTAAAATCGCCGAAGCCCTGGGCCTGCCTGCCTCTATCTACAACCGGATGCCTTTTCCCGGGCCTGCGCTCTCCGCGCGCGTCATCGGAGAGGCGACCCGCGAGAAGATCGCTCTGGTGCGCAAGGCCACCTCTATCGTGGAAGAAGAACTGAATTCAAGCCGCGCCTTCCAGTATATGGCCATACTGCACAATGACCGGGTCACCGGCATGCGCGATAATAAACGGGAGTTCGGCCAGCAGATCGAGATCCGCTGCTGGGATAGTATCGACGCCCGCAAGGCCCGTCCCACGCATATGGATTTCGCAGCCCTTGAAAAACTGGCAGGCAGGATAGTCGCGGAAGTCCCGGGCGTAGTGAGCGTCACCTACAACATCACCGCTAAGCCGCCTTCTACGATGGAAGCGGTCTGATCTGCAGAAGGAGGAGGGTATGAAGCTAAGAGGAGTTGTTTTGGCATTGACGGGATTGATTATTTTTAGCACACTGGTCTTTGCCGCAGAAGAGGCGATCCCGGCCGGCCCCTGGAATTATATCAACGGCGTCTGGGTTAAAGTTGAGCTTCCGGATAAGGCTTCTCCCTGGGAATGGGTCCCCGGCCACTGGAAAGCGGGCAAATGGGTCCCCGGCCACTGGAAGATGGTTGATCCGGGTTCAGACGACGCCCTGGAATGGGTGGGCGGTTACTGGAACCCGGCAGGCAAATGGGTCCCCGGCCATTGGAGAAAGGTAAAGGCGGTTTCGGGGAAATACTGGGTACGCGGCCACTGGAAGAACGGAAGATGGGTCTTGGGGCACTGGGCAGATGCTTCACCCGGCAAAAATAAGGTCTGGATCCCCGGCCATCACGGCCCCCGCGGCAAATGGATCCCCGGCCACTGGGAATATAAGTAGTTAGATAAAGGGCGGTTCTCTGGATATGACGCTTAAAAATCAGGACCGCCCTGATTTTCTTTATAGAGAAGTTCAAATAAAGGTTAGGGAAGCCTTTATTTTGTGGTAAAATAATGCTCTGATTAAGGAAAGGAGCATGGCAATGTATAAATTGATCCTGTTATGTGCAGTTTTGGTTTCCAGCGGCTGCGCCAGCGTCCAGCCCGTAGAAAAAAGCAGCCTCACTCCGGGTATGGCTAAGGCCAAGATCATAAAGGGAGAGACCCTGCAGAACGAGATCCTTGAGGTCTTCGGCCCGCCCAACATCATCACCAAAAATAAGAGCGGCAACGAGGTCTGGACCTATGACCGGGTTTCAGTAGAAAAAGGTACTTCAGATGTTTATGCCACGGTGATCATTGCCGGCGGCGCAGGCAGCAGGTCCTCGACTTCCACGCGCACATTCACCCTGATGATCGAGTTCGGCGACAATGACGTGGTCAAGGATTTCAGCTACAGGTCGAGCGCTTTTTAGGAGAAAGATATGAGAAAGTTTTACCTGATATGGACGCTTGCGGTCCTGATCTCAGGCTGTGTTGCGCCCCTTACGCCATTACAGAGAAGGGGTATTGAGTCCCGCGAATTAGAAGGGACTTTCGAAGACGCCTTTAAGGCGACGCTGCAGGTCTTTCAGGATTACGGATATGTCATCCGCAGTTCCGATTACCACTCAGGGGTCATCCAGGGCGAGACCGGGATCAAGAAGAACTTTATCGGCCTGATGACCAACCAGGAGATAACCGCGACCCTTGAGCAGTACGGAGAAGGCCGGGTAAAGGAGAGGCTGTCGCTGGTAAAGAAATACAAGTCCAGCTCCCAGTACGGCACGCAGGAGGATTCGGAGCTGGTCGAAGACCCGGAGTTCTTTCAGAAGATATACGACGACATCCAGAAAGAGATGTTCATCAGGAAGAATCTGGCAAAATAGAAATGCCCCTTGAGTTTTTACGCAGTTTTAGAGTCAGGCTTGCCTTCTTTTTTATCCTGGCGATGGCTGCTGCCGCTGCAAGCGCTGATTTCCTCATTTACCGCTACGCGTTAAGATCGCAGTTTGAGCAGCTGCGCCAGAAGCTTTCGGCCGTAGCCCAGACCGCCGCAAGCGCTGTGGATGTCCCGGCTCTGCAGGCGATCCCGCAAAACAAAGAAGGGATCGATTCCCCCCAATATCAGCAGATCGCAAAAAACCTCAATAAGATAAAAGATGCGGTAGCCGGGATCAAGTATATCTATATCCTCGCATATTCCGGAAAGCCCGGCATCCTTAAGTTCATTGTGGATGCCGAGGCCGGCGAAGCGGATACGCAGGGACCCCAGACCTATCCGGGTTACGAATATGACGCTACGCGTTTTCCCGAAATGGTCAAAGGTTTTGAGGGCCCGGCTGCGGACAGGACGCTTGAGAAGGATGAATGGGGGGTATTTCTTTCCGGTTATGCGCCTATACGCGACGCTTCCGGTAAGGCAGTAGCGATACTGGGCGTGGATATGCGGGCTGAGGATGTTTACAGCGTGCAGAAGGAGGTCAGGAAGCGGGCAGTCTCCGTATTTATCCTGGGCCTGGGGCTGGCGATCATATTCAGCTTCTTTATCTCCGCAGGAGTCTCGCGCCGGATCCGGGAACTGACGCGGGGAGTAGACCGCCTGGCGCAGGGGGATTTTGATCACCGGATAGCGGAGAAAGGCGATGACGAATTAGCGCGCCTTATCCGGTTTTTCAATAAGATGTCCGGCGCCCTTAAGTTCTATATGGAGGAACTTAGGCGCACAACTGCGGAGAAAGAGCGCCTGGTAAAGGAGATCGAGATCGCCCGGGGCATACAGCAGAGTTTTCTGCCGGCAGCCTGCCCGGAGATCGAGGGGTTTGAGATCGCTGCGGTGAACCTGCCGGCGCGGATGGTGGGAGGCGACTTTTACGATTTTATCCCCGTAGAAAAAGATAAGTGGGGCCTGGTGATAGCCGATGTCTCGGGTAAAGGCGTACCT
>VGKG01000019.1 GCA_016867115.1 Candidatus Omnitrophota bacterium | reverse complement strand
GGAGGCAGGCGCGATACTCTCTGACCTGGCCCCTGCGCTGAAAGGCGCCCCCCGCGGCGAGAGCCAAATCAATGTCTTTGTCGACCCGGACGGAAAATACCGGCGCGCACCCTTATTCATCCGCTACGAAGGCAGGAATTACCCTAATCTGGGGTTCATGAGCGCCTGCGACCGCCTCGGGCTGGATGCCGGCCGCGCAGAGTTTAGCCCCGGAAAGGTGATCATAGACGGTAAACTTGGCATTCCGGTCGACGATAATGCCGCGCTTTTAGTGAATTATCCGGATAGATGGGAGCGTTCTTTTAAGCATGTATCTTACTTCGATATCCTCAAGTCTTACAGCGAGGCCTTAAGCGGCCGCAAGCCGCATCTGGACCTGGGGATGTTTAAGGGCAAGACCTGCTTTATCGGCCTCACCGCCACCGGCACCGCGGATCTACGGGCGAATCCTCTTGAGGAGACCTATCCGATGGTCGGGCTGCAGGCAAGCATCTTTAATAGCGTCCTGCAGGAAAAGTTCATTACCAGGGCCGGCAGGCTTGCGAATGTCCTCTTGGCCCTGGCAATATTTGCCGTCAGCCTCTTGCTCTGCTTTAAGTTTTCTCCGCTAAAGGCGTTCCTGGGGATACTGGGATTTTCCGCCGCATATTTCATCTTTGCCGCCGGGATCTTTATCGCCTTCGGGATCTGGGTCGACCTATTCATACCGGAGTGGCTGATGTTTACCACCTATGCCTCGGTCACATTTTACCGTTTTTTCAGCGAGAACCGCAGGCGCCAGCTGCTGGAAAAAGAGCTGGATATCGCCCGCACCATCCAGAAGAGCTTCCTTCCCGAAGAGATAAAGGAGTTTTCCGGCATTTCGATCTCCACTTTCCTTGAGCCGGCGAAATTCGTAGCCGGAGACCTCTTTGATATACTGCCGCTTGACGAAAAGAGGCTGGGCGTACTGATCGGGGATGTCTCGGGAAAAGGCGTGCCGGCATCGCTGATCATGGCCCAGACCCTTTCCTTATTCAGGGTCTTTGCCCGTCAGGATTTCAATTGTTCGGATACGCTCATGCGCCTGAACAGCGAGCTTTACGGTAAGTTCGCAGGCCGCTTTGTCACCTGCCTGTATATGATCATCGACACCGAGGCAAAAAGGGTAAGGGTCGCCTCCGCAGGCCACGGCCCGCTCTTAGTCTATAAAAAGAAAGATAATAGCATCATTGAGGCGGATATCGCAATAGATGTTCCGCTGGGGATTATGGAGGGAGTCGAATACAAGGATACGGAGTTCGGCCTTGATAAGGCCGATAAGCTCTTTGTTTTTACCGACGGGCTTACTGAGGCCAGGAACCTTGATTCGCAGGAGTTCGGCGTAGAGAATATCAAAAAGATAATCGGCCAGAATGCCGGCCTCTTGCCTCAGGCGCTCTCCGAATCGCTTAAAAAAGGAGTCTATAAGTTTTCGTACCGCTGCCCGCAGCATGACGACATCACTTTGATTGTCTTGGGGGCGACGTAGTTCCTCGCCTAAGCGCTTGTCAATTTCTTCGAAATTGACGGCGCAGGCTCGGAATAAATTTGCAGACGCTGACAATAGTTAACTAAGCAGCTACAACTTATGTTCGCTTACTGCGTGCGCTCCATAAGTTGTCTGCTCATTTAGGAGGGAAAGATGAGCCTGAAAGTAGTGATAAACAAAAGAGAGTTTGGCGTTTTTGATGTCTCCTGTATCGGCCCGGTCGACACTTCGACTTATGAGACCCTGGAAAAGGAGGTCAAGCCGGTGCTGGATATGTTCCCGAAAGTGATCGTCCTGAATATGGAAGGGGTAAATTACATCAGCAGTATGGGCATCAGCGCGATCATCAAGATAAAGAAATCGCTCGATGAGACTAAAGGTAGCCTGATCGTGACGAACCTGCAGCCCCAGGTGAAAAAGGTCTTCGATGTGATCAAGGCCCTGCCTACCGGAGGCATCTTTACCAGCATAGCGGAAGTGGATGCGTATCTGGACAGGATCCAGAGAGAGGAATTAGAGAAGGGGGAGGGCTCTTAAGATGCCGCTTGATCCCAAGCAGCTGGAAAAAGAAGCGCACGAAAATCTGACCCAGGCAAAATATGACGCAGCCTACGGCCTGTTTATCCGCGCAGCCCGCGCCTGCCAGGAGAGAGGGGAGCATAAAGAGGCCGCGCTGCTTTTTGCTTCCGCAGCCGGTTCCTGGAATCTGAAGTTGGGAGAGAAGAGTTTCCTGAACTCCGCTTCTGCCTATGAAGAGGCCGCGCTTGAGGCAGAAAGGTCCCATGACCTTGAGTACGCCTCCCTGCTTTACCGCTATGCCGCCATCAGTTATGAACGCGATATGGACTTTATGGGGTTCTCCGAATGCTTCTACCGCTTTAAGGAGTGTTACCGGAGATTCCTGATGCAGAGCCTCTTTTTCCCGGGCAGGATCAGGCACATTGCCGCCACACAGGAAAAGCACGGCATGCTTACCGCAGTAAAAAGGCTCTTTAAGTGGCTGGCTTACAGCGCCTCTTTTTTTATCTGGGGCCATGGCGAGCGGCCGCTAAGGACCCTCTACAGCGCGATTGGCCTGGTCCTTTCCTGCGCCCTTATTTATACGCAGAGCACACTGAAGAGCGCAGGCGGGTTGTTTCATCCGGACTTCTTTGAGGCGGTCTATTTCAGCGCAGTCACCTTTACCACGGTCGGATTCGGGGATATTACGCCGGCAGGATGGGCGAAGATGGTGGCGATCTTTGAGGCCTTCTGCGGGATATTCGTGATGCCGATTTTTATTGTGGCGCTATCCAGGAAGTATTTGAGGCTTTAATTTTTGTTGTTTTTCAGGTTTGCTGTGATAGAATAAGACCCGGTAGTTCCTCTGCGCAGCAAGCGCGCACTTGCCAATCCGATATGGCAAGGTGCGCCTAAACGCAGGCCCGGATTCCCGCTTACGCGGGATTTCGCTAGATAAAAGATTATTGTGCTCATAAATTCGCAGACGCTGCCAATAATTAAACGAAGCAGCTACAACTTATGTTCGCTCGCGTTACTCGCTCCATAAGTTGTCTGCTCATTTAAGGAGGCCGATATGCTTAAAAAGGCGCAGTTGGGAAAAGAGCTTTCAGTTACGGTGGTAAATAAGATCGGGATCCTGTCGGATATCTCCAAGATCGTTTCAGATCACGGCATCAATATCGTAGCAGTCGCCGGTTATGCCAAGGATAGCGAAGCTGAGATCATGCTCATTACCGGAGACAACCTGCGTGCCGGCGATGCCCTCAGAAAAGCCGGATACAAGCAGGTAAAAGAGCGCGAAGTAGTGGTGGTTGAACTTGAAGATAAACCCGGAGCGTTAAAGCATATTACCACGATCCTGGAAGGACAGGGTATTGATATCAGGCACATCTACGGAACCACCTGCCCCGGAGGCTGCCCCGCGACCATAGTCTTATCTACCAGCGATAACGAAAAGGCCCTGGTAGCGTTCAGGAAATAAGATAAGGGAAGAAAATCTAAGTCTGTAAATAGACCCGTACTTGCGGGTCTATTTCTCTAAAAGGAGAGCTATTGGCTACACGCAGAGTTGTGATCACCGGCCTTGGCGTAGTTGCGCCTAACGGGATCGGCAAAGATGAGTTCTGGGAGGCGAATATCATCGGCAGGTCGGCAGTCGTGCCGGTGACTGCCTTTGATGTCTCAGAGTTTGACTCCAAGATCTGTGCGCCGGTCAGGGACTTCAGTTACCTGAATTACATGCCCCAGGCGGACGCCAAAAAGGTGGACCGCTTTGTGCACCTTGGCCTTGCGCCGGCAAAAGAGGCGCTGGACGATTCCCGTCTTGACCTGTCCGGAGAAGACCCTGACAGGATCGGGGTGGTGATCGGCTCAGGCGCCGGCGGCATCCTTTTCCATGAAGAGCAGATGCTGGTGGGCTACCAGAAGGGGCCCCACCGTTTAAACGCCCGCTCTGTCCCGCGCATCAGCCCCAATGCCGTGGCCAGCCACATCGCCATCCAGTACGGCCTCAGGGGACCGAATATGGTCATCTCCAATGCCTGCGCATCCGGGACATATGCTATCGGGGAGGCCTTCAGGCTCATCCAGTCAAGTGATATGGACCTCTGCCTTACCGGAGGCGTCGAGGCGCCGCTCACTCATTTTAATTTCGGAGCCTATGATATATTAAGGGTCCTCTCCAAAAGGAACGACGCCCCCGAAGAGGCGAGCCGGCCCTTTGACCGGGACAGGGACGGTTTTGTCCTGGGCGAGGGAGGCGCTGCGCTCATCCTGGAGGAGCTGGGGCATGCCCTTAAACGGAATGCCACGATCTATGCCGAGGTAGCCGGCTACGGCGCCAATTCCGGAGCCTATCATATCGTCATGCCTGAACCGGAAGGACACGACGCGGCAAAGACCATGCAGAAGGCCCTGTGCAACTCCGGGTTCAAACCCGAAGATATCGATTATATCAATGCCCACGGTACTTCCACCTCCCTGAATGACAAGGCAGAGACCCGCGCCATAAAAGAGGTCTTTGGGGAGCACGCCAAAAGGGTCCCGGTCTCAAGCACCAAGTCCATGATCGGCCATACCCTGGGCGCTGCCGGAGCGATCGAAGGAGTGGTTTGCGCCCTGGTGATCAAGAATGGAATCATCCCTCCGACCATAAATTATAAGCATCCGGATCCCGAATGCGACCTGGATTACGTGCCTAATACCGCCCGGCAGGTAAAGGTCGAAGCCGTGCTTTCCAATTCCTTCGGTTTCGGGAATTGCAATGCCTGTGTGATCTTCAAGCGCTATGCAGGTTAAGGTCTATTACCATGATACCGATTGCGGCGGAGTAGTCTATTACGCCAATTACCTCAAATACCTGGAAGAGGCGCGTACCGAGTTCCTGGCTGAAAGAGGCATCTCCGTCAGGGAGCTTGCCGCAGGCGGCACGCTGTTTGTGGTCAGCCGCCAGGAGATCGATTATAAGTTTCCCGCGGTCTACGGCGATACCCTGACAATCGGAACCCGGATAGCTGAGACGACCGCAGTGCGTATCTATTATGAGCATGAGATCAGGAATCAGCGCGACCAGCTCATTGCTAAAGCCTGCACGCTCCTGGTCTGCGTAGACAGGGAATTGAAGCCCAGATCCATCCCCGAAGAGATCAAGGAAAAGATCGCGGCCAACCCCGAATAAGAAAATGGATGCCCTGGAAGCCATTAGATCCCGAAGAAGCGTACGTGCCTTCAGCGATAAGCCGCTAAACAGGGAAACTTTAAGAAGCCTGGTTGATGCCGGCCGCCTTGCCGCCACTGCCCGTAATATCCAGCCCTGGGAGTTTATAGTAGTTACGGATAGGAGCATGCTCAAAAAAATAGGAGAGATCGCCGAGACCGGAAGGTTCATTGCCGAGGCTGCCGTATGTATTGCCGTATATTGCCAGGATACCAAATATTATCTGGAAGACGGTTGTGCCGCTACGCAGAATATCCTGGTTGCCGCCGCAGCACTTGGCCTTGGTTCATGCTGGGTTGCCGGTGATAAAAAACCCTACTGCCCCCAGATAAGCCAGCTTCTTAATGTATCCCCTACCTATAAACTGGTGAGCCTGATTGCCGTAGGTCATCCTGCCGAAAAGGCCGGCCTTCATGCAGCAGAGAAGAGAAAGCCGGATGAAGTCATCCACTGGGAAAGATTCTGATCCCCTATAACCTAAATCATATTGACATTCACCGGTTCTGTGCTAACATACTTTCCGTTTAGTAAGTAAGCCCATCCCCTGCGTGCAGGGGATGGGTAAATTCGCAGACGTCCGCCTTCGGCGGACTACAACTTATGTTTGCTCGTTTCACTCGCTCCATAAGTTGTCTGCTCATTTAGGGAGGGTTGTAGAAATGGCTCAAACAGAGTGGTTATTGCTCTTAGCGCCGGTAGGCTCCATTATTGCGCTCGGGTTTGCCGCATACCTTGCGTTCTCTATTTTTAAGATGGACGAAGGCAGCGACAAGATGAAGGAGATCGCCGAGGCGGTCCGCATCGGCGCAAGGGCATATCTAAAAAGGCAGTATCTTGGCGTTTCCATTTTCTTTGCCGTAGTCTTTGTGATCCTGCTTGTGCTTGCCCTGATGAAGCACCTGGTGATCTTCGTGCCTTTTGCCTTTCTCACCGGTGGTTTCTTTTCCGGCCTCTCCGGTTTTATCGGCATGACCATTGCCACCAAGTCTTCCAACCGTACCGCAGCCGCGGCGATGAAGAGCCTCAATTCCGGCCTGCGCGTTGCCTTCTCAAGCGGCGCAGTCATGGGCCTGACCGTAGTCGGCCTTGGGCTCCTCGATCTAAGCATCTGGTATTATTTTCTGGACTGGTTTTATGCAAGCCATCCTATCCCCATAGGAACGGATAAGATCACTGCGATCACTTCCACCATGCTCTGCTTCGGCATGGGCGCCAGCTGCCAGGCGCTCTTTGCGCGCGTGGGCGGCGGAATCTTTACCAAAGCGGCAGATGTGGGAGCAGACCTTGTGGGTAAGGTCGAGGCAGGGATACCCGAAGATGACCCGCGTAACCCGGCAGTCATCGCCGATAACGTAGGAGACAATGTCGGTGACGTGGCCGGCATGGGCGCAGACCTTTATGAGTCTTATGTCGGTTCGATCGTAGCGACTTCAGCTTTGGGCGTAGCAGCCGGATTAGGGGTGCCGGGAGTAACCGTGCCCCTGGTCATGGCAGCAGTAGGGGTGGTCTCTTCGATCATCGGGACATTCTTTGTGCAGAGCAAAGAAGAGGCGGCTCAGAGCGTTTTACTGGCAGCCTTACGAAAAGGAGTCTTAGCCAGCTCTCTTCTGGTTGCGGTCATTTCTTATTTCCTGGTCAGGGCGACTTTAGGGATCGAGCACATCGGTATTTACTGGGCAGTCATTTCCGGCCTTGTTGCCGGAGTCATCATCGGCCTATGCACCGAGTATTATACTTCCAGCGGCTTTAAACCGGCGCGTTTTGTGGCTGAGCAGTCTTTGACCGGACCGGCGACCGTGATCATCGGCGGCATTGCCGTAGGCATGATGTCTACTGCCATTCCCGTGATCGTAGTCGGCGTGGCGATACTCGCCAGTTACTTTCTGGCCGGAGGCGCTGCGAATTTCAACCTCGGCCTTTACGGCGTGGCTATCTCTGCTGTAGGCATGCTTTCAACCCTCGGGATAACTCTGGCTACTGATGCCTATGGCCCGGTTGCGGATAATGCCGGCGGAAACGCCCAGATGGCCGGGCTTGACCCCGAAGTAAGGAAGAGGACAGATGCCCTGGATGCCTTAGGAAATACTACCGCAGCCACAGGCAAGGGTTTTGCCATCGGTTCTGCAGCCCTGACTGCCCTGGCCTTGATTGCGGCATACCGGGATCAGGTAGCATTATACGGAAAAGAGCTGGACTTAAGCCTGATGAATCCCAATCTGCTGGTCGGTTTATTCCTCGGCGGAATGTTGCCCTTTCTTTTCGGTTCCATGACCATGCGCGCAGTAGGCCGGGCAGCCGGTAAGATCGTCGTAGAGGTGCGCAGGCAGTTCAAAGAGATACACGGCCTGATGGAAGGCAAAGCCAAGCCTGATTATGCGCACTGCGTGAATATCGCCACTGCCGCAGCGCAGAAAGAGATGGTCATTCCTTCCCTTATGGCGATTATTACCCCGATCCTGGTCGGGCTTCTCGTCGGCGTAGAGGCAGCGGCAGGGCTCCTGACCGGCGCTACTGTTTCCGGATTTGTTTTAGCGGTAATGATGGCTAACTCCGGCGGCGCCTGGGATAATGCCAAAAAGTATGTCGAAGAGGGCCATCTTGGCGGAAAAGGCTCTTTAGCTCATAAGGCCGCCGTAGTCGGCGATACAGTGGGAGACCCCTTCAAGGATACTTCCGGGCCGAGCCTGAACATCCTGATCAAGCTGATGTCCATGGTCTCTATTGTTTTTGCCTCATTCGTGCTTTCCTACAGCCTATTCAAATAGACGTTCTTCTGTTCAGAGCTGACGCCGTCCCCGTTGAGGGATACCCATTGGTATTTGGATAATTGGTCATTGGACATTGACAGATTTAGTGATATAATAAAGATGTTATGGGTGACCTGGAGTTTGTCCAGAAATGCTCAAGCGGCGACAGTTCATCCTGGAACGAGTTTCTAGACCGGTATTCCCGCCTTATTTATAATTATATCTACAACGTCTTAATCGCTAAGAATTGCCCTGATGTTAAGACGCATGCCCAAGATGTTTTCCAGGAAATCATCCACTCCCTGATCCGGGACGATTATACAAAACTCAAAAGTTATAAAGCCAGAAACGGCTGTAGCCTGGCGAGCTGGCTGCGGGTGGTCACGGTTAATTTTACCCTTAGGTACGTAGAGAGGCTTAAGCCCGCAGTATCTCTGGAGGAGGAGATCGGTGAGGGTTTAAGCCTTAAAGATGCGCTGGCTGCTGACCTTGATCCGGCCAGAGAGACGCTCTCTGACCGGGAGAAGGCCGGCCACCTGCAGGATTGTATCGCCGGCCTAAGCACGGAAGATAAGTATTTCCTGGAGCTCTACCTCAATCAGGGCTTAAGCCTTACTGACCTGATGAAGGCCTTCCGGATAGCGCGGGCAGCAGTGGACATGCGTAAGTCGCGCCTGATCAAGCGGCTTAAAGAGTGTTTCCGGCGTAAAGGTTTTGAGTTAGATTCTTGATTTTTTCGTATCTATTATATCGGGAGGAAGGAAAGTGCAGGAGCGCCTGGAAAAAATCATAAAAAAGGTCTACCGGGACTGGAAAGCGCAGAACGCCCGCTGCGCCGCCGCGCATCCGGACGAGGAGACGCTCGCCTGTTTTCTGGAAGAGAGGCTTGAACAGAAGGCAGCCGAAGAAGTCAGGCTGCACCTTTTGGCTTGCGCACCCTGCGCTGAGGCCCTGGCCCTGCAGCTGAGGCTTGAGGAGGCAGAAACGGTGCCCGTGCCCGAAGAATTGATTAGCCGGATAAAGGACCTGGTGAGAGAGGCTCCGCAGTCCTGCATCTTTGAGATCATCCTGAAGCTCAAAGAAAAGGCCATCGAACTGATCAATACTACCGGAGACGTGTTGGTGGGTTTAGAGCTTGTGCCGGCTCCGGTACTGCGTAGCCGCCGCATCCGTGATTTTAAGGATGAAGTGAACATCCTGAAAGATTTTAAAGACTTCCGGGTGGAAGTAAAAGTCGAAAATAAAGGCGGCAGCATCTTTAATCTGATCATCCAGGCAAAGAAGAGAGAGACCCAGGAAGTGATCAGGGACCTCAGGGTCACGCTCTTACGGGAAGAGGTGGAGCTTGAGTCTTACCTCGCCGAGACCGGTACCGTGACCTTCGAGCACGTGCAGCTGGGAAAATATACGGTCGAGATCGCTGACCTTGAGAAGAAGCTTGCCTCAGTCCTTTTGGATATAAGGGTATAACCGGGATGCAGGAACCTACTCCGCTTGTATTAGAGATCTCTAAGCAGGACAAGTCGCTTAAAATGAGCCTTTTTAAGCGCGAGGAGCTGGTATCTACCTTAAGGCACTACAGCAGTTGCCATGTCCATCTGCCTGACCTGAATAAGCTCTGCCAGGAGATGACCTCCATATTGAATAAGGCGCGCTCAAGGGGCTCTCTTGACCCCGAACTTATCCGCCAGCTCTCTAAGACCGGCCAACTCCTCTGGGACCAGTTGCTTACGCGGCAGGTAAAAGAAAAGCTGAGGTCCGCACCTATTTCAGACCTCATCCTTACTATCGACGAAGAGCTGATCAATATCCCCTGGGAACTCCTCTATGACGGGAGGAACTTTTTATGCCTGAACTTCAACTTAGGCAGGCTTATCCGCACGGGGGGAGACTTCTCTCCCCCGCAATACCGGAGCGCTTCGGGTTCCCTTAAGATGCTGATCCTGGCAAACCCCACTAATGATCTCAGGTCCGCATACCTGGAAGGTACCGGCATAAAGAACCTCTTTGACCGCAGGAGGAACAATGTCCGCATTGATTTTAAATCTACCCGAATCGACCGCTTTTACGTCAAAAAGAACTTCTGCGATTACGATATCGTGCATTTTGCCGGCCACTGCGAATATGAACCGCATGACCAGAAGCACAACGGCTGGGTCTTAAACGACGGCCGCTTTAGCGTATCGGATATCATGAGCATGGGCGAGAGCTCATCGCTGCCGACGCTCGTTTTTTCCAATGCCTGCCACTCCGCGCAAGGGCAGGCCGGCCTGATCGAAGAGGATTACCAGGAGAAGAACTACAGCCTTGCCCAGGCCTTTTTATTTTCCGGAGTGCGCCATTATATCGGCTCGATCCGCAAGATCGAGGACCCGGTGAGCCTGGCCTTTTCCAGGGAGTTTTACGGGCAGGTCATCTCAGGAAGGACCGTGGGCGAAAGTGTGCGGCTGGCGCGCCTGAAACTGATCAAGGAATACGGGATATCGGCTATTCACTGGACAAGCTATCTGCTGTACGGGGATCCGAACTTTTCTTTATTCACCCGCAAGCATGCGGCAAGGGGGACGCGGCTTAAGGCTGGATTGCTGCTGAATAAGAGACAGCTGCTGCGTTATCTGCCGCTAGGTATCTTTGCGTTTTGCGCGGTTATTTTTTCTATGCTGATTTCAACTTTCAACCCGGGCAGTTATTATCTGTTCTTTAAGGCGGAAGCAAGTTTCCGGAAAGGGGATAACCGGCAGGTCATTGCCCTGGCCAGCCGCATCCTGAGCAAAGACCCGGGTTTCCTCGCCGCCTCTTCCCTGATGGGGGACACCTATCAGAGGCTGGGAGAGAAGGAGCAGAGCCTTAAATATTATTTCGATTATGCGCTGAATAGCGAGAGAAAGAACGACCTAAGGAACCAGGCCTCTGCTTATCTTAAGATCGGGTGGCAGGATTATCTTTACGGCGAATACGACAGGGCAGCCGGATTTTACCAGAAGGCGCTTGCGCTTGCGAAAGAATCCGGGGATAAGCTGAATGAGGCAATAGCCATGAGAAAATCAGCTCTCCTTTATATGGATAAATCCGATTTTGCCATTGCCCTTGAATTACTGACTAAGGCCTGTGAGATCAACCGGGAAAGGCAGGATGACCCGGAGCACAGGTATAACCTGGCCTGCGATTATTTTGACCTGGGCCTTCTTTTTGCCAATAGGGAGGATCTCTCCGCGGCAAAGGACTTTTACCATAAGAGCCGCGCGATCTTCGAGGGCTTGAAACTGAAGACCGAATTAAGCGATTATTACTTTAACCTGGGCGAGATCTACCTTTCCGAGAAGGAGTTCTACAGGGCCATGAGCTCCTATCAGGCGGGGCTTGAGATCGACGAAGCGCAGGGCAATAAGATGAATCTGGCCGGCGACTATAATATGATCGCCCAGCTTTATGTAGAGATGGATGACCTGAAGGCGGCAGAGGATTATTTTAAGCGTTCAGTTAAAGCCTCGAAGGAGCTGGAGTGCCCGCCCCTCCTTGCGGAAGCCAGCTATAATCTGGGACTTCTTTATAAAAAGACGGGCCGCAGGACATTAGCGCGGGAGTCCCTGCGCCAGGCGCAGGAAATATACCGGCGCATCGACCCCTTAAGCTGCGAAGAGGTCAAAACTGAGCTCATGGGGCTCTAAAGGGTTTGACAAGAGGGTATTTCCCGTAGTATCATAAAGCCATGAAGAAAAATATTATGATGCCGGAGAATCTTACCATGCAGGATCGCCGGCGTTTTATCCGCCATCCGTTGTGTTTTCCCTTAAGGTACCGGGTAACGGGAAAAGGCGAAACCGCATCCGGCAGGGAGACGCGTAGCTCAACTATCAACATCAGCATCGGCGGCCTCATGTTTTCGGCAAAAAAACCGGTTGATAAGGGAAAATTGATCAATATCCGAATGCCTTTTCAGGATAAGGTCTTTAACGTAAAGGCAAAGGTCGTGCACTGCGAGTCTGCGGGCGATAAGAAACTTTACAACGTTGGCGTCTGTTTCTACCGGATGAACGACGCCTTCAAGGTAAAATTGATCGAGCAGCTTTATCTGATCGCGGAGTTCCGCGACCTCTGGAGTATCCAGCTGGGCAGGGAAGTCTCTTTAGAAGAGGCGTCCAAGGAATGGATCCGGCGTTACTCCAGGCGTTTTGAAAGGCTTTATTGGTAGTCAGAGCTGGCTTAAAAGCAGCCTTCGGCCCTATTTTGCTGAGTACGATAATCCTCTCCTGTGGCTGCGCAAAAAAGGCAGTCTATCAGCCTCTGCCGCCCCCGCCTCCCCCGCTGAAACTGGAAGTCCTTCCCCCTAAACCTTACCGCGATGCGATGTGGATAGCCGGCCATTGGGCCTGGAAAGGCCCCAGGCGTGGTTATGTCTGGGTCCCCGGCCGCTGGAAGAGAAGATAGCCCGGTCTAAAAATCCCTGTTAGATTTTGTCACCTCTTGTATCTATTATAGTAGGAGGTGGCAAAATGAGAAGGATAAGCTTAATTCTTTTGGGGGCGTGGATCCTGCTTTTTAGCCGGCCCGGGGTTTCGTCTCCGGAGGAAGTTTCCTGGCGGGATATAAGCAGTGGTAATAACGATTTGAGGGTAGTCCTGGTTGATCCTGACGACCCGCGCCTGATTTATATCGGTTCACAAAGCGGCGTTCTTAAAAGCCAGGATGCCGGCGCAAGCTATCGCAGCATCCTGTCGGTGCGTGGCCGGGGAAGGGTGAGTCTTCTGGCCTTTGACCCGCAAGACAAAAAGTGCCTTTTTGCAGCTACGCAAGAGGGGCTCTTTTTCAGTTCTAATTCCGGCGCTGAATGGAAAAGACTTTTCCGTGGCAAGGACAGCCCAGAATCTGATTGCACGGCAGTAGCGGTTTCCGGAAACCGGATCTATTTAGGTACTTCTAAAGGGCTCTTCTTGACCAGGGATAAGGGCCGCAGGTGGCAGAGGGCAGCGGGCGAAGCAGGTAATAGTCCGGTCCTGGCTATCGCCGCCTGCCCGGAACATCTTTTTGTCGCCAGTGTAGACGGGGTTTTTAAGAGCGAGGATAAAGGAGAGAGCTGGTTCAAGGTCTATACTGCCTTGCCTTTTGAAGCGACTAAAGATAGCGAGGAGGATGCGGATAACGGAGATGAGGAGCCTGTGGCCTCCGCTATAAACTGGATTGCTCATGACCCGGATCTTTCCGGCCAGGTGTATTTAGCAACTGCAAAAGGCGTCTTTTACAGCAACGATGCCGGTAAGGCCTGGCAACATTTGACGGATTATGGCTTATTGAGTAAGAATGTGAAGTTTATTTCTACAGCCGCAGGTTCTCAGCTCTACGCCATAGCCGGAAGCGGCATCTTTCAATTCCGGAAGGACCGCTGGCAGGAACTCAGTTTAGGTTTAGCCGCAAGCAGCCCGAGATTTCTTACCCGGGATAACAGGGGCTCGCTTTACGCAGCCTGCAAAGAGGGGTTGTTTAAAACCACAGAGGATGGCCCGGCGCCGCTTACCGGCGGGGAAATAGAGCTTTATTCCAAAGGTGAACCGGCGATTGAAGAGGTTCAGGAGGCAGCGATCCAGTACGCCGAGGTCTCACCGGAAAAGATCTTAAGCTGGAGGAGGCAGGCATCCAGGCGCGCGCTATTGCCCAAACTTACCATGGCCATGGACAGGGATCTCGACCGGACCATCTCCGACTGCATCTGGGGCACCTCCGGTACAGCCACGACTCCGGGAAAATATTACATCGGGCCTGATGATGAGACTACTTACCGTAACACCAGCTGGAGCGTATCGGTAAGCTGGGAATTGGGGGACCTGATCTGGAGCGATGACCAGACCAATATCGACGTGCGTTCGCGCCTGATGGTAGAGCTGCGCGACGATATCCTGGATGAGGTGACCAAGCTTTACTTTGAGCGCTTGAGAGTGAAGCTTGAGCTGAATAACCTGGGGATCGAAGAACGCAGGAAACGCCTTGAAAAGGAGCTCAGGGTCAGAGAGCTGACCGCATCCATTGATGCCCTTACCGGCGGGTATTTTTCCCGTAAAATCCGAGAGGCGGCCTTGACAAAGCGTTAAAAATAAGGTATACTTAATTAGTTTTTTTGGTAATTTGATTACTGGTCCGGCATCCTGATGAGGAGGAAGTCAGGATTGCCACGGTTCTTTAGCCGGATTGATTTCAAGGTCAATCCGGTTTTTTATTTTTTAAGGCATGCCCAGAGAAAACCTGCAAAAAAACACCAAAAAAGCTTACCTCCTGACAGTAATTATTCCTCTGGTCCTGGTTGTAACCTTACCGCCCAGATCTTTTGCTCAAGGCCTGACCCTGGAAAGAGTCACCTCTTTCGTGCATACGCCTACTCAGCTTGCCGGGTGGCTCAGCCGAGATTTTGAGTATATCTTTCAGCTTGGCGACGGCTGGCAGCCGGCAGAAGAGACAATAAATAAAGGAACGGGCGACTGCGAGGATTTTGCCGTCCTTGCGCAGGAAGTATTAAAGCGCTTAGGGATAAGGAGCGATATCGTGATAGTAAAGCTTAAGGGCCTCAATATTGCCCACGCCATTTGTCTCTGGCAGGAAGAGGATGGTTCGTACAGTTTCATCTCGAACCAGGAGATCTGCCGTACGCAGAAGAAGAGCCCCCAGGAGGCGGTTGCAAAGTTTTATCCTGACTGGGAGCGCCTCGTCTATATGGATAAGAATCAGCGTTATCTTAAAACCGCGCTACGCTCCAAATAAACCCGCCTAAAATCTCTTGCAAACAGAATATGTTTATGCTATTGTAATACTTCGCCTGCCTATTATTTAACCCTTTAACATACAAAGAGATGAGCATACACCATTTCAACGACCACAACTTCAAAAAGGAAGTCCTGGAAGCGGATTTGCCGGTCCTGGTCGATTTCTGGGCCGAATGGTGCGGTCCATGCAAAATGATCGCGCCTGCCCTGGAAGAGCTGGCCAAGGAATACAAAGGCAGGGTCAAGGTCGGTAAAGTCGACGTCGAAGCAAGCTCCCGCATCGCCTCGCACTACGGCATCATGTCTATTCCCGCACTTTTTTTCTTTAAAGGCGGAAAAGTCATGGACCAGGTGGTAGGCGCTTTAAGCAAGAGCGACCTTAAGAAAAAGATCGAAGAAAACCTCTAAATAAAATGCGGCGCATATTCATTGCAGCCACCAAACAAAACGACGGAAAGACCACGGTTTCGCTTGGCCTGATCCGAAATTTCCAGGAGAGGTTTAGAAAAGTAGGTTTTATTAAGCCCATCGGCCAGCGCTATCTTGAAGAAGAGGGCCTGAAGATCGACGAGGACTCTATCCTCATTGAAGAAGTCTGCGGCATTAAATGCGGGCTCAAGGACATGAGCCCGATCGCGGTGGAGAAGGGCTTTACGGAAAAGTACATCTCCCGGCCGGAAAAAAAGTCCATTTCGCGCCGGATCAAGGATTCTTTTCAGCGGGTAGCAAAGGGCAATGAGCTGGTGATCGTCGAAGGCACGGGGCATGCCGGAGTTGGCTCGGTTTTTGACCATTCCAATGCTTCGGTCGCGCGCCTGGTGGGCTCCAAAGTGATCATCATCTCTTCGGGCGGAATCGGCAGGCCCATTGATGAGATCATCCTGAACAAGGCTCTTTTTGAAAAAGAAGGGGTCAAGGTCCTTGGCGTGATCATCAACAAGGTCCTGCCGGGAAAGTTTGATAAGATAAACCGGCTGGTCAGGCGCGGCTTAGAGAGGCAGGGAATAAATGTCTTAGGAGTCATTCCTTATAATCCGATGCTCAGCCGCCCCACCTTCGAGCAGGTCTATGAAGAGACGGACTTCGAATTGATCTCCGGCAAGGATTATCTGGAGCGACCGGTTTCTCAAGTGATTGTCGGCGCAATGGAGCCGGAGGATGCGCTTAAATACATCCCCGATGATTGCCTGGTGATTACTCCCGGTGACCGCGAAGACATGCTGATGGCGGTATTAAGCTGTTTCCGTCCGGGCGATTCAGAGCAGCTTAAGATCGGCGGCATAATCCTCTCCTGCGGCATTATGCCTGACCCGCAGGTGATGAGTCTGTTAAGCAAGGCAAAGGTTCCGGTGCTGGCGGCAGGAGAGGATACTTACGAAGTCGCCACTACCATACATGACCTCACGGTGAAGATCCGGCCCAACGACGGGGAGAAGATAAAGGCAGTGGTTGATTTAGTCAAGGATAACGTAGACTTGGACAGGATACTGAAAGGAATCTAAATGGGGACCATTGAGAAGATCCGTCAGAAGGCGAGGGAAAAATTAAAGACCATTATCCTTCCGGAATACGACGATAAGCGTGTGGTAGAAGCGGCAGAGATCATTGAGAAAGAGGGGCTGGCCAAAGTGATATTGCTGACTACCGAGATGATGGAGCCAGCGGAAAAGGCCAGGTACATCGAAGAATACTACCAGATGTACAAGGCAAAAGACGTGGATATGGAGGTGGCAAAAGGCCTTTTTGAAGACACGCTGTATTATGCCGCAATGATGACGCGCGAGGGCAAGGTCGACGGGCTTGTAGCCGGAGCCAGCCACACTACTCCGGATATGGCCAGGGCTGCGATACGCTGCCTGGGGATCGATGAGCGCATCACTATCGCCTCCAGCTGTTTTATCATGTCTGTCCCTGACTGTTCATTAGGCGACGAAGGCACATTTGTCTTTGCTGACTGCGGGATTATCCCGGATCCGAATTGCCGGCAGCTGGCCTGCATTTCCGTGGCAGCGGCGGAGCTGGGAAGCAAGGTGCTGGGGCTTACTCCGCGCATTGCCTTATTAAGTTATTCCACGCATGGTTCGGCTAAAGCCAAGTCCATTGAAAAGATCGCCGGCGCTTTAAGCGCTCTCAAAGAGATGGCTCCGGAGTTATTGGTCGACGGGGAATTACAGGTGGATGCGGCGATCGTCCCCGAGGTCGCCAAGATCAAATATCCGGATAGCCCTTTAGGCGGAAGGGCGAATATACTGATTTTTCCTAACCTTGAATCAGGCAACATCAGCTACAAACTGGTGGAACGTTTAGGCAAAGCGCGCGCCTTAGGCCCGCTGCTTTTAGGCCTGAAAAAACCTGCCAGCGATCTTTCCCGCGGCTGTTCTGTACAGGACGTAGTTGATTGTGTGGCAGTAACGGCGATCAGGGCCCAATAGCAGCTCATAGCTCTTGGCTGATAGCTCACAGGAAAAGCATAAACATGAAAATATTAATCATAAATTGCGGCAGCTCTTCCATAAAATACAAGCTCTTTGAGATGCCCGGGGAGAAGCTGGTCTCAAAAGGCCTGATCGAGCACATCGGCGAGAAAGGTTCTGCCGTAGGCGACCATTACGCGGGTCTAAAGGTAATATTGGGTAAGATTAAAGGGGTTTCGGCAGTAGGCCACCGCGTTGTTCACGGCGCGGAAAAATTCAAGAAACCGGTGATCATCGATGATCCGGTGATCAGAAAGATCAGGCAGTGTGTTACGATCGCGCCCCTGCATAATCCGGCGAACTTAGCCGGGATCCTTGCCTGCAAAAAGCTATTGCCCGGAGTGACGCAGGTAGCGGTCTTTGATACCGCCTTTCATCAGACTATTCCCCCTTACGCCTATACTTACGGCCTTCCCTTTGAACTCTATAAAAGATTCGGCATACGAAAATACGGTTTTCACGGCACAAGCCATGAGTTTGTGGCGCATGAGGCGGCCAAAATTTTAAGAAAGCCGCTCGCCAAATTAAAGATCATTACCTGCCATCTGGGGAACGGCTGCAGCATCACTGCGGTTGACGGAGGCAGGTCGGTGGATACAAGCATGGGATTCACCCCCCTTGAGGGCCTGGTCATGGGTACGCGCTCGGGAGATATCGACCCGGCGCTGGTCACTTACATCATGCGCAAAAAGAAGCTGGATATCCATGCCGTAGAGAATCTTTTAAACAAGGCAAGCGGCCTGAAGGGGGTCTCGGGGGTCAGCAATGATATGCGTCTTCTGGAAAGGAGCGCGGCAAAGGGCAATAAACGCGCTAAGCTCGCTATTGAGATCTTCGTCTACCGCATCAGGAAGTATATCGGCGCGTATATGGCGGTGATGAAGGGTTGTGATGCGGTGATTTTTACCGCCGGGATCGGCGAAAACCAGGGAAGCATACGGCGCAAGGCCTGCGAGGGGCTCTTTTTCTGCCTGGGCAGCAAACCGAAAGTCTTGGTCATTCCCACTAACGAAGAGCTGATGATCGCCCGTTCGGCATACGGGCTGGTGAAGTATTGATCTTCCCTTGCCTAAACGCTTGCGGATTTCTTCGAAATCCGCGGCGCAGGCTGCGGGATCAATTTTCTTACCCAGCAGCAAGGGAAAATTGAGGAGAAATGATGTTGCGCACAATATTGAAATCGAAGATCCACCGCTGCCGGGTTACTGAGGCGAACCTCTACTACGAAGGCAGCATTACCATTGACGGAAAACTCATGGCTGCCGCGGATATCCTGGAGCATGAGAAGGTGGAGGTTTTCAATCTGAATAACGGCCACCGGCTTGAGACTTACGCCATCCGCGGTAAAGCGGGAAGCGGCGTGATTTGCCTGAACGGGCCGGCTGCGCGCGGAGCCTGCAAGGGCGACGAAGTGATCATCGTCACTTATGTCAGCGCAGAAGACCGGGAAGCGAAGAAGATAACCCCCAAGATCATTAAAGTCGATGCCAGAAACCGCCTTGAGGCTTAGGTTCTATCCTGATCCCGCCCTGAGAAAAAGATCCGTGTCCGTCAAGCAGGCCACTGACCGGCACAGGGAGATCTTAAGCGCCATGAGCCGGATAATGTACGCTGATCAGGGGATCGGGCTGGCAGCGCCCCAGGCAGGCGTGAATGAGGCGATGATCGTCGTGGATATCGGACAGGGCCTCTATAAGCTGATCAACCCGAAGATCGTGAAGCGGCAAGGCCGGCAGGCGCTGGAAGAAGGGTGCTTAAGCGTGCCCGGCGTCTGCATCAAAGTCAGGCGCAGCCGGAAAGTCTGGGTAAGGGCCCTGGATGAAAACGCAAGGCAGCTCGATTTCGAAGCGGAAGACCTTTTCGCCTGTGTCCTGCAGCATGAGATCGACCACTTGAGCGGCAGGCTTATTATAGATCACGCATCTTTTATTGACCGTCTGAAGATAAAAAAGAGGCTTCAGGAATTATCCCGCCAAGCGAATAAGAGCGAGGGCGGGATCCCGCCAGCGTACCAGGCGGGCCTGGCGGGAAAGACAAAAAATGAAAGAGTGCCCGAATCAGAAGCAAAATCTTGCAAACTGCAACTGTAGTTATGAGCCCTGTTCCCGCAAGGGCATCTGCTGCGAATGCCTCAGTTACCACCGCAAGAACGGCCAGCTGCCGGCCTGTTTCTTCCCGCCGGAAGTAGAGTCTGCCTATGACCGTTCTATCGATAATTTCATCCGGATCAATAAATGAACGTACAGATCAGGCTGCCTGTCTGGTTCAGGCAGGAGATCCCGGGGCCCGAAACACTAGGCCTGATGCGCCGGCTCAAAGATTCCGGAATAAATACTGTCTGCCGTCAGGCAAAGTGCCCGAACGCCGCGCAATGTTTCGGGAGAAAGGAGCTCACCTTTATGATACTCGGTGAGGCCTGCAGCCGCACCTGCGGTTTTTGCAATATAGCGGATGGCCGCAGGAAGCCCCGGGCTCCCGACAGCGATGAGCCTTTGCGGATTGCGGCTGTAGTCGAGTCGCTTGGCCTGGATTATGTAGTAGTCACTTCAGTCACCCGAGACGACCTTAGCGACGGGGGCGCGGGCCAGTTCGTAAAGACGGTCCGGGCCGTGCGCCGGAAGAAGAGAGATGCAAAAATAGAGTTGCTCATTCCCGATTTTCAGGGTAAAATCAGGAGCCTTGAGGCAGTAGTAAGCGCAAGGCCCGATGTAGTGGGCCATAATCTGGAGACGGTTGCGCGGTTGTATCCGGTTTTAAGGCCGCAGGCAGATTACCGGCGTTCACTCTCTGTATTAAAAGGAATAAAAGAACTGAACCCTTTGACCTTTACCAAGTCTTCTCTGATGCTCGGGTTAGGCGAGACAGAAGAAGAGGTGTGCTCGGTATTACGGGATTTAAGGGATAATCTGTGTGACATCCTGACCCTTGGCCAGTATCTTGCGCCTACTCCTGGGCATTATCCGGTAAAAGAGTTTGTCGCCAGGCGGCAGTTCGCGCGCTACAGGGAGATCGGATTGAGGTTAGGCTTTAAGGCAGTCTCATCCGGTCCGAAGATGCGCAGTTCCTTTGCGGCAGGAGAGCTTTATCGGGAGTTAGAATATGCATGACCTTATCATTATCGGAGCAGGGCCGGCTGGCCTGACCGCCGGGCTTTACGCCGGCAGGTTCCGGCTTAACGCGGTGATCCTGGAAAAGATCAATCCCGGAGGGCAGATTATTTTCTCTCCCACCATTGAGAATTATCCGGGCTTTCCCGGTGAGATGTCTACCCACGAGCTGATCGACCGTTTTGAAAAACAGGTGGAAGGGGCGGGAGTCCAGATCAAGATCGAAGAAGTCACTGGAATAGAGCCGGGCCCGGATTTAAAGCCCCCTGTTTATAAGCTGAAGACTAATCTCGGAGCATATAAAACCAGGTCTCTGATTATTGCAACCGGCGCGCAGCCTAAACGGCTGGAAGTCGAGGGAGAAAAGAAGTTCCTCGGCCGCGGCGTATCCTATTGCGGCACCTGCGACGGCCCCATGTTTAAAGGCAAGCACGTTTTAGTGGTCGGTGCAGGTGACCGTGCGATAGAAGAGGCGATATTCCTAAGCCGTTACGCAAGGCAGGTGACGGTAGTGCACCGGCGCAAACAACTGCGGGCTTCGAAGATCCTTGAAGAGAAGCTGAAGCAGGAACCAAAAATATGCTTCAAGCTGGATACTGTGATTGAAAAGATCGAAGGATCGGTGAAGGTAGAGTCAGCAAAACTGAAAAACGTCGTCACCGGCAAAGAGGAGGCCTTTGCCTGCGACGGAGTGTTTATTTTTATAGGGATCGTTCCCAACACCGGATTCGTAAAAAATCTGTTGCAAGTTGACGAGGCGGGTTTTATAATTACTGACCAAGACTTAAAGACTTCCGCTGCAGGCGTCTTCGCCTGCGGCGATTGCTGTCAGAAAGGGCTCTATCAGGTAGTCAATGCCTGCGGCGAAGGCGCAGTGGCTGCGGATTCCGCGCATAAATACCTGTTATTACAAAAATGACCTCTCATACGCATAGTAAAAAATTAAAAGACTGGGTCACAAAGATGGCCAAGCTCTGCGAGCCGGATGGTATCGTCTGGATAAACGGCTCAGAAGGAGAGAGGCGACAGCTTGAAAAAGAGTGCCTTGAGTCAGGAGAGCTTATCCAGTTGAATCAGGAGAAGCTTCCCGGCTGCTTCCTGCACCGGACTGCCAAAGACGACGTTGCCCGCACAGAGCATCTCACCTATATCTGTACCCGCAAGAAACACGATGCCGGCCCCACCAACAACTGGATGTCTCCCCGCACTGCTTATGCCAAGGCAAAAGAGATCTTCCGCGGCGCAATGCGCGGCAGGACCATGTATGTGATCCCTTTCTCCATGGGCCCGGTAGGTTCGCCGTTTAGCAAGATCGGCGTTGAGTTGACTGATTCGAAGTATGTAGTCCTGAATATGTTGATCATGACCCGCGCAGGAGATGCGGTTTTGCGGCAATTAGAAAAAGAGGACCATTTCACCAAATGCCTGCATTCCAAGGCAGAACTTGATATCAACAAAAGATTGATCCTGCATTTCCCCGAAGATAATACTATATGGAGCGTGGGTTCGGGTTACGGCGGCAACGCGCTATTAGGAAAAAAGTGCCTCTCGCTGCGTATCGCAAGCTACCTAGCCAGAAGAGAACGTTGGCTGGCAGAGCATATGCTGATTATGGGGATCGAGGAGCCTAACGGCCATATCGAATATATTGCCGCGGCTTTTCCTAGCGCCTGCGGGAAGACCAACCTTGCGATGCTCATTCCTCCGGAAGGGCTCAAGGTCAAAGGTTACCGTATCTGGACAGTGGGTGATGATATTGCCTGGATGCGCGTGGATTCTGACGGAACGCTTTGGGCGATCAATCCGGAAGCGGGGTTCTTTGGGGTCGCTCCCGGCACAAACTCCAAAAGCAACCCGATGATGGTTGAGACCATCAAGAAAGATACGATCTACACTAACGTCGTTTTGAAGCCCGACGGTACTGTGTGGTGGGAAGGCGCGGATGGCCCGGCTCCCGCTGAAGGCATTGACTGGCAGGGCAGGCCCTGGAAACCGGGGATGACCGATGCTCAGGGGAATCCGGTCCTGGGAGCCCATCCGAACAGCCGATTTACTGCGCCGATCAGGAATTGCCCCTCAGCATCTTTCCGGGTCGAGCAGCATCACGGCGTACCCATTTCGGCAATTATTTTCGGAGGAAGAAGGGAACATCTGGCTCCCTTGGTCTACGAGGCTTTTAATTGGCAGCACGGTGTTTTTGTCGCAGCGGCCATGGCTTCCGAGCGCACCGCAGCGCAGTTCGGCAAACTTGGCGAAGTGCGGCGCGACCCGATGGCGATGCTGCCCTTTTGCGGTTATAATATGGCAGATTATTTCCGGCACTGGCTGGCAATGGGCAAACGCATGGTTAAACCGCCCAAGATCTTCCACGTGAACTGGTTCAGGACGGATGAGTCGGGAAAGTTCCTCTGGCCGGGATTCGGTGAGAACCTCAGGGTCCTGGAGTGGATCCTGGACCGCTGCAATAATAAGGTGCGCGCAGTAGGATCTCCCATCGGGCACATCCCCTTTGCCTCTGATATCGACCTGACGGGCCTGGAGCTGGTCCCGGGCACCCTGGATAAACTCCTGGAAGTGCGTAAAGCGGACTGGATGGAAGAGATAAAGGGGATCAAACAATTTTTCAAGATTTTTAAGAAAGACCTGCCCGAAGAATTGTGGCTTGAGTTTGAAAGCCTTAACCAGAGATTGAAAATCTATGAATAAAGACGTACTTTTAAAAACGGATTACAAAGACCTGAAACTCTTCAGGCGCGGAAAGGTGCGCGACGTCTACGACCTCGGCGATAAGCTTCTGGTCGTCTCTACTGACAGGATCTCCTGTTTTGATGTGGTCCTGCCTGACGGCATACCCCTCAAGGGCAGGGTGCTTACCGGCCTCTCTATCTTCTGGTTTGATTTCCTGGAAGACGTGGCCAGGAACCATTTTATTTCGGGCGCAGTCAAAGACTACCCTGCGCAGCTGCAAAAATATAGTGAAGAGCTTAACGGCCGTTCCATGCTGGTTCTGAAAGCTAAACCCCTTCCGGTTGAATGCATTGTCAGGGGGTATCTCTCCGGTTCAGGGTGGAAGGAATATAAGGAGGGGCAGTCGGTCTGCGGCATAAAACTGCCGGAAGGCCTTAAGGAATCAGCGAAGCTGCCCGAAATAATTTTTACGCCCTCGACCAAAGCCGATGTCGGCCATGATATCAACGTCACCCAGAAATACGTGGAAGACCTGATCGGCAAGGAAAACAGCGATAAGATCAGGTCCTTGAGCATCGAGATATACCGCAAGGCAAGCGAGTACGCGCTTACGCGCGGCATCATCATCGCGGATACGAAGTTCGAGTTCGGGCTTTATAACGGAGAGGTCATCCTGATTGACGAAGTACTTACTCCCGATTCCTCCCGTTTCTGGCCGAAGGACGGATACGCTCCCGGCGGCGCCCAGCCGAGTTTCGACAAGCAGTTTGTCCGCGATTACTTAGAGACCCTGGACTGGAACAAGACTCCTCCTGCTCCCCAACTCCCTCCTGAGATAATCGAAAAGACCTCCCAAAAGTATCTTGAGGCATATAAAAAGCTGGTCGGATGCGACCTGGCATAATGCAGATACTTAAAAAGATCGTATCTTTTTTACTCAGGATCAGCATAAGCGTAGCTTTGCTGGTCTTTTTGTTTAGCCGGGTGGATAAAGGCTCGCTGCTGTCGATCCTGAAGAACGCGGACAGATCGCTTCTTTTTGTGGCGCTTTTCATCTTTTCCCTGAATTATGTCCTTTCGCTCTTTCGCTGGGAGATGTTGCTGCGGGCTTCCAGGATAAACCTGCCGATGAAGCGGGTGATCATCTCTTTTGCCGGAGGGGTGTTTTTCAGCATTTTTCTGCCTTCAACCATCGGAGGCGACCTGATGCGCAGCGTCGACCTGGCTACTTATACCAGGAAACCCAGGGAAGTGGTAGCTACGGTGCTCATGGACAGGCTCAGCGGTTACATCGGCCTGGTGATACTGGCGGCCATTTCTCTGGCCGTCGGGTTCGGATTAGTGCGCGACAGGAGCGTCCTGATTTCGGTGGCTGTTCTGGCGCTGGTGCTGATCTGCGTGCTGCTGGTCCTCTTTGATAAAGCCCTTTACACAAAAGTCAACCGGATAGTGCAGTCCCCCAATGCGGGCAGGATGCGCCAGATCTTGAGCAGCCTTCACCGGGAACTGCACATCTTCCGCCGCCATAAAGACATAATCGTGGATAATCTGGTGCTCTCTATACTTATACAGATCACCACGCCGCTGACTTTTTTTATCACGGCAAAGAGCCTTGGATTAGATGTGAATATCGCCTATTTCATGATCTTTATACCGATCATCAGCGCCGTAACGCTCCTTCCCATCTCTATCGGAGGCCTGGGCCTGAGGGATGCGATGACCATCTATTTTTTCGCAAAGGCCGGCGTGTCCAAGGATATGTCTTTTGCCATGTCGCTGGTGAACTTTTCCTTCATTCTCTTTTTCGGGGTATTAGGAGGGCTGATCTATGTCCTTACAGTACGTCATCGACGGCTACAACATCATAAACCACCCGCAATTCAGCCGCACGCAAAAAAGCCCTGAAGACCCGGTCGGTTCGCTCCTTTGGCTCATCCGCTCAAAAAGGCTCACCGGAAGCGCAAAAAATAAAGTGATTGTTGTTTTTGACGGCTATCCTAAATCAGTAGATGCAGATTACGGGGCGAGC
>VGKG01000018.1 GCA_016867115.1 Candidatus Omnitrophota bacterium | reverse complement strand
TGCCTTACCCAACTCCTCTTCGATCCTTAAAAGCTCGTTGTATTTACAGATCCTGTCTGTGCGCGACAGAGAGCCGGTCTTGATCTGTCCGACGCCGGTAGCCACGGCAAGATGGGCAATAGTCGTGTCTTCGGTCTCACCCGACCGGTGAGAGATGATCGCGCGGTATTTATTCTTCCTGGCGATATCTATGGCCTCAAGCGTCTCAGAGAGCGAACCAATCTGATTTACCTTGATCAATATGGCATTGCCGATGCCTTGCGCGATCCCCTTATTGAAGATCTCGGGGTTAGTCACAAAGATATCGTCTCCCACCAGCTGCAGCCTCTTACCCAGGCGCGCAGTCATCTCTTTCCATCCTGACCAGTCATGCTCTGATAAACCGTCCTCTATGGAGAGGATCGGATAATTATTGAGCCAATTCTCATAAATTGCGATCAGGTCCTGAGAGGTCTTTTCTGTATTTTCAAACCGGTACTTGTCCTCTTTAGCAAAGGAACTGGCTGCGCAGTCCAGGGCAAGGCTTACGTCTTTACCCGGTTTGTAGCCTGCCTTTTCGATCGCCTGAATGATCAGGTCCAGCGCCTCCTGGTTGGATTGCAGGTTGGGGGCAAATCCGCCCTCATCGCCGACCGAAGTATTCAGCTTCTTGGATTTTAAAAGTGACTTAAGATTATGGAAGACTTCGGTAGCATACCTTAAGGCCTCGCTAAAAGTCGGCGCTCCGACCGGCATGATCATAAACTCCTGGATATCCAGGTTATTATCCGCATGCATGCCGCCGTTTAAGATGTTCATCTGAGGCATAGGCAGGATATTTGCTTTTTCTCCGCCTAAAAACTTATAAAGCGGCTCTTTTTTGGCCAGCGCCGCGGCCTTGGCCACAGCCATGGATACTCCGAGGGTCGCGTTTGCGCCGAGAGAGGCCTTATTCTTGGTGCCGTCCAGCTTGATCAGGAGTTCGTCTATCTTCTTAAAATCAGGCTCCAAACCCTTGACTTTGGAGGCGATTACTGTATTGACATTAGCCACTGCCTTTAATACTCCTTTACCTAAATACTTTGAGTTATCCCCGTCACGCAGTTCCAATGCCTCATTATCTCCGGTCGAGGCACCCGACGGGACTGCTGCCCGGCCAAGTATTCCGTTATCCAGAATTACATCCACTTCTACGGTGGGATTGCCGCGCGAATCCAGGATCTGGCGGCCTAAGACTTTCTCGATTTTTGCCATTCTTTCCTCTCCTTTTCCGTTAGAGTTTATAATTATACACTTAAACACATTCAAGTCAAGGAATACTCGCCCGAAGGCGGGCAAGATAATGTTTGACTTGGCATTCTTAGTGTGTTATTTTTTATATATAAAATTCCCCCTGGAGGAGAATCCATGAACTGGAAAACCATCAAGTTCTATCTAAGGCTCTACTGGATCAGGGCATTGCTCGGCACGATCATTACCGTCGTTTTTATCGTCCTTACTATTGTCCTTTTCCACGGGATGAAGGCCTGGCGCGAATCCGAATCGTACCTTCGCCAGTCGCAGCTGGCCATGGCACCCCTGCAGATGTTCATCTGGGGAGTCATGGGCATAATCCAGGGCACGGTTTATGTCTTCATGATGTACTGGCTCTTCTATAAAAGAGGCGCCACCACCTTCACCCAGACCGGAAAAAAATCCATTGCCGGAGAGACCATCGGGATTACATGGAGCGATGTCATCGGTATGGATGAGGCAAAACAGGAAGCCCTGGAAGTAGTCAAACTGATCAAGGACCGCGCAGAGCTGCAGCGTATCGGCGGCAAGATCTTAAGGGGGATACTGATGCTCGGCCCTCCGGGTTGCGGAAAAACGTACCTGGCTAAGGCCATCGCCACCGAAGCGGGAATGCCTTTTATCTCCATGTCCGGTTCAGAATTCGTCGAGATGTTCGTCGGCGTAGGCGCCGGCAGGATCCGCAGCCTCTTTAAAAAAGCGCGCGAATTAGCGGAACTGAAGGGCGGTTGCCTCATCTTCATCGACGAAATCGATGCCGTCGGCGCCCAGCGCGCTGCTGACCGCGGTTTCGGAGGGCAGACCGAGACTAATACTACCACCAACCAGCTTCTGGTGGAGATGGACGGGCTTAAAGAAAAGGACCTGAATGTCGTGATCATCGGCGCCACTAATATGCCTGAGAGCTACCTGGATGAAGCGCTCCTTAGGCCCGGCCGTTTCGACCGCAAGATCTACGTGGACCTTCCCGGCCTTGATGACCGCGAAAAACTCTTTGCCTACTATCTGAAGAAGGTCCAATACGACGAAAAGGACGTAAAGATCGACCGGCTCGCCAAGATCGCGGTAGGCTATTCTCCGGCGGATGTTGCTAACATCGTACGTGAGGCGGCCCTGATCGCGGTACGCCACAAAAAAGATACTGTCACTATGAAAGAAATCGAAGAGGCCCGGGAGAGGATTGCCCTCGGCATCAAAAGAAGAATCAAGATGAGCGAGCAGGAAAAATTACTGACTGCCTACCATGAAGCAGGCCATGCGGTTGTCACTTACATGCTTGCGCCTGGAAAAGACGTCTTCAAGGCGACGATTATTCCGCGGCGCGAAACCGGGGGCGCCACCTGGACGCCCGAGAAGGAGGAAAGCCTGATCAAAGATCAGAGGGACCTGCTTGCCGAGATTAAGATCTGCCTGGGTAGCTACGCGGCGGAAAAAATAAAGTTCGGCTTTACTTCTGCCGGCGTAGAAGGAGATTTCCAGACCGCCTTACGCATTGCCCACAGCATGGTTTGGCGCTGGGGTATGGGTAAATCAGGGCTGATCGGGAATTTCTACGCCCTTCTCTCCGGCCGTTCCGGTCAACAGTCGCTTATATCCGAAGAGACAAAGGCGCGCCTGGACCAGGACGTGCAGGATATCCTGAATAACTGCCTGAAAGAAGCCGAAGAGCTCCTCACCCGGGAGAGGCGGCTTCTGGACAGATTCTCCCAGGAACTCTTCAATAAAGAAGAGCTTAATTATGACGAGATCGAAAACATCTTTAAGGAATTCGGTAAGGCGCGCACTTAGCCTGGCTCTGGCCGCCCTACTCGTCAGCGGCTGCACCTACCCCGCAAACCCCACCTTTAAAAAACAGGAAATCGTAAAGGCCATCCAGGATATCTGCAAGAAAGAATACAAAATAGATGCCAGGGTATTCCTTGCCGGCCGGACTCTCTGGGTCTATGTGCCGCTGGAAATAGACATGTTCCAGAAGGCGGATAAGCCGGAAAAGGTGCCCGAGCGCTTCAGCGTAGAGCAGAATAAGGCAGAACTCCTTAATGATCTGATCAAACTGGATTACTCCATCAAACCCGTCGAGGAGAAAATGCTCACCCAGGAATATAAGTTCAACAAAGACTTTCTGGAAAATAACACCCACGCCTGGTCAGTCATCCGCAGAGTGCTCTTTAGTATGGAGCGCCTGGAAAATAACGAAGAATTGCAATTCCTATGCCTGATCACCGCGGACATCAAGGCCGGGGCAGAGACCGTAGAGATCGCCTACCAGCCTGACCTGAAAAAAGCCTCCTACGGCCTTCTTTCACTTGGCGAATACCAGCACCGGGCTATTTACGACATGATCGTCGACCCCCAGATCATCGGGGATAAGGAGGGAAGACACCTGAATTTCAAAGACCTTACCTTAAGGGAGTTCGTGGTCGGCCAGATCCAGAACCGCATCAGACTTAAGTTCCAGAGGCCTGAAGTAGAGGCGGGCGCAGACGTCGACAAGGAAATCACCAAGGTCATCATCTACGTGATAAAGACCTATAATTTCAAGGATTTTAGCGCTGCGGAATTGAACAATCTCCTGACCCGCAACAAGGTCTTCCTGAACCGGGCGGCGATCTGGGAAACCCCTATCGAATAGAGACTTTCCTTCCCTCTACTTTTAATCTGCCCTCGACAAATAACTCAATAGCCTCGGGGTAGAGCCGGTGCTCGACCTTGTGGATCTTCTCTTCCAGGGTCTCGGGGGTATCCGTCTCTGCGACAGCGACCGCTTCCTGCAGGATGATCGGGCCGTGGTCCATCAATTCATCCACAAAGTGCACCGTCACCCCGGTCACCTTTGCCCCGTAATCAAAAGCGTCCTTGATGGCATGAGAACCCTTGAAAGAAGGAAGTAAGGCAGGGTGGATATTGATGATCATGAACTTAAAACGCTCAACCAGTGCCGGGCTAAACATGCGCATAAAGCCGGCTAAGACGATGAGGTCGATCTTATTCTCTTCCAGATGCTCGATGATCTTTTTTTCAAAATCTTCCTTAGAGCCGAAATCTTTCCTCTCTACCAGGGCGACCCTGACTCCGGCAGCCTTTGCCTTTTCAATTGCGCCTGCCTGAGGGTTATCGGAGACTAAAAGGCTTAAATCCGCCCTGATCTTTTTATTCTTTACTGCTTCGATAATGGCGGAAAGGTTTGAACCCCGGCCCGAAGCAAAAACAGCTATTCTCTTATTCATTCTTCTTCCTGATGATCTTTCTCGGGCAGACTTCTACGCACTTGCCGCAAGAGGTACATTTATGATAATCAATTACCGCAAGATTGTCAATCACCTGGATCGCTTTTTCCGGGCAGATGAGTTCGCATTTCTTACAGGCAATGCAACCGACCGGACAGGCCAGAACCGTCTGCTTGCCGTTATCATGGGAAGCGCAGGCAACGTATACCCTGCCTGTGACCGGCGCCAGGCTGAACAGTTTTTTCGGGCAGATGAGCACGCATTTATTGCAGGCCCTGCACTTTGCCTCATCCACTGCCGGAAGGCCCTCATCAGACATCTTTATCGCGCCAAAGGGGCAGGCGCGTACGCAATCGCCAAACCCGAGACACCCGAAGAAGCAGCTCTTTGCGCCACCCGCAACCAAGTTGGCCGCGATACAGGTCTTGATGCCCTGATAGACGAACTTATCCTTTACCTTTTTTCCTCCCAGACAGCGCAGGACCGCTACTTTTTTCACCTTCTTCTCTACTGTCTGACCAAGGAGCCTGCCGATCTTTCCCTTTACCTCATCACTGCTTACTCTGCAGGCTTCCAGCGGCAGTTTTCCGCTCAAGACCGCCTCGGCAAAGCCGAAACAGCCTGCCCCGCCGCAGACGCCGCAGTTTGAACCGGGAAGCAAGCCGTGGATGCGCTCAAGCCGGGGGTCAACGTCAACGCGCAGCTTCTTAGAGGCAAAACCCAGCCCCACTCCGAAGATAACGCCCAATATCCCTAATGCCAAAGCAGGTATGATGATTTCCATTTAGAACTTTCCCGTAAAGCTCTCCTTAAATATGATGCCGGGATCCCGCTGCAATAATCAATTAGCTCAGCGGGAAAATCCGTTAAACCCCATAAAACTTAAACTCATGATCGCAGCAATTATAAAAGCCAGAGGAAAATCCTTGACTGATTTCGGCACCGCGCAAAGCTCAAGCCTCTCTCTTATCCCGGACATCAAAAGCATAGCCAGCGTATAACCTAACCCTAGACAAACGCCCTGAAAAACCGAATAAATGAAACTTCCCGAAACAGCCTTGCCGTCGATAAAGAACATCTCTGAGTTAAGCACGGCAACCCCCAGTACCGCGCAGTTCACCGTGATCAGGGGCAGATATATGCCGAAGGCACGGTAAAGCTGCGGACTGGCCTTCCTGATGACCATCTCTACCAACTGCACGAAAGTGGCGATCACCAGGATGAATGAAATAGTGCGCAGGTACGCCAGGTGAAACGGCAGAAGCAAAAAACGGAAGATAAACCAGGTGATAATCGAAGACATAGTAATGACAAACATCACCGCAAAGCTCATTGCTAAGGCAGGCTTAGTCTCTTTGGAAATAGCGATGAACGGACATAAGCCAAGAAATCGCGAAAGGATGACGTTATGGATAAATACCGCAGAAATAAAAATAGTCAATAATTGGCTTAAATCCAACTAGCCCTTCCTGTTCTTTAAGACGTTAAAGAGACCGACGAGCAGGCCTATCACTAAGAGCGCGCCTGAAGGCATGCCGAATACGCGTGCCGGCTCAAAGCCTTTGATCAGGGAATAGTTCATCAATGTCCCTGCGCCTAAGAATTCGCGTATGGCGCAGATAAGTATGAGTGCAAGCGTAAAACCCAGGCCCATTCCTAAACCGTCTAAAATCGCCCTTCCCACGGAAGCCTTCTGGGCAAAAGCCTCAGCCCGGCCAAGGACGATACAGTTGACTACGATCAAAGGGACATAGATGCCCAGGGCCCGGTTCAAGGCCGGGCTATAAGCCTTCATGGCCATTTCCACGATGGTCACGAAGGTGGCGATGACGACGATAAAACAGGGTATGCGCACCCGGGCGGGGATGATATTCTTCAACAGGGAGATGATAATATTCGCGCTCAAGAGCACAAAAGTCGCAGCAATCCCCATGCCTATGCCGTTGATCACCGTAACCGATACAGCCAGAGTCGGGCATAACCCCAGCATGAGGACGAAGGTGGGATTTTCTTTGACAATGCCTTTAGTGAATTCGCTTAATAATTTTTTCATGCCCCGTAAACCCTGGTCTTGGTATAGCGGTCAATTATAGGAGTAGCTGCATTCATCATGAGGATAGCATAAGAGACGCCCTCGGGGTATCCTCCCCAGATCCGGATCACCGCAGTCAATGCACCGCAGCCTATGCCGAAGATGATCTGACCCTTACGAGTAAGGGGGCTAGTCACATAGTCTGTCGCCATAAAGAAGGCGCCCAGGATCAGGCCGCCGGACAAAATATGAAAAAGCCAGTCTCCGCCGAACCCAGCCCCTGCGCCCAGGGGCTGGGTGCCGCCAAAGATAAAAGTAATTAAACCAGTAGTAAAAATAAAGGTAAAAGGGATGTGCCAGGAGATGTAACCGCGGATGAATAAAAATAGGGCTCCCAGAAGCAAGGCAAGGATGGAAACTTCGCCGATACATCCCCCGTGTTTACCCAGGAATAAATCCAGATAAGAAATGTGTTCGATCAGTTTTCCTTCTTTAAGCGCAGCCAGGGGTGTGGCCTGAGTGATTGCATCAAAGGGGCCGGAGAACGTAGTCATCAGTTTGGGCCAGCAGGCCATCAGGAATGCCCTGCCTACCAGGGCCGGATTAAAAATATTCTGGCCCAGGCCTCCGAAGATCTGCTTACCGATGGCAATGGCAAAGACAGAGCCGGCTATCGGCAGCCAGAAAGGAACATCCGGCGGCAGATTGTAAGCTAAAAGCAGCCCGGTGAGGAAGGCGCTTCCGTCTGAGATTGAGACCTTTCTTTTGGTCGCCACCTGTAAAGCTGCCTCGGTCACCAATGCACTGATTATCCCAAGCAGGATCACCCAGAGGCTATTTAGGCCAAAGATGGCCACGCCGGCGATCCCCGCAGGGACGAGGCTTAATACCACCATCCACATGATCCTGCTTACGGATTCATCCTTATGCAGGTGCGGCGAGAAACTGACAGTCAGCCGGTTATCTTTGATCTCGTCTTTAGGGGGCATTTAGTATTCCCTTTAACTCCTCTGCTTTCTTAGCCACAGAATCGATCACTGCCCGGGATGAGATCGTGGCTCCGGTGATCGCCTGCACTTCTTCTAAGCCCTTCTTTCCCTTGAACTGGTCCGTAAAAGAGGGCTCGGTGACTTTAGTGCCTAAACCGGGGGTCTCGTTCTGGCTGACTACCTTGATCGCATTGATAGTCCCGTCCTTGAACATGCCGGCGACGGTCTGGACAGTGCTGGAATAACCCTTTGCCTCCGCCTTAAAACAGATACCGATCAGGCTGCCGTCTTTATCCAGCGCCCGGTAATAAAGGGTCTCTGTATCTTTTTTCACCGCCTCAAAGTGATCCGCAGCCGGCATCACCTCTTTGAGGCTCGCCTCTTCTTCTGCCTGAGCCTGGGCAATGATCTTATCCCGGGTAAGTGAGTTCACCACTGCCAGCGAAGCGCTGGCAACCAGGCAGATCGTTCCCAAAACTGCTGCGTAACGCGCCATTTCCTTCATTTGTGTCCTGCTCCTATTTAGACGCTTCCTGTTTCGCCCGTTTTATGGACTGCGTGAGGATCCGGTTTGCCGGGCAGACATAATTACAGAGGCCGCACTCGATACAATCCAGGCAGTTATACGCCTTTGCCTGGGCCCAGAGCTCTTTTTCAGAGGCAAGGTTGATCAGACAGGGCATCAACCCCGCGGGACAGGCGCGCACGCATGCGCCGCAGCGGATGCAAAACTCCTCTTCCTGAACCAGGGCCTCTTTCTTGTTCAATAAGACAACTCCGGTGGTGGATTTTATTACCGGCACATCCGTAGTATATTGGGCCATACCCATCATCGGTCCGCCGATGATGATCTTTTCCGGATCTTCTTTTAACGGTCCGCAATAAGCGATCAGTTCCTTTAAGGGGGTGCCGATACGCACTAATAAATTCTTAGGATTGGTCAGACAAGTACCGGTGACCGTGACTACCCTTTCATATAAAGGTTTGCCCAGGTAAACCGCTTCATAGATCGCATAGACCGTCCCTACATTATGCACCACTACCCCGATATCAAAGGGAAGCTTTCCCTGCGGGACTTCTTTACCCAGGGCATTCCTGATCAGCTGCTTTTCTCCGCCCTGGGGATAAAGGGATTTAAGGACCCTGAGCTCATAGCTCTCAGCTCTTAGCTCTTGGGAGAAGGCCTTTATTGCCTCAGGCTTATTATCTTCGATGGCGATGACGACGTTTTTTACTCCCAGGCACTTCTCTACGATGGCTACGCCCTGCAGGATCTCTTTGGTCTTCTCTACCATCAGCCGGTAATCGCCGGTCAGATACGGCTCGCATTCCGCGCCATTAATGACCAGCGTATCTACGGGCTTAGGCGGATTTAATTTTATGTGTGTGGGGAAACTCGCTCCGCCCATGCCCACAATACCGGCCTCGAAGACGATGTTACGGACCTGTTCGGGCGTGAGCCTATCTATTTCAATTTGGGATCTGGGATTTGGGATTTGGGATTTATCCTGGCCATCATTTTCAATTATAATCGCTCTACATCGGCCAAGAATCGGATGCGGCCACTCTTCAAGGCCTGCCACTTTACCGGAGACAGAACTATGGATAAAAGCCGAAACGTGTCCGGCTACGCCGGCGATCCTCTGACCGGTGAGCACGCCCTCCCCTGCCTTGACCTCCGGGATACTGATCTTGCCTAAATGCTGGGATAAAGGTATATAAGCCTTAGCCGGCAGGGGCAATTTTTCAATTGCCTTATTTTCGGTTGAATGTTTATGTTCTTCTAATCTGACCATGCAAGTCTTCGGTGATAAATGAGGTTAATTACCCCGAGGATGCTGAAGATGCAGCCTACGCTGACCAGGATCACCAGGTGCGAAAACTCCTCCGCCAGCAGGCTGCTTACGAACATGAACAAGAGGAACCCCAGGTGCATCACGATCTCCAGAGAGCTGAAAACCTTGCCCATCATCTCGTTCTCGCTCGCCTTATGGATTATGGTATTAGAGGCGATCATGATGGGAGCGACCAGGATCCCCAAAGAAAAGGAAAGAATCGCCGCCACCATGAAGCTGGGGTATCTGTTCAGGGTGAAGGCAAAAACAATAAGCATTATACCGCTTAAAACCAGAGATGCAAATATTGATTTGTACTGCGACAACTTCTGCCCGAACCGGCCGTAGGCAAGCGAACCCAGAAAGAGCCCTATGCCCAGGAACATCACCAGAAGCCCCAGGTCCTTGGTCATGGAACCGAGGGTCTTCTGCACAAAGACGATCAGGACCACATAGACCGCGCCCAGCGCTGACCAGAGGACGAAGATTATGCCGGCAGTAAAGCGTATCTCCCTGGTGCGCACAAGGTAAAGTATGCCTTCTTTTATCTCGTGGAATACGGACTTACGGATCACCTCTACGATCTCTTTGCTTACCTCATCCCATTTCACGTTCGCCTGGGCCTTCTTTACGATCAGGAAGATAAGCAGGGCAGAGACCAGGAAACTGACGCTATCCAGGTAAAAGCCCACTTTTGCGCCCCACCACTGCACCAGGATCCCGCTGACACCGAACCCCAGGATCGCGGCGATCATGCCCGTAGTATTCACCAGGGAGTTGGCCATCAGGAGATCCTTCTCCGGAACGAGTTCAGGGATGATCGACATCTTGGCCGGGACAAAGAAGCGGCCGATGGAAAAAGTAATAAAGATGATCAGGTATATCGGGGCCATGTTCTTTGCATAAAAGAGGAAGAAGGGTATGGTAAAGACCAGGAGCGCCCTTAAAAAGTCGCAGATGTACATGGTACGGCGCCTGTCCCACCTGTCCACATAAACGCCTGCAATGGGGCCGATTACAAAGACCGGGATGATGGTAAAGGAAAGGATCTTGGCGATCTCCCAGGTGGAACCGGGTGAACGCGCATAGACAAAGCCGATCAGGGCCATCTGGTCCAGCCGGTCGCCCAACTGCGAGATGATCTGGCCCAGCCACAGGAGGAAGAAATTGCGCTGCTTTAAGACTTCAGTGAACTTGGACATGAAGACAAGAGCCGGCGAAGGGAGTCGAACCCCCGACCCGCGCTTTACGAAAGCGCTGCTCTGCCAACTGAGCTACGCCGGCGACAATTGCTGTATTATAACACAAAAAAATAATTTGACAAACGCAAAAAAGCTGCTATACTTACCTTATTGAAACAAAGCAAGGAGAAGTAAGATTTTGTCAGGCAGTAAATCGAAAAAACCGTAAAGCCAATTGAAGTCGAACTGATCGTGCTTTACGGCTTTTTTATTATGTGGAGGAGGTGAATCAAGAAACATGGCAAAGGGTAAAGTGAAGTGGTTCAGTAACCAGAAGGGTTATGGCTTTATCACGCGTGAGGACGGCAAGGACGTGTTCGTACACTACAGCGCGATCACCGGTGAAGGCTATAAAACTCTGAACGAAGGCGACGAAGTCGAATTTGAGGTCTCTCAGGGACCTAAGGGCGAACAGGCTACCAACGTGAAGAAAGCTTAAAATAGAACCTGATTGCAAAATAAACCCCCGCACCAAAGTTTTGGTGTGGGGGTTTTTGATTGTTATTTTGATTAAGGCTGGGGAGTAGGGCTTGACCAGGTACCTGCGCCTGAGCCGCTGAAAGCTCCGGCATTGTCATAGGTGCCTGTGGCTGAGCCGCTATAAGAGATGCCGGCTGCGGTCGAACCGGTGACATCAGCCTTCCACTCATTATTAGACCACTGCGTGCCGGTAAGGGTGGCGGAATCCGATGCTCCGTTATTCACAATGACCGACCAGTCATTGCTAGTCGGAGAAAGATAATTGTAAGATCCGCTGATAAGCGCTGCCCAGATGCCCTCAAAGGCTGTCGGCGTAAGGGCGTAAAAACCCACATCCATGCCGGTCACGCTGATCGCAGTCCCGGTGCCGAAGGTGCCTGCTCCGGCAAGGCCGGTCGAGGTAACCACTTCACTGATCGGAACTGAGACATTGATAGCCTGTATATCCGCGGTTAAGTTCGCAAGAGTCGACCAATCCAGGGAATTATTCACCTCCACCCAATCCCCGCAGCTGGCTGCCTGCCAGGAACCCTCAATGCCCACAGGCACATCGATATAGCAACCCCTGACCTGGCCGTTGACCTTGCTTCCGGCAAGCTCTCCCTGTCCGTGCACGTCCAGAGTTATCCCCTCTATTGTGCCGTTTACGCGGTTAAGCGACCAGTCATTGGTTTTCATTGACAAAAGCAGCGCCCCTTCGTCTCTGCCGTCTTCATTCTCCTGCGTCCCGGTAAGCTGTACTTCCCAGGGCAACAGAGAGGTCAGGTCTCCGTGATAGCTTCCGGCAATACGCGTACCCCAGATACCCCAGCCCCTGGAGCCTGAGGCGGTATCGATCTCCATGCCTTTGCCGTCTACCATTTTTAAGGTTACGTCCTTACCGCCGCCGAAATCCTTATTTCCTCCGCCATAGAACTCCCCTCCCTGATAAACATTGGCATAAAGGTCCTGCGGCAGGTACTCAATGGCAGCCTCTCTCTGGATTTTAGATAACGAGCCGGTCAAAGAAAAACTCGTAGCATCCGTTCCGTCAAAAGCGCCCATTAATACCCCGGCATTATTGCTGGGGTCGATGTATAAAGCGGCAAAGAGCCCCTCCATCCAGGGCACAGCATTCATCCGCCCCCGCGTGCCTCCGATGAGGCCGTAATAGGCGCCGCCGTCGGAAGTAGTGTAGGTCCCGGTGAGCGGATCGTAACTATAGATATCGCCTGCGGTCCAGATGTGGTAGGTGGAGGCACCGTCTAAGGTATATTTGCCCGTCGCCGTCATAGAAGTAGCGCTGCCCAGCCACACGGAGGCAAAATCGCTGGCTATGGCCATATCATACAAACCTCCGTCAATAGTCAGGACCGGCCCCCCTGCCCCAAGATACGAATAGTAGAAATCTCCGACTTTGTTCACCGGCGGTTCAGGGTTCTCCTCTTCTACTTCAGTGATCGGTATATACACGAAAAGATTACCCACATCTACATCCCCCAAGCCGCTAAAATCCTCTTCAAGGCCCGCGGTATCGTTGCCTGAATCCGAACCTGAAGTATCGTCTCCTGTCCCGAAATCGAAAAGGCTGAAATCTCCGGCGCCTCCTTCAGAACCGCCGGCCTCTCCTCCCTGCGGGTCCCAGCCATCGTCAAGGTCCATGCGCGCGTCTTCAGAGACACCCTCGGGATCGCTGAGGTTCCCCTCTGCGTCGGCAGTGGCGGTCTCGCCGGATTCTATAAACTCAGTCTCTCCTGTCCCGATCTGGCTGATATAGCCCCGCCCTCCTTCGAAGAAAGCTGTAGTCTGCGCAGGGGTGATATTCAGGTACATGAACGTGCCTCTTGCTCCGCAGACTGCGGTAGGCGTGCGCACTTCAAACTTGGATTTTCCTTTCAGGTTTTCGATGCGCGCCTTGATCTTGCCCATGCGGGACTGAAAAAGGTTTTCATATTCCCCGGTCTTAGGGTCGCTGATCAATTTTATGATCTCGATCTCTGTCTCGGGTTTAAGCGAAATGGCGTTGCCGTTATCAAAGACGACCACGACGATCCCGTCCTTGCCGGTCCGGATCTTATCGCCCGCCGCGACAACTTCGCCCGTTTTTGGCCGGCGCGCCTCAGTCTTGCCCTTAGGCGTGATCAGCACTTCGCCGGAAAACTCCGCGATCAGGCCGCGGATCTCGCCGGTATCTTTTACCTTGCTGAAAGATACCGGGATCTGGGTCTCTGTCTCAAGCAGCTTTTTTTCCAGGTCCATGTAAGGCCGCGGGGCTTTCGGTAATTCTTCCTGAGTGATCAGGATGCTGTTTCCGGCGGGAACAGTGAGGACCTCTTCCGGGTACGCAAGGTTAAATACGGATAAAGTCCCCTCGGCGACCAGGAGATTGCTGCTGCCGGCCTGATAGGAGACGAATACCTCAGAACCCTTGACTTCTCCCTTGGTATTAGGCGTACAGATAATAAAAGGAGCTGCCTGCGCGCTCTTTGAGATAATAAACCTCGCTTCACCCCTCTCCAGCCTTATGCAGGCGCTCTTCCTTGTGTTTTTATTATCCAGGCGGTAATCCTCGATCTGAATGCGCGAATTTTTCCCAATGCGCAGCACGGAATTATCCAGAAAGGCGATCTCGGCCTTGCCGTCTGACTTGGTGCGGATAAACTCCCCGGGATTAATACTCTGGCCCTCTTTTAAGGGTATGGCTTCGGCTTTATCGGAAGCGGCTGCGTCCACCCTTCCCTCGACGTAGGTCACTTTACCGGCACTGCCGGCTAAAACAGGGGAGATAAAGACTAAGACCATCCCCAGGATCAAAGCAGGCTTGAATGCTTCTTTGGGATTTTTCATGCGTTCACCTCTTTAACAGGCTGTTTAAAACTTAACGTTGAATCCTGCGCTGTAAATATTACGGCTGTAATCGTAGACGTCGATATTGGAACAATCCCTGATGCGGGTATACTGGATTTGAAACTCGGAATCCTTATAGATCTTATAGGCAAGAAGCGCTGAACCCGTATAGGTGCGGTCATGCCTCTTCACCAGGTAGGTCGAGTTCGTGTGGGAGAAATTCTGCGCATAGAAGTCCGCGGATAAAGTAAGGTTCAGTTTCCCGGAGAACGGGATGACTGCCGCAGCCGTGACCCGGTTACCCAGGTAATCCCAGTTCTTGCCTTTAGTCTCTTCCTTATTAATGCCGTAACGCAGGCTCACAAAGCCTTTATTCTTGGCATAGAACCTGTACCAGCCGAAACCCGAACCGAAATCATTGGAATCGCGGTTCTCGTCGGCGCTGCTGGGCGTCCACATGTAGTTCTTGTGGTTGTAGCGGAAGGTAAGCTGGCCCATATTCTTATCATCGGTCATAAAATTATAGACCGTGCCGAAAGTAGGCATGGATAAATACGTGGTGTCATTCACCCAGACGTGGTTGTATCCGGTCGGAAAACTGAGCAGGGTTTTTTCAGAGGTAAAGTTCGGCTGGATAGTGAATGTCTGGCTCATCATGTCGTAAAAATGCATCCGGTGCTGCTCGGCATCGTAGAACGAATACTGCGCCCTGAGGTTAAAGGTGTCGCTAAAATTATGGTTGTATTCGGTATTCATGGTGTAGACATGGCGCCAATCGCTCTTTCCGGAGATATTCGTCTCTATGGATATGTCTTCGGGCTTTACCGCGACATTATCGTCGTATTGCCAGGCAAACCCCGCATCCAGCTTGAACGGCCGGGCGGGCTGGCCCCTCTCTTTAAGGATATCCAGGTACTGGTTGGCGAAATTGGCCATGGTGGAATTGGGATTCACCACCACCACGTCTTTAAAGATCTCCTGCGCCCGGGAAAACTCTTTCTTCTTCAGGTGGATCAGGCCGATCTGATAGTCGCTCCCCTGGGACATGGCAGGATCAAGTTCTTTGGCTCTTTTAAAGGATTCAATGGCTCCCCCATCCTGATTATCGCGGGCTAAAACCAAGCCTTTCAGGAAGGCGGTTTGAGCAGGCTTTATCTCCTGTGTTTCTGCCTCGGCGATCCACTTCTTCGCCTCTTCAAGCTCTCCTAGCTGATAGAGAGAATCAATGAGCTCCATCAGCGCCTCTTTGATCTTGGGGGTATTAGTGACTGCCTCCCTCAAGGGCTCAAGCGAGGCCTGGTAATCCTGGATCTTTTTGTAGGTGAGTCCCAGATAAAAGGCGGCAAGAGTGGATTGGGGGTCTTCCTGGCGCGCCTTTTTTAAGGTGGCGAGTGCTTCCTCGTAATTCTCGTGCTTATACTGGCCGATCCCCTTTTCAAGCGCAGGGGTGGGCTTTTCCTCGGCCAGGCAGCAGGAAACAAAGAATTGGAGGGCAAAAAAAGCTAAAATAAGGGTTTTCTTGCGCATAAATAGGATTTTCACCTATGATACACCATTATCCGGCCCTTCTCTACTTATTTTGCTCTGTGGCGTTCTCTTCTACGAACTTCTTGATTTCTTCGATATTCTCAAGTATCAGCTTGGCCTTGCTGACGCCGAAAGAAAACGGGTATTGATCCTCCTCGTTTCTTTTTAAGACGATCAACGGCTTACCCTTGTATTCTCCTCGCTCGATCATGTATCCTCCTCTATTTTGTAGAATGTATCCCGTAAATCACCAGGCCGGCCAGAATAATAACCCCCAGGATAAACGGCACGGTGGCGATAAAAAGCTTAGGAAAAACCCTGCCTTCAGATGCTGCCGGCCAGTTGCCCTCCTTAAAGGAAAAGAATATCCCTTTTTCTTTTTTCCAGTCCAGGTTCCACATAAAGCCTGCGTAGGCATAAAGAAAGGATGAAAGCCCGATATTCGGCAGCCACGTGGGCGGATACACCCCTTCCCGGAAATACATATAAATATCGTATGACCAGCTCACCGAAAGCATCCAGAGGCAGAAAGCGACAAAGGCCTGCCTGAAGCGCGCCTGGCCCTTCCTGAACTTATAAAAAATCCCTACTGCCCAGGGAGCGGTCACAAAGGTCAGGGCCGACATTAAGGCCGTATCGTAATAATCCCAGGTATAATCTCCCGTATACGGAGCGATCGCAGTCAGGCCAAAGGCCCCGATAATAAAAGTGACTACTTTCCAGGGCTTAAACAGGAACTTCCAATAACTTTTATCGAGAAATACATAAAGACTCTTCTCTCTGGCGACTAAGATCGCAGAAACTACACAGGCAGATATCCAAAGCAGGGTGTAGATCTTAAGAAACAGGCTCATTTATTGCGCCCTTTTATCCTTTGACTTTCTGTGCTCATAGCTGCAAAGCAGTATGGCAAGCAGGGTCGGCACAGGCAAAATCAGAGCCAGGTCAAACTCATTCTTTGTCCTCAGCACATAAGCGCTGACAGCGGCGAATGTAATAAACCAGATGAGCTTTCTTACGACGTGCAGCTTAAAGCCGTCGCAGAAAGTGATCCCCATAAAAAGAGTATATATGCTTAAGGATAGAAACTGCATCAGCATGATCTTTCCCATCTTCCCTCCTTGCCTAAAGCAGGGTGCCATATTTGGCATTAAATATGTTAATTATTAAAGAAAAAATTAACGAGCCTAATAAGTATGCCCCAATTATTATAAGAATACCGGAAAGCAAATCTATCTTCTTCAACAAAAATCCCCAACTCACCTTCTCACCGGGCTTATAATTTTTCCTCTTTAATAGGGTAATCCCACTAATCAAAAATAATATGCCTGATACTAAATAAATTAACATTAGCAATGCGCCTTTCATCTTTTCCTCTCCCTACCGCTTTCCCCGCCACAAAAGCAGGTTGCTGATGTTATTATACCACTTAACTATATCCTAAAAAAATAAAAAGAGAGGAGCTTCTATAAGCCCCTCTCTAAATAATGGTGCCGAGGAGTAGAATCGAACTACCCACGCCGGCCTTTTCAGGGCCGCGCTCTACCACTGAGCTACCTCGGCGTCGTTAGCTAACCTGTCCGCACTGCGGCGGGCAGCTGATAAAAATATGTCCCTTGCTAGAGCTATGGAACTTTAGAACTATTTAATCTTTTTACCACAAACGGGGAAAAAATCAAGTAGATTAAGAAGAGCCCGAACAGGCTGATGCCTGCCTTTCTAAGAAGGCCGGCAAAGATGAATATGGCAGCCAAAATCAAGATAAACCATGCCATTGCGCCGCCGAGAAACTTCTTCAGGCCGTCCAGGTTCAGGTAGCGGACTCTGGAGATCATCAGAAACGCCAGGACCAGCACCAGGACAATGAAAATATAGGGCATAAATTGCGGGCCCAGGATATCCGGAAGGAACTCCGGAAAAAGCATCTCCTCCTGTTTCCGGTATATGAGTATGAATGAGGCCAAGACCGCGCCGCTGATGGTGGTCGGCAGGCCGATAAAACAGTTAGCCATCTCTTCTTTAGCAGTGATATTGTATTTGGCAAGGCGCCAGACACAGCAGAATAAATAGATAAAAAGCGCAGCCACCGCCCATAAATGAAAATGGCTGTAGATAAATACGTAACCAAGCAACGACGGAGCAATGCCGAAAGCAACCACATCTACCAGGGAATCCAGCTGCTTTCCCAGTTCGCTGGGCACAGGATTGAGCCTGGCGACCTGACCGTCCAGGCCGTCGAAGACCACCGAAAGCATTATTGCCCAGGCTGAAAAGGTAAAATGTTGCTCAAGTGAAAATATCAGCGAAATAAACCCGAAGAGGAGACTAAGGCAGGTGAGGAAGTTGGCAATAAAGTTCACTTGGCCGCCTCCATAACCCGGACAAAGATATCCTGGGCCAGGGTCAGATTCGGCAGGCGGTGTTTTCTTGCCGAGACCCTAAGGCGCGTGGTCGACTGAGTGATCCGGATCAACCTGATCCAGACGCGGCCATCATCTGAATCAAACTGGATTAATCCCTTGATGCTGTCTTCTGATTTAAGCTCTCCCCTGACCTTGGAGATGCTTGCCGCCGCATTCCAGAGCCGGTCGTAGGATTTATCCGTATCGCCCTGAATAGTATCCCTGCTTACGGCGTATCCGCCCAAAGCGCCCACTGCTCCGCCGATGATCAGGGGCACACAACCCGAAATACCGACTAGGATAAAGGGAAATAATGCCAGCGCAAAAATCTTCCTCATTTGAGCTCCTTTTTGGAAAAGACCTTAAAAAAACAAAAAGTAGCAAGGCCCAAAATTACACCCCAGGAAAAAATCAGGAATATCCAACCGCCCGGCTTCACCTAAAGCCCTCCTCTCTCTTTCTTTTTTTTCTCCAGGCTATCCTCACTAGAACCCCCAGGATAAAAAAGATGAGGATCAGGCCGATCCTTGTACCTAAGACAAATAGGCGGTTATCCGCAGAGACCCCCTTCATGAAGATGATCGGCAGCCACTCCTGCCAAAACCACATACCGAGGATAAAGAAAAGGAATAAAGGTGTTATGTACTTGATGATGAACTTATAGATCTTAGGCACCCGCATGTCCGCGCCCTTATGTATCTCATCCCAGGCTGCCTCCATCCCGAAGACCCAGGCAAAAAGGATGGTCTCAATGGCGGCAAACAAAACTAAGAAGAACGTCCCGCCCCAGAAATCCAGCTCATCCACCACCCCCCGGCCGAGGAAGAATATCACCGGCTGACAGAGGATAAAAGAAACGGCACCGAATATAGCGACTGCTTTTTTTCGGTCGATATCAAACTCATCCTCCAGGAATGCCACTGCCGGCTGGGCAAGGGATACGGAAGAGGTGACGCCGGCTAAAAAAAGCAGCGAAAACCACATAAAACCGAATATCTCAGCCAAAGGCAGCTTGTTCAGGATCAGGGGCATAGTGACAAATCCCAGATTAAAGACGCCGGAGCGCGCGATATTCTGGATATCTACCGGGCCAAAGAAGACGAATGCCGCCGGGATGATGATGCTGGCACCCAGGATCACCTCGGCGAACTCGTTTGTGCTCGATGCCGTCAGGCCGGATAAAACCACGTCATCGCCCTTAGAAAGATAGCTGGCATAGGTCAGGATCACGCCGATGCCAACACTTAGGGTAAAAAAGATCTGCCCTGCAGCCTCAAGCCAGACCTTAGCGGACTTTAAAGCGCTAAAATCCGGGTTCCAAAGGAAGCCGAATCCGTTTAAGACATTCCATTCCGGCTTTGCCGGGTCCGGGGCGCCTAAGGTCAAGACCCGTATCATAAGAAAGATCCCGAAGGTAAATAATAGCGGCATCGCCCACTTGCAAAGCTTTTCAATCCCGCCTTTGATGCCGTAATAAATGACCCAGATATTGACAATAAAGGTGATCAGAAAAAAAATATAGGCCGGGGCAAGGCCCTGAAAATACTGGTTCTTTTCTAAGCCCTGAAAACCGCTTAAGAAGCTCTGCATCGCGGCCTGATCAGAGAGCCCGCGGTATTTTCCGGCAAGAGAAAAGAAGCTGTAGGCCAGGGTCCAGCTTTCAATATAGGCATAATAGATGAAGATGACTAGAGGGCCGAAGATGCCGATGACTCCGAAATATTTGATAAAGCGGTTCTTCTGCCAGAGCGAGTGGAATATGCCCGGGGCTGTGCCGTGCTCAAAGCCTCCGCCGTAACGGCCGAGGGTCCACTCGATCCACATCAGAGGAATGCCTAATAGAAATAGAGAGATAAAATAGGGGATCATGAAGGCGCCGCCGCCGTTTGAGGCAGCTTTAGCCGGAAAGCGCAGGAAGTTGCCTAGACCGACGGCAGAGCCGGCAACCGCCATAATAATGCCCAGACGTGAACCCCAGGTATCCCTTTTTTTAAGCTGATTCACGGAACCACTTCTCCAGATCTTCCAAAGTCTTTGCCACAGAGGGAGTTAGGTCAGTCCCGAATTTAAGGCTCCCGGGCTGAACGATCAAAGTTATTATATCCACCTTTAAATTATTTTTCAAGTAGTTAATGGTAAGCGCGATAGAGGCATCGTGCGTGGAAAAGAGATTTGTCGTCTCAATGTCTTCTGCCAGGTCAAACTCTCCGGGCTTACCCGCAAAGTCCGCGGCGTCGATGATCACTATGTTATCCGGCTTATCCCTGATGATCTTGCCCAGATAATTCTCCGGGCTTGTCCCTGCATCATAGACGGTATAAGGCACCTTGCCGTGCAGGCGCTGGGCCAGAAGCGAGCCGGCTGCATCGTCGCCCCTTAAGGTATTTCCTATCCCCAGGATCACCACCTTACCGTGCAAATGCGCTTTCAAATGCTCGTATAGATTCATTCTCCGGGCTCTTTCTTAGAATTTCTTGCCGTGGCGGAACGGGCGGGTCTTATTGTAGGCGATCTTCTTAAGCAGCGCTTCTTCCAGGTCGATCTTGTGCGCCCCGCAGTAGTCAAAGATGCGGATACAGCAGTCAGCCAACTCTTCGGCCACCTCTTCCCTGTTACCGTGCTTACGCATCGCCTCAAGCGCCTCGGATAATTCCGAATGCATCAGCGCGATCAGTTCGCCCTCATTGCGGTCCTGCTGCCACCAGCCTTTTGCCCTGGCCACGCGGTGGCACTCCTTAATCAGCTCATTAATGGGATAACGCTTTTTTTGCATCAGCCTCCCCTTCCTTCTTCTCTTCTTCCTTCTCGTCTCCTAACGGTTTTTCCAGTGAATCAAAGATCTTTGCCGAGATGAACTCCTTGGCAAAGGTGCTGGGGCCAGATACTTCGATCAGGGCCTTATCCTTATCCTGTTTAGTGATAAAGATCCCCACCGGGGTCGTATCCGTCTCCGAAAGATAGATCGCGATCAGGTTCTTAGCCGGCTCTTCGGCATAGATGTAAGTCTCGGCCTTCTTTAAAATGCGCTTTACCCGGTTGTAGCAGATATCGTAATCCAGGTCCACGCTTTTTTTGATCGCATCTTTACGCAGGTCCTCAAGTTCTTTGGTGGAGATCCCGGCCACGCACTTCGCCGCCTCTTTTACCGTCGAGCAGCCAGTCATAATCAGAATCAAGATACAGGCAATGAAATAAAATAAACGGTTCATAAACCCTCCTCTGCTATTCATTTATTACTTGTCGAATTTTATCGAGGTTACGCCGGGCCTCTTCCTCGCCTCTTCTGGCGAACTCTTCTGACCGGTGCAGATCTAACCAGTATAGACCGGAAGTGTCCGGATGTAAAACTACATCTGCAAGCTGCCCCTCTTTCTTGGCCACCTCGGACTGCAGGATCTCGATACTGGAAAAGATAAAATCAAGGATATTGACCCTGAAGATATTCTTGATACGCTCTCCGGGTCCGGGCCTCTTCTCTTTTTTAAGCTCCGGCACCGGCCCCGCGGTCATCTTTTCTTTCAGCCGGTCATACTGACGCAGGATATCTTCTCTGGACGGAGTGACATTGACGGCAATGATCTTTTTTACCCCCATCTTCAACAGGGGCTCGGTCGGCAGGGGATTAATCACGCCTCCGTCAAAGAGCATATCCTCGCTTAACTTAAAAGGCGCAAAGACTCCGGGCATGGCGCAACTGGCCATGATCGCATCCACTAAGGGCCCTTTGTCCAATACGCGAGGCTCTTTCCTGCGCACGTCGCTGGCGATGATCTTTAAAGGCAGGCGCACGTCATAAAAGGTCTTATTATCCAGGTGCTTCTTTAAGAACCTTTGCAGCTTGCTCCCCTTTATAAACCCTAAAAGCGGAAAGGTGAGGTCGATCAGGTTCCAGATATGTTTTGGTTCCTTGAACTCTCTGGCGATCTCAAGGATCTCAGAGCTAGACCTGCCGGTCACCCAAAGGCTGGCGATCAGGGCGCCGATGCTTGAGCCTACGATCACATCGACGGGGATCTTTTCTTCCTCGATCACCCTGAGCACCCCGATGTGGCAGAAACCGTAACCTACCCCTACGCCCAGGACCAGCCCCACCAGGCAGTCTCCCAGCTGCCTGGCGATCCTGCGTATGGCCCGGGAATATTCCGAATGAGGCTCATCCAGGACCAGCCGCTCGGCTGCGCTAAGCTCTATCCGCGGCAGGGTAGCGAACACCTGCCGGCCTAAAAGGTCCGTCTGCTCTTCATGCGCGAGTTTAGAGAGCTTATACTCATTGATGATCACCTTGATCTTTTCTTCCTGAAAAGAAAACTCCTGTCTTAGCCGTTCGACGAGATGCCGCGTACGGCCCAGGTCCACCGGTTCCGGGCTGGTCAACAGATGGATAAGGTCAGACTGATTAAGGATATCGAAGACCGGCCGGTCCATAGCTGAAGGCAGGTCCAGGAGGATATAATGGTAGTCATTGACTAAAATACTGATTATGGCGATCAGTCTTTTCACGCAGGATGAATCCTGCGGCCGGTAGTAGAAACAGGCCACGTCCAGGCCGAAAGCTGTCCTGAGGATAAAATCCTTTATCGCCGAGGGGTCATCTGCCCCGGAGCCGGAAAGATTAAAGATGCGCATGCATTCCGAATCCAGCTTCTTGGGAAGGCTATGGGAGGCGCCCTCAGGGAGAAGGTCGAGGATCACCACGGATTTATGCGTTTCTTTTTTCAGCGCAAGCGACAGGTTCAACGCATAGAGTGTTTTGCCGGCCCGAGAATAGGAGCTGAATACCGAGATCACCGTGCTTTCAAAGATGGTCTTCTGGTGGATGTCCTTGCGCTTGAGCCTGCGCGAAAGGGTACGGCTTAAGTCAACGGCCAGCCCCGGGACTTTTTTCAGGATAAGATCAAAATCCTCTTTTTTGATCTCAAGCAGCAGGCTGTCATTAATGGCCTCGGCGCTCACCGAGTGGGTTTCGTCGGTCAATAAAGAGATGATGCCGAAATATTTGCCGCGGTGCAGGTACTCTAAAACGGTGCGGTTTCCGGAAAGGTCACGGGTAAAGATCACCACCCTGCCGGTGACTACGCAGTAAAAGGCGCTCGGGGATGAACCTTCCTGATAGATGGCCTGCCCCTTCTTGTATTCTTTCAGATACGCCCTCTCCCTGATGAGGCCGATCTCCTCGTCGGAAAGCTCCGCGAAAAGGGGGATCTCTTTTAAAATCAACTCTTTGCTGATCAGTTCCATTTTATTTACTCAAGTTTCCCTGTCTTACAGACCTCTGCGAACCTCCGGGCGCTCTCCCGGACCCTTCTTTCCTGCGTGCGGTAATCCACTTCTATCAGGCCAAAGCGCGGATCGAAGCCCTTATCCCATTCAAAATTATCCAACAGCGACCAGTAGAGATAACCCCGGACTTGGAGGCCGTCCTGCATGGCGCGGCCAAGTGCTAAAAGGTGCTCCCTGATAAAATCCCAGCGCCGGGCATCATCACCGGTGCAGATGCCATTCTCAAGGATAAAAACCGGCAGCTGAAAACGCTTAAGTCTAAGGAGCACCCGGTATAAACCTTCGGGATAGATATCCCAGCCAAGCGTATTCTGGGGGAGCCTGCTATGCCCCTTCCTGCAGGTATCCAGGAGCAGGCTCCTCGACTGCCAGCTTGCGGCTTCGACGAGGCTGCGGGTATAGTAATTGACGCCGATAAAATCAATGGCCTTGTGGCGGACAAGCCTTTCCAGGAATGCAGAGTTAAAACCCCTCTCCCTCAGATATACGGCAAACTTATTTTTCAAAGTAGGAATACAGGCCTCAAAGGCCTGCAGGTTCTTTGCGATACTGACCGCGGGCGGTGCCAAGTTCTTCTTTTTATAAATACCGTGTATCAGTTGGTAGGCCTTAATATGGCTTGAGGCCAGATTCCCGGTAGCGCATCTTGCCTTAAGAAAGGACTTCTCCTGGGGCGGCCAGACGCCCAGGATGTAGGCATGGTAGACATAGACCATGGGCTCGTTGATAGTCACCCAGAAACGCACCTTGTCACAGAGCGCTCCGACGGTATTTTCGACAAAATCAAGGAAATGCTTTTCTGAATCCCTGTTCAACCAGCCGCCCTTCCGGCTGAACCACAGGGGATTGGTAAAGTGGTGCAGGGTGACTACCGGCTCAAGCCCCCGCTCCCTTAAGGCAGAGATCACTTCCTGATAATGGCGCAGCTGGTCTGCCGAAGGCCTACCTTCCTGCGGCATGACCCTGGACCATTCTACGGAAAGGCGGTGGCAGTTGTGGTTCAGGGAACGCGCCAGGTCAAAATCCTGCCGGAAGAGGTCATAGTGGCGGCAGGCAGCGCCGGAGGACGCTTTAGCCGCCCTCTTTTCCCACTCCCACCAGTCAGAGTTGGTATTATCGCCTTCGACCTGATGGGCAGAGGTGGCTGCGCCCCAGTAGAAATCTTCAGGAAATTGGAACATGTTTCCTGATATTATAGCACTCCAAAATAAAAGTCCCAACATTTTTGTTGGGACTTATAATTCAATAAAAAACGCCGATAAAGGCCTGGGTTTGTTACTCCAAGCATCCCTTCCTTCTTCGGCAACCCAGCTGCCATATTGCCTCTGCCTGCCGAGCTGCCCTAAGTTAATGCTTTACTGTAAGCTGCTCTAGGACACGGCTTTGCAGGGCAACTTAGGCCTGTGGCTTTGCGCCCCCGAATTTCTTCGGGTTTACCTTTATCGGCACTATAAAGTATACAATAAAATCAGCGCCTTTTCAAGGCTCGCCGGCCTTATTTCTACTGCCGGGCGGAAGCGACCAAATATTTGCTTAAGGCAGCCCAGGTCTTAGGTCCGACTTTGCCGTCCGCATCCAGGCCGTTTGCGCTCTGGAACTCTTGTACGGCCTTCTTGGTCTTGGGGCCCATTTTTCCGTCGATGGAACCGGGGTCGAACCCGGCGTTCTTCAGCGCGGTCTGGATATCCAGCGTCGTGGGCTGGCTTGATGCGGCCGCAGCCGGAGCTCCCGGGGAAGTCACGGTTGTGGTCACCTGCGTAGTCACGGGCACCCGAGGTGAGACCTGCGGTTTTACTTCCGCAGACTTAGCCTCCGGAGCAGGGGCGACTGCCGTCATGCTGTTGATCGCTTCCATAGACATGGGTTCCTGTCCGATCTCGATCGGCTCCTGTTTCTTTCCGCAACCGGTGAGGCCAAAAGCAAATGCCGCTGCCAGAACCACTGCTAAAACCTTTCTCATTTCCGTCTCCTCTCCTGATATTAAAAAAATTAAGATAGCTATTATGCCGATAAAAAAGAGATGCTCGCCTCCCCTAAAGGAATTGTAGCAGAATGGCCGGAAAAATCAAATAGAAATTGTAAGGCGGCGGGTCCTACCTGGCCTGATCGAACCGATAAGGCATGTAAAGGAAAGCGGGCAGCGAAAAAATATTGCCCACATCCATCACCTTTACGCCGTTCTCAAGAATAACGATCCTGCCCTTATCCGTGGCGAACTTTTTATCCAGGTCATTCAGGTCAAGGAGCACGTATTCGCCGTAGACGCGCTGGTCAGCGATCAGGGCGGCCTCGGACTTAAGGTAGGATTTCAGGAAAACATCATAATCCCACTGATTCGCCCAGCGGTCAAAATAGGGATAAAGGATGGCCTTGTTTACATTGGCATCAAGCATATAATAACCCTGGTTCTTGATCTGGGTTATGTTTGCGCCGCCGGCCAGGCGGAAATTGTAAAGCACAAGGCCGGGAGGCGTATTCATCACGCGGAAAAGATCCGTCGGCTGGTGGTTTGAGTAAAACGGGCTGTCTGTCTTGATATGCACTGAGAGGCCGTCGCGGGAACTGCCTGCGGCAACAAAGACATTGCCGTAAGAGCCGCTCACCCAGACCGGACTGTAACGGGTGCCGATAATACCTGCGGCAGTCAAATAGACTCCCCTAAGACCGTAGACGTCATCGCCATTATAGGTGTGCGTGCCAAAAATCGAGCCAAGGCTGATCAAGTCGATTCCGCCCAGTGCAGATTCAATGTCGGTTAGCGTGACGTCGTCGTATTCCAGGAAATAGGCATTCCCGGTGATCCGGTTATCGCGGATATTATCCACCTCTGTATCCAGCCTTCCGTCATAGGAAGAATCGCCCACAGAATCTGCCTGGGTAATAATCAGGTTTCCAGCGCGGATGCGGCTGTCTAAATTGGTGGTATCGGTAATATCGCCGCTTGCTGATAAGTAAACGTCGTCATCCAGGGCGGTAACATTTCCTGAACAAATGATATCCATATCATTGTTCTGGGTAGTCAGCCAGACATTCCTGCCCGAGCCGCCGGCAGTAACCGTATTTACCGTCATGTTCCCTCCGGCAACTACATTGATCAGGCCGTCGGTAGTAGTCACGCTGTTAAGGGTAATATCGTCAGTCTCATTGATCCAGGTCGCGCCCAGAGACGCGGAGTCAAGAGAAACGATGGAGGTATTTATGGGCAGGGCCTGTGTGCCGATATAGCCGCTAAGCGCCTCAAGGCCCAGCCTGTTTGAGGTAAAGAGGCAGGCCTGCGGATTGGCAAGCCATTCCAGGCCGCTCAGAATATTTGCTCCGGAAATGATACCTATGTTCTTTCCGGTGAAATCCGCTGTCCCGATATAAGCATCCCCGGAAGTAGCGCCTCCCAGATAAATTATACCTGTGCCGGGAAGCAGATGCGCAAAGCCTCCGCCGGGCAGAATTACCATAGACCCGGGGACAAGTGGATCCCAACCCACAAAGATGAGCTGTCCGGGGGTGGCATTCTCCAAATAAATATTGCCTCCGTTACTGGTCACATCGTCATTGAAACTGACGCTTCCTGAAACCGAACGTAGATGAATATCCCCTCCGTTAGTAGTAATGCCGCTTTCCCCAAGCACGGTGCCGATGACGAAATTAGAGGCGTCAGTGTAACGGAACTGTGCGCCCGGCTCAGTGACCCGCCCGGCCAGACCATTAACCGCATCTGAAAGATGATTGGTCAGCTGGTCTAATGTGGTGCCTGCCTGGGAATCCGCGCGCATCTGCAGGGCCAGGATGCTGCCTGCGGTTTGATTGATGGCATCGGCGGAATCAAGATATACCGCACCGCCTCCGCCGGCGCTTGCGTCGACATTCGCTGCCAGGATGATATCGGCACTTGTAGGCTCTGCTGCCTCCTGCGTCCTTAAAGTGATCTGATTTGCTCCGGCAGTGACGTTCTGATTGACATTCAAGGCGCCGTTAATCGTAGTGACCGAAATAGCCCCTGCATTATTCGAGTTCAGGCCGCTGGTCGCACCCACCGTGCCGATGGTCAGGGCATCGGCATCCGTATAATTTATGGCGCCGGTAACATTGGCAGCTAAGGTATCCACGTCGTTGGTAGCGCTTGCAATGGTATAAGTTCCCGCGCCAGTAAGCAGCAAATTCGTGGCAGTAACTGCTCCGCCAGTCTGGTTTACTCCACCCGCAGAAGTATTCAGGGTCAGGGTGGCATTACCTATATTTACATTCTGAGTAAGAGTCAGGGTGTTCCCGGTATCCAGAGTCACGGCATCGTCGCTGGTAGTAATACCAGTGGTAGCGCCCACTGTAGCGACTGTCAGATCATCAGAATCAGTGAAGCTGAGCGTGCCGTTGATATTGGCAGCTAAGGTATCCACGTCGTTGGCTTCGGTCAGGGTGTAGGGGCCGGTATTGATCAGCCTTAGGCTGCCGGCGGTAATAGTGTCACCTGCGTTCTCGGTGGCACCGGCTGCGCTGTCAATGTTCAGGGTGCCGCTGCCCAGGTTTATGTCATCGTCTATGGTCAGGAGAGCGCCGGTGGTAAGGGTTACATCGT
>VGKG01000017.1 GCA_016867115.1 Candidatus Omnitrophota bacterium | reverse complement strand
CTCCATGAAGACTTCCCGGATATGGTGGAACTTCTTCACCACGATGGCCCCCTGGGGCAGGATGATGCGCTTGATATCTTCCAGCAGTGCCTTGACCACGATCCCCAGGCGCAGCATCTTGATCGCGCCGGTAGTGGAACAGACCGCGCCCCCCATGGCCATGGCACAGATCACGCCTGTAAGGCTTAGGTGGCTCCACTCATTGATGAACTGTGCTGCGTAGATCGTCTGGAAACCGGTCCCGGTGTGGCCGGAGACCAGTTGATAAAAGCCTTTACGAAAGAGCGATAAGGCATAGGGATAGGTATCCATGCGAAAGAGCCCCACTGCCGTGATCATAAAGGTGACCAGGATGGTGATAAAGAGGCCCACTGTCTCGATGTTCTTGACGATCTCGCGGCGGTTGCCCATCCAGACATGATAATGCAGCCTGAAGTTTATCGCGCCGAGGACCATTAAAACCACGGTGAAGACCTCAAAGGCCAGGCTATGGTAATAAAGGATGCTCTGCGACTGCGGGGCAAAACCTCCGGTATCAAAGGCGGCCATGAAAATGCAGGCGCCGTGGAAAAAGGCATTAGCCGGTTTCATGCCGCCGAGCAGCCCGGTTATGCCCAGGGCCAGGGTGCCCAAGACCAGGTATGTGATGCTTAAGAGCCAGATAAAACGGGCGGTGTGCAGCACATTGGGCAGGATCTTTTCATCGCGCGCCTCGCCTACGTAGATCTTAAAGGCGCCGCTGCCCTTGACAAAAAGGGCGATGGCGACCACGACGATCCCCTGGCCGCCGATAAACATGGTCAGGTGGCGCCAGAGGTTATGGCTGTAAGACATGTGGTCCAGGTTCTGCACCAGGGTAAGGCCGGTAGTGGCAAAACCGGACATGGCGTCAAAGCAGGCGTCCAGATACGACTTCCAGTGGCCGCTTAAATAAAGCGGCACCGCTCCAAAAAGCATGGCCGCAACCCATGAGAGGCTGACTACGATCATGCCCTGCATCCAGCTCATCTCCTTATCCGTAAAACAGAGGCGGGTCAGGATAAAACCGCAGAGCAGGCTCACCTCAAGGCCCAGGATAAAATCCACGGCCGGATTCACTTCCCCGGCGGCCAGGCCTAGGACGAGCGGGATAAGCATGGTAAGGCTTAAGCCGAGGATGATCCTGCCTAAATAATAGCCGATAATCTTTATCTCTTCGAGTCGGGGCTTGAGGATCATTTTCTAAATAATGGCAAAAAATAGGCAGACAAAATAGGCTGCCAGAATAATACAAAGCGCGTATAAGAGTTCCGTGGCAATGCCTAAAATTATATTTACCGGCAGATTGATCTTCATTTATAGTTTTCCCGCCAAAAGCTCCAATAACTGCGGCTCATTGCCGACCAGGGTCAGGGCCACCACATCATCCCCGGTCTTTAAGACCGTGGTCCCTTTAGGCACGATCACCTCTTCCCCGCGCACGATGGAGACCAGGACCGAATCTGGCGGAAGCTCGATTTGCCTTACCTCTTTATTGATCACCGGAGAATCTTCCGGCAGGTCAACGCGCACGATGGCCAGCTTTCCCCGCTTAAAGCTCATGAGGTTCACAAAATCCGAGAAAGAGACCTCCTCCTCGATGATCTTGGCGATGATGTTGGTGGAGTTGACCGGCACGTCGATGCCCAGCTCCGCAAAGGTGTGCTCATTGTCCGGGTTGTTCACGCGCCCGACGGTACGCCGCAGGCCGAACCTCTCCTTGGCCAGTTGGCAGATGATCAGATTGTCTTCGTCCTCTCCGGTGACCGCGGATAAAACGTCTGCGCGCTCAATGCCGGCCTCCTGCAGGATCCGCGGGTCGCAGCCGTCGCCGTTGATCACCAGCACCTCCAGTTCCCGGGCGATCTCTTCGCAGATAAGCTTGTCTTTCTCGATGATGCTGACCGTATGCCTTCCCTGGCAGAGCCGCTTGGCCAGGAAATAACCTACCTTGCCTGCGCCCACAATAATAATGTACATATGCCTCTCCTGGTATAATCTTGCAAGTAAATTATGGATTATACCTGATTACACAGATTATTTCAGATTTCAGAGATTAAACCATTAATCTCCTTACCTGACAACTTCTATTGCCAAAGTTTACTAATAGTCCGGTCTTATATCCCGATGCTTTTAAGTAGGATAAAACTTGTGATTCAAAGATAGTAGGAACACTTCCTGTCAGGGCCTTAACTTCTACTACTATCTTATCTTCAACGATTAAGTCCAATTTAAATCTGCCGACATCGTTACCCTGGTATGAAACTCCAAAGCTTCCCTGAGTTTGATATCTTAAGCCTTGCTGTTTCAAAGCTACTTCTAGGGCATTGTGGTAGATATTCTCGTTGAATCCAGGCCCCAGTTCGCTATGCACTTTATAAGAACAGGCTATTATGCGCTCTGTAAGAGGATCTCTGTCCTTAATCTCTGTAATCTGCTTTTTAATCATTGTAATCAGACATCCTTATTATTCTCTTCATGGGATGTCTAAACGATATTGAACTTCTGCCGGATCTTCTCTAAGAAAGCTACCTTGACCACGGCCATCAGCGTATCTTTCGGCTTAAGCGTAATCCCGGCATCCGGGATAGTCACGCCTTCAAGCCTGCGCAGGGCTACGACCAGAAACTCTCCCGGGATATTCAGTTCAGCGATCTTCTTGCCCGCAAGGCCGGCCTCCACATCGATCTCGATTACCCCTAACTCTTTGGTCTCGATGAGGTAGCTTGAGAAGCGGCTCTCGATGATCTTATCGCGCAACATCGAGGCAAAAAGGAGGGTGCCGCTGATGATGTCAAGGCCGAGTGCGGCGTAGATGTGCGCCCGCTGCGGATCGTAGACGCGCGCCAGCACCTTGGGGACTTTGAAGATCTTCTTGGCGACCTGGGCGGAGATGAGATTGGTATTGTCGCCGTTTGTCACGGCACAGAAGGCATCCGCCTTTTCAATGCCTACCTGCTTTAATAACGCCAGGTCAAAACCGTTACCGACCATAGTCAGGCCGTTGAACGCGCCCCCCAGGCGTTCAAAAGAAGCAGGGCTCTTGTCGATAATCACCACGTTGTGGCCTTCGTTAGAAAGGAGTTTTGCCAGTTCTGAACCGACCCTTCCGCAACCAACGATTATGACATACATATTTTTCCCCCTCGTTAACCGGGATTAACGCGCCTTGGCAAGCTCTACCAGCTTTTCGAATGCCTTGGCATCCCTCACTGCCAGGTCGGCGAGGATCTTGCGGTCGATAGTGACCTTGGCGCTCTTGAGCCCGTTGATAAAACGGCTGTAGGTGATCCCGCTTAAGCGGCAGGCGGCGTTGATGCGGCTGATCCAGAGCCTGCGGAACTCCCTCTTCCTGTTCTTGCGGTCCCGGTAGGCGTAGACCAGCGCATGCATGAGCGCCCTCCTTGCCTGCTGGTACTGCTTGCTCCGGTCGCCCCAGTAGCCTTTGGCCGCTTTGAGGGTCCTGGTCTTTCTTCTTCGCGTTGCTACGCTGTGTTTGATCTTTGTCATTCGTTATCGCTCCTTTTCTTATTAACTTACGCCTTAAGCGTAGGGCAGCAGGCGCTTAAGATATTTTACCGCTTTCTTGTTTTTTAAGGTGGCTGCCTTTCTCATCTTCCTGATCCGCTCCGATTCCTTGGCGGTGCCCAGGTGGCTCTTGCCCCCGGGATGAAAGACGATCTTTTTCTTCTTGGTCAGTTTAAATCTCTTAGCTACGCCTTTTTTGGTCTTTAGCTTTGGCATCTTTATCTGCTCCGTTCTTGTTGATTTGACAAATATCTATTTCGGTGAGATCACCATGCTGATGATCCGGCCTTCCAGGGACGGCTCTTTCTCAAGCTGGCCGTCAAGCTGGGTATCGGCGATGAACTTATCGATGATCTTCCTGCCTAAATCCATATGCTCCATCTGGCGGCCCCGGAAAAAGAGGCTCACCTTTACCTTATCCTTCTTTTTCAAAAAAGTGATCGCCTGTTTAAGCTTCGTCTCGTAGTCGTGGTCGTCGATGTTGGGTTTCAGGCGGATCTCCTTGAGTTTGCTTTGATGCTGGTGCTTCTTGGCCTCGCGCTCCTTCTTTTCCTGGTCATACTTGAACTTGCTGTAATCGATGATGCGGCATACCGGCGGCAAAGCCGTAGGTGCCACCTCTACCAGGTCCAGGTCATATTGATTGGCCAGATCCAGCGCCTTCTGAATGGGTACCACGCCTAACTGGTTTCCGTCCGGACCGATGAGCCTTACCTGTGCCACGCGGATCCTTTCGTTTATGCGGACGAACTTTTTAATAGCCCACCTCCGGGTTAAATGTCAAATTCTGCTTCCTATTTCTTCTTTTATCTTTTTTATAAACTCCTCTACCGGCAACGCACCAAGGTCGCCTTCGCCCTTTTTCCTTACCGCGACCGCACCGGTCTTTTCCTCGCGCTCTCCGACGATAATGCTATAGGGGATCTTTTCTATCTCGGCATTGCGGATGCGCTTATTCAGCGTCTCGTTGGTATTGTCGAGGGCAACGCGGATGCCGTTCTCTTCCAGCGCATCTTTAACTTTCAGGGCGTAATCATTCAGGGCCTCTTTTATCGGAATCACCATGACCTGCTCAGGCGAAAGCCATAAAGGCAGCTCGCCGTTATAATGCTCGATGAGCGCGCCGATAAAACGCTCTAAGCTCCCCAGTAATACCCGGTGGAGCATGATCGGCTGCTTCTCTTTGCCGTCGCTATCTATATAGGCAAGGTTGAATCTTTTGGGCAGGGCAAAATCACACTGGATGGTAGCGCACTGCCATTTTCTTTTCAGGGCGTCTTTGAGCTTGATATCGATCTTGGGGCCGTAGAATGCGCCCTCGCCGATGTTGACATCGTAGCTTAAGCCCTTTTCTTTTAAGGCAGCCTCTAAGGCAGCCGTGGCTCTTTGCCAGTCTTCATCCGAGCCGATGTATTTTTCCGGACGGGTGCTCAGCTCTATGCCTAAATCTTCAAAACCGAAATCCTTCATGGTATCAAAGACAAAATCGATGATCCGCTTGATCTCTTCTCCCAGCTGTTCGGGGAGGCAGAATATATGCGCGTCATCCTGGGTAAAACCGCGCACGCGCAATAACCCGTGCAAGACCCCGGCCTTTTCGTGGCGGTAGACTGTGCCCAGCTCAAAATATCTGATAGGTAAGTCCTTGTAGCTGCGCAACCTGGATTTGTAGATCAAGATATGGCCCGGGCAGTTCATCGGCTTTAAGACAAAGTCCTTTTCGTCGATTGCAAAGCTATACATATTCTCGCGGTAATAGTCCCAGTGCCCGCTGGTTTTCCAAAGCCCGGCCAGAGCAATGTGCGGGGTGATCACCATCTGATACCCGCGCTTTAAGTGCTCTTCTTTCTCATAATCCTCGATTGATTTACGCAGCAGGGCGCCCTTGGGGTGATAAAAGACCAGCCCTGCGCCGGCTTCTTCATGGTAGACGTCAAAGAGCCCTAATGCGGGCCCGAGTTTCCGGTGGTCGCGCTTTTTCGCTTCTTCGAGGTTCCCAAGATAGTCATCTAATTCCTTGCGCATCTCAAAGCAGGTGCCGTAGATCCGCTGCAGCATGGGATTGGTTTCAATGCCGTGCCAGTAGGCGCCGGCTACCGAAAGCAGTTTAAAGGCCTTGATCTGTCCGGTTGACTCTACATGCGGCCCGCGGCAGAGGTCAAAGAAGCCCTCTCCGGTTCTATAAATGGAGATCCTCTCTTCGGGAATTTCATGGATCAATTCTTCCTTGTAAATCTCGCCTGATTTTTTAAAGAGCTCAAGCGCCTCTTCTTTAGAAAGTTCCTGCCGGATAAAGGGTTCGTTCTTAGCGATGATCTGCTGCATCTTTTTTTCAATCGCAACCAGATCCTCGTCGGTAAAAGGCTCCCTTTTATCGAAGTCATAGTAAAAGCCGTCTTCGATCGCCGGGCCGATACCCAGTTTTACCTCCGGCCAGAGCTCTTTTACCGCCTGTGCCATCACGTGTGAACAGGAGTGTCTGAGGGTGTCAAGATTCATAGTTTTATTTGAAAAATTTTATTTTGGTGTATGCACTACGCTCGCTTTAGTGCCACCAGATTTTTCCTTGTCGGAATTTATTTGTGATATGCACTCCGCTCGCTACGGCCCTTGTCGGGCCGTTTAACGCTCGCTTGAGTGCCACCAGATTTTTCCTTGTCGGAAAAATCTGGTGGGCCCAAGAGGAGTCGAACCTCTGACCTTTGCGATGTCAACGCAACGCTCTAACCAGCTGAGCTATGAGCCCTGATCTTAAACTTACCGTTTAATGCCGGGAGAGGGAGTTGAACCCACAAGACCTTGCGGCCGCGAGATTTTAAGTCTCGTGCGTTTGCCAGTTTCGCCATCCCGGCGAAAATAGTCTAATTTAAGGCGACGACCGGACTCGAACCGGTGTATAGTTGTTTTGCAGACAACTCCCTTAACCACTTGGGTACGTCGCCACATAACCTTTTATAGTTAGGGTAATCTTCAATAAAACCCGAAAATATACTATGTTTTCTTTCTAAAAATAATTCGCTGTTGCAGTCTGCATACAAGAATGCCAACAATGGCGTTGCTTCTCTTGTTGAATACTTTATTTGAAATGCATTTTTGTTTTCAAAGACATTGTGAGCCTTCAATCCCAGAGTAACGCCAATAGCCCTCGATAGCTGATCTAAAAACAGTTTGCTTCCGGAAGTGAATGTTACAGAAAGTCTTTTTTTCTTTTTATAAACATTAATGCATCCGTCTCCGTCAAGATAGCCTCTAATAAAGTCGGGAAGAAGCTTCAACGGTACTTGGGGCATGCCTATAGTCTTTGACTTATGAGGAGTCACGCCTAACCCTACCAAATCATCGAAAATTTCATGGCTGCCTATTCTCACATAATATTGTTCTTTAGAAATATATCTCTGATTTCGAATTACGCATGGTCTCGAATTCACCGTTACTATTTTGTGTTCGGAGCCCATAACGGTCTTTATTTTTTTCAAAATTTCTTTATCGCGGCTACAAATGCGTAAATATTTACCCCTCAGATAAGGAGCGTCTTCAAGGCTCCCATCGGCGTAGACAAATCCCAAAACATACGCCATTTTATTTGTCCAATTCTTAAAAAAGCTATTATCTATTTTGTACTTAATACCCATTATGCTAAAGCTTCTTTACTTCTTTAATGATAGTCTCCACCTCTGCCAGGCAGCCGGCGCCGACCTTGCCGCAGGCAAGCTTACCCTTTCTTGGTTCCACAAACTTATAACCGAGCTCTTTCAGCCTGGCGATATTTGCCTGGTTGATCTTATTCAGGTACATATTCTCATTCATCGCCGGAGCTAGCAAAACTTTGGCCTTCGTCGCGCAAACTACACAGGTCAGCAGGTCGTCGCAGATGCCGGCGGAAATCTTGGCGATAATATTGGCGGTCGCCGGAGCGATTAAGACCAGGTCCGCCTTATCCGCCAGGGAAACATGCTCGATCTCCCAGGCCTCCGGCACGCTAAAAAGGCTTCCGGAATAGACTTTACTACCTGCCAGGCTCTGAAAAAGGAGTGGCCGCGCCAGCTCTTCGGCTTCCCTGGTCATCACCACGTCCACCGAGAAGCCTTCGTCTTTTAAGCGGCGCAGGATATCGCAGGCCTTGTAAATGGCAACGCTTGCCGTCACCCCTAAAACGATCTTTTTTTCTTTAGCCATCTTTAGGCTTTCAGCTTCTTGCAGACCACTTTGCCTTCGGCGATCTCATAGAGCGCGGCGGTAGAGGGCTTGACCGAAGAGTTGACATCCACCAGCTTCGGCTGGCCTTCGGCGATCTCCAGCGCCCTCTTTGAGGCGAGGATCACCACCTTGTAAATCGAGTCATTACACTTATCCAGGAGTTTTTCTACGGGTACATAAGTCATGGCCTACCTCTTTTTTATGTTTGCTAAAATGATCTTTTTCAGGCTCTCAACCACCGCCTCCAGATCCTTATTTACCAGGCGGTAATCGTATTTTTCCGCCGCGGACAATTCCGCCGACACCAGCCCCAGGCGCCTTGAGACCTCCTCTTTGGCGGTTTTTGCGCAGCGGCCCTCGATCCTCTTCCTTAAAGCGTTCAGGGACGGCGGAAGGATGAAGATATTTACGCTGTTAAGGGGATAAATATGCCGGATGCTCTTTGCGCCCTTTATATCCAGGCAGAGGATTACGTGCCTGCCTTTTTCCAGCTTGCCCTGCACCAGATCCCGGGGCGTAGCGTAATAATGACCGAGGTACTTTGTCCATTCCAGGATCTTTCCTCTCTTCAGAAGCCGGCGGAACTCCTCCTTGCTGACAAAGAAATAGTCTTTCTTATTCCGCTCTCCCGAACGCTTCGGCCGCGTGGTCAGGGAAACGGACTTGGCGAACCTTCTTTCTATCCTCCGGTCTAAAAAGAGCTTTTTTAAAAGCGTCGTCTTTCCCGACCCCGAAGGCCCGGAAATGACGAATATTTTCCCTTCTCTGATGACCTTGTGACGTGGTAACGGGGTGATCTTTTTTCTCACTCTATATTCTGCACTTGCTCGCGGATCTTCTCGATGGAACTTTTTATCTGCACTGCCCGGCCGGAGATGGCCGCGTCAAAGGTCTTGGCTGCCAGGGTGTTCGCCTCCCGCTGCATCTCCTGGGCGATAAAATCCAGCTCCTTGCCTACGGCGCCGTCTCTGGCCAGCTTCGCCTGGAAATTGCGCAGGTGGAACTTCAGGCGTTCGATCTCTTCGGTAATATCCGTCTCCTTAAGGAAGCTTGAGCGCTCCTCGACGGTAGGGATGAGTTTAAGCTTTTCTTCCAGGGCGCTCTTTGACCTTAGGCCGATAAAGGCGACATCTGCCTTAAGGGCTTTTACCTGCCGCGTAAGAAACGCGCTTAAGGCAGCTCCCTCTGCTTTACGCATCTTTACCAATCCCTTAAGGGCCTCTCCTATCGCCACTTTTAATTCCGGCCAGAGCCTGACCTCGCTCAGCCGCGGTTCTTCCAGGGATAAGACTCCGGGCAACTGGATCAGGGCATCGAGGCTGATGTCGTCGGCAATATCAAACTGACTTTTTAATTTTTCCAGGGAAGCAAGATAATTACCGACTAGCCCCGTGTTGATATAAGCCTTCTGGACGCGGGTAGACAGCAGCGAGACCACACAGACTACGCGGCCCCTTTTAAGCTTTGCGTCTATCAGCGCCTTGATCTTTTCCTCGAGTGAAAGAAATCCCGGCGGAAGATGGAAAACCGCCTCCAGGAACTTATGATTGGTGCTCCTTAGCTCCACAGAGATCTTGCCCAAGCCGCGGATCTGACGCTCGGTGCTGCCGAAACCGGTCATGCTTTTAATCATTTAAGGCGCTCCTCATCTTTAGGCCCAAGTTTTTTTCTTTATCTCCTTTTCCGTCGCTTCTTTGGTCGGATACAGGTCCACGATGATCTCCTCGGGGGTAAACCAGAGTTTTATTTCGCGCTCCGCCTCCCTGGGGTCTGAGGAAACGTGGATGACGTTCTCATACACGCCGCCGGTTGTGATCCTGCCGTAGGAGCCGCGGATGCTCGTCGCTTCCGCCTCTTCGGGATTTGTCGCTCCGGCCAGCTCCCGGCATTTTTTGATCGCCCCATCTCCCCAATAGACCAGCGCCATCACCTTTTTGCGGTCATGCAGCTCTCCCCGGATAAACTTGATCAGCTCCCCAAAGAAAGGCTTATCCTTAAGGTGTTTGTAGTGCTCCTCTGCCAGCTCTTTTGAGACGCGCACCATCTTGGCTGCCACGATCTCAAGCTTCGTCTCGGAGAGCCGGGTGAGGATATTCCCTGTCAAAGATTTTTTGAGCCCGTCGGGCTTGATGAGGATCAGGGTCGCCTGGTCTTTCAATTCTTCGCTCATAAATTAACCCCCCCGGATCTTATTGACTATCCGTTCAAGGTCCTCTGGAGAATAGAACTCTATCAAAATGTGGCCGCGCTTTTTTCTCTTGCTGATGCGCACCTTCGTCGCCAGCGCCTGCTGCAGGGCCTCTTCCATCGCCATCACCTGCGGATCGTGCTCGGACCTGGCCATATGCCTCTTGGCCGGCCTGGGCCGGTGCTTTTTTACCAGGGACTCCAGCTCCCTTACCGAAAGCCCTTTAGCGATTATCTCCCGGGCGAGCCTGCGCTGATGATTTTCGTCTTCCACTTCTAAAAGCGTGCGGCCGTGCGCAAAGGAAATGCGCCCCTTTTTCATCTCCTGCTGTATTTCGTGCGGAAGCTTCAGTAAACGCAGGGTGTTGGCGATAGTCGCCCTGTCCCTGCCCATGCACTCGCTGATCTTTTCCTGGGTGATCTGAAACTTATCCATCAGGTGCTGGTAAGCATGCGCCTCTTCGATGGGATTTAGATTCTGCCGCTGGATATTCTCGATCAAGGCCAGCTCCAGAGAATCTACATCCTCGGCGTTTTTAATCAGAATTGGTAACTCCTTGATATTCAAAGACTTGGCAGCACGCAACCTGCGCTCTCCGGCGATCAATTCAAAGTAATCGCCTTTTCTGCGCACTAAAAGCGGCTGGATCACGCCCTTCTCGCGGATAGACTGCGCCAGCTCATCGATGGCCTGCGTATCAAAATCTTCGCGTGGCTGAAAAGGGTTCGGACGGATCAGGTCAATGGCTGCGTAAAGGATCTCTTCTCTTTTCTGGTCTGCGGATTTCTCCGGGATCAGGGCGCTTATTCCTCTGCCCAGGGCTCTTCTCTCCATTATGGCTCTCCTTCCGGAACTGCCGGCGAAGGATCAACCGGAATGCCCAGCAGCTCCCTGCTGAAATCTTCGTATTTTTTCGCGCCGATAGAATCCTTATCATAAAAGGCGACCGGCTTGCCGTAGCTGGGGGCTTCGGTGATGCGGATATTGCGCGGGATCACCGTCGCAAAGACCTTGTCCTTAAAATGGTTTCGCGCCTCCTGGATCACTTCCTTGGTCAGGTTGGTGCGGTAATCCGCCATGGTCAGGAGAACGCCTTCGATCGCCAGCGCCGGATTCAGATTATCCTTCACCAGTTTTACGGTATTATGCAACTGCGACAATCCCTCCAGGGCGTAATATTCGCACTGCACCGGGATGAGCACCGAATCCGCGGCGCACAAGCCATTGATGGTCAATAAACCCAGCGACGGCGGAGAATCGATGATGATAAAATCAAAATTATCCTTTTCTTTGGCCAGCGCGCGCTTAAGGCGGTACTCTCTTCCCAGGGCTCCGACTAATTCCACTTCTGCCCCGGTCAGATCCAGGTTTGACGGCGCCAGGAATAAATTGTTCACCGAAGTGGGCTGCAGAATATCCTTGATCTCCATCTCTTCCAGCAAAATATGATAGGTGCTGTTCTGGACATTGTGCTTATTGATCCCGATTCCCGAAGTGGCATTCGCCTGCGGATCAAGGTCAATAAGCATGACCTTCTTGCCCGCCAGGGCCAGACAGGTAGATAAATTAATGGCGGTAGTGGTTTTACCGGTACCGCCCTTCTGATTGCAGATTGTAATTATCTTACCCATTGTGTATCAATCACTTACAAAATGTTACACGCGGAACACAGTTAAAATAGCTACTTTTATTATCCTAAAAGCCCCGGCTTTGTCAAGAGCTTTCTTTACCCTTCTGAATGCTTACCCTGATCTTTGCCGGCTTTGCGCCGGGCATACCAAAGAGACCTTTCTGCTCATCAGAAAGAATCTGGATCTTTACTTTTTCGCGCGGCACTTTTAATTCTCTGAGCGCTTTCTTTATCGCCTCTTCTGTTGTCTTTCCGGTAAACTCGATACTGCTTTTGCTCTTCATTTTCCCTGATTTGCCTTCAATTGGTAGATCAACATTAAACCGGTATTGACAAACCAATATAAAACCAGGCCGGCAGGCATATGATAAAAAAAGGCGCCGAATAAAACCGGCATAAGAATGGACATTAACTTCTGTTGTTCTTTTGCTGTTCCTGAAGCGCCGGCTAAGGACAATCTCTGTTGCAAAAACATAGCGATGGCCATCAGAATGGGCAGGATATTTATTTCTTTGCCGATTACCGGCAAAGCGCTCGGTAAGGTAAAGAGCTGGTCCGGTAGTGACAGGTCTTTAATCCAGAAGAAGCTCTCTCCTTTTAAATAAATAGAGCGCATCAATGCCTGATAAAGGGCAATGAATACAGGTATCTGTAAAATCGGGACCAGGCAGCTGCCAAAAGGATTCACCTTGTGTTCCCGGTACAATTGCATAGTCTCTTTATGCAATTTCTGCTGATTATCCTTATACATCTCGCGCAAGGCTTCGATTTTAGGCTGCAGGACCTGCATTTCTTTCATCGAACGGAATTGCTTTATAGTTAGGGGCAAAAGCAAGATAAAAACGATAAGGCTTAGCAATGTAATGGCCCAACCCCAGTTACGCACTATTCTGTGCAGTAATTCCAGCAGCTGCAAAAGCATCTGGGAAATAAAGTCAAAAGTGCCATAGTTGATAATTGCGCCCCAGCTAGGATTAATCTTATTAATCAGCTTTAAATCTTGGGGGCCAAGATATATGCTGAACTTTTGTCCAATCTGCTCTTTTGGCTTAAGCAGAATCTCCGGCCCAGTCAAAATCGCTTCTAATTCACCGTTCAATTTCCTGGCCTGACCAGTATAGCGATTATTTTCCGGCTGGATCACCAGGCAAAAATAGCGGCTGCGCAGGCCCATAAAGTTTACTGCCCCAAAATCTTGATTCTTTTGAGCATTAGTATGCAGGACCTTTTCCGGAGTGGACACTGTAATGCTCTGATAGGCTGCATTCTGGTTTTGGCGGGAAAAATCAAAGTCGCCTAAAACCAGGGGTAAGTTTACCTTAATCTCCGAAGGGGAGAGGTTCTGAATTTTGATTTCTAAGTCTATGGTATAATTGGAGTTAGAGAAAACAAAGGCCTTGGTGACTGCTTTCTGCACATCCCGGTGCTCAAAGACGATTGTATCCGGGCTGCTGCTTGCTTTTCTGAACTTGAGCTCCGGATCCGAAATCAAAAACCCCTGTCTCAAGCCAAACCTGTCTCCCTGATGCTCTTTAAAGGTTATTTCTTTTATCGCAGCCAACGGCTCGCTAAAAGTCACCGTAAACTTACCCTGGCTAAAATCCAGCAGCTGAGAAGGGGGGGCTTCTGCTAAGGCATGCTCTGGAATATTAGTCTTTGACAGCTGAAGAGTAGGGAGAGTCTGGGTTGCAGGCTGAGGGCTTGTTGATGTAACTTCTTTATTTTCAATATGATACTGCTTGGGAGAAAGCGAGCTCCAAAGAAGAATCACAAAGACAGATAAGGCAATGAATAGGATAAAACGTTTTTCCATAAATTATGTTAGCGGGTCATATCCGGCCTTGCCTGAAAAGGGGTGGCAGCTAAGGAGCCGCTTTGCCGCCTTCAGGAACCCCTTGCAAAAGCCATATTTGGAAAACGCCTGCCGGGCGTACTCCGAACAGCTGGGAGTAAAGCGGCAGGCCGTAGGAAAAACAAGCCTTAAAGACCTTTGATAAAGCCAGATCCCGGCCAGTGCTATCCGTTTTAGCATCAATGGCTGAGTATTTTTCTTCCCTTTTGGCGCCGGCGCTTAAGCAGCCGCCTTCCGCCGCGGGTAGCCATGCGTTTACGAAAGCCGATCTTTCGCTTTCCGACAATCCTGGTCGGTGTCTTTAGATTTTTTTTCATGCTCGCACTTATGCCTTCTTGATTGAGCCGGGAAAAGACTCCCTTGCTATGCCCGCCTTCCCGTCGATAAACGCCGGGCTTGCGAGTGGATTTCAATTATAACATATTAGCGCGGCAAGTCAAGGCTGTTTTTGTTAATTTTCTTGACGCAGGACCTTTTTATTGTATAATAATGCCGCCTGCCCGAATCGAATCCTCTTGATTCTTGTATGATTTCTATCGGCAAGCTGTTTTGTCTCTGTTAAAATCGGATGTTTCATTTTCCACAGATTTATGCAAGATGTGGATAAGCTGTGAATATGTCAAAACCCGGGGATGAGCTGTTAAAAATCTGGGAGCGTGCCAGCGCAGCGTTAAAAGAGCGCCTCGGCGAGAGCGTTTTTTCCGCCTGGATCCTGCCTTTAAAACCCCGGGCTTCGGGAAAAGATGCGCTTAGCCTCCTGGCTCCGGATGCGTTCTTCAAGAACTGGATAGAAGAGAACTATCAGGAGCTTATCCGCGAGGCCATCCGGGCTAAGTCCGGCGGCGAAGTAAAGGTCGAGTTCGGGGTCTCGGCAAAAGAAAGAGGCGAGGAAAAACACGCTGCCCCTGCGCCCGAACCGGCCGCGCAGACTCAAAGCGGCGGCTTCTTGAATCTAAACGACCGCTACACTTTCGAAAACTTTGTGGTCGGGCCCTCCAACCGCCATGCCCACGCCTATGCTCAGGCAGTAGCCGATGCGCCGGGGAAGGCTTATAATCCTTTGTTCATCTGGGGCGGGGTGGGCCTGGGCAAGACCCATCTTTTGCAGGCGATCTGCCACCAGATAAAACTTAAAGCAAAGGCGAATATCCGCATCTGCTATGTGCCCTCGGACAGATTCACTAACGAACTTATCGACGCCATCCAGCATAAGACCACCCCGGCCTTCCGGCAGAAATACCGCAGCGCCGACGCCCTTGTGGTAGACGACGTGCATTTTATCGCCGGAAAAGACTCCTCGCAGGAAGAGTTCTTCAATACCTTCAACGCCCTTTACGACAGTCATAAGCAGATCATCCTTTCAAGCGACCGGCCGCCAAAAGAGATCAAAGACCTGGAGGAGAGGCTCATCTCACGCTTCGGCTGGGGGCTGACCGTGGACATCCAGCCCCCGGATTTTGAGACGCGGGTGGCGATCCTGAAAAAGAAGATCGAGCGCGAGCCGGTGAATGTCGACGATGACGCGATCTTTTTTATCGCCCAGCTCATCAAGACCAATATCCGCGAGCTTGAGGGCGCGCTCATCCGCACCATCGCCTATTCGCTCTTGGAAGAGAAGCCGATCACCCTGGATCTGACTAAAGAAGTCTTAAAGGACCTGTTGAAAGAGCCGAAAAAACTCATCACCGTGGATTTTATCCAGCGCTGCGTGGCCGAAGAGTTCGGGATTACCCTCTCGGAATTAAAAACCAGGCGCCGCAACAGGCAGATAGTCCTGCCCCGTCAGATCGCCATGTATCTAAGCCGCGAGTTGACCGACCTTTCGCTTCCGGAGATCGGGAATTATTTCGGGGGGAAGGACCACACCACGGTCCTGCATTCTTATAACAAAATAAAAGAGGTGTTTAATCAGGACCCTGTCTTAAAAGAAAGGGTAGAGAGGGTTATCCAGATCATTAAACAGTAAAACAAAGGGTTTTCCCCGGCTTTTTATTTTTATAAGGCCGCAAAAATTAAGGGGTTAAGCGGGTTTTCCCCAAAATAAAACCCTTTATTACTGCTACGTTTTATATATAATAATTAATAAAAGGAGAAGTGAAATCATGAAGATCAACGCCGAGAAAGAGGTTTTATTAAGCGGTATCCAGACGGTCCAGAATATTATTACCGCGAAAACCGCTTTACCTATATTGTCAAATATTTTAATAGAAACACAGCAAGATAAACTGATTTTAACCGGCACAGACCTGGACGTGGGAATAAGCTGTGTAATACCTGTGGATGTCGAAGAGCACGGGGCGATCAGTATTCCGGCAAAAAGATTTTTTGAAATCATCAAAGAGCTGCCCGCAAACAAGGTAAATATCAACACTAAAAAAAACAACCTGGTCACCATAGAAACAGATTCCTGCCAGTTTAAAATCATGGGCCTGGCTAAGGAGGAGTTTCCCAAACTGCCGGAGTTTAAGGATAAAGAGGTGATAAAGCTTGACCAGTCGGTTTTGAAACAGGCCTTAAGCCTGACCTCTTTCGCGGTCTCCTTCGATGAGACCCGCTACATTTTAAACGGCATATTATTCAAGATTCAAAAAAACAATTTCACCCTGGTTGCCACCGACGGCAAAAGGCTGGCGATCATGGAGAAAAAATTATCGCAAAACATAGATAAGGAAGTCTCCTGCATTGTCCCCGTAAAAACTATTCACGAGCTGAACCGCAACCTTAAAGAAGAGGGGGAGCTCTCTTTGATCCTGGGGAATAATCAGGTCTTTTTTGGGTTCGGCGGGATATCGATCATTTCCCGTTTGATCGAGGGAGAGTTTCCAGATTACAGGCAGGTGGTGCCGGGGCCATGCGACAATAAGATCTTTGTGGAGCGCAACCTCTTTTTGCTTGCGGTCAGGCGCGCCGCGCTCCTGGCTACGCCTGACTATCAGGCGGTAAAGCTGGAGATTTTTAAAAATAAGATGGTCGTCTCTAAATCCACGCCTGATGTGGGGGAGTCGCGCGAGGAGCTGCCCATAGAATACCAGGGCAAAGAAACGGTGATCGGGTTTAACCCGGCATACCTGATCGATGTGCTGAAAAATCTGAACGAAGAGAAGATCGGGCTTGAGATCACCGACGGCGAAAAGCCGGCAGTGTTCCGCACCAACGGCTATGTCTATATTGTCTTACCCATGCGCCTGAGTTAAAAATGGACGCGATCAAAGGGCTGATCAATGCGGTATTAAAAGACCTGGAGACCAAAGTCTCGACCCATGATCCCGAGGAGGCCCTTAAAAAGGCCTTGACAAAAAAGGACCTCGGGCATATAAAAGTTAATTATTTTAAAAACGGCGTCTTGAGCGTGAATGTGGATTCTTCGGCCCGGCTCTATAAGCTGAAGCTGGAGAAAAAAGAGCTGCTGGAGAAATTAGGCAGGGAACCCTGCGCGATCAGAGACGTACGTTTTCGCATCGGAGCCGTAAAGTGAAGAAGGAAAAGAAAGCTGTAAAAGAAAAAGAGAAAGCGAAAGTCAAGCCGGAGGCAAAGCCTGCCGAAGCGCCGAAGGCAGGCAAACCATACGATGCCACCACCATCCAGGTCCTCGAGGGTATCGAGGCGGTCCGGCGCAGGCCCGCCATGTACATCGGCGATACTTCGACCCGCGGCCTGCACCACATGGTTTACGAGGTGGTGGATAACAGCGTTGACGAACACCTGGCCGGATATTGCACCGATATAGAGGTAGTCGTCCACACCGACAACAGCGTCACCGTAGTGGATAACGGACGCGGCATCCCGGTAGACATGCATAAGACCGAGAAGAAACCCGCGGTCGAGGTCGCCCTGACCACGCTGCACGCCGGCGGGAAGTTCGACCACCGCGTGTACAAGGTCTCAGGCGGCCTGCATGGCGTGGGGGTCTCTTGCGTAAATGCGCTCTCCGACTGGCTGGAGGTAGAGGTCAAGCGCGACGGAAAGATCTACCACCAGCGCTATGAGCGCGGCAAGACCGCCTCAAAGCTTACCGTCATCGGCAAAAGCAGCTCTACCGGCACCAAGGTCACTTTTAAGCCGGATAAGACGATCTTTTCCAAGACCGAATATTCCTATGATATCCTTGCCCAGCGCCTGAGGGAACTGGCCTTTTTAAACAAGGGCCTGAAGATCAAGTTCGTCGACGAGCGCACGGACAAGGAGCAGGTCTTTGAGTTTGCCGGAGGGATCGTTGAGTTTGTGCAGCACCTGAACAAGAATAAAACCCCCCTGCACAACAAAGTCATTTATTTCCAGAAGTCGCAGGATGATTTAGTGGTGGACGGCGCCCTGCAATACAATGACGGCTACGCCGAGACGATCTTTTCCTTTGCCAACAACATCAATACCATCGAGGGAGGCACGCACCTCTCCGGCTTTAAATCCGCGCTCACCCGCGCCATCAACCAGTACGCCAAGTCCAAGAACCTGTTAAAGGACGATATCGGCATCTCCGGCGAGGATGCGCGCGAAGGCCTGACTGCGGTCGTCAGCGTCAAGGTGCCTAACCCGCAGTTTGAAGGCCAGACCAAGACTAAGCTGGGCAACTCCGAAGTGGAGGGCCTGGTCGCCTCGGCAAGCTTTGATTCGCTAAGTTCTTATTTTGAGGAGAACCCCTCTGTAGCCAATAAGATCGTGGATAAGGTGATCCTGGCCTCCCGCGCGCGCGAAGCAGCGCGCAAAGCCAGGGAGCTCACCCGCAGAAAAGGGGCATTGGAAGGCGCAGGCCTGCCCGGGAAGCTGGCCGACTGTTCAGAAAGGGATCCGGCATTATGCGAATTGTATATTGTAGAAGGCGACAGCGCCGGTGGTTCGGCAAAACAGGGCCGCGACCGCCGCTTTCAGGCAATCCTGCCGATAAAGGGGAAGATCTTAAACGTGGAAAAGGCGCGGCTGGATAAGATCTTATCCAATGAAGAGATACGCACTATTATCACCGCCCTCGGCACCGGAGTGGGAGAGGAGTTTGGCCTGGATAAGTTGCGTTACCATAAGATAGTGCTTATGGCAGACGCTGACGTGGACGGCAGCCACATCCGCACGCTTCTTTTGACCCTTTTGTACCGCCAGATGCCTAAACTTATCGAAGGCGGCTATGTTTATATTGCCCAGCCGCCCTTGTATAAGATCAAACGCGGCCAGCGGGAAGAGTATATTCAGACCGAACAACAGATGGACGATTTACTTTTAGACCTGGGAAGAGAAGGGCATAAATTCATCCGCCTCAAAGACAAAGAGGCCTTTTCTGACAATAAATTTAAGGAGCTTTTAGAGCTCTTGGTGCAATTGGAGCGGCCAGCCAAAGGAATTGAGAAAAAGGGAGTAAGTTTAGCAAAATTACTCTCTTTTAGACATCCAAAGACCAAAAAACTGCCTATTTTTAGGGTAAAAGTGGAGGGAGAAGAGCAATTTGTTTATTCTGATAAGGAATTAGCTAGCCTTTCCGGAAAGATTGCTGAGCAAGATATGCAGGAATTGTATGAAGCCCAAGAAATTGAGGGGATTGTGACAAAAATGGATAAACTGGGCCTGGACATCTCTACCTATGCTCCACCGTCTCCACCCGGGCCAAAAGAGGCTAAGTCCAAGCCCGTATACCGGGTCACCAATGAAAAGGAGCATAAAGACCTTTATAGCCTCAGCGAGTGCCTGGCCTTTATCAAGGCCGCTGCAACCAAGGGTATGCACATCCAGAGGTACAAAGGCTTAGGCGAAATGAACCCTCCGCAGCTCTGGGAGACGACCATGGACCCGGAGAAGCGCACTATGTTAAAGGTCACCCTGGAAGACGCGGTAGAGGCAGATAAGATGTTTACCGTGCTCATGGGAGATCAGGTGGAGCCGCGGCGCGAGTTCATCGAGGCCTACGCGCATCAGGTCAAGAACCTGGATATATAGAGGTCACCAAGTCACAACGGCACAAGAAGACATGTACACTAGAAACGAAAAAATAGTCCCGGTTTACATCGAAGAAGAGGTAAAGGACGCCTACCTGAATTACGCCATGAGCGTTATCGTGGGCCGCGCCCTTCCCGATGTGCGCGACGGCCTTAAGCCGGTGCACAGAAGGATCCTTTTTGCCATGCAGGAGCTGGGGCTTGAGCACACCAAGCCCTACAAAAAATGCGCCCGTATAGTCGGTGAGGTCCTCGGTAAATACCACCCCCACGGCGACGTGGCGGTTTACGACACGCTGGTGAGGCTCGCCCAGGATTTCTCCCTGCGCTATCCCCTGGTAGAAGGCCAGGGAAACTTCGGCTCTATCGACGGTGACGTGGCCGCGGCCATGCGCTACACCGAGGCCCGGCTTGCCTCTATCGCCGACGACATGCTCGGGGATATCGACAAGGAGACGGTAAACTTCGGGCCGAACTTCGACGCCTCTTTAAAAGAGCCGCTACTCTTGCCGGCATCCCTGCCCAATCTTATGGTCAACGGCTCAAGCGGCATCGCCGTAGGCATGGCTACCAACATCCCTCCGCACAACCTGAACGAAGTGGCAGACGCCATCATCCATGTTTTAGAGGACCCCGAGGCAGAGTCCAAGGACCTGATGCGCTATGTGAGGGGTCCGGATTTTCCGACGGGCGGGGTCATCTGCGGAAGGGCGGGCATCAAAGAGGCGTATACCACCGGCAAGGGTAAGCTTACCGTGCGCGCCCAGGCCACAGTCGAGCGCCAGAAGGGCGGCAAGGACCTCATCGTGATCACCGAGATACCTTACCAGGTGCAGAAGTCTTCGCTGATCGAGTCTATCGCAGCGCTGGTAGAAGAGAAGAAGATCGAAGGCATCTCCGATATCCGCGACGAATCTGACAAAGAAGGCATCCGTGTAGTGGTGGAGCTGAAGCGCGACGTGGAGTCGCAGATTATCTTAAATCAGCTCTTCAAGCACACCCAGCTCGAGACGACCTTCGGCATCATCATGCTCGCCCTCGTGGATAACCGGCCGCGCGTGCTGAACTTACGCCAGATCCTCGGCTATTATATAGACCACCGCAAGGTCGTCATCCGGCGCAGGACCCAGTTTGAGCTGGACAAGGCCCTGAAGCGCGCGCACATTTTAGAGGGGCTTAAGATCGCGCTCAAGTTCATCGACCGGATCATCAAGACGATCAAGGCCTCAAAGAGCACCGAGCAGGCCAAAGAGCGCCTGATGAAGGAGTTTGACCTCTCCGACCTGCAGGCGCAGGCGATCCTGGAAATGCAGCTGCAGCGCCTGACCGCCCTTGAGCGGGACAAGATTGACGCCGAATACGCCGAGCTCTTAAAGAAGATCGAGACCTGCCGGGCGATCCTGGCCTCGGAGAAAAAGGTCGAGGCGATCATCAAGGAAGAGCTGGCAGAGCTTAAGAAGAGATACGGGGATGAGCGCCGCACCGATATCGTCGGAGAAGTGGAAGAGATCGCTATCGAGGACCTGATCGCCGAGGAAGACGTGGTAGTGACCATAAGCCATACCGGCTACATCAAGCGGCTTCCGGTAAGCGCCTACCGCAAGCAGAAACGCGGAGGAAAGGGCGTCACCGGCGCAGAGGTAAAGGAAGAGGATTTTATCGAGCATCTTTTTGTGGCCTCGACCAAAGACTACCTCTTGATCTTTACCGACAAGGGCCAGGTCCACTGGCTCAAAGTCTATGAGATCCCGCAGGCGAGCCGTCAGTCCAAGGGCAAGGCGATTATTAATCTCCTCCAGCTTGAGCCGGGAGCTAAAATCAGCTCTACCATTCCGGCAAAGGAATTTTCTGAAGATAAATTTTTAGTCATGGTGACCAAGCAGGGCCTGATCAAGAAGACGCGGCTTGATGCCTATGCCAACCCGCGCAAGGCAGGCATCATCGGGATCACCCTGGAAAAGGGGGACCAGCTCATCAGCGCGGTGATGACCGACGGAAAACAGGAGCTCTTGCTTGGCACGCGCCAGGGCAAGGCGATCCGTTTTTCGGAAGGAAAGGTGCGCGACATGGGCAGGGCAGCCAAGGGTGTGCGCGCGGTTTCTCTGGCCAAGAAAGACGAAGTCATTGACCTGGTAGTGGCGCATAAGGGGAAAGACATCCTTACGGTCACCGAGCTCGGCTTTGCCAAGCGCACTACCGTGGATGAATACCGGCTTACCAGCCGCGGCGGCAAAGGCGTGATCAATATCAAGGTCACGGATAAAAACGGCGAGGCAGTCAGCCTTAAAGCGGTCACCGATAAAGACGAGCTGATGGTCATCACCCAGAACGGCGTATTTTTACGCTGCGCGGTTAAGGATATCCGCGAGACCGGCCGCTCCGCGCAAGGGGTGCGCCTGATCAAGCTTGAGGCCAAGGACCGCGTGGCCTGCGTCGCTCCCGTCATCGCCGAGGAAGAAGAATAGTTTCGACCCTGTCGTCTTCCCGCTTAGCTATGACATAGATAGCGGGATCCCGCCCCCGATTAATTAGTTTGGCGGGAAGCCTGGCCTACTACAATTATTGCCGGCATGTATTTTGTCTACATTTTAAAAAACGAGAAAGGCAAGCATTATATAGGTAGTACAAAAGACTTGGAGAGAAGATGGAATGAGCACAACTGTAATAATGTTAGCTCTACCAAGAATAGAGGACCGTTTAAGCTGATATATAAAGAAGAATTTGCCACAAGAACCGAAGCGCGTAAGCGCGAGAACCAGTTAAAGAGTTATAAGGGCAACAATAAGCTTAAGAACTTAATAGAAAGCACGACCCTGTCGTCTAGCCTGGCCCAGGACAAGAGCTTTTCAAGCTCTCGACACGGGTTCAAATCCCGTCAGGGTCACTAAATAAGGGCCAGAGGTGTTCCGTGTGCGGAATTATCGGTTACGTAGGTTTAAGAGAAGCCCAACCCATCCTTTTATCGGGGCTGAAGCGCCTTGAGTACCGCGGCTATGATTCAAGCGGCATGGCGCTCATCCACTCCAGCAAAAAAAGCATCTCCGTCAGAAAATCCGCCGGAAAGATCAGCGCATTAGAAAGCCTTTTGAAGAAGAAATCCGTCTCCGGCACAGTGGGCATTGCGCATACCCGCTGGGCCACCCACGGCGCGCCCACCCAGGTCAACGCCCATCCGCATGAGGACTGTAAGGCCCAGATCGCCATCGTGCACAACGGCATCATCGAGAACTTCGAGCTGCTGAAGGCAAACCTTATGAAGGAGGGGCATCATTTTAAGAGCGAGACCGATACCGAAGTGATCGTGCACCTGATCGAAAAGTTTTATAAAAACATCCCCCTGGAAGAAGCGGTGCGCCGGGCGCTAAAGCTGCTGAGCGGCTCATTCGCCATCGCCGCCATCTCGGAAAGGGAGCCGGATAAGATCGTCGGCGCCCGCCAGGGCAGCCCCCTGATCCTGGGGGTGGGCAAAAAAGAATATTTTCTCGCCTCTGATATCCCGGCGGTCCTGGAGGCCACTAAGGACATCGTATTTTTAGAGGAGAACGAGGTAGCGATCCTGACCAAAGACGGTTTTAAGGTCACCGATCTTCACGGAAAGGACATCTTTAAAAAGACCAGCCGCATCGCCTGGGATATTACGCAGGCCCAGAAGCAGGGCTACAAGCATTTTATGCTCAAAGAGATAAACGAACAGCCCGGGATCATAGAGAATCTTTTGGGCATGCGTATCCATAAAGAGACCGGTAAGATCGATTTCGAGGAGCAGCATGTCCCCCAGGAGAGTCTGCAAAAAATAAACAACATCTTTATTGTCGCCTGCGGCACGGCCTATCATGCGGGACTGGTGGGCAAATACATCTTAGAATCGATCTGCGGTATACCGGTGCACATCGATGTCTCAAGCGAGTTCCGTTACCGCGACCTGTTTATCGACCGCGATACGCTGGTTTTAGCTATCAGCCAGTCAGGCGAGACCGCAGATACCCTGGCAGGCGCAAGAGAAGCGAAGAAGCGCCATGCCGGCATCATCTCTATCTGTAACGTATTAGGCTCTACCCTTACCCGTGAATCTGACGGCGTGATCTATACCCATGCCGGCCCTGAAATCGGCGTCGCCTCCACCAAGGCCTACACCGCGCAGCTTGTGGCGCTCTATCTGTTCGCTTTTTACCTGGCCGGGATCAGGAATATCATTCCTTCGGCAGAGATCAATGAATACCTTGAAGAGCTAAAGAAGATCCCGAAACAGATGGGCGTAATCCTGAAACAGCAGGAGAAGATCGCCAGGCTTGCCAAGCAGCATGCGCACTTCGGCTCATTCCTTTACCTGGGCAGGAACGTGAATTATCCTTCTGCGCTTGAGGGCGCGCTCAAGCTCAAAGAGATATCTTACATTCCCGCAGAGGGTTACGCCGCTGGTGAAATGAAACATGGCCCCATTGCCCTGATCGATGAATACCGTGCCGTAGTCTGTATTGCCCCGGAATCCAAGGTCTACGACAAGATGCTCTCCAATATCCAGGAGATCCGCTCCCGCCGCGGCAAGATCATCGCTATCGCTAGCGAAGGCGATGAAAAGATAAAAGAGCTCACCCAAGAAGTCATTTATATCCCCGAAGCCGATGAACTCTTCTCTCCGCTGTTAGTGGCGCTTCCCCTGCAGTTATTGGCTTACCATATCGCGGTCAAGCGCGGCTGCGATGTGGACCAGCCGCGGAACCTGGCCAAGAGCGTAACCGTAGAATAACCCTCACAGAAATGCTTTATATTGTCGCCACCCCGATTGGCAATTTAAAAGACATAACTCTTCGCGCTATTGAAGTGTTGAAGTCAGTAGACCTGGTCGCCTGCGAAGATACGCGGCACACCAGGATCCTCCTTGAACATTACGGAATTAAAACCCCCACTACCAGCTTCTTTCAGCACAACCGTTTTACTAAAGGCGAATATCTGCTAAAACTCCTTAAGGAAGGAAAAAATATCGCCCTGGTCTCTGATGCGGGAACACCGGGAATATTAGACCCCGGATACAACCTTATTAATCTGGCCGTAAAAAATAATATTGAGGTCACAGCGCTTCCCGGCCCGGCGGCTTTTATAGACGCCCTGGTCTTATCGGGTAAGCCGGCGCACGAATTTTTCTTTGCCGGATTTTTGCCTAACCGAAAAATTTCCCGGCAGAACAGATTAAAGAAATTAGCCGGGCTTGGCTGCACCATAATTTTTTACGAATCCTGCCACCGCATCCGCGATACCTTGGAGGACCTGAAAGAAATTTTCGGCGAGCGCGAAATCGTGGTCGCCAGAGAGCTGACCAAGAAGTTTGAAGAGCTCCTGCGCGGCCCTGCCGCAGCCATTTTGGACAATCTCTCTAAATCAAAACCCCTTGGGGAGTTTGTAGTTATAGTTTAATGTCCAGACAGGCCCTACCTTAGTAACCGCTTTCCCGGCACCCCCCAAACTCTCTTGAATCACCTTACCTATATTGTATACTTTATCTGCATTCGGCTGATAGACCAATTTAAAGATTCCTATAAACACAAATTAATTCAATGCATTCCAAAAAGCCACGGAAGTTTTTTAATTTTCTTGCCCTTTTATTATCCTTTCTCCTCATCTTTGAGCAATCCGGCTTTGCCCAGATAGCCGGGCAGCTGGACATCTCAGGCTACTTTAACCAGCTGCGCAATTCCTTAACCACGGATAAGTTCCGGCCCCTGCACCTAAGGTATCTTTCCTACGAACCCTCCACCAACAACTTCAAGATCCTCCTGGATAAGGGTAACCAGAATAACTTTAAGCCCAAAGACCTCGAGAATACTTCTAAGGAGCTCTTAAACTACTTCTTCATAGGGGTAACTCTACCCAATGATGCCTTTTGGGTGAACCTAAGGCCCGATGCATCTAGCGACTGCCTGGACCCTCTCCTGGAGAACACTGATATCGGCAGGGTCTTCCTGGAGGCAGATGTACAGCTGAAGAAAGACACCTCTCTCGCCACCTCACCCAATACCCCCGAAGGCAAGGAATACTGGCAGAAGCTCTATCAAAAGGCAGAAGAGCTCTTCGGCACCCAGAACCTGACTATCCCCACCCTCACCCGGCCCTGGATCGTGCCGGATGAAATAATCCTTAGAGAGACTTCCGACAATGCCTACATCTACAAGGCAACGCTTAAGGTCATGCTTGAGGAAGACTACATCAAGACCGCTGACTCTGCGGTCACCAGCATCTATAAGTTTGATGACCCGCGCCTGAAGGAACTCAACTCCTACTCTACCGAGCTCATCCGGGAACTGATCATCCCCAAGCTCACCAAAGAGGTAAACAGCGCAAAGAAGTACGCCCATCTACGCCAGGTCTACTACTCCCTGATCCTGGCCCAGTGGTTCAAGCAGCGCTTTCAAGCTAGAGACGGCCTCTACTCCTGGATGATCGACAGAAAAGAACTGAACAACCTGACCTCAAAACTACCCTGGGACAAGACTGACTACTTCAACCAGTACCAGAAATCCTTTAAAGAAGGCGAATACAACTTTAAGACCCCTGTTCAATCCCTCTACGGCAACTCTATCCGCAGCTACTTCTCCGGAGGCATGAACCTGGCTGGTTGCGTACCGGCCTTAGGCCCGGTAGCTACACCCGGCTCAAGCCCCCAGACCCGGCCCCTAGCTAACGGAGGCACCTGCACTACCTTAGGTTCAGACCGCTCGCCTCAACCTAACTCCCACACCCAGCTCTTGGGCTACGATGCCACCAGGGGAGAGGTGAGGCAGGAGAGGACGCAAGAGGAGGCAGGACAGCAGAAAGAACCTTCCGTCTCCGGTACGGTCGCATCCACCCACGTCGCAACTGCAGAAATAGCGCAGGAAAGTACTGAAACTTCATCTGCAGGCGCAGAGATTATCGCAAAAGCCCAAAAAGAGGAAAGAGAAGGCACCAACTATTCTTTCGGCTTCGAGGAGCTGCAAGAAATCGTCAGGCCGCTTTTTGAGGAAGCTAGGTCCCGGCGGAATTGGCTGCAGATCTGCAGGTTATTGCCTTACAGATACCGGTACCATTTGCTACGGTTGATGATCGAGGACGGGATGGGAGATGCTGCGGCGATCCGTATCCGGGATTATATCCGGTCTGCGGATACGGAAGCCAAAAATCTTAAAGGAAGGATAAGAGGGACGCAGCTGGAACTGATTTTACGGGAACTGGAGGTAAAAGAGCAGAAGACTGTAGAGCAGCTTTTATCAGAGGCAGAAAGGTCACTCAATAATTACGATCGGGAGACAGGAACAACATCGAACGCTGATGCCTTGGCAGGCGCAATAAATTTTGTCCTTCGCGCTGAAGGAATAGCGAGTTTTATCAATAGAGGCATTTTATTTGTGGGCAATGGTTCGTCTTATCATGTTTCCGGATTGAGCCTTGCTGACATTAGTAGAGGCACAGAACTTACGCTATATCCCGGAATAGATAATGCATTTGGGGCGGGCCTTTATTCCTCTGAATTGCCACTGCTTCATTATGCGGGAGGAGAAGGACTGGGGCTTGATTATAATGAAGTCGTCATCATTAGGGTGCCCGTAGATGCCAAGTCCAGATTAAAAATTGCCCGAGATGAGAGCAATCCCGAGAATGTTTATCTCAATCTCCATTCTTCCGGCCGGGCAGTGATCTTAAGGGATATCACCGTCAGAGAGGTCTCTGTCTTAGAACTGAAGAAGTTGGGTGCGATAAGCCTGGAAAAGGTATCTTCTATGGGCAGGAAGGTTTATCTTGTTGAAGGTAAATCAACCGAATTTGACGGGAATTATCAGGAGCGCCCAGAATACAAAGAATACATCAGGCAAAGCACTATTATTAAGACTGAGATCAATAGAGCCCAGACTCCGCAAGCGCTTAAAGACATAGTAAGCAGATTAACAGAAGCCTACGGAACTGAAATGCCCCGGAGGATAGAAAATGCTTTGAACCAGGCCAGGGTCAGGTTGGGCATTGCCGCCGCGCCTTCAGATTCGTCCGCCCCTGCTGCGCCCGCATCCGGACCGTTTTTGCGCAGTGCCTGGGAAGCCTTTCTTTATAGAGGGCTGAAAACTTCCGTCATGCATAAGGTCTTAGCCTTTACCCTGATCGGGCCGGTATCGATATTAGCGGGCGTGATCGCAGGAGTAGTGATCACTGCGATTGGCGGCACTACTAATTTTGCTACTTTGGGCTTCGTCTCCGGCATAACCATCAGCGCATTCACCTCCGCCATCCTTTTTGACAAAATATTAATGAAACCCTTTAACCTGCTTAAGGCCCCGCATTATACTATCGCCCTGCGTCAGGGTAGGACGGTTGAACTGCACGTCTTTAAGAATATCGAAGAGCTGAAGGCGTCGGACCTGCGGGTTTATCATAAAATTTTCGGCGATGCCCTCGTAGCGATGCGGGAGATCCTGGCAGGGAAAGAAAACAATGACCCCAGATTCCGCGGAGTGGATACTATTTCCGTCAAAACCCATCTTTTGGCGGATAACCGGCCGGGAAGAGAAGGCCGTCCGAACCCGGTCTTCGCCAGGTTCGTAAAAGGGATGGGCCTGGATATCCGGGTGCGCAAGGCACGTTTTCACGAAAGATTACTCATGTCTTTATCGCGCACTATCCCTGCCGGCTGGAATAAGGCGATGATCGGAGAAACGAGCCTGGATATCTCTACCAGAGAAAAAAGAGAGGAGCTGCTTAAGCAGATAGCTGAACTTAACGTCAAGCTTACCGCTACTCCTGCCGTTGATAGGTCCGCTCCCACCCTCATCCTTCCCTCGACCAAAGAAAAGTACGGCCACCTGCCTCAATTTGTCCAGGGCTGGATCGCGGCAGTAGTAGAGTTCTGGCAGGCCCTCTGGGGGAGCCGCTCCTTTG
>VGKG01000016.1 GCA_016867115.1 Candidatus Omnitrophota bacterium | reverse complement strand
ATACTTCGCAAGTCGCAGAAAGGTTAGTAGAATTGTTAAAGAACGAGGTTGCTTAATGCCTATTCAGGTCATCGTTGAAAAATGCACCGGCTGCATGCTCTGTATCAAGGCCTGCCCCTTTGATGCTATCCGCATTATGGACAGGCCAGAAGGCCGTGGTTTGGCTTCCGATAGGCCAGAGGGCCATGGTTTGGCCTCCTTTGGCCAAAGCCATAGCCAAAGCCAAAAGAAGGCCATTATTGACCTGAATAAATGCACGCTCTGCGGCGCCTGTGTGCCGGCCTGCAAGTTCAAGGCCATATTGATTGAAAAGACACCGGAAAAATGCTCACTTCCCGATATCAAGGATTACAAGGGTATCTGGGTCTTTGCCGAGCAGAAATTAGGCAAGGCGCAGTCTGTCTCTTATGAGCTTCTGGGTAAAGCGCGGGAGCTGGCGGATAAATTGAAGTGCCAGGTGAGCGCAGTCTTTATCGGCCATAACCTAAAAGACCAGCTGGACGAGCTGATCTGGCACGGCGCGGATAATATTTATTTAGTCGAGGCACCGGAGATCGCTAATTTCCAGGATGAACCCTATACCCGTATTCTGGTAGAGCTGGTGAAAAAATATAAACCGGAGATTCTGCTTTGCGGGGCAACCGCCATCGGCAGGTCACTGATCTCGCGGGTAGCCATTAAAATAAAGGCCGGCCTGACAGCGGATTGCACCGGCCTTGATATTGACCCCGAGAAGAAGATCCTCTTACAGACCCGGCCGGCATTCGGCGGAAATATCATGGCCACGATTATCAGCCCGAATTACCGTCCGCAGATGGCTACAGTCAGGCATAAGGTGTTCCAGCCGATGCAGCCGGATAAGCATAGAAAAGGAAAGGTCATCAAAGAGGCCTTCGATGCTGCTGTCTATGAATCGCGCACTAAGCTTCTGGATATCGTAGAAGAGGTAGAGACCCTGGTTAACCTGGCTGAAGCGGATATCATCGTTTCCGGCGGCCGCGGAATGGGAGGGCCTGAGAACTTCAAGCTGCTTGAGGAGCTTGCCCATGCCTTAGGTGCTGCAGTGGGCGCTTCGCGCGCGGCAGTTGATTCCGGATGGATGCCTTATTCGCATCAGGTGGGCCAGACCGGCCGCACCGTTGCCCCTAAGATATACTTTGCCTGCGGTATCTCAGGCCAGATCCAACACCTGGTCGGCATGCAATCTTCAAAGATCATCGTAGCTATTAACAAAGACCCCGAAGCCCCCATCTTTAAAGTCGCCACCTACGGCATTGTCGGCGACCTCTTCCAGGTCATACCTAGCCTGACCAAGAAGTTCAAAGAAACTCTTAAAAAATAAAAAGAAAGCGCTTTCAAAATAGGGGAAAATTGCCTTGAATTCCGGAGCTTATTGTTCCAAACTTATGATAGGTGAAAGTATGCCGGAAACCCCGAGCGAAGAGAAAAGGACTTTTATCAGGTTCCCCGTAGAGCTGCCGGTGGATTATTCCGATTCCTATCCGGATCAGCCGGTTAAGGCAAAGACCAACGACATCAGCCAGGAAGGAATCTGCATGGTCACTGACCGGGAGTTTATCGTCGGTGAAGTCCTTTATTTATGCATCAAGCTTCTTGACGATGCGGGAGAGATATACCGAAAAGGAAAAGTCATCTGGTGTCTGCGTCTTGCCGAAAACAGGTACCGGGCCGGAATAAGGCTTGATCCTTATGATATTGACGCAGACCAGATTGCACTAAAGACCCTCCGGGCCAAGATCACTCCTTCCCAGTAGTCCTCCACTTATGTAACACAATAAAAATCAAATACTTATAACAAATATTTTCTGTCCTTTCCATGTCATTTTTTGTCATTATTTGCAATAGTTATACTGTTTCTTCATAAGCATGTTAAAGAATGTAAAGATTTTCCTTGACAATAAACGATTTCTTTGTATAATAGGTTTAACTTACGGAGAAAAGATGATCAACACCGAATTAATGACGATTGATGACCTGGCCGTATACCTGAAAGTCACCCGCCGCACCATCTATGATTGGGTCAAGCACAATAAGATCCCGGCGATAAAACTTATCGGCCAGTGGCGTTTTAAAAAAGATCAGATCGATGCCTGGATTGAAAACAGGTCGCTACATTAATCTTATGTGCAATTTTACGTTTACCGTTTACCCGCTCCTTGCTTGCGCTCTTCGCTGTTTACCGTTTACCGGAGCTACAGTAAACGGTAAGCGGTTCACGGTAAACGAAACTTTTAATTAAAAGGAGAAGGAAATGTATTTTAAAAAATTAGATTTAATCGGCTTTAAATCATTTTTCGACAAGACTACACTTCACTTTGAGCCGGGGATCACCGCGGTCGTCGGCCCCAACGGCTGCGGGAAGAGCAACATCTTTGATTCCATCCGCTGGGTGCTCGGCGAGCAGTCAGCCAAATCCCTGCGCGGTTCGGATATGCAGGACGTCATCTTTAACGGCACAGATTCCCGCGAGGCCCTGGGAATGGCTGAGGTCACTCTTACCTTTGATAATGAGCAGTGTTTCTTTAATATGGATGCCCCCGAGATCGCTATCACCAGAAGGCTTTTCCGCTCCGGTGAAAGCGAATACCTCCTGAATAAGACCACGGTGCGGCTTAAGGATATTCTGGACCTGCTCTTAGGCACAGGCATCGGTGCTGAGAGTTATTCCATTGTCGCCCAGGGAAAGATAGACCTCGTTTTAAGTTCCCGTCCTGAAGACAGGCGTTTAGTCTTTGATGAGGCTTCCGGCATCACCAAATACAAAGCCCAAAAGAGGGAGACCGCCAGAAAACTCGAAGAGACGGATCAGAACCTCTTACGCGTAAATGATATCATCACCGAAGTCAGGCGCCAGATCGGGTCTCTGGAGCGCCAGGCGACCAAGGCGCGTAAATACCGGGAAGTGGAAGATGAGCTCAAAATTAAAGAAACGAACTTAGCTGCGCTTACTAAGAAGGCCCTGATCAGGGAGAAAGATAGCATCATCGAAGAGCTTAAGAGCCTTGAGTCCGAGGAAGAGCGGCTTCTCAGGGTGATCAACGAGCAGGAAGCGCGCATTGCCAAGCGACAGCAGGAGATAAAGTCGCTTGAAGAGCGGATGATGGCGGTAAGAAGCGAGATCCTCGGGTTTGAAAACACGGCGCTGCGTAACCGTGAGCGGATCAGTTTCAATCAGGAACGCCTGAAAGAACTGGCTAAAAACCGGGAGTATTTCCAGGGCCAGATCGGGCAATTAAGGGAGAGGCTTATCCAGGATGAAGAGAAGCTGACAAAGGTGAGGCTTGAATATAACACCATAAGAGAGGATATCCAGCAGAAGCAGGGGCTGCTTAACGATAAGGAAAATGAAAAGAGCGCCTTAGAGCAGGCGATCAAAGACTCCCTGGAGAATAAGGCCAATGCCAAAAAGCGCATCCTGGATTTTGTAGCCCGGATCGCCAATGCGAAGAATGAGCTTACCGAGTTCAGCTCTAAGCTGCAATATTACCAGAACCGAAAAAGGCGCCTGGAAGAGGATAAGGCTAAGGCCTATGAAGAGCGGGTGATCGCCGAAGAGAGCCTCAAAAAAATCACCGAAGAGGTTGAGGCTGTCCGCAGGGCGGTGGAGGAAGTGAACCGGAATATTTCTTCCCAAAGCGGATTACTAGGGCAGGAGAGGAGCGCTTTAAACGGCATAGACAGCAATATTCAGGAGCTGGAAAAACAGAAGCTCACTTTAGAGAGCCACCGTGAGTTTCTGGAGAAGCTCAAGACAAAATATGAAGATATCGGCGAGTCCATGAATGCGGTGATCTACCTGGATAAAGTGCCTGTGGAAAACTTAAGCGGCCTGGTCATTAAGGTAAAGGAGCAGTTCTCCCTCAATGACGAGGACCGGGCTTATTTCGACCCGGCCAGCCTTAAGCTGAGTGGCGAGGCAAAGCCGATAGAGTTGGATACGGCTAAGATCGATGAGAAGATCCTGCGGCTGGAAGGGCAGTTGAGCAGCCTGCGCTCCGAGAAGCAGAAAAAAGAGTCCTGCATCGGCCAGATCAATAGCGCGATCGCAGCCCTCCAGCAGTCTTTACGCACCCAGGAGATCCTGCTGGCCAACAAGGAGGCTTCGCGTAACACCATCCGGGAGCAGTTTGACCGGATAAAAGAAGAAGAGGATATCATCATCCTGGATTTAAACGATGTCCAGAAAGAGATCTCTGTAGTTGAAGAAAATATAAGCGTGGCGAATAAGAGGCTTGAGGAGATAACCATTGAGCACCAGCAGGCCGAAGCGCTCATCCTTGAAGAAGAGGAGAACATCTCAAGGAACGGCAAACTCAGAGAGGACCTTCTGGTAGTCATTTCGCGGGTGAAGACCGAACTGGAGGCGCTGCATAAGCGCATCACTACTGATGAATCCACCCTGAAGATACTGGAAGCGACCCTGAATCATGACCAGGAATCCCTGGTAAATATCGAAAACCAGCAAAAGGAAGGCGAGCTTAAAGAGCAGGCGCTTAGCGATGAGATTAAAGCTTTTGAAAGCCAGACAGAAGAGTGTGAGGCCAGGGCTGAAGAAAGATCAGTTGCCCTGAAAGAGGTCGAGGCGCAATACGACGAGGTTTCGGGAGGGGCGGGTGATTACTTAGCTACCATTGAGTCCGATCGTCAGCAGTTGGATGCGATCAAGGATAAATTATACCAGCTGCAGATGCAGGATAAGGATATTGATTACCGCTTCTTAAGCCTGAAAGAGAGGCTGATGCAGGCCTATCACATTGAGTTAGAGGCAATCGAAGATGTGGGCATTGAGGCGGATCCTGCGCTTTTATCCCAGGAGATCCGGGTGCTCAAGGATAAGCTTGATTCCTACGGCACGGTGAACTTGGTCGCAATTGATGAGTATGATGAGCTTAAAAAACGCTACGATTTTCTCATCCAGCAGCAGGCAGACTTGACAAGCGCCAAGGAGCAGCTGCATCAGGCGATCCTTAAGATCAACCGCACCACCAAGCAGATGTTCATGGAGACCTTTGAAAAGGTGCGGGTGGAGTTCCGTAATTATTTCCGCATGCTCTTTAACGGCGGGGATGCCCAGGTCTATCTGATCGATGAGCAGGATCCGCTTGAATCCGGAATCGAGATCATCTGCCGGCCGCCGGGCAAGAAACTGCAGAACGTCCTGCTCCTTTCAGGCGGCGAGAAGTCCATGTCTGCGATCGCGCTTATCTTTGCCATTTTTAAGGTCAAGCCTTCGCCTTTCTGCATCCTGGATGAGATCGACGCAGCCCTGGATGAAGCGAATGTCGACCGCTTTGCGCGCATGCTGCAGGATTTTTCCAGCCACTCGCAGTTCATCGTGATCACGCACAATAAGAAGACTATCGCCAATGCCGACGTGATGTACGGCATCACCATGGAAGAATCCGGGGTCTCAAAGATCGTCTCGGTGAAGTTTTCCAAGGACAGGCCGGTTGAGGATAAGGAGTTGGAAGGAGAGACGATAGCAGAGCCGGTGAGCTAGCAGCAGGTGATATTCTTGCCCTTGTCTTTTGCCTGATAAAGGGTCTTATCCGAGGCGCGGATGAGCTCGGAAGGAGAGGAGCCGTCTTCGGGGAAAGAGGCAAGGCCGAGGCTGACAGTCAGCTTTTTATGCGGCAGGACCTCTTCGTGGGCAAAGGGGTGTTTTTCGATATCTAATCTCAGGCGTTCGGCGATCTGGAACGCCTCTTTTTTTTCAGTCGCCGGAAGGATGATCGTAAACTCCTCCCCGCCGTAGCGGCAGACATAGTCCATCTTGCGCGAGAGGTTCTTTAAAAGGCCGGCTAAGTCCTTCAATATCCTGTCTCCGGCCTGATGCCCGAGGATGTCGTTATAGATCTTGAAATCGTCGATATCCACCATCATCAGGGTAAGGGGGGTGCTGGTTGCTTTAGCCTTGTCCAGTTCCGACTGCAGGAGAAACTGGAAATAGCCGTGGTTCCAGAGTTCAGTTAATGAGTCCATATTTGACAGCATCACCGTTTTTTCATAAAGCTGCGAGTTTTCAATGGCCAGCCCCGCCTGGTTTGCAAGCATTATGAGCATGCGCAGGTCGTCTTTGGTGATCGGTTCTTTGGTGATGAAATTATCCGCCACAATAATACCGTTGACTTTATCTTTTGCCTTTAAGGGGATGAGTACAAGTTCCTCGCTCTTTAACATCTGGATGAGCTGGGTGTTTTTGTAATTCTGGATCGTCTCCCGGGTCAGATGTAGCGGCATCCCTTCAAGCGCAGCCAGGACCAGGAGGTTATCCTTTTCTTTGAGCGAGACCTTGATGTGCCGGATCAGGCGGTTGAAGCCGGATTCCATGACCGTGTTTGAGGTCTTGAAGGCATTGATCAGGTCATCGAGGTCCATCTTTTCCATCTCGATGCGGGTCCAGGCGCGGTTCGCTTCTTCCCAGTTCTCCGGGCCGATGCCCATCTTGCCTTCGATCAGTCCGTCTTTTTCGTTCATCAGGAAGAGGGAGGCGCGGTTAAAGCCCAGGCCTATGTGTGCAGTGACCCCGGTGAGGATGATGTAGAGGATCTCATCGAGTTTGAGGGTCGTACGCATGGCATTAGAGATCTCATAGAGGATCCCCAACTCCAGTTTCGTGCGTTCCAGTTCCTGTTTGATCTTATTCAATTCTTCCATAATGCGTAGACTTTAACATATTTTAGGGCGGATGTCAAGCCGCAGAAGCGGCAAACAATTCCTTGACAACCTAACCTCAGGAATTATAATAGTTACTGTAAAGTAAAGAAGACCAAAAAGGAGCCCTGATGAGAGCAAAAATATTTCTAATTTTCCTGGTTCTCACCTTTGTCCCGGCGCCGCTCTTTGCCCAGGAGGATATCACCATTACCACTTATTATCCTTCTCCATACGGCTCTTATCATGACATGACTGTCACGGATAATCTTTACGTCGGCCTCACTCAGAACGGCTACGGCGGCGTAGGCAACGGCAATTACGGTGCGCAGCTCTGGTTTTCCGGGGCTCCGGACCTGGGCGCGGGGGCTAACAATGAAAATACCGATCCGATCTGGATCGCCCGCTTCAATGTGGCCGGAGATAACTCGCAGTTACGCGTCAATATCGGCGACAACATTACCAATGACGCCTTTGTCGTGGGTTCGACCGGCCCCGGCGGATGGGGCCCCATGTTCTTTGTGCGCACAGACGGCCGCGTCGGCATCGGGACAACCAACCCGGCAACAGAGCTTGACGTAAACGGCACTGCCCGGATGAACGGCTTCCGCATGCCTACAAATGCGGCTGGCGGCCGCGTCCTGACTTCGGATGCAAGCGGCAACGGCACCTGGCAGGATCCGCCTGATGTCCTGGGCAGCAATGATTGTTACTGGCTGGATATCTCTAACGAGGAAGGCCCGGGTACATGGGATGGCAGCTGCGCCGACGGATATTATGTAAGAGGAGAAAAGATAGAGCTTGATAACGATGATTGGATTCCGCATCATCGTTGGTTACAGTGTTGTAAGTTCTAATCGCGGTTTTTATTAATAAGAGGAGATGAAAATGAGAGGGAGACCTGTCTCGCTTGTTTTGTTTTCTTTTTTTCTATTTTTCGTAGCCACATGCTTTGCCCAGGAAACCTTGACTATTACCACTTATTATCCTTCGCCCTACGGTTCTTACCATGACATAACCGTCACGCACAACCTTTATGTCGGCCAGACCGAAGAGGGGTATGCCGGAGTAGGCAACGGCAATTACGGAGCGCAGCTCTGGTTCTCCGGTTCGCCGGACATTACCGCGGGATATGACAATGAAAACAGCGATCCGATCTGGATGGCCCGGTACAATTTATCTTCCGATGTTTCGCAGCTACGGCTGAATATCGGAGACAATACGCTGGGTGCCGGTCAGGCAGATTCTTTTGTGGTAGGAGCGGTTGAGTCTACCACCGGGACCTGGACCCCCCGGCTCTTTGTGCGCTCAGACGGGGCTGTCGGCATAAATACCGCTTCGCCCGGGGGTGTCTTGCATGTACTTAGTCCTAGTGGCCAGGGTAATATAACAATTGGCGGCCCTAGCGATAGCGGGAATACTTATTCAGCGCTTTATCTAGATGATGAGACTCCCGGTTCGGGTAATGCCTGGGTAATGGGCCATAGCGTTGCAGGAGACCCTTTCAATATTGGCTATTTCCCAGACGGAAGCTCTACGGTCAGCAGGTTTGTGACTATCCAGACTGACGGCGATGTCGGCATCGGCACAACTGCGCCCAGCGATAGATTGCATGTGAACGGAGGCATACGCCTGGAAGGGAATCTGATCGCCCCCAATAATAGCCACGGCACCTGCACTCAGGTGACGCTGACAAGCCCGGATAAATATGTGGATTGCCCTGATGGCATGTTTGTGCAGGGGCTTTATTATGAGGATCCGACCTGGAGCGATGGGGCCGATTATCACAACGCTCCCGAAATATACGCAATCAGGTGTTGTGACCTGTAATTCTTTGTCAGAGAAATAAAAAATCTTGAGTTAGATTTCCCTCCTTTCTGTATCATTTATATTAGAAAGGAGGGTTTTTTTATGGCCGGATTATTCGTTTGACAGTTCGAGGGGTGGGGCTTATAATATTACTTTCAAACATAAAACTCGGAGGTAACCATGGTTACGAAAGAAAAGAAAGAAGACACACATGCGGTTTCTGACCGGCAAAAGGCGCTGGAACTGGCGCTCTCCCAGATAGAAAAGCAGTTTGGCAAAGGCTCGATCATGAAGCTGGGCGGCCATGTCAGGGCAGATGTGGAGGCTATCCCTACCGGAGCGCTTACCCTGGACCTTGCCTTAGGCATAGGCGGCTTGCCGCGCGGTAGGGTAATTGAGGTGTTCGGGCCTGAGGCATCTGGTAAGACCACCATCACTTTAAGTGCGATCAAGGAGATCCAGAAAAAAGGCGGGGTAGCCGCCTTTATTGACGCAGAGCATGCCTTTGACTCTACCTATGCCAAGGTTTGCCAGGTGAACCTGGATGAACTCCTGATCTCCCAGCCGGATACCGGGGAACAGGCCTTAGAGATAGCCGAGACTTTGGTGCGTTCAAATGCCGTAGATTTAGTGGTCGTGGATTCTGTGGCTGCGCTCACTCCCCGCGCAGAGATCGAAGGCGAGATGGGCGATGCGCACGTAGGCTTGCAGGCGCGCCTGATGTCGCAGGCGCTAAGGAAGCTTACTGCTGCGATCAGCAAGTCGCGCACCTGCGTAATCTTCATCAACCAGATCCGCGAAAAGATCGGAGTGATGTTCGGTTCTCCCGAGACCACACCCGGAGGACGCGCGCTTAAGTTTTATTCTTCGGTAAGGCTGGATGTGCGCCGGATCGCCTCTCTTAAAGAAGGGGACAGCGTCATCGGTGGAAGGGTCCGCGTGCGTGTGGTCAAGAATAAGGTCGCACCGCCCTTTAAAGAGGGCGAGTTTGAGATCCTGCATAACGAAGGTATTGCCAGGATCAATTCGGTTGTTGATGCCGCGGTGAACACCGAAGTAGTCGCCAAAAGCGGCACCTGGCTCTCCTTTAAGGGGGAGAAGCTCGGCCAGGGGAGGGACGCGGCGATCAAGCATTTAAGAGAAAATCCTAAACTTGTTGATGAACTGGAAAAGGAAGTGCGCAAGAAGATAAGTTTAGTTTAAGGAGGAAGATATGAAGAGAAGGAGAGTATTTCTTGGGTTGTTTTTCCTGGGAGGCCTGGCAGCCGGGGTCATTCTGACGGCAAGGCTCGACCTTTTTCCGAAAGCGGAGAGCCAGAGTGTAAAGCCCGTTTCCGCAGCTGTGGCAGAGATTGCAGGTTTTGAAGGCGCGGTGATCAAGGTCGCTGATACGGCCGGCAAAGCCGTGGTCTCTATCAGCACTGAGCATGTTACCAAGATCAAATCTCCGGGACGGCGCTACTACTTCGGACCCGGTGGGCCTTTCGGCAACGAGCCGCAGTTCGGCGACGATCCTTTCCGCAAGTTCTTCGATGAGTTCTTCGGCGACATCCCGGACCGCGAGTTCAGGCAGCAGGGGCTGGGTTCAGGGGTGATCATCGATCCGCAGGGGTACATCCTGACCAATGAGCATGTGATCAGCGGAGCGGATAAAATCACCGTGACCCTGCCGGATGGCCGGGAGTTTAAGGGGGAGATCAAGGGTAAGGATATGCGTTCGGACCTGGCGATCATCAAGATCAATTCCACAAGCCTCCCTACTGCGCCTTTAGGCGACTCTGATTCCTTAAGGATAGGCGAGTGGGCAGTAGCTATCGGCAATCCTTACGGATTTGCCATACAGAACCCCGAGCCGACAGTGACTGTAGGCGTCATCAGCGCGCTCCATCGCGGCCTGGGAAGGGTCCTGTCGCGCGACCGGGATTATAATGACCTGATCCAGACAGACGCAGCCATTAATCCGGGCAATTCCGGAGGGCCGCTGGTGAATCTTAAGGGAGAAGTGGTAGGGATAAATGTGGCGATCTTCTCCACTACCGGAGGGTATCAGGGTTTAGGTTTCGCTATTCCGGTAAATGCCGCCAAGAGGATCATCTCCCGGCTTATCGAAGGCAAAAAGATCTCTTACGGGTGGCTGGGCGTAACCGTCCAGGACCTGAACGAGGACCTGGTGAAGTATTTTAACCTGCCGGATAAGAACGGAGTGCTCGTAGCCAAGGTCCTGGAAGAGAGCCCTGCGCAAAGGTGCGGGATCAAAGAGAGCGACGTGATCAGGGATTTTGACGGCAAGCCCGTCACCAGCACCCGGGAATTGATCGCCCTCGTCTCCAAGACAGAAGTGGGGCGCAAAGTTAAGATGACCATCATCCGCGACAAGAAGCCGGTTCCGGTGGAGGTAATAGTAGGCGAGCGCCCGCAGGAGCTGGAAGAGGCGGAAGAAGAGGGTGCAGTTAAACCTTCCGGCGCCTGGCGCGGTTTAAAAGTTGAGGAGATCACTCCTGAGATCAGCCGCAGGTTTAACCTGGATGAGAAAAAGGGCGTGGTAGTCGTGGATATCGAACCCGGTACCCCGGCGGATGAATCTGACCTGATTGTCGCAGACGTGATCTCCAACATCAAGGGTAATCCGGTGAAGGGCATGGCCGATTACAATAAGGCGGTCAAAGAGACAAAGGGCGATGCCCTGATCGGCACCGGGCGCGGATATTTCATACTCAAAGAAAAAGTCAGTGAATAGGGGTAAGGATCAGGACCCTTTTACCAGAGCAAAAGAGTACGCTTTTTTGCTGCTGAAGTTCAGGCTGCGCAGCGAACACGAACTTTACAGCCGCCTCAAAAAGAAGGGCTTCCCTGAAAACACAATCCGAAAGGCCGTCTCTTTCCTGAAAGAGAAAGGCTTCGTTGACGACAGTATCTTTGCTCAGGCATGGCTCAATAGCCGCCTGAAACGGCCCTTTGGTTTAAGGCGGATCACTCAGGAGCTGAAGTTAAAAGGGGTAGGCAGGGAAGTCATTGCCGAGCAGGTCCGGGGCCTGAAAGAGAGTTATTCCGAAGAAAAAGTGGTCGAGGAGTTGGCTCGACTTAAGCTTGATAAGATGAAGAGTATCGAACCGCAGAAGGCAAGGCAGCGCCTTTACGGGTACCTGGCCCGGCGCGGATTTTCTTCCGCGGCGATTATTGACGTAATCAATAAACTACAAAGGCAACCATAATTAACTCTAAGTAACCATCTGTAACCCGAAGTAACCATTTTTATGCAGGCAGACCTCTTAAGAAAGAAATTCCTGGATTTTTTTAAGGCGAGAAAACACAAGATCATCGAAAGCGACACGCTGGTGCCTAAGGATGACCCTACCGTGCTTTTTACGCCGGCGGGCATGAACCAGTTTAAAAAGGAGTTCCTGGGTTTTGACTCCGGATTCACCCGCGCAGCTACTGCTCAGCGTTGCCTGCGCACGGATGACTTAGACAAGGTCGGTAAGACCACGGGCCACCACACCTTTTTTGAGATGCTGGGCAACTTCTCTTTCGGCGACTATTTCAAGAAAGAGGCGGTCAGCTGGGCCTGGGAGTTCCTTACTGAAGAGCTCAAGATCGATAAAGAGAAGCTCTGGGTCTCGGTTTATCAGGATGACGAAGAAGCCTACAATGTCTGGAAGGATATTATCCCGGAGAAAAGAATCGTCAAACTCGGGGATAAAGAGAACTTCTGGCCTTCAGAGGCAAAGCTTAAAGGCCCTAACGGGCCCTGCGGCCCCTGTTCGGAAATCTTCTTTGATCTGGGAAAAGAGGCTGGCTGCGGTGAAGCGGCGTGCGACCCTTCTTGCGACTGCGGCAGGTTTATTGAAGTATGGAACCTGGTCTTTACCCAGTTTAACCGTAAAGAGGACGGGACCCTGCTGCCGCTGCCTAAGAAGAATATCGATACCGGCATGGGGCTTGAACGCCTGGCTGCGGTCATGCAGGCTGCGCCCAACAATTTTGAGACCGATTTATTTAAACCCATTATCGAAACAATTACAAGCTATGAGCTAAGAGCTAAGAACTATAAGCTGATCTATGCAATTGCTGACCACATCCGGGCCGTAGTCTTTTCAATCTATGACGGAGTCTTGCCCTCCAACGAATCCCGCGGTTACATCGTCAGAAAGATCATCCGTAAATCCGTGCTGCACTTACGCGACTTAGGGATTAAGAAGCCTTTCCTGAACAAACTGGTGCCGGTGGTGGCAGAGACCATGAAAGCGCCTTATCCTGAGCTGTTAGAACGGCAGGAGGATATCGCCCAGATTGTGCTCGCCGAAGAGAAGAACTTCATCAATGCCCTGGATTCAAGCGGGGCTTTATTCAGGAGTAAGTTCGCCGGAGTAAAAGATGCAGAGGCTGCGGGGAGCATTGCCTTTCAGCTTTACGATACCTATGGAATACCTCCGGATCTGACTAAGGATTGGTTAGCTCAGCATGATGTGCCTTTCTCCCAGCCTGCTTTCAATAAGGAGATGGAAGCGCAGAAGACGCGCTCCAAAGAACAGAGCAGCATGAAGGGCGATGTCTTCAGCCTGAAGGAGCTGGACTACGGGACTAAAGAGACCAGGTTCACCGGATATAAAGAGTATGAGACAAAGGCGAAAGTAGTGAAGATCGTAAAAGAAGGTACTGAAGCAAAAAAGATCAATAAAGCCGAGACTGCCACGGTCATTCTGGATAAATCATGCTTTTACGCTGAGCAGGGCGGCCAGGTCGGCGATGCCGGCCAGATAGTCAAAGGAAAGAATATTTTTGCGGTTACGGATACCAAAAAAGCCGGGGGAGTGACCCTGCATACAGGAACCGTCAAAGAAGGAACTTTTAAAAAGAGCGACCTGGTGACCGCTAAGGTAGATAAAGAGCGGCGCCTGAATATTGCCCGTAATCACACTGCCACGCATCTTCTGCAGGCGGCACTGCGTAAAGTCCTGGGCGCGCACGTGCAACAGCAGGGGTCTCTGGTCGCCGATGACCGGCTCCGTTTTGACTTTACTCATTTTAAGGCGCTGGATGACGAACAGAAACTGCGCATAGAAGAGCTGGTGAACTCATGGATCATGGAGAACCACCCGGTTGAAAAAAAGGAGAAGACTCTGGCCGAGGCCAGGAAATCCGGCGCCCTGGCATTCTTCGGCGAGAAATATGAAAACAGGGTGCGGGTGGTCTCTATTGAAGGCGTATCTAAAGAATTATGCGGCGGAACACACCTTGATTTTACCGGTTCGATCGGGCCGTTTAAGATCCTGCAGGAGAGCTCTATTGCCAGCGGCATAAGAAGGATAGAAGCTGTTACAGGAAGCTTCGCCTATAAAAAGATAAAGGAAGAGGAAGAGAGCCTTAAGGATGCCGAATCCCTGTTAAATACGACTCAGGATAAACTCATCCCGGAGCTGGAGAAGAGGCTTGGCCGCATCAAGGAGCTTGAGAAACAATTAAGCAGCCGCAAGATGGAGAGCGCCCAGTCTTCGGTCGATGACCTGATCAGGTCCGCCGAGGTGGTCAACGGTATCAGGCTCATTGTTAAGGTGGAACCCGGTCTGGATATGGGCACAGTGCGGGGATTGGTAGATCTGATCAAGCAGAAGACAGATAGTGCCGTGATCATCTGCGGAGTTTCTGCCGGCAGCAATGTTTCATTGGCGCTGGGAGTGACCCCGGACCTCTGCTTAAAAGGCGCGGATGCCGCAAAGCTGATCAAGGAGATCGCCGCCGAGATCGGCGGAAGCGGCGGAGGCAGGAAGGACTTTGCCCAGGCAGGCGGGAATAGGCCGGAGAATCTGGAGCAAGTCCTAAAAAGACTGAAAGAATTAATCAGTCAGATTAAATTTTAAAAGTTGATTACACGGATTAAGGATTTCAATCTGTGTAATCTGCATCTATAATCCGTGTAATCTAAAAGAGGTATTTTTTATGAAGATAATCCGTTTTACCAGCAAACAACTGGAAAAGGTCTGCAACCGCGGCAGCCGCACTAACCGCAGGGTGGAAGAGCGGGTAAAGAGGATCATCGAGGATGTGCGCACGCTCGGTGACGAAGCGCTCCTCAAATATACCCGCAGGTTCGACGGCGTGAAATTAAGCTCCCGGCAGCTGAAGGTCTCCCAGATAGAGATCAGCGGTGCCTACCAGAACATCAGCCCGGACTTCGTGACTAATCTCAAGGTCATCATCGAAAATGTCAACCGCTTTTACAGAAAGACACTGCGTAAATCCTGGAGAATAAAGGATGCCGACGGCGCGGTCTTAGGCGAAAATTATGTGCCGCTGGATAAGGCCGGTATTTATATCCCGGCAGGCACAGCACCCCTAGTCTCTTCGGTATACATGACGGTTCTTCCCGCAAAGATCGCCGGCGTGAAGAAGATTGTCCTGATCAGCCCTCCGGATAAACACGGCCACATCAATCCCCACATCCTGGTGGTAGCGGACCTCTTAAAAGTGGATGAGATATACCGCGTCGGCGGAGCGCAGGGGGTCGCAGCCCTGGCTTACGGCACAAAGACCGTCCCTGCGGTGGATAAGATCGTCGGGCCGGGGAATATTTACGTCAGCGAAGCCAAGCGGCAGGTCTTTGGCCTGGTAGATATTGATATGATCGCAGGCCCGACGGAACTGGTGATCATCGCCAACCGTTCCAGCAACCCGGACTTTATTGTCGCAGACCTGAAGGCCCAGGCAGAGCATGCCAGGGGCCTGGCAATCCTTGTGACTAATTCCCGCGGGCTCGCGTATGAGGTCAAATCGCGGCTGGACGGGGTAAACGGTTACATCATCCTGACCAAGACCCTGGAGCAGGCAGCTGAGGCGGCGAACAGGATCGCGCCCGAGCATTTAGAGATCCTGGTGAATAATCCGCGCAGCCTCCTGAAGAAGATACGCCACGCCGGCGCAATATTCTTAGGGCCGTTCAGCCCGGCTGCGGTAGGCGATTACGTTGCCGGCCCCAGCCACGTCCTGCCTACAGGCGGGACTGCGCGCTTCTCATCAGGGCTGTCGGTCTTTGATTTCGTCAAGAGCAATCACATCATCAGTTATTCCAGGAAAGCGCTGGAGAAGATAAGAGAGCCCCTTGAAAAGATCGCGACCATCGAGGGCTTGAGTAAACATTTAGATTCGGTGAAGGCAAGATTTCAATAGTAGGTAGTAGTTAGTAGGCAGCATTTAGGGGGAAAAATGAAGAAAAGGATAGCGGGTATAAAAAGAAAAACCAAAGAGACAGACATCAGCGTAAAACTGAATATTGACGGCTCGGGTAAGGCTAAGATCGATACCGGCATCGGGATCCTGGATCACATGCTGGAGCTGTTCACTTTTCACGGTTTATTTGACCTTGAGGTCTCAGCCAGAGGAGACCTGAAAGTCGACCTGCACCATACGAACGAAGATATAGGCATTGTGCTGGGCGAGGCTTTTAAGAAGGCCCTCGGGGATAAAAAAGGGATCCGCAGGTTCGGTTCGTCAAGCGTGCCGATGGAGGAAGTGGTCGCCAGCGTAGCCGTGGATATCAGCGGCAGGGCCTTTTATAAATTAAGCACGGTAAAGACCGCCTTTGCCACTTTTGAAGAGAAATATTCTTTTAAGGATGCCGAGCACTTCTTTGAGTCCTTTGCCAAGCGCTTAGGCATAAATCTGAACATCATGCTGCATAATCCTGTCCAGGACCTGCATACTAACCTTGAGCCGCTCTTTAAGGCCCTGGGGTTAGCCCTTGATCAGGCGACGCAACTTGAGCCGCGTCGTAAGGGGGTACCTTCTACTAAGGGAGTAATCGACTAGTATATGCATCTCAACTTGCCTCGCCCAAACAACTTACGTCACCTGCATCTTTATGGGGATCCCGTAAGTTGTGGGCTCATTAAATGATTGCGATAATAGACTACGGCATGGGCAATATCCACAGCGTCAATAAAGCCCTGCAGCTTTTCAGCGCAAAGACGGTCATCACCAATAAGCCTGAAGATATCCTGAATTGCGAAAAAGCTGTGCTCCCCGGGGTGGGTGCTTTTGACGACGCCATGCAGGAGCTGGAAAAGCAGGGGCTGGTTGAGCCCATAAAAAAACATGTTGCCGCAGGAAAGCCATTTTTAGGCATCTGCCTCGGCATGCAGCTTTTGTTTGAGAAGAGCCAGGAGGCAAAAGAGGCCAGGGGCCTGGGCATCTTTAAGGGCGGGGTAGTAAAATTCAAGGCAGCCAAAGGCCTTAAGGTGCCGCATATGGGATGGAACCAGTTAAAAAAATGTCAAATGTCAGATGTCAAATGTCAAAACGGCTGCCCACTGTTAAAAAATATTCCCGATAATGCCTTTGTCTATTTTTGCCACTCATATTACCCTGATCCGAAAGATAAACAAGTTATCGCGGGGGTAACCGAATACGGCGGAAGTTTTGCCTCCTTGGTCTGGCAGGAGAATGTCTTCGGCGCACAGTTTCATCCGGAGAAGAGCCAGAGCATCGGGCTTAAAATACTCGAGAACTTTGTAAAGCTATGTTAATTATCCCCGCTATCGATTTAAAAGACGGCTGCGTAGTCAGGTATGTGCAGGGTAAGTCCGATAAAAAGGTCTATTCCCGCGACCCGGTAAAGGTCGCCCGGCACTGGGTAAAGCAGGGCGCCAAACTCCTGCACATTGTGGACTTAGACGGCGCATTCTCCGGAAGCCCGAAAAATCTGCACCTGGTCAAAGCCATCGCCAAAGAGATACCTGTACCTATACAATTCGGAGGCGGAGTCAGGTCTTTGGCTGCGATAAAGAAAGTTTTGGGCTTGGGAGTGGCGCGCGTAGTCCTGGGCACAAAGGCGGTAGAGGACAAAGCATTTTTAGAAAAGGCCTTTAAACAATTCAAGGAGCGCCTGATCGTCAGTATTGACGCTAAAGATGGCAAAGTGATGGTCAAAGGCTGGAAGGCCAGGCACGCAAGTTTAGATATTCTGACCCTTGCCCAGAGACTGAAAAAAACCGGGTTTAAGCAGCTCATCTACACTAATACCCTGAAGGACGGCACACTGACCGGCCCGGACATCAAAGGCATAAAGGAGTTATTGAAGCGATCCGGATTAAGCCTGATCGCTTCAGGAGGGGTGGCTACGCTTGACGATATTTACCGGCTGAAGATGCTGGAAAAAGACGGCTTAGCCGGCGTAATTATAGGTAAGGCCTTGTATGAGGGAAGGTTTACTCTGGCGCAGGCCATAAAAATGGGGTAAGACGAAAAGGAGTCAACTATTTAACAAAAAGAAGTAGCTAAGTTACGTTTACCGCCAACCGTGTACCGTTTACCGTGCCTACGGTTAACAGTAAGCGGTAAACGGTAAACGCAATGTGTAGGATTGTTCAAGTGAAAGGAGGAGGCATGTTTAAGAAACTTGCAACAATTTTAGTTCTGGGTATTTTTGCGCTGACGCTGGGAGGTTGTGCTACTGCGCAGAAGCAGAAGGATACAGAGATCCAGGGCTTGAAGGAGAGGGTCTCGATGCTGGAGTCAGAGCTTCAGTCGCGCGAGGACCAGATAAATGATCTGAAACTGGCTTTAGCCCAGACCGGACAGGACCAGGGTATCGAGAAGCTTGAGGCAAAGTCCAGGCCGACCATGAAGCAGATCCAGACAGCCCTGAAGAACGCCGGATTTGACCCCGGGCCCATTGACGGTAAAAAAGGAAAGAAGACCCGCGAGGCGATCAAGGCGTTCCAGAAGCAGAATAACCTCACCGTGGACGGAAAAGTGGGAAAGGACACCTGGGAGCTGCTGAGGAAATATCTGGAAATAAAAGTGAAATAATTTTGTTCCCCTGTATACAGTATACAGCATACAGTCTACAATTTAAATGTTAACTCGCCGCATTATTCCTTGTTTAGATATTAAAGACAACCGCGTAGTTAAGGGAGTAAAGTTCCTGGGGCTGCGTGATGCCGGCGACCCGGTAGAGGTGGCTAAAGCCTACGATCAGCAGGAGGCGGATGAGCTGGTCTTCCTGGATATTACCGCAAGCTTCCAGAAGCGTAAGACCCTGGTCGAACTGGTAGAAGAGATCGCCAAAAATATCTTTATGCCTTTTACCGTGGGCGGCGGTATCTCTGACATAAGCGATATCCGTAACCTGCTGAATGCCGGAGCGGAAAAGGTCTCTATTAATACTGCGGCAGTAAAATGCCCTGACCTGGTCGCTCGGGCAGCGCGGCGTTTTGGCAGCCAGTGCATTGTGGCGGCGATCGATGCCAAGGCTACCGGAGCCCGGCAGTGGGAGGTCTATATCAACGGCGGAAGGACCCCTACCGGCCAGGATGCGGTGGAGTGGGCTAAGCAGGCAGCAAATTTAGGCGCCGGCGAGATCCTTCTGACCAGCATGGATTATGACGGCACTAAAGACGGCTACGATATAGCGCTGACCAAAGCAATTACAGATGTAGTGAGCATTCCGGTGATCGCATCAGGCGGGGCAGGAAAATTAGAGCACTTCTCGGACGCCTTTCTTAAGACTAATTGCGACGCCTGCCTTGCCGCTTCGATCTTCCATTACGAGGAGTATACTGTCAAACAGGTGAAAGAATATCTGAAAGAGAAGGGAGTCCCGGTCCGCTTATGAAAAAGATTGCGCCTAAAGACTTAAAATACGATAAATACGGCCTGATCCCGGCGATCATCCAGGATTTTCGCACCGGAGAGGTCCTGATGCTGGCCTACATGAACAAGGAATCCCTGCGCCGCACCTTAAAAAGCGGCAAGGCCTGTTTCTGGTCGCGTTCCAGGAAAGAATACTGGGTCAAGGGTGCCACTTCCGGCAATTTCCAGTTTGTGAAATCCGTGGCCTATGATTGCGACCTGGACGCACTCCTCATCAAGGTGCGACAGATTGGGGTAGCCTGCCATACCGGTAACCGGTCATGTTTCTATAGAAGGATTAAGTAGGAAGAATGTATTATCCGTCACTAAAAGAATTTTTGAGTCTTTCTGCAAAAGGCAACGTTATCCCGGTTTACAAGGAGATCAACGCTGACCTGGATACGCCGGTCTCTGCATTCCTGAAAACGGAAAGAGGAGGCTATGCCTTTCTCCTTGAATCCGTGGAAGGCCGGGAAAAGGTCGCGCGCTTCTCATTCCTGGGCAGTAATCCGTCCCTGGTCTTTAAGAGCAAGGGACGTAATATAAAGCTCATCTATCCGCAGAAGAGAACCATCCGTAAGTTTACGACCGCCGCCACTCCCCTTAATGAGATAAAGAAGATCATGCAGGAGTTTAAGGCGGTAGAAGTCCCGGGGCTACCGCGCTTTTACGGAGGGCTGGTGGGTTTTATGGGTTATGACACGGTAAGGTTCTTTGAGCGTGTCCCGGATAAGAACCCTGATGACTTAAAGCTTCCTGATTGCGTCTTTATGCTCACCGACACCATACTTATTTTTGATCATGTAAACCACACCATTAAAATAGTCTACAACGCGATCCTCCCGAAAAAGGCAAGCCGGCAGAAAAAAGTAAAAATCTACCAGCAGGCCTTAAAGAGGATCGATTCGCTGCAGCGTGAACTGGAAAAGCCCTTCCGTGAGAAAGAGATAGAAAAGCCCGCGGCAGGCAAGATCAAGGTCTCTTCCAATTTTAAAAAGCAGGAGTTTGAGCGCATTGTCAGGCGCGCCAAGGAGTACATCCGGCAGGGGGATATCATCCAGGCCGTCCTCTCGCAGCGTTTTGAAACAAAGGTGAGAGGGGACCACTTTGAGATCTACCGTAAATTAAGGAGCCTGAATCCTTCGCCTTACATGTTCTTTCTGAAATTAAAGGATGTAGAGCTTATCGGCGCCTCTCCTGAGATGCTGGTGCGCTGCGAAGAAGGCCTGATCCAGACCCGTCCGATTGCAGGTACACGGCCGCGCGGTGAGAATGATGCGGAGGATGAGCGGCTGGCCAAAGAGCTTCTGAATGACGAAAAGGAGAGGGCAGAGCACCTGATGCTGGTAGACCTTGGCCGCAATGACTTAGGCCGCGTCTCCATCTCGGGGAAGGTCGAGGTCAGTGAATTCATGGCCGTGGAAAAATATTCCCATGTAATGCATCTGGTGAGCGAAGTCCAGGGAAGGCTGGACCAGAAAAAATACGATATCTATGATTTTCTGGCTGCGGCATTCCCTGCCGGGACTGTGAGTGGCAGCCCAAAGATCCGCGCCATGGAGATCATTGATGAGCTGGAGAATATCCGCCGCGGGCCGTATGCCGGCTGCGTAGGGTATTTCAGCTTCACGCATAATATGGATACCTGCATTACTATCCGCACCATTGTGATCAAGAATAATACTGCCTATGTGCAGGCAGGCGCAGGGATCGTGGCAGATTCCGTTCCGGAGAAGGAATATTTTGAATCCGTGAATAAGGCCAAGGCATTAATCGAAGCGATCAGGAGATAAAATGTATAATTTACATACTCACTCACTACTAAGCGACGGCGTATTGCTTCCTTCCGAAATCGCGGCGCGCTACATCCACGCCGGATACAAGGCGGTTGCTATTACTGACCATGTTGACTATTGTAACATTGATGCCTGCATTAGGGGGCTCCTGAATTTCTGCCGCCACTGGCCAAAGAATGCGGCTTTAAAGATCTTACCGGGCGTGGAATTAACGCACCTGCCTTTAGAGCACTTTAAGCCTTTGGCTAAATACGCGCGCAAGGCAGGCATTAAGGTAATTATCGGCCATGGTGAGACGCCGGCAGAGCCGGTGATCAGGGGGACTAACCGCGCTGCACTTGAAGCAGACATCGATATCCTGGCTCATCCCGGCTTGATTACGGATAAAGATGTCAGGTTTGCCGGAAGTAGGGGTATTTTTTTAGAGATCACTTCCCGGCACGGACATTCCCGGACTAATAGCTTTGTGGCCAAACAGGCACTGAAGTTCGGGGCCAAACTCGTTTTAAATCACGACAGCCACGCCCCTAAAGACATTATCAGCCCTGCCCAGACAGTCAATATCGGCCGTAAAAGCGGCCTGACTTTGGCCCAGATTGACCGGATTTACCGGGATACCGCATGCCTTTTAAAGGCAAAATTAAAGGGAAAATAGTGAAATTTTGCCAAAAACCCCAAAAAAGGCTTGACAAATAAGGGGTTATATGGTAAAAAAGAGGCTAAGTAACAAAGGGTTATACCGCTGGAGATGACTTCAATTTCAGGCAAAAAGGAGGTGGGGAAAGCCTAAAGCGCCTGAAGTCAGGAAAAACTCCGGCGATATACATATATAGTAATTATCTAGGAAAATAACCCTAGTTGATTTTCATACATTATTTTTTTAAGGAGGAATCAAATGAGTAAACGTTTAATGTTGCTTCTGGCCTTGGTGTTTGTGGCCGGCATGACCTGCGCCGCGTTCGCCGAGACCCAGAGCGTCAAGGTGAGCGGAGACCTCGAGTTCATGAGCGTCTTTCGTGACACCATGGATCTTAAGGGTAGGGACAACTGGTACCATGGTGATGATGCTTCTCTATCCTACCGTACCCGTGACACCGGTAAGAATGACAACATCTTCCTCACCTTTGCCCGCTTAAGAGTGGATGCAGACCTGACGGACAATGTTACTGCAACCATAAGGCTGCTTTCCGAAATGATGTGGGGCAAGGAAGATAGCCATGATGATGACGATGTATTTGGGCCTTCTGATCGCCTTCGTGACAGTGACAACAAGGTGTATCTGGATCTGGCCTACGCTACCTTAAAAGAGTTCCTGTATTCACCCCTGACCTTAGTGGTCGGTCGTCAGGAACTGCATTATGGTAATGATATGATCATTGGTGACGGCCGCGGTCCAACCAACCGTCTTGATGATCGTGGCAGCGTACCTTGTGACCTTTCCAAAAGAAAGTCCTTTGACGCAGTGCGCGCGATCCTGAATTATGATCCATTGGTGGTTGATGTAGTCTATTCCAAGATCAGGAGCACACTCGAATATGAGGAAGCCGGCAGAAATGCTACATATGAAAGAGTCGGCAACCGTAGAGACGATGATATTGATCTTTATGGTGTGAATGCCAAGTATGACTTCGGCAACAGAGTACCGATGCTGAAGAATACCATTGTTGAAGGTTACTACTGGTATCGCAGGACCGGACCGCGCGCTTATTACCCAACTGGCGCTGGCACAGTTCCCAATGATTACAAGAGCGACCAGTTGCACACCTTTGGCGGCCGGGTCTCTACTGAACCTATTGAGAACCTGACTTTCCAGGCTGAAGGTGCTTTACAGCGCGGACGTTATAACAGTGATTATGGTACAACTGCTGGTAAGCATGTAGCAGACTACAATGCTTATGCTGTAGAAACCGCAGTTACCTACACCTGGAAGAAGAGCAAGTATACTCCTTCTGCAACCGTGCTCTTTGCCCAGTTCAGCGGTGAGAATAACAACTGGGATTCAGCAGCAACCCACCAATATCGTGGCTGGGATCCGATGTTTGAGAACCAGACCTTTGGCCACATTGCCAATGCGCTTCTGCCGCAGACCAATGTGCGCTTAATTGGTTTAACTGGTTCCATGAAGCCGAAGGATGACGTGACAGCCAAGTTGGAGTACTACAATTACTGGTTTGTCAATCCTTGGGGACCGGATACCACGCTGACTGATTACTATGGAAATGCCATAGGGACAAAGAACGACAGGCATGCCGGACATGAGATCGACCTGACCCTCACCTATGATTATACCGAGGATGTCCAGTTCAATCTCTTAGGCGGCATCTTCATTCCTGGCGGCCAGTTCAGCAGGGAGACTTCTCCCACTAATACTGGTAGCAATAACCACGCCGCTTCCGAAGTAATCGGCTCCATGAAGGTGACATTCTAGTTCGGAACATGTAATAAAAAACCCTCGGGGGAGTGATCCTCCGGGGGTTTTTTTTAACCTGAAACGAAAATGTTATATTTAGCGATAATCTATCACATGCATCAACCGTACTACAAGAACCTGCTTACCGGCGAGGCAGAATTGCCCTGGGTGCGGCTGCATGGCACCAAAGATTACCTGGATATGGTGCGCATCCTGGATGGCTATCCAAAGATCCGCCAGACCTTTAATCTTGTCCCGTCTTTATTAGAGCAGATAGAAGATTATTTAAATGGGACCATTAAAGATAAATTCCTGGAACTCTCCTATAAGAGCGCAGCAAGCCTTAACGCAGAAGACAGACTCTTCATCCGCGAAAACTTCTTTTCCATCAACCGCGAGCGGGTGATCTCGCTTTTCCCTCGCTATCTTGAGCTGTATTTTAAGAACCTTACCAGAAAAGATTTTCTAGCTCAGGATTACCTGGACCTGCAGGTCTTCTTTAACCTGGCCTGGTTAGACCCGGTTTTCCGGAATGAAAGTGCGCAAATAAAGAAGCTCATTTTAAAGGGCAGGTTCTTTACGGAAGAAGAGAAGAGGCAGGTTTGTAATGAACATCTTAAGATTTTAGGCCGGATCATTCCTGCCTATAAAAAATATCAGGACTCAGGCGCGATCGAAGTGACGGTGAGCCCCTTTTATCATCCGATATTACCGCTCCTTTTTAACACCAATACCGCCAAGGAAGCTAACCCCCGCACAGTTTTACCTAAAGTAAAGTTTGCTTATCCTGAAGACTGCCGGGAGCAGATCGCGGAAGCAGTGAAGTTTTATCAGGAGAGTTTCGCTAAACCGCCCTCCGGCATGTGGCCTTCTGAAGAATCGGTAAGCGAGCACATTTTACCATACCTTATAGAAGCAGGCCTTAACTGGATCGTTACGGATGAGGCGATCCTCTTTAAATCGCTACGCAGAAAAAAACGCGATACGGAATTGCTTTACCAGCCGCACCTATTAAAGAGGGAAGGGGGGTCTTTAAACATTGTTTTCCGCGATCGCAACCTCTCTGATCTCATCGGCTTTGTCTATTACAACCAGAAAGCAGAAACTGCAGTGGCTGATTTCATGCGCCACCTGCAAAATATCGACCGCAGCTTCAAGGGCGAAGATGTCTTGGTGACTATTGCCATGGACGGCGAGAATGCCTGGGAGTATTACCCCAATGACGGACACGATTTCTTAAACGAGCTTTATCAGCGACTCTCGGATTCTGATTTTGTCAGGACTACTACTGTTAGCGATTACCTGAAAACCCATCCGCCAAAGTTTGACATCAAGCACCTTGCTACCGGCTCCTGGATTTACGCGGAGTTCGGTAAATGGATCGGTAACCCCGATAAAGTAAAGGCCTGGGAAGTCCTGGCAAAGGCAAGAAAAGATTTTGAAGAGGCAAGATCAGGCCTTTCTCCGGAAAAGTTAGCGCTTGCCCGCAAACAGATGCTCATCCTTGAAGGAAGCGACTGGTTCTGGTGGGCAGGCGAGGACCCGCAGGAGACCTTTGGCCGCCTTTTCAGGGCCCACCTTGCAAACCTCTACACGATCATAGGAAAAGATTTATCTTAAGCAATAAGTTATTGACAGGCAACGGGATTTATGTTATAAAATTCTAATATTTCACCCATGGACAAAAAGGATATCTACGAACATTTAGCCAAGATCTACCTCGACGCTTCCAGCAAGCAGAGGAAGAAAAGAAAAACCGGGGAATATCCGAAGGTTTTTAAGCAGCTTTTTTTCGTCAGCGTACTTCTTGTCGTTGGTTTAAGCATAAGCCTCGCCTTCACCGCACTGCACAAGGTGAAACCCTACTCTTCCAAGATCGCATTAGTCCTGATCAATGACCCCGTCAAGATAAACTTCAATTTCGACCCGGCCAAAAAAGAGACGCTCACCCTTAACCTGAACAAGCTGGACCTGAGGCCCTATCAATCGCTTGCCTTTAGCGCAAAGACCAAAGATTACAAGGACAGCACTAAGCTGAGGATCGAGTTTACCACGGCCTTTCGGGAAAAATCCGAAGTTTACATCAAAGATGTCCCGCATAAATGGCAGAATTACCGGGTCGGCCTTTCGGACTTCAGGGGGGTTTCAGACTGGTCCCAGGTCCGGGAGCTGACCTTTACCGTAGAAGAGTGGAACACCAGGACAAAACACGGATTGGTTTTTGTAGATAATGTGAGACTGGAAAAGTGAGAGGAGGGGGAGGGTTATGCGCATAATTTCCATTACCAATCAGAAGGGCGGATGCGGAAAGACCACCACAGCCATAAACCTGGCGGCATCATTGGCAGCGAACAACCGTAAAGTCCTGCTCATCGACCTTGACCCCCAGGCCCACGCCACCAGCGGCCTGAACATCAGATCGGATTTAAGTATTTATAATGTCCTTTCCAAATTGACCGGCAATAAGGCATCACTCTCCGAGATCATCCAGAACTGGGGAGAGAACTTTGACGTGGCGCCCTCAAGCATCGTCCTGAGCACCCTGGAGCAGGAGCTGGCCGGCGAGATCGGCAGGGAATCCCGGCTCTGGGAGGTCCTGGAAGACTTTAAAGCCGGCTACGACTACATCCTGATCGATTGCCCTCCGAACCTGGGGATCCTGACCATCAATGCCATCCGCGCGGCAGAAGAGATCATCATCCCGGTTGAGGCAAGCAGGTTCTCTCTGGAAGGCCTGGATCAGCTCCTTGGCATCATCGGCCTGGTGAGGGAGAGGCTCAATCATAATGTCGACTACCGGGTCCTGGTAGCCAATTTTGATTCGCGGCTCGCCCACTCCTTCAAGCTGCTGGATAAAATAAAGACGAACTTTCAGGAGAAGCTTTTCAGCAACATCATCCACGTCAACGTCAAGCTCAAAGAGGCCCAGAACGAAGGCAAGCATATCTTCAGTTACGACAAATATTGCCGCGGGGCAAAGGATTATTTCAGCCTTTCGCGGGAGATCATTATGGATGAGGATGTGCCGGCTGTGTCTTTTGCCCTGGAGAAGAGGATGCGCAGGGTCCTGCGGGAAGAGCTTCCCAAATTAAGCGAAGTCACTTTTTCGGTGAGCGCGCCCGAGGCAAAAGAGGTCTTTGTAGTGGGGGATTTCAACAACTGGAAGCTGGACCACTCAAGCCGCATGGAAGCCGCTGACGGCGGATGGAAGAAGAGAGTGAATCTTGCCTCCGGCAGGTACCGCTACCGCTTTGTCATTGACGGAAACTGGGTAGAGGATTCAGCCAATCCGGCGCGCGAAATAAACCCCTACGGTTCCATGGATTCCATGATTGAGGTCTTTGGCAGAAAAGATTGATCAAGCCATGGATGAGCCGGCCTTAAGCCCCTCAGAAGTCCAGGAAGGCAAGTTCTTTGCCGTCATCTCCTACATCAGTTTCTTGTGCATTGTCAGCCTGGTTTTAAAAAAGGACAATAGATTCAGCCTCTATCATGCCAAGCAGGGCCTGGTCCTTTTTGTCTTTGAGGTGCTCTGTTTCGTCTTTTCAGTCATCCCGGTCTTCTGGCTGATCCGGGCCGTTATATTTTTGTTCTTCTTTATGTTATCGCTTTTAGGGATACTGCAGAGCCTGCAGGGCAGGTGCGGCAGGATCCCTGTACTTTCTGAGATAGCCCAAAAAATAATTGTGTAGTCCCCCTCGCCTAAGAGCGGGCTCGGGGTAATTTGCAGACCAGAAGGTAAGGGCAAATTAAGGCGGAGGTGATCCTTATGGTTGCTAAGAAAAAAGCTAAGAAAGGGGTCGCAAAGAAAAAGGCCTTAAAAAAGAGGCCGGTTAAGAGGATCCCGAAAAAGAAGGCGGTAAAGAAAGCAGCCCGCAAAAGGATAGCCAAAAAGAAGGTCCCGGCAGCCAAGAAGGCGCCGAAATCAGGTAAAAAAGAGGGCGTTATCGGCCTGGTCACGCACTATTTTCCGCAGGTCAGGGCTGCGGTCATCAAGCTGAAAGCTCCCTTAAGCGCGGGAGATACCATAAAGGTCAAGGGCCATACCACTGATTTCACCCAGGCCGTGACCTCCATGCAGATCAACCATGTGCCCGTAAACAGCGCCAAAAAGGGCGCTGAGATCGGGCTTCTGGTAGAGTCCCGGGTCAGGCAGCATGATAAGGTTTATAAGGCTTAAAAAATGATTACACAGATTATAGATGCAGATTACACAGATTAAAAGCTTTAGTATGAAAGGAGCGCTATGCGGTTATTAGAAGTAGAGAAGAGGGCCAAGAGTTTAGGGATCAAGGATACCTGGAAATACTCTAAAAAAGACCTGATCAGGGCTATCCAGCGTAAAGAGGGCAATTTCTCCTGTTTCGGCACCGCCACCTCGGGTAATTGCGACCAGCAGGGCTGCTGCTGGCGGCAGGACTGCCTGCATTAATTTTAAGGAAAGGGCTTACATGAAATACAGGTGCCAGATCTGCGACCGGGAGATTGATGAGTTTGTGGCTTTGGCCCACATCAAGGCCGAGGAGTACCTTTTAGACCTCATCCTGCGCGACCACCCGGAGTGGAAGGAAGACGAAAAGACCTGCCGTAAGTGCGTGGAGTATTACCGCCGCTTAGTCAAAGAAACGGAAATTTAAAAAATCTGATTACGCAGATTTTTCCCGCCAAGCGAATAAATCGAGAGCGGGATCCCGCCTGACCTTAGATAGATTAGCGGGAAAAAAAGATTACACAGATTAAAATATTAGGGCCTGTAGAAATACAGGCCTAAAAAACAAGCCAATTTTGGGTATGTACTTAAAATAACCCAGGCGTTAAAATCAGGTAAGTTCAAGTAAAACCCGATGCGCGGAAGGCCGAAAAAGTACAGGATAGTCCGTTTGGACCCTAAAATCAGCCAGTTCAGCCCCCGGGG
>VGKG01000015.1 GCA_016867115.1 Candidatus Omnitrophota bacterium | reverse complement strand
GATTTTCTTAAACTCAGAGAAGATCAGGCCTTTTACCGCAGACAGAGAAATAAGTTCATTAAGCCAGTTTACAAAGAGCTCTTCCAGGTTTTCGCTTTTAAGTTTAATATGGAATTTTTGCGGCTTGGTAGCCTTTTGGCCGGGCAATGCTTCAGCGATAATGTCGAAGACTGCCAAGGCAGCATTCCTAAAAATCCCTTCCGGGTCAGAGGCTTTTACACGGATGCCGGTGTCTGCGGTATGCTCTAGGAGTTCGTAATTCTTCGCCAAGGTATAGCGGGACCGGTTCGGCTTTTAATAAGTGGGCCACGAAGGAGTCGAACCTTCGACCTTGTCCTTAAGAGGGACCTGCTCTGCCAATTGAGCTAGTGGCCCTAACCTTTTCGCTTGCATGCCACAGCTCACCCTGCGCTTCCTATTGCTCATGGGGTTGAGCTAGTAGCCCTAGTCTTAACCTTAATTTAAGATATTTATTATATCACAATTTCAAAATTTTGTATCGATTTTACGGCTGAATATGCACGCGGGAATGAACAATTTTTATCTTCCTGCGTCCAGGAGGAGTCGAACCTCCAACATTCAGTTCCCAAGACTGGTGCCTTATCCGTTAGGCGATAGGCGCAAGTTAAATGATTTCGCACTTTTCGCCCAGAATTTCTTTAATTTTCTCCAGCTTCTTTTTTCCGACGGGAGAAACCCCGGGTTCAGCGGTCGTGCGCACCGGAGAGTTCAGCTGTATCTTATCCGGATTTATCCGCTGGATGAGCTCCTTTAGCTTCCTTATATGAGGAAGACCATCATTGATCCCTGCGGCCAGCATCACTTCAAGCCAGACCTTACCACGGAAATCTTTACGTAAAGTCACAAGGCCTTCGATTATATCTTCAAGTTTGATATCCGGTGCCGGACGGTCTATTTTTCTAAAGACCGGTTCAGTAGCCGCATCCAGGGAGGGAACAATGAGGTCCGACTCTCTTAATTCCTGCCTTAGCGAAGCATCCTTTAATAAAGAGGCATTGGTAATTACGGCTACAGGGATATCAGTCATCTGCTTTATCCGGGAGATTAAAAGACCTATGCCGCTATTCAGCGTCGGCTCTCCCGAACCTGAGATGGTAATGTAATTCAGGTCCTTTGCTTCCTGCGCGTTATTGACAAGCCAGAGCTTAAGCTCATCCAGGATATCCCCTATCGGGATGTATTCTTTTCTTTCCAAAGAAAACCCCGCAGTCTCACCCAGCTGACAATAGACGCAGTTAAAATTACAGACTTTCCTGGGGGTGAGGCTCACCCCCAGGGAGAACCCGATCCTGCGCGATCTTACCGGCCCGTATATATAGCGCATAAGCCGAAGCCCTTATTAATGAAGAGGGCGTCACTTTAAAGTGACGCCCATCAACTCTAAAACCGCATTAAATTAACGCAAACTACCTTATTTCCAGGACGCAATTTTGCGAACCGTAGGAATTGGGCACGCAAGAGGTGCAGCGGGGATCATTCACCCAGCTGCCGTCTACCAGGAATTTATACTCGTATCTGCCGGGCTTAAGGTTTACCTTTACGGTCCAGTTGCCCTTGGTATCCTTCTTTGCAGAAAGCCCTTTGGCATCCCAGTTGTTGAATGTTCCGACAAGACTGACCCTTTTTGCCTGCGGTGCGTAAAACTTTAATTCTGTGGGTTTTGCTGCAGCTATTCTCGCCATTTCCCCCTCCTTTTTCATATATAGTTATAGCACAAGAACTTTTAAGCTGTCAAGAAATTTTACACCGCAACTATAGCCAGCCCCTTCCTCCGGGCTAGCGCAACGCTCTCTTCCCTGTCTATAAAAAGGGTCTTCCCGGCTTCGATGGCAAGGCATCTGGCTCTTGAGCGGATAAGATTCTTTACCGTATTCAGCCCTACTACCGGTATATCAAACCTTTTGTCCTGCATAGGTTTACTTACCTTTACCAGCGTAAAACCGCCGCGGCTTAAGCTGCCTGCGCGCCGGATAAGATTATCCGTACCTTCAAGCGCCTCTACTGCCACGATCGCCTTGGATTTTACCGCCACAGTCTGGCCGATATCCAGGAAGGCGATCTCCTTAGCCAGCTCAAATCCGAAATAGATATCCTCCCAGGCGGAAAAATCCGGCTCATTCTCGGTAAGGCTCCCCTTTTTAGGCAGATATTCCTGGATCAGGAGAGTGGAATCCAAGAGCTCGATACCTGACTCTTGTAAGCGGCCGGCTACCGCCCCGAAAATAGTCTCTGCTTTTTTGTCCTTTATGGCACGCAGGAAATCCCGCAAGACAGGATCATCCTCCACCTCGCGGCTGAAAAGGCGGCCCGGGCTGACCTGGCCGGCCATCATCACGCTCTTTATGCCCTCCTGCCGGAATATCTCAAACATCCGGCCGAACTCAGAGAGCCTGAGCCAATAAACCTTATCCGAAAACTTCCTCACCGCAGGCGAAGTATCGCCCTTAATGGCGACCGTCACCACGGAGTAATCCTTTTTCTTTGCCGCACTGGCGACAAGAATGGGGAATTTCCTGTTTCCTGCGATTAATCCTATTTTTTCCACAGGCTTATTTTCGGCAGGAGCCGGCGATGCCGCGCTCTGATTGCTTGATGAAACTAACGAGGTGTAAAAGTTCGGGAGAATGCCCTGACTCTTCTTCGATCTTTCCCACGGCGTGCTTTACGGAGAGGCCGGAACCGAAGAGTATCTTGAACGCGCGGTTAAGCTCATCCATCGCGTCCTTATTAATATTATTACGCCTTAAACCGACGAGGTTCAGGCCGTAAACCCGCGCCGGATGCCCGTCGCAGGTCGAATAAGGCGGGATATCCTGCACTACCTTGGAACAGCCTCCGATAATGGACAGCGTACCGACTTTGACAAACTGATGTATTGCAACCAGCCCGCCGACCACCGCTTTGTCTTCGATAGTGACGTGGCCGGCAAGGGTGCCGTTATTGGCGATGACGCAGTTATCGCTCACGACGCAGTCATGGGCAATGTGCGAATAGGCCATGAAGAGATTCCCGTTTCCGACAACGGTCTTGCCGCCGTCATTCGTCCCGGGATTAAAAGTGCAGTATTCGCGGATGATATTGTCATTACCTATCTCAAGATAAACTTTCTCGCCCTTGAATTTGAGGTCCTGCGGCTGGCTGCCGAGCACGGCTCCGGTAAAAATCTTACAGCCGCTGCCGATGGTAGTATTACCTTCTATCAGGCAATTTGCTCCGATTTCGGTATTTGCACCGATGACCGCGTTATCTCCGATAATAGAATAAGGCCCGACCTTCACATTCTCGGCCAACTTGGCTTTTTTGGAAACTATTGCTGTCGGATGACACTCCATAATTAACCCTCAACCAAAGCGAACATCAGATCCGCCTCTGCCACCACTTTTCCGTCTACAAGCGCCCTGGCATGCACCTGTCCGGTCTTGGATTTAATCTTGCCAGCTTCCACTTCCAGCACCAGGACATCCCCGGGCACGACTGTCTTTCTGAACTTGACGTTGTTGGCGGCCATAAAGAACGCCAGTTTTCCCCGGTTCTCTTCCGGGGCAAGCATCATCACTCCTCCCACCTGCGCCATCGCTTCAATGATCAGGACGCCGGGCATTACCGGCCTTCCCGGGAAATGCCCCTTAAAGAAATAATCGTTGATGGTCACGTTCTTGATTCCGGTAGCGCGCTTGCCTTCTTCGATAGAGACGATCCTGTCCACAAACAAAAACGGCTCGCGGTGCGGCAGGATCTTCATGATCGTCGCTGTATCCAGTTCCTTCTCGCCCTTGAGATGGTATCCGGCGCCGACCCCGCTTTGGGCGTATTTTTCTCTCTGCTGGGCTATTTTCCTGGCTAATTTCAGGTTCAGGGAATGCCCGCTCTTCAAAGCGATGATGCGCGCCTTTATCGGAGAACCTATCAGATACAAATCTCCCATCAAATCCAGGATCTTATGCCGGACAAACTCATCCTGATAGCGCAGTTTGTTCCTGATCACTCCCTCTTTCCCCACTACCAGCGTATTCTCGTAATTTGCGCCCTGCCCCAGGCCCTGATTCTGCAGCTCGCTCGCCTCGCTCTCTAAACAGAAGGTCCGAGCCTTTGCGATGTCCTGGCTGAATACTTCGGGATCCACTCTCAGTTCCAGGTATTCCGTCGACAGCGTCGGATGATTGTATTTAAGGGTGTAGGAGATCCGGAAATCGTCTCCGGGAAGCGCAATGATGCTTGAGCCGTCCTCTTCGACAAAAATAGGCTCTCTGAGCGCAAAGACCTTGCGCTCTTTCTCCTGCTCTCCTATGCCTGCGCCCTGTAAGAGTTCAAGAAAATTCAGGCTGCTTCCGTCCATGCCCGGCACTTCGCAATTATCGATCTCGATGATTATATTGTCTATCCCTGAGCCGGCGAGTGCTGCCATCAGATGCTCGATAGTCTGGACATCGGCTGCGCCGCTTCCGACGCAAGTCCTGCGGGGCGAGCGGGAAAAGGTAAGCACGGAATCTATATTCGCCTTGATGGCCGGCTTTCCCGGCAGATCGACCCGGATAAAACTGATCCCGCTGCCGGATTCTGCGGGCCGGAAGGTCAGCCTGGCTTTTTTGCCCGTATGTAAGCCTATCCCCTCTATACTGAACTCTTTATTGATAGTCTTCTGTTTGTCCATCTTTAGGCCTTGCTCTTTAGCTTCGCCTCTAATTCTTCTATTCTCTCCTGGATCCGGTCTATCTTTTCATAAAGTGCGGGGAGGTTTTGCACGCAGGCGTTGACGCGCCGGGCCTTATCATGGGGCCTCGCCGGATAACCCGAGACCATGGTGTGCGCCGGTACGGACTTGGTCACTCCTGCCTGTGCAGCCAGGACCGCTCCGTCTCCGATCCGGATGTGGCCGACGAGGCCTGCCTGGCCGGCGATAGTCACGCTATTGCCGATAACGGTGCTCCCGGAAATCCCCGCCTGTGCGACGATGATGGAGTTCTCTCCGATCACCACGTTGTGGGCGACCTGCACCAGATTATCGATCTTGGTGCCGCCTCCGACAACCGTCTTTTCAAAGCGGGCACGGTCAATGGTGACATTTGCGCCAATCTCGACGTCATCCCCGATCTCGACTGTCCCGATCTGCGGGATCTTATGGTGCAGCCCCTCGATAGTCGCAAAACCGAAGCCGTCAGAACCGATCACCGTGCCGCTATGGATGATCACGCGCTCGCCTATGGTGATGCGTTCACGGATGGAGACATTGGCGTAGATCAGGCAATCTTTGCCGATCGCCGTATGGTGCCCGATAAATGAACCCGGGTAAATGGTAGTGTTATCGCCGATCTTTACCCCGTCCTCTACCACCACGTAAGGCCCGAGGGAGACATTTTTGCCTAAGGTAACGTCTTTGCCGACTATGGCTGCGGGGTGTATCCCCCGGGGATGGGTAGTCTCGCCGGGAGAAAACATGGAGACTGTCTTGGCGAAGGCAAGCGAAGGATTTTCAACGCGGATGACCGGCCTCTTGGGCGTGTCGCAGTCGCGGCCAACGATGACGCAGGAGGCCCGGGTGTTTTCGATCAGCGGCAGATATTTCGGATTAGCCACAAAAGTGATCTCACCGCGCACTGCTTCCTTTATCCCGGCAACGCCATTGATCAGAGTAGCATCGTCGCCAAGGACCTCGCCGTCGATGAGCCTGGCTATCTCTTTTAACGTCTTCTGCATTACCTGCCGGCTGGCTTTTTGACGTAACCCTTGTTCAGCGTATCGATTATCTTTTCGGTGATATCCAGGTTCTTGACGTTGTAGATCAGAATCCTGTCGTCAAAGACAAAGGTGAAGCCTTCCTTCTCGGCGTGCTGCTTGATGGCATTACGGATATCATCGGCGATGACCTTAGAGTTCTCAAAGTCCTCCTTGCGCAGGTCGGTTTCTTTCTGGCGGCGGAAATCCTCAAGGGCCTTGAACTTGTTCTCAAGGTCCTGCCTCTTTGTGTCCTTCTCCTTGTCGCTTAAGAGGCTGAACTTATCCTGCTGCTGTTTAAAATCGTTGGCCTTTTTGTCGAGCTCCGTCTCAAACTGCTTTGCCTTATTCTCAAGGCTCGTATTATAGTCTTTGGCCTTATTGTATTCGCTGGCAATCTTGATGATATCCACATAGGCAAACTTCTCAGCCCAGGCGGTGCCGGTCAAAAGAATGAGGCCAAAAATCATGCTTGCCACAAACCATAAAGTTTTTTTCATCTCTCCTCCCGTGTGTTGTTTTCCGTTTGGTTAATTTATCGACTAGAAGCCGTGGCTGGCGCTGAAGTGGAACTTGCCGCTCTTCCTCTTCTCTTCGCCAGATTCCTTATCCAGAGGTATGCCGTAGTCCAATACCATTGGGCCGATCGGGGTCTTGATCCTGAAGCCTAAACCGAAGCCGGATTTAAAGCCTCCGGTGTCATTTACTCCGTGGAAATCCTGGGAAGATGCGAAATCCTCTAATTTCGGCCAGACGTTTCCTATATCATAAAAAGCGGCGACTTTCAGGAAATCAAAAAGAGGATAGGTGTATTCCAGGTTGCCTATCAGCATCGAATTGCCGCCCAGCGGATCCTTGGATACCGGGTCGACCGGGCCGACTTTTCTTTCGTCGTAACCCCTGATAGAAGTAGCGCCGCCCGCGAAGAACCTCTCGTAAATAGGCAGATTATCCGAATCGCCGTAAGGTTTGGCTAAACCGACCCTCAACTTGAACTCAAGGGTCGCCTTACGCCAAAGCGGCGTATAGTGGCTGGCGCGGAAATAATATTTTCCGTAATCCTTATCCCCGCCAAACGGACCGCCGGCATACTCAAAGGAATTATAAAAGATGTTGCCCCTGCTGGGTGCAAGCCGGTTATCGCGGTTGTCAAAGGTGAGGTCTGGCGTCACGCTGCTGACGACCTTCTTGCCATACTCCTGCAGGAGGTCGTTAGAAGCATTGGGCGTGATGTCGGTGATCTTTATCTCGTCATGGCGGTATGTGATGCTGGTGGACCAGTAATCGGATATCCTCCTGCCGAGGCGCAAGTCTCCTCCGGTGACCTCTTCATCGTAACCGTAACCCACGTCCTCGTTCCTGTCATGCGTGGTCTTATAGACGTCAAAACCGAAAGAGACGGGATAATCGAAGATCCAGGGGTTGGTGAAACTCAGATTATACCCCTGGCTGATGTTTCCGAGGCTGGCCCTGAAACGCAGGTCCTGCCCCCCGCCGGTAAAATACGGCCAGTTCTTCCAGTCGAAGTTCTTCTGTTCTATCTCCACGAACCCGACGAACTCATCCACGGTGCTGTAGCCGCCCCCAAAACTGAAAGCCCCTGTCTTTGATTCCTTCACATCCACCACCAGGTTCTTTTTATCTTGCGCATCGGTATCTTCGGTATCGTAGCTGATCTCCTCAAAGAAGCCCATGCTCTGCAATCTTTCCTTGCTGCGCTTAAGTTTCGCCCCGTCGAACTTGTCTCCCGGGTGTATGGTAAGCTCTCTGCGCACGACCATATCGCGCGTCTTGACATTGCCGCGGATCTTTATCTTATCCACGTAGGAGATGCCGTGCTCGGTGATATTGTAGACGATATCCACGCGGCCGGTATTGGAATTCAGGGAGGTCGTATCCTGGACCTGGCAGGAGATGTATCCGCGGTCAAAATAAAGGCTCTGGATGTTGGAGACGTCCTGCTTTGTTGCCTCTTCGCTGTAGACCTTTCCCGGAACGCTCTCGGCTAACTGCGCCAGGATCTCTTTTTCCTTGATGTCCTTATTCCCGAGGACCGTGACATTTCCGACCAGGTATTTCTTTCCCTCCTGGATAGTGAAGGTGACCGCCAGCATATTGAGACGGACCGCGTCGGGCTTGACCTCGTATTCCACCGCGACATCCGCGTAGCCGTTCTTGCGGTAAAACGCCTTTATGCGCTCCGCGTCCTCTTTTAATACGTCTTCCTTCATCACGCCGGCGTTAAAAAGCCAGGCGCGCTTGGTCTTGATAAGCTTAACGATGGCGTTGCGGCCGAAAGCGCGGTTGCCCTTGACGAAGATATCCTTTATCTTGATCCTCTTTCCTTCCACGACCACAAACTGCACTGACGCCTTATTGTTCTCTTTATTTACGTCTACCTTATAATCTATGGTCACTTCGGTATAACCGATCTTTTCGTACATCTTAAAGAGGGTGCGGGTGTCTTCGGTGAGGCTGGGATAATCCAGGTACTGGCCTTCCCTGGATTTCAGTTTCTCCTTGATCTTCTGCTCCTTTTCCACCAGCCGCCTGATCCCCGTGAATGAGATCTTCTCGATGAGCGGCCTCTCGGTGACGCTAAGGATTATCTTTACGCCGTCCTTATAGTCCTGGGTGTCCATTTTGATGTCGGTGAAGAAACCCAGGAGATAAAGCCGCTTTATATCGTCGCTGATGACGTTATCCTGATAGGGGCTGCCCACGCGGGACTTCATCTTGGAGATGATGACGTTGGTAGAGATGGATTTGTTACCCTTTACTTCGACGGCTTTGATGATCTTTTCGGGGGCAGAGACACTTGCGGAAGGCACTTGGGGCTCGGCGTGAAGATAAGCTGTCCCCAGGGCTAAAGTAAGAAAAATGCCGAAAATCGCAGTTGCAACTCTTTGCATTATGGTAATTATATACAAATCAAACCGTAAAATCAATAAAAATCTTAATATATTATTCCACCCGCGCGATATTTTCAAAACGGGTGTATTCCTTTATGAAAGCAAGATTCAGCGATATACCGGCCGGGCCGTTGCGCTGCTTGGCGATGATCGCCTCAGCCACGCCCTGATTCTCGGGAGAGGGATTATAGTACTCTTCCCGCAATAACAGCACCACCACGTCCGCATCCTGCTCAATAGCCCCGGATTCGCGCAGGTCCGAAAGCTGCGGCCGGTGCCCTTCCCTGCTTTCTACCGCTCTTGAAAGCTGGCTGATCGCGATCACCGGGACCCTTAATTCGCGAGCCAGGCCCTTGAGGCTACGGGAGATCTCAGAGATCTCCTGCTGCCTGTTCTCTATTCCCGCCGAACCGCGCATCATCTGCATATAATCGAGGATGATCAATTTTATATCATGATGGGATTTGAGCCTGCGCGCCTTGGCACGCAGCTCCATCACCGAGATCGAAGGCGTATCATCGATATATATCGGCGACTCCGATAGTTTTCCTGCGGCGGCAGTCAGGCGCGGCCAGTCAGATACTGCAAGATAGCCGGTACGCACCTTCTGGGCGTCTACCTTGGCGTGCGAACAGAGCATCCTCTGCACCAGCTGCTCCTTGGACATCTCAAGGCTGAATATCGCGGTAGGGATCTTCTCTACTACCCCTGCGTGTTCTGCGATCCCGAGGGCAAAAGCGCTTTTACCCATCGAAGGCCTTCCGGCGATAACGATCAGGTCCGAAGGCTGTAGTCCTGAGGTCTTCAGGTCAAAATCGATGTAACCGGTAGGCAGACCCGTGACATGGGCCTTACGCTGGTAGAGCCGGTCGATGGTCTCGATGCTCTCTTTTACGATCTCCTTCATGGGCAGGTACGTGCCCTCGAACTTGCGGCTGCTGACCTCAAAAATGAATCTCTCCGCGCTATCTACCAACTCGTCGATGTTTCCGTCGCTTTCATAACACATCGAGACGATCCTGGTGGCGTTATTGATCAGGGTGCGCAGGATATTCTTTTCCTTTACGATCCGGACATAATGATTGATGTTGGCTGCGGTGGGGACGGAATTGGCCAGGGAGGTCAGGTAACTTGGTCCGCCGATCTCTTCAAGGAGGCCGCTCTCTTTAAGCTTATCGGTGAGAGTGATCAGGTCAACGGCCTTATTGGCGTTGTAAAGATCAAGGATTGCCTCAAAGATCTTGCGGTGGTTCTCCTTGTAAAAGAAATCTACGTCGAGCGTCTCGCAGGCGCTGGAGATAGCGTCTTCATCCAGGAGCATGGAGCCCAGGACCGCCATCTCGGCCTCCAGGTTCTGCGGGGGGATTTTCTCAGGGGCAGCTTCGTTAGGCATCGTTATTTCTTGACGATCCAGACCTTGACTGTTGCGGTGATATCGGTGTGGAGCCTGACCGGCACTTCATAAATACCGAGGGCTTTTATGGGCTCTTCCAGGTCGATTGCGTTTTTATCCACTTCAAAGCCTTCTTCTTTAAGCGCGGTAGAAATATCCTGCGCGCTGATAGAGCCGTAAAGTTTATCCTCCTCCTGAATAAGGGCGGGGATGGTAAGTGATACCGCGCTTAATCTGCTCTTCAGCGCCTCCGCCTCTTTCTTTAATTTTTCCTGCTGCTGGGTTTTCTTAAGCCTCTCTTCTTCCAGGGTCTTCAGGTTCCCGGAAGTTAACGGCACAGCCAGGCCGTTAGGGATAAGAAAATTGCGGGCATAGCCGTCCTTCACCTTGACTACAGCCCCGGCCTTGCCTATTTTATCGACATCCTGTTTCAGAATGACTTCCATCGGAAGCTCCTAGTTAACGCGTATAGGGCAAGAGCGAGATAAACCTTGCTTTCTTGATCGCCTCAGAGACGCTACGCTGATGCTTGGCGCAGTTGCCTGAGATGCGACTGGAAAGGATCTTACCCCTCTCGGTTATAAAATACTCCAACCTCTTCAGGTCTTTATAATCTATTGTCCTGGTCTTGTCCTGGCAGAAACGGCAGAATTTTTTCCTGGTCAGCACTTCGCGTTTTCTTCCGCCGGTCCTGGCCCTACCTGTCCTAGCTGACGTTTTCATTCTCATTTATCTCTTCCTCACTTTCCTCAAGCCAAGCTGATTCAGTGGTTGGCTCCGGTGTTGATTCCTCTAATTGTCCCGTCTGCGGCTGCCTTGCGCCCGGCTGGCCCAGGAACTGCACGCGCTCGGCCCGGACTTCGATGACATTACGCTTCTGGCCCGAGGCATCCTCCCATGAACGCGACTGCAGCCTTCCCTCGACAAAAACCGGGCTTCCCTTATGCAGGTACTGGTTACAGGTCTCTGCCTGCTTGTTCCAGACTACTGCGGTGATAAAGCAGACCTCTTCCTTCATCTCCTGATTTTTATTCCGGTACCTGCGGTTAACCGCAAGGCGCAGGTTCGCTACCGCCGTGCCCTGGGGCGTATAACGCAGCTCCGGATCCTTGGTCAGGTTACCCATCAGATACACTCTGTTAAAGTTTGCCATAATGACCTCTCTTTTAACTGTGGCTTATGTTTTTTATTTCAGCGCGCTGATCAATACTCGCAGGATATTTTCGTTAAGCCGGTAGATATTCCTCATTTCCTTTATGGATAGGGGCGGCGCCTGAAAGTTCACCAGATAATAGGTGCCCTCATGCTGCCTCTTTATGGGAAAATAGAGCTTTCTCCTCTCCGCCCAGATAGAGGAATCGACCACCTTGCCCTGGTATTTGGCCACGGCATCGTTGATCTGGTTCAGCAGGTTCTTCTTTTCTTCTTCCGACAGGTCAGGTTTGATGATGAACATCGCTTCGTACTTATTCATTCTTCTTGCTCCGGTTAAAAGTGTTCATGGTTTCGGTTATACCTTTTGTCACCCAACTCTCGCAGCAGGAGGCAGCTTCTTCCAGGACCTCCCTCAGTCCGGATCTTTCTTTCCTGTTAAACGCCGTAAGCACGTAATCGGCGGCATCCCTGGAACCGGAAGGCCTGCCGATACCCACGCGCAGACGCGCGAAATCCTGTGTTCCCAGGCTCTCAATGATAGATTGCAGCCCGCGCTGTCCTGCAGCAGAGCCTCCGGGCCGGAGTTTAAGCCTTCCGAACTCAAGGTCCATGCAGTCGCAGACGACCAGAAGGTCATCAATCTTTATCTTGTATTTCCTGGCCAGGTCCTTTACCGCCACGCCCGAGAGATTCATAAAGGTGAGAGGTAAAGCCAGGATCACTTCTTCTGCGCCGATCTTCTCGCGGCAACTCAGGGAAAAAGTCCCGCGGTCTCTTTTAAGGACTGCTTTTGCGCAAGCAACCAAGGCCCTGACTACCTTGAAGCCGATATTATGCCGCGAATCTGCGTAAGCCTCACCGGGATTGCCTAACCCGACTATAAGCTTCACTTCTTCTCTTTTTCCTTGCCTTCTTCGGCTTCGCCTTCAGCCGGGACTTCCTTCTTTTCCTTGATCACTTCCGGCTCCTGAGGAGCTTCTCCTTCCGCAGCCGGCGCCACCACTTCCTCCACCTTCATGGGCGCGGCTACAGAAAAGACTATTGAATCCGGGCTGGTCAAGACTTTAACCGTCGGCGGGATAGCCAGGTCCTTTACGTGGATCGAATCACCGATCTTAAGCTGGCTCACATCCACTTCGATATTCTTGGGGATATTGGTAGGCAGGCACTCGACCTCGATCTCCCAGAGGATATGCTCAAGGGAGCCGCCTTCCTGTTTTACCCCCACAGGCTCGCCCGTTGCCGCAACCGGCACATTGACCTTGATCTCCTTAGTCAGCGAGATCTCGTTAAAATCCACGTGCCGGATATCGTCATGCACGGGGTCATACTGGATCTCCTTGATGAGGCAGGACCTTGCCTTCTCCTTCTTGTCGTCTTTGATCTTAAGGCTCAAGACCACGCCTTCGATACGGTGCTGGTGGATGAGGCGCAGCAGCTCTGAGCGGGACACCTTAAGGGATAGCGCCTCTTTCCCCTCGCCGTAAAGCACAGCGGGGACAAAACCCGCATCCCTGATATCCTTAACCTTTGCCCTGCCTAATTCTTCCCTGATTTGCGCATTCAGTAATATTTCTTCCATATTTTTCCTCTTCTTTTTAATTACAGAAAAATTGATTACGCAGATTAAAATGCAGATTACGCAGATTAGTTGCCGACGAGATAATCTGTGTAATCTCTTTCAAAAAATCTGTGTAATCATAAAAATTTTTAGTCAAACAAGGAACTCACTGATTCCTCGTTGTGTATCCTCTTTATCGCCTCGCCTAAAAGCCCGGCGACGTTCAAAACCATGATCTTAGGATGCTTCTTATGGTCCTCAATCGGAATGCTGTCGGTGATGATCAGTTTCTCCAGGTCTTTGCACTTATCCACGCGCTCTACCGCCGGGCCGGATAAGACGCCGTGCGATATCGCAGCCTGGATGCTCTTTGCCCCGGATTTTTTCAGGGCCTCTACCGCCTCGATAAGGGAACTGCCGGTGGCAATGAGGTCGTCGACAATGATAATATTCTTTCCTTCCACCTCACCGAGAATATGCATCGCTTCGGCCTTTTCCGGCGAGATGCGCCTTTTATCGATGATCGCAAGGCCCGCAGAGAGCCTCTTGGCATAAGCCCTGGCCATCTTGATGCCGCCCACATCGGGCGATACAACGACCATATCTTTAAGGTTGAGTCCGGAGAAATATTCCTGAAATACTCCGATGGCAAAAAGGTGATCCAGCGGAATATCAAAAAATCCCTGTATCTGTCCGGCATGCAGGTCCATGGTCAGGATCCTGCTTGCGCCGGCAACTGTAAGCAGATTCGCCACCAGTTTCGCCGTGATCGGGACCCGGGGCTGGTCCTTCCTGTCCTGCCGGGCATAGCCGAAATAAGGCATCACTGCGGTGATCCTCTGCGCCGATGCGCGTTTAAGCGCATCAATCATGATCAGGAGCTCCATCAGGTTATCATTCGGCGGAGGCGAGGTCGGCTGTACCACAAAGACGTCTTTGCCGCGCACGTTGTCGTTGATTTTAACGCGGATCTCTCCTTCGCTGAACCTGGTGATCAGCGCGTCGGATAAATTGACCTTCAAATAAGCACAGATCTTCTTAGCCAACTCCGGATGCGCATTGCCGCTAAAGATCATTGCTCCGTCTTTCATCTCTTACCTCGTCTTTTTTTAAAGGCCTTTGCCGGAACCCCGGCCACAGTCTCACCGGCCGGGACATCCCTAGTCACTACGCTTCCTGCGCCGGTCCTTGCCCCCCTGCCAATCTTTACCGGAGCCACGATCACGGTATCGGAACCGATAAACGCCCTGTCGCCTATCGCGGTGAGGTTCTTCTTCTTCCCGTCGAAATTGGCGACGACCGTGCCGGCGCCGACATTGACATTGCTGCCGATACGGCTGTCTCCCAGATAACCGAAATGTTTGGCTAAAGTTTTGGGGCCAAGCTTTGAACGGACGGTCTCAAGGAAGCTGCCTGCCGATACGTTATCGCAGAGTTCTGTCCCTTCGCGCAGACGCGCAAAAGGCCCTACTGAACAGCATTTTCCAATTTTAACATTTCTTTCTATGACTGTAAAGGGATAAATCACGGTGTCCTGCCCTATTCTAGTGCCAAAGGCGATATGGCTGGTGGCCGGGTCTACGATAGATACGCCATGCTTCATAAACTCCTCATTGATCCTGGACTGCATCAGGCGGTTTGCCTTGGCCAGCTCAACGCGCGAGTTTATGCCCATAGCCTCATCGATATCGGATAACTTTATCCCATCGATCAGGCCCTTATTTTTATACAACAGGCTGATGCAATCAGTAAGGTAGTATTCCTTTTTGCGGTTATTGGGCCGCACATTTTTAAGTACGGCATCGAGGCTCTTTTTATTAAAACAGCTGATGCCGGTATTGACCTCCCTGATCTCTTTCTGGAAATCATCCGCGTCTTTCTCTTCGACGATACCTGCGATGCTTGAATATTTATCCCGCAGGATCCTGCCATAGCCGGCGCACTTTTCGGGTGTCGCGGTTAAAAGCGTGGCATCGGCATTGCCCTGGATATGGTAATCCAGGAGTTTCTTTACGGTCTCCTTCTTTAATAGCGGGGTATCGCCGTAGAGGATGACTACCGTACCCTGAAAACCCTTCAAAGCAGACAGCCCGGTCTTTACCGCGTCTGCCGTGCCCAACAGTCGCTTCTGGATCACCGGCTTTATCCCGGCCCGTAAATATTTTCTCACTTCCGCGTGCTTAAAGCCGAGTACCGCGACAGTACGCTTGATGCATAGCTGCTCTGTCAGGTCTAAGACATACTCCAGCATCGGGCGTCCGCAGACAGGATGCAGGACCTTGGGAGTGCCGGATTTCATGCGGGTGGACTTTCCCGCGGCTAAAATTATACAAGCGATTTTTTTATTCATGGCTTAATGCCCGACTCTTCTTAATTTTATCCGGATCGTTTTTTGACGGCTCGTCAAGACCTTATCCGCCAACTCATTCATCAACCTAATGCCTTCCAGCTTTTTCTCGGCGGATATCTTAGCGCCCTTCAAGATCTTTTCTTTTTTCGTTTCCCACGTAAACATTATTTTAAGCCCCTCGCTTGCCTTATTGCTTTAATATCCTCTAAATCTTTACCTCTTCCTGAAGCCTTCTTCATCTTTATGAATTTCCTGGGCGAGATAACCTTAAGGCTTAATGTCCCGACTTTGATCTCCAGGGCATCTTTTATAGCCTCATCGAAACCAACGGACGAATCAATAACGATATCCACCTCTTCATAGCTTCTTTCGCCTTTATAGAAATTAAATGCTTTCATGTGTTTGTTCTTTATCCAGTCTTCTCGCGTCAATTTATCTGCTATCCTGATGGGGTCTACTGGCTGCTTAACATGATAACCGGCATCCTTCAGGATATTAACCACCTTAAAAAGATTATTGTCCGACATCTCGACAAGAATATCCAAATCAAGGGTATTGCGGTAACCGCCGAGAAGATTAAACGCGACGCCGCCGACAAGCACATACTTCACTTTCTGCTTCTGGAATTCCCGTAATATTTCCTCGTAGAGTATCATAAATTAACGTTGCCCGGCATGGATTCGAACCATGACGCTCAGACCCAAATTCTGATGTGCTACCATTACACTACCGGGCAGAATTAAGTTCGAATCTTTACCGTCACCTCCCTGCTCGCTTCGCTCGCAGGGACTTCGCTATACAAAAACATTTGGCGCTCGTCAAAACGCCGGGCCTCTTGCCTTCTCCTGCTCGTATGCCTCAAGGATCTTCTTCTGCAGGTATTCCCTGAAGGATTGCGTGATCGGATGGGCGATATCCTTATGCTCTGCCTGGGCGCCGGCTGCCGCTGCCTCCGCCTCCATAGGCCTTGCCGCAACAGGCAGCTGTCCGCCGCACTGATTGCAGTATTTAGAGCGCAGCTCGTTCTTAAAATTGCATTTGGGGCAGGGCTGCTTCACTTTGCGGCTGGGCATGGCGATAAACAGGCCGTTTGTGCCCTCGATAATCTTTATGTTCCTGACCACAAAGGCGTTGTCAAAGGTAACGGTAGCGTATGCCTTGAGCTTCTTATCCGCTGAATCCTTAAGTGTCACTCTGACTTCTGTTATCTCCATGAGCATGCCTCCAGTGTTGTCAGCTAAACCGTCCGGGCAATAAAGGTGCGCCAGGATCTGTTCCTGATCTTGCTTCTTAAGAGCAGCGCCTCCTTTCTGGAAGGAACGATGCCAAATACTGCCGGACCGCTTCCGGACATCAGGATTGTCTTAAGGCCGTACTTCTCGAGCGTATCTTTAACCGCGCCAACCTCTTGATAGAGGCCGGCAGTCACCGGCTCAAGGCTGTTATAAACATACCTGGAGAGCCCCGCTACGGTAGTTTCTTTTAACGCGGAAGTCAATATTTTAACATTGTATTTAGGCGGTGTCAACCCAGAAAACTCATCCCACTTTCGATATATCAGGGGGGTGGAAACCTTGATCCGCGGCACTACGATGATGTGCCAAAAGCGCACTCTTGTCAGCCCGCTCAGGGGCTTTACCCTCTCTCCGCGGCCGCTTCCGGAGGCAAAAGGAGCGTCATGAACAAAGAAGGGCGCGTCGCTGCCTATTTTTGCCGCAAATCTATCCAGGGTATTTACGGAGATCCCCAGTTTCCAGAGCCGGTTCAGGCCCACAAGCACTGCCGCGGCATTACTTGAGCCTCCTCCCAGGCCCGCAGCCACCGGGATATGCTTGATAAGCGTGATATCTACGCCGCAATCCGGCCTGAATCTATCCCTTAGCAGGGCTGCGGCGCGGCAACAGAGGTTTGTCTCATCTTTGGGGACTTCGGCGCTATCCGAAATAATCCTGATCTTGCGGTCCCGTCGGGCTTTAAGGATTATGGAATCGCAAAGGTCTATCCTCTCAAAGAGAGTCTTCAGGTTGTGGAATCCGTCTTTACGCCTGTTCAGGACCTGTAAGTAGAGATTGACTTTTGCGTAGGACTTTAGGGTCAGAGTGTCCACTTAAGAGAGGTTTAACCAATAGCGGCGAGGACCGCTTTTTCGATATCGCTGCTGGTGAGATTGTATTCTTTGAGGAGCTCGGCAGGCTCTCCGGACTGGCCGAACCTGTCCCTGATCCCTACGCGCATCACCCTGGTAGGGTAATTTTCCGCCACCACTTCATCGATGCTTGAGGCCAGGCCGCCGATTACCGAATGCTCTTCGCAGACGACCATGGCCCTGGTCTCTTTGGCTGCCTTAAGAATGACCTCGCTGTCCAGCGGACGGATGGTGTGGATGTTGATCAGGCGCGCCCTTATGCCTTTGGATAAAAGGCTTTGCACTGCAACGAGCGCTTCAGAGACCATGATCCCGCAGGCAAAGATAGCCACGTCATCGCCCTCGGTGATGACCTGGGCTTTCCCGAGTTTAAACTCCCCCTTATTCTCTATTGTCGGCACCTTCGGCCTGCCCAGGCGCACATAAAACGGCCCCTTATTTTCAAAAGCGGCGATCACGGCATCCCGTGTCTGGGGCCCGTCGCAGGGGACAATGATCTTTATATTGGGGATCACCCGCATCAGGGCAATATCTTCCAATGCCTGATGCGTGGCCCCGTCGGGGCCTACGGTGATGCCGGCGTGGGTGGCGACGATCTTGATATCAAAATTACTGTAACTGACGGAGTTCCTTACCTGGTCCCAGGCCCTGCCGGTGGCAAAGACCGCGAAGGTGGAAGCAAAGACTGTCTTTGAGCAGCTGGCAAGCCCTGCGGCCGTAGCCATCATGTTCTGCTCCGCCACCCCGAAATTGAAAAACCTGCCGGGAAACTCCTTGGCAAAGAGCCCGGTGCGGGTGGAGCTTGAGAGGTCGGCATCCAGGACAACGATATCCTTATGCTGCTTGCCCAGCTCTATCAGGGTCTTGCCGTAGACGTCTCTTTGATACAGCATCTCAGCCATGTTTTATTCCAGTTCCCTAAGGGCCTTTTCCGTCTCTTCTTTAGTAGGAGTACGGCCGTGGAAATCGCAGACATTCTCCATGAAAGAAACACCCTTGCCCTTGACGGTGCGGGCGATAATGATGCTCGGTTTAGCCTTCACCGAACGCGCCTCGTCATATGCAGCAAGGACCTCTTTCATATTGTGCCCGTCTATTTCTATGGTGTGCCAGCCAAAGGCCTGCCACTTGGCAGCCAGCGGCTCAAGCTCCATTATCTCGCAGGTCTTTCCGTCGATCTGGAAGCGGTTGTAATCAAGAATGGCGGTCAGGTTATCGCATCTATAGTGGCTTGAGGCCATGGCTGCCTCCCAGACATTGCCTTCCTGGATCTCGCCGTCGCCCATCAGCACATATACGCGATAGGGCTTTTGGTCGATCTTCGCTGCCAGGCTCATCCCCAGAGCGACCGAAAGCCCCTGTCCGAGTGACCCGGAAGCCACGTCTACTCCCGGAGTGCGCCTGTCCGGATGCCCCTGCAGGATAGAGCCGAGCTGCCTGAGGGTCATGAGTTTGTCTTTAGAAAAATATCCCGATTCTGCCAGCACCGCATACCAGAGCGGGCAGCAGTGGCCTTTGGACATATGGAACCTGTCCCGGTCCTGCCAGTGGGGATCTTTGGGATTGTGCCGCAGGACGCCGAAAAATAACGCGGTGATGAGGTCAGTGGCCGAGAGGCTTCCGCCGGGATGGCCTGAGCCTGCCTTAGCCAGCATCTGCACGATCAGCCTGCGGACCTCTTTTGCCTTAGCTTCTAATTCTTTAATTTGCGCGTCAGTATACCCCATAAAATTACTAGTTACTAGTCCCGGTCTTTTTCAACTTCTCTGCCACCTTCTCCTGATCCGGATCCAGTTTCAGGGATTTCTCCCAGTTCAGTTTCGCCTTTGCCGGGTCATTGAGCTTCAGATACGCGTCCCCCAGGTGGTCATAGACTACCGGATCCTCGATAAGAGCACTTGCCTTTTCTAATTCTTTGAGCGCGTCTTTGTATCTGGCCTTCCTGAAATAGACCCAGCCCAGGCTATCCACATAAGCGCCGCTATTCGGGTCAAGCTCAAGGGCCTTGCGGATCAGCTTCTCCGCCTGATCCAGGTTCTTATTCCTGTCGGCATAAAAATATCCCAGGTAATTCAGGGCCTCGTGGTAATCCGGCTTCAGCTCAATGGCCTTTTTAAGCTGCGCCTCAACCTTCTCTTCCTGCTTCAGCTCATCGTAGATGTTCGCCAGGTAAAAATGCGCTTCGGCATCTTTCGGCGAAAGGTCTAAGATGAACCGGAAGGTCTTTTCGGCTTCGGGGAACTTCCTCTGTTGCAGGTATATCGAACCGAGCCCCTTGTAGATCTCTACGTTCTCCGGCTGCGCCTTGGAAGCGTTCTTCAGGGCGGATTCGTACTCCCGGGTGGCTAAATCATTTTTTCCCTGAGCGGAATAAAGGATAGCTAATATCGCATGCGGCTCTATGGCGTCGGGATCAAGCCCGGAGGCTTTTTTGAGTTCTTCTACTGCAGCCGGGATATCGTTCTTCTTTATGTAGGCGGAGGCAAGGGAGAGATGGATCACCGCCGCGTCATCCTGCTTCAGCGCCTGCCGGTATTCCTCGATCGCCTTGTCGATCTCGCCCAGATCCTCGTGGTAGACTGCCATGATGTAGTGGCTCAGGGCGAGCGAAGAACTCTTGTCAAAAGCAACCGCGGCAGTCGTTACGGCAAGCAGCGCGGTCAGGCACAAAAAAACCGCTAGTGCGATTCTCTTAAAGCGAAAAACCATTGATTTAATGTAAGGGATGTTTTGAAGAGGCCGGCCCCAAGGGGTTAACCCCAGGCTCTCTTCTTCAGATGACGAAGACGACGGCGCATCTTTTTTCTTTTATGCGTCCTGATCTTCCTTCTTTTTCTTTTTCTGCCGCAGGGCACTTCAGTTACCTCCTTGAACGAAGCGTTGCGTTCACCGTGTACCGTTTACCGTGTACCGTAACGGTAAACGGTAAGCGGTTAACGGTAAACGAAACTAGTAAATTACTTTATTCAGCGGATACTCTATGATCCCCTGGGCTCCCGCCTTTTTTAATTCCGGGATCAATACCCGCACCACCTTCTCGTCAATGACCGTCTCAACCGCCACCCAGGCGCTCTCGGAGAGGCTTGAGATCGTCGGCCTTTTCAGCGCGGGAAGTTTAGATAATACCTTCTTCAGGTCCGCCTTTTTTACGTTCATCTTCAGGCCCACCTTGCGCTCGGCAGCGATCGCGCCCTCCAGGAGCAGGGCAATCTCTGCGATCTTGGCCTTCTTCCATTTATCCTTATAGGAATCTTTATTAGCGATAAGCCAGGTGGTGGATTCGCAAAGTGTCGCGATCTCAACCAGTTTGTTCGCCCTCAGGCTGCTGCCGGTCTCGGTCAGCTCCACAATGGCATCCACAAGGCCGGCATTCACTTTTACCTCAGTAGCGCCCCAGCTGAACTCCACATCCGCTTTCACCTTGTTTTTGCGCAAGAACGCTTCCGTGACCTTCACCAGCTCCGTAGCGATGCGTTTACCGTTAAGCTGCTTCACGGATTTTATGCCGGAACCCTGCGGCACGGCCAGGACCCAGCGCACCTTGTTCAGGCTTTGCTTCGCGTAGGTCAGGTCTGTGACGCGCACTACGCTTGAGCCATTTTCTAGGACCCAGTCATTTCCGGTGATGCCGCAATCCAGGGCCCCGTCCTGTACATAGCGGGACATCTCCTGGGCGCGCAGGAGCACGGGTTTGATCTCAAGGTCGTCTATCGACGGAAAATACGATCTTTCCGAAGGCAAAGAAACGTTAAAACCCGCCTTCCTGAACATCCGGAAGGTCGCTTCCTGTAGGCTGCCCTTGGGTAAACCGAGTTTTAGGACCTTACTTTGCATTTTCAATCATCCTTTTTGTTTCAAGCTTTGTATTCGGGCGGGAATAGACCTTCCTGCTTTTTCTTACCCGCGTAGCCGGGTTGATCGCCCAGGCCTTCCTTATCTTAATAGGCTTCTTCCGCACGAGCTTTTATTATAAGGGTAAGGCCCGCCCTTGTAAAGAAAAATTATATTACATATAGGTATAAGCGACATTTTTATAGCTGGCCATACCATTTTTCTCGCTCAATGAGTTTCGCTTCCGGGCTTTGTTCGCGTGCGAAAATTTTTGCCGTCTGCTTCGGTTTACGGCTCACTTTCGGGCTGGATGCTAACGAAAAGGCCTCGTCCTCTCGTTCGCCGTAATTCCTTGCAGACTGAAGCTATAGAGTGGCCAAAAATTTTCTAATGCACGCTCACAAACCCTCCAGCAAAACTCAGTGAGTAGCTAGATATTGCTTTTAGCGGGTGGCTTGGCCTGCATCTTGCCTTGTCGGACGGGCAAGTGCCCGCCTTCTGCGGGGCAGGGCCCGCTAAAACTGCTATCCATGGTAGTAGAAAATTATGTTGCGGTTTCTGCGCTTTAAACTATAATAAACCCTTAAAAGGAGCTTAGTATGCTTAAAAAACTACGCAACAAAAAACTACAGAAAAAGATCTGGATCATCCTGTTGATCTTCATTATGCCCGCCTTCGTCCTCTGGGGCTTAAGCAGCGCGGTGCGCAGCCGCAGGCAGGATGCCTCCGGCGCAAAATCCACCGGCAGGAAGGTCTCGGAAACCGAATATAACGACGCGCTGGATGCGGTGAAAAACATGGCGATCATCCAGTTCGGGGATAAGTTCAACGAGGTCTACAGGGCCCTGAACCTGGATGACCAGGCCTGGGAGAGGCTCATCCTGCTGCATGAGGCAAAGAAGCTTAAGGTCAGCGTAAGCGACAAAGAGGTGATCGAACTGCTTGAGAGCTACCCCTTCTTCCAGAGGGACGGTGAGTTCGACGAGCGCACTTATAACGAGATGCTGCAGTATGTCTTCCGCACGCAGCCGCGCGTCTTCGAAGAACAGACCCGCCAGAACATCATGCTCTCAAGACTATTCGAGAAAGTAACCGGTAAACTCACCCTTAGCGACCGCGAGGTCCGCGAAGAATACCAAAAAGCCAACGAGCAGATAAGCGTATATTATATCGCAAGCCTCCCCGCAGATTTCGCCAAGAACATCAAGCCTTCCGAAGAAGAACTAAAAGGGTTTTTTGAAAAAAATACGCTGCAGTTCAAGCAGCCGGTCTCCTTTAACCTTGAATACATCGTTGTCGACAGCGAGGAAAAGACCAAAGACGCCTACGGCCGCCTGAAGAAAAAGGCTGACTTCAAGGCGGTGGCTAAAGAAACGGGGCTGCAGGCAAAGGAAACCGGATTCTTCGCCCAGACTGACCCTATCCCCGGCATCGGGTGGTCACCCGAGATCCTGGGGCTGGTCGCCACCTTAAAGACGGGCGAGTTCACCCAGCCGATCCATACCGAAGACAATTATTATATCCTGAAGATGAAAGAGAAAAAGGAATCCTTTATCCCGGACTTCAAGGAGATCGCCGAAAAGGTAAAGAATGCCTACATAAAAGCCGAGTCTGAAAGGCTTGCCCGTGAAAAGGTCGGAAAGTGCCTTGAAAACATCAGGCAGATGCAGGCAGGCGGCGCTAAATCCGCAGATTTTAACAAGGCCGCAAAAGCAGCCGGATTAAAATCGGATGCCACCGGCCCCTTCAAATACAGAAGCTATATCGAAGGGATAGGTTCTTCGGATGAATTGTGGACTGCTGCGAATAAACTGGAGGCTGATGCGGTAAGCGGAGTGATAGAGACGCCTTCGGGTTTTTATATCGTGAGGTTGAAAGAGAAAAAAGCGATAGACGAGAAAGAATTCGAAAACCTCAAAAATTCCTTCGGCGAAGAACTGCTGCAGCGCAAGAAACAGGAATACTTCTCGAAATTCCTCGAAGAACTATCCCGCAAAGCGGGATCCCGCCTTCCCTGACATAGCTTATTCTACCTTGATCGCGGCTACCGGGCAAAGCTGAGCTATCTCTTCCAGGTTATGGAGTGAACAGCTGTGCGCCTTCACGTGGGCGATACCGTCACCCTGCACCTCAAAGACCTCGGGGCAAGACTGTTCGCACAGGCCGCAACCGACGCAAGTAGAGACATCCACCTTTACTTTAGCCATTTCTAAGAGCCTCCGTTAAATATCCCCTGGATTACCTCTCCATCAGGTTCTCAAACATCTCTTCATGCGTCACTTCTTCGGAGAGGATGTGGGTGATCAACTGATAGGTGACATTATCCTTACCGAGGGTCTTCTTGGCGATCTTGTTGTAGACCTCGATCGCCCCTGCCTCCGCCTCGGTGACAATGCGGATGATGCGGTTGATGTCCGCGGTATTCTTCGGCGGCATCAGATACGGATTGTTGGCATTCTTCTCAAGCTCCATCGGGTTTGCCGGAGGCATATCGCCTAACTTCACGATCAGGTCCGCCAGCTCCGTCGCATGCTCCAGCTCGTCTTTGGCGATCTTCATCAAAAACTCCGAAATATCCTCGTATGCGCGTCCGGAAACTATCTGGGCCATATACCAGTAAAGGTAATATGCCAGCCATTCGTCACAATAAGCCTTATTCAAGTCCTTTACCAGGTCCTTAAGGCTCAGATCCACTATTGCCCTTGCCTGTTTTCCCATCCCGCACCTCCTTTAATATTATGTTTATTACCCGTCAAATCCGAAATACTAAATATGAAATCCTAAACAAACCCTAAATCAGAAATTCCAATGTTCCAAACAGGTAAGTTTAAAATTTGGAAATTGGAATTTAGAATTTGTTTGGGATTTATACATTAGGATTTAGGATTTGAACTTCTTACGTTACTACTTCTTTACTGTGTAATCTTTTGTTGCACTTGCTCTTCTACCTTTAAATTATACTTCTGTATATTATTATCGGCGACGGCCTGTATCTTTCTGATCTCTTCGGGGTCGGCTAAGAGGTGCTTGAATCTGCCTTGAGATTTAAGATACTCCTCTACCGGTTTAGGCGTGATCTTCCTTGGGATCAATACGCCATTTTCGTATTCGATGATCGGGTAAAGCCCGGTCTCAACAGCCAGTTTTGCGACCTGAAGCGTCTGTTCGGTCTCATAGCGCCAGCCCAGAGGGCAGGGCACGTGTATCTGAAGGTATTTAGGCCCCTTTATCGAGAGCGCTTTTTTCACCTTGCGCTGCAGGTCGGGAATAAAGGCGACGGTGGCGGTAGCCACGTAAGGGATGCCGTGCGCTGCGGCGATGTCCGGCATGGGTTTTTTCGGACGGACATTACCCGCGGAGCATTTTCCGACGGGGCTGGTAGAAGTGCTGGTGGAAAAGGGGGTGAGGCCGCTGCGCTGCACGCCGGTGTTATGAACCACAATACCGTCAGCGATAAAATTGTGCTCATCCTCTACCCTTAAATCCAGGGTCGGCTCTATACCTTTTGACTCTATACTTATCACTTCTTCGGTCTGGAAAAATTTATTGTCAATTAGAAAATCCCGGTAGCGATACTGTGAAGGGTACTTCTCTATCTGGGCTTCTTTCTTTTTGCTGAAGCAAATATAGCCGTATCGGGAATCCGCCAACAATTCCCTGGATACACAGAGTGTACCCTTTTTCTTTACTTGCATATGAATTTTTCCTACCCGGTAGTTTAAGGTTTGGGTCAACAGGCGCAGGCGCTGAAGAAGAGCGGGATTTGCTGAAACATACCTTTTACTTCCTCTGCAATCATATCCGTCAGCCAGCATCATGCCTTCGACAAATGCCTCTCTCTGGTCTTGCGGAAGCGTAAATACCCACCCGGGGACAGTTTTATTCTTTGCGCCCTGGCCCAACCCCAGCGTATCAATAAACTTTGCCAGATTAATCGAATTAATATAGACATAATCCTTATGCATAGATACCTTGCTGGCAAATATTCTCTGATGCAAATCAACTAAAACTTCTCTTGCCTTTTTGCCTTGGGGCAGGGCAAAACCTATTTCTCCCCTGTTGCTCCTTCTCCAGCCATCGCCAACAAATATCCCCAAATATTTCATTAACTCAACACTAGATTCCCCTGGCAAATTTATCTCGTTAATTTTATTCACCTTAAAATCCCCTCTTTCCACTTTTTCAACTTGTGGAAATTTGAAGGGCTTACCGCCATTTAAACTCTTTAATGTTACTACCCTGTCACCGGCCCCTACATCTTCGAGGGCCTTCCAAACCAAAGCGTTTTGTCTGCCCCGGCCATTCCTTTGCAAAACCAGGAAAGGATGATTGGCTGTTGCTTTTATAGTGTGGTGAAGGGTTTTCAGCTCAAAGACTTCTTTTCTGCCATTATCAAATACGCCGCTGCATTTTTTAATTACTAACTGGTGGGTTTTTTGATCAAAGACATAAACTTCATCTCCAACTTTGACCTCGGTTATCTTTTTAAGCCCGTCTTTAGTCAAAATTAACGATGAGGTGCTCAAGCAGTTCATATAGGCCTCATTATCGTAGCAGACATAAAGGATATCGTGGCCGCGCTCAAGCATGCCGGAGAGCGCCTGCAGGCCGATATCCGCCGTGCCTCCGTCTCCTGCCTGGGCGATCACGTTAACGGATTCTTTCTTGCCTAAATATTTTAAGGCTGCCTCGACTCCTGAAGCGACTGCCGCGGCATTCTCAAAAAGCGAATGTATCCAGGGCACACCCCAGGCAGTCTCCGGAAATTTCGCGGTGAATACCTCAAGGCATCCGGTATTATTCACGACGATAGTATCGGGGCCGGCAGCCTCGATGACTATCTTTGCTGCGATCGCCTGTCCGCAGCCGGCGCAGGCCGTATGCCCGGGCTTAAATAACAGGCTATTCTCCATATGACTCCTTAAGCAGTTCGGGCTTGAGGTCTATAAACTCGTTGTTCACTTCTTTCTGGTTCAGTTTCAGGAAGACCTCTTTGACCGTCTCGGGGGTGATGTCCCTGCCGCCTAGCCCTGCGACAAAACTGCTGATCACCTTGGGGGATTTTTTCTTGCCGCAGAATGCCCCCTTGATCTCGGCTGCCAGCGGCGGATAGGCGCCTAAGGAGACTGCCTTATCCAGGATCCCGACCTTCGCTACGTCTTTGAGGCTATCATAGATCCTCTGGTAAGGAAATGGCCGGTAAGAGATGACTTTGAGGAGCCCGACCTTCTTTCCTTTTTTCCTTAATTCATCAACCACTTCCTTGACCGTGCCGCAGACACTGCCCATAGCCACGATCACCTTTTCGGCATCCTTGACCATATACTCTTCTATTAAGCAATCCTTATAATCCCGGTTAAATACGGATTTGAACTCAGCGCTTACCTTGGGCAAGAGCTTGAGCACATCCTTCAGGGTCTCTTGAAGGGCAAAACGCGTCTCCAGATAATAATCCGGATCAGCCAGTAATCCCATACTGACCGGTTCAGCCGGGTCTAATTTATAAAGGGCTTTGTAGGCGGGAAGGAACTTATCTACCTGGCCCTGTTCGGGCACATCCAGCGGCTCCATGCCGTGGGTAAGGATAAAACCGTCCATGCAGACCATTACCGGAAGCATAATGGACTTGTCCTCGGCGATCCGGTAGGCCATCAGATGAAAATCCGCCACTTCCTGCAGGTTCTCGGCGTAAAGCTGGACCCAGCCGGCATCGCGTAGCGATAAAGAATCCTGCTGGTCATTCCAGATATTGATGGGCGCAGAGACCGCGCGGTTGGCGCAGGTCAAAACCAGGGGCAGGCGCATGCCGGCGATGTTGAAGATCACCTCTCCCATGTAAAGGAGGCCTTGAGAACTGGTAGCGGTGTAGCTGCGTACCCCTGTGGCCACTCCTCCCAGGACTAAAGAAGCCGCGGAATGCTCGCTCTCCACATTCACAAACTGTGCCGAGAGCTCGCCATTATTGACCATGGTCGCCAGCTCTTCCACGATGTGCGTCTGGGGAGTAATAGGGTAGGCTGAGATGACTCCCGGCTTGCATAATTTTACTATCTCGGCGACTGCGCGCGAGCCTTCCAAAAGCTCCTTCACTTCTTTTCTCCTTCGGCTTCTGCTTCTTCTATCATGATGATATCGCCCTTGGGGCAGACCAGGGCGCAGAAACCGCAGCCCTTGCAGTAAGCATAATCACAGGTGAAGGTATTCTTCTCTTTACCTTTAATACAGGCCTCGGGGCAGATAGTCATGCACATCCTGCAACCGACGCAGTTCTTCTGCAGGAACTTGGGGCGGAGTTTCACTCTCCAGGCTCCGGTCTTATCGCCCTTGGATTTGACCGGTTTGATCACTAATGGCCCGTACATTTTATCCTTTTAAGAGCTTATGTTTAACGTAATCGTAACCCTGCTTAATCGCCTCTAAATTACCTTCCATCGCCTTTCCACTAAAGCGAATCCTTATCACTTCCAGGACTGTCTCAAGCTTTAGTTCTCCGGTCGCCGCGGCATAGGCGCCGATCAAAGTAGTATTGCCCAGGGGCCTGCCGATAGTCTTTAAGGCGATATCGCTTGCTGGAACCAAAAAGACTTTCTGAGAAGGCTTCATCTTCGGCAGCTCCAGCTCCTCTTTTTCGTTAATGATTGCAACGCCCTTCTCCTTAAGCCCCGAAAAACAGTTGTAGCCGCGCATCAAGGTGGCATCCACGATCAAGACAAAATCCGGTTCGTAGATCTGGCTTCTTAAGCGCACCGGCACATCGTCCACGCGCACAAAGGCGTTCATGGGAGCACCCATCCGGGCAGCGCCGAAATGCGGGAAGGCATAGGGGAACTTATCCTCTTTAAAATAGGCATAACCCAGAAGTGCGGCGGTAGTGATAGCGCCCTGTCCGGCGCGGGCATGGATTCTGATCTCTTTCATTTCGCTCCTCTATAATCCAAAACGGGTAGTATCATATAACTTTTAAGCCAGATTGTCAAATAGTTTATTAAATGAGCAGACAACTTACGGAACGTGCTTTAGCTGAGTGAACGTAAGTTGTAGCTGTTTTGTTTAATTACATTCAGCGTCTGCGAATTTACCCCGCCCTTGCACGCAAGGGCGGGGCTAAAGTGCCCTCTCAAGGCGCGCGGAAGTCAGAGATAAGACCTCAAGGATCCGGACAGCCTTCTCTGTTTCCAGCGTCCCCAGGCCGCAGGCCGGGGAGATCAGGAGCTGATCCAGTAAGCGCTGCCTGTCCAGGCCCTTCTTTGCCAATATATCAATGGCCTCAAGGATCTTTGCGCTTAGCGCCTCCGGAGTCTCGCTGCCGCTAAAGCTCTGCGTAGGCACGATCCCCCAACAGATAAACCCACCCCTTCCAAGGAAGGACTTAAGCTCCGGTGCGTAGAGCAGGAACTTTTCCAGGAAATCAAAGGCGTCAAAGCTGATAATATCCAGGCCCTTGATCTCGGCCAGCATTGACCAGTCAGTATTTCCGCAGCAATGTAAGCCCAGCATCACCTTGGCCTGATCTTTGATGCCCGAAGCCAGGTCAGAGAGGCTCCTGACCACGTCCTCGCGGTTGATGGGAGTGTATGCCGAACCGAAGGCCCCCAGGTAAGGCTCATCGATAAAAATGATGATCTGCTTGCCGAACTCTTTAAAAAGGTTGACCTGCCAGAGCGCCTTCATTGCCAGGGCTTTTATGGCTACCTGAGAAAATACGGCATCATGCAATAGCGAGCCGCCGGATTCATCCTTGACGCTGGCCAGGAAACTGAATGGCCCGACGATCTGGCACTTTATCGCTTCTATCTCATTTACGCCCTTTTCTTTGAGCCGGCGGTAAAAAGCATGCAGGCCCTGGGCAAACTCCGGGCTGATCCTGAAATATTCCGCATCGCAAGCGATGATGCGCTCATAGAATATCTCAAGGTCTCTTTCTCTTGCCTCTAAAGCCGAATAGGCTACCCCGTCTCCGGAGACCTTTAAGAAGGGGAGCCCTTCGCTATACTGAACAACCATACCCTCCCGGAAATCGCGCTTCGGTAATTGCGGCCAAAAAGGAATCTTAGGCGCATACTTGAAGATGAGGTCTAGTGCCTTCTCTGCATCCGGATGCGGCATGCTCCCGATACCCGTAGCGTGCCCTTTCAGGCCCATTATAACGCCTCTCTTTTTAAGATCCCCTTATGGCTGATCTCGACCACTTCTTCGATCTTCACCTTAAGGACGACGAACTTTTCCGAAATCGTCACCTCAAAACCTTCATGCACCTTGCCGTGCGTAACCCCCTCGAGGCGCGGCATTCGGCCATGTTAAAATCCCGGAATGTTCATTCCGGTGACCTTCTTCATCTTCTCTGCCGCTACACCCTGGGCGCGCTTTACTGCCCGGTTAAAACAATCCTTAAGCGCGCTCTCAAGCGCGCCCCTTTCGGGACTGCCCTGAATAGTCACCCCCAATACTTCCTGCGCAGCGTTCATGGAGATCTTTACCGATGCGTCGGAGCTGGCTATCTCAAAGACCGTGGCCTCCAATTCCTTTTTCAGCTCCTGCATCTTCCTCTGCATCTCCATCAAAGCTTTCATCTTATCGAACATGCAAGTCTCCTTTTGGGTTTTTAGTGGTCGCGGCAGTTATCTTCGTTGGTCTAAAACCCAAGGCTCTCCTCGACTAGGAGCACCTTCATTCTGTCAGGTAAAGCATCTGCCTCAAGGATCAGGATCTGGCAACACATCCTCCTGTATTCCGGAAAAAGGCATATCTCTTTACGGCAGATGCCGTCGGCAAGACAGGGCGTATTCCACTTAAGCCGCTTGCAATTCAGTGGGGTAGCGTATTCCCTTGCGCGCTTAAGCGCAGAATCAAGATCGGGGGTAAGCTTATTTATCCCGCAGACCACGATCAGGTTTTTCGCGTAAGCCACTCCCGCAGTACGGTTGCCCAAGCCGCTAAAGAAGACCAGCTCCCCCTTTTGGGAGACGGCGTTGGCGCTGGCCAAGTAATAATCTGCCTGGGTGGCGCGCCTGCGGACTTCCAGGCCCTCTTCACGGCTTAAGCTCTCCAGGTACGGGTTAAAGACCTGGTTGCCTCTGGACGCCAGCTCCCTGATTATCCCGAGCTCATCCAGCGTCACTGAGCCGGAGAAGCCGATAGTGGCATTTTGCGGGATCATCTCCAGGATCTTCTGCCTTGCGCTTTCTCTGTCCGCGCAAGAAAAGCCTGCGATATTCCTTTTCTTCCAGAGCCTGATCAGCTCTTCAAACATGGCTTCCATTACTGCCTCTTTGACAGCTCGCCGGAGAGCCGTTTCCTTAATCTCTTCAGTCCTGCGCTTACCGTTACCGGATAACCGTAGCCGGATGAGATCTCTTTCATGCCTTGGGGAAAACGGTTAAGATTCTGCCGTAAGAAATCTCTCGACTTATCCAGGGGCGGCTTTCGGTAAATAACCTTGCCTGCTGCGATCACTTTAACCAGCAACGGCCTCCCCTCTATCTTCTCTTTCTCAAGGCCGATGATGTCTTTTAAGTATTTCCCTTTTTTATCGCTGACCCTGAAGACCTGTTTTCTCCCCGGATAAGTGACCTTACCCTTACTCAGCTTCATCACCGGAAGGAACTCGCCCTCTTCATCGGTCACTTCGCTTAATTTATAGATCACATCGAGGCTCGGGGCATCGCTACTGGTCCCCATGTTCGTGCCCACGCCGAAGCTGTCGATCAGGGCCCCCTTTTTTAGGCAGTCCCGGATCTTGCCCTCATCAAGATTTCCGCTGGCAAAGATCCTGACGTAATCAAGCCCGGCGGCATCGAGCATCCTTCGTGCGCGTTTGGATAACCCGACGATATCCCCGCTATCCAACCTGATGCCCTGAAGCCTGAATCCCTTCTCCTTCAGGTACAAAGCGACGGTAATGGCGTTTTTTATCCCCTTTACGGTATCATAGGTGTCTACCAGGAGAATGCTTTTTTGCGGGAAGGTCTCGGCATAGGCGAGAAAGCTGTCTATCTCATGCTTAAAAGACATGACAAAAGAATGGGCCATAGTTCCTGCTACCGGGATGCCGTAAAGCGCGCCGGCCAGCACATTGGAAGTCCCGCTGCATCCGGCCAGATATGCCGCGCGGGCAACTTTCAGGCCTGCCTCGGCGCCGTGGGTACGCCTGAGCGAAAAATCGTAGACGCGCCTGTCTTTAGCAGCTGTGACCACGCGGCTTGCCTTTGAGGCGATCATGGACTGCAGGTTCACCGCATTAAGCAGGAGGCTCTCCAGTATCTGCGC
>VGKG01000014.1 GCA_016867115.1 Candidatus Omnitrophota bacterium | reverse complement strand
TAGCTGGACGCCGGCATCGAATCAGGCCGGAAACCACCAGATGACCTTCAGCGTTTCCGACGGACAGCTCACTGACTCAGAGACGATTACGGCCACGGTCAGCGTATCCCCTGCAACCAATAACGCGCCGGTCGCCAATGCGCAAAGCGTCTCTACTAACGAAGACACATCCAAAGCCATAATCCTGACTGCGCAGGATGCGGACAACGACCCCCTAACCTATATTATCCTTACTAACCCTGTCCATGGAACGCTATCAGGCAACGCGCCTAACCTGACATATACACCTACGGCAAATTACTTCGGTTCTGATAGTTTCACTTTTAAGGTTAATGATGGCAGGGCTGATTCCAATAGCGCCACTGTCTCGATTACGGTCAATCCGGTAAATGACGCACCCGAGCTCAATCCCATAGGGAGCAGGTCTGGCTATACAGGCGTCCTTCTGCAATTCACTGTCTCTGCCGCGGATGTAGATTCCAGCACCCTTACCTACTCCGCAACCGGCCTGCCCAGTGGAGCAAGCTTTAATGCTTCAACCCGCGGCTGTAGCTGGACGCCGGCTGCAGATCAGACAGGGACTTATCAAGTCACCTTTATTGTATCAGATGGCACGCTCAGCTCATCCGAAACAGTTACCATCACGGTAAGCCCCCCGCAGTTCCTGGCGCCTTCTAACCTTGCTGCCAGCGCCCTTTCAAGCACCGAGATAAAGCTCACCTGGCAGGACAATTCAAGCGACGAACAGAGCTTCCGCATTGAACGCAGCAACTCTTCCTCCGGCCCGTTTAGCCTGGCCGCCTCGATCTCCGCCAACACTACCACCTACACTAACACCGGGCTTACGCCGTCTACCACCTACTATTACCGCGTCTGTGCCTATAAGAGCAGCGCAGTCACCGGATACTCTAACACTGCTTCTGCCGCCACTGCACAATTCAATGCGCCTACAAATCTAGTTGCTGCGCCTGCCTCAAGCAGCCAGATCAACCTTACCTGGCAGGATAATACAAATGACGAAAGAAACTTCCGCATAGAAAAGGGCTCTTCCGCAAACGGGCCCTTTACCCTGGTCGCCTCGATCTCAGCCAATACTACCAGTTACTCCAATACCGGCCTCAGCCCCGGAGTTACCTATTACTACCGGGTCTATGCTTATAAAGACACCTTCAGCTCCGGCTATTCTAATGTAGCCAGCGCCGCTACCCTGCAGATACCAGCACCTACTAACCTTACTGCCAACGCAGCTTCTCCGACCCAGATAAACCTCTCCTGGCAGGATCATGCCACAGATGAGTTGAATTACCGCGTAGAGAGGAGCGCTTCTGCAGCCGGCCCATTTACTCTTATTGCCACGCTCGGAGCAAATAGCACTTCCTACTCTAACACCGGACTGACCGCAGGCACTACCTATTATTACCGCGTGTATGCGCTGAAAAACACCATAATTTCGACTTATTCCAACACCGCTTCCGCCACCCCCTGATAAAAGCAAAATCCCCTAAATTAAATTAATGCTTGACAAATCGTAAAATAGTGCTATGCTCTCTACCTAGAGAGTAGAGGAGGTTAATATTTCTAACATCTATTTAATCAAAGACTTAGCGCGGACAACCGGTTATTCCATTTATACGATAAAATTTTACCTGAAAATCGGCCTTATCAAGGAGATCAGCCGCAGCCCCGAGACCCGCTACCGTTATTTTAATGATTCGACGGTAGAGGCCCTGAAAAAAATACACCTGCTCAGGAAAACAGGCAAGTCTATCCGGGAAATAAAAAATGAGCTATTATAGATCATTCGGCCTTGAAAAAGAACCCTTTTCCACCAGCCCTGATCCCCAGTTTTTCTATCATTCCACCAGCCATTACACCGCGCTCAAGCGCCTCGAAATAAGCCTGCGCCTGCGCAGGGGGCTCAACCTTATTATCGGCGACGTAGGGACAGGAAAGACCACGCTGCTGCGCACGCTCTTACAGGCGTTCAAAGACGAACATGACTTTGTGTTCCATATGATCCTGGACCCCAGCCACAAATCCGAGTTCCAATTCCTGCTCTCACTGGTGAAGATGTTTAACATCGAGCCAACATTCAAATCCACGATCGACTTCAAAGAGGCGCTCGAAAAATACCTCTTCCAGAAAGGGGTGGAAGAAAATAAAACCGTGGTCATGCTGATTGACGAAGGCCAGAAGATCACTACTGAGAACCTCGAAGTCTTAAGGATGCTCCTGAATTACGAGACGAACGAGTTCAAACTGCTGCAGCTGGTGATCCTGGCCCAGACCGAGCTTCTGCCGCGCATCAAACGCATCCGCAACTTCATGGACCGCGTCGCCCTGAAGTACACCATCAACCCTCTTGATGAGAACGAGACAAAAGAGATGATCGAGTTCAGGCTCAGGCAGGCCGGATATAATAATCCGGTCAGCCTCTTTACTGACGAAGCGGTCAGGCTGATCTACCAGCGCACTCAAGGCTACCCCCGGCGCATTGCCATGCTCAGCCACGACTCACTGGAGACCGCGGTGATGAAGGAGCGGCTCATGGTGGATGACCAGATAGTCAACAGCCTGATCAGCCAGGAGGTAAATACATGAGGGATAATGTCTCCCCCGAAGAAAAACTCCTGAGGCTCATCCGCGGCCAGAAAAAACCGGCAGCAACAGTCTCTGCGTCCGGTTCAACCGCAAAAGTAGATAAAGGCCAACCCACCGGGTTTGTGCCGCCCTTCTCCTTAAAAAAATTCCCTAATGTCAGCGGTCCGAAAAAGCTTATCCCGCTTGCGCTGGGGGCTTCCTGCATTTACCTTGCCTTATCCCTTATCTGGCCGTTTTTCGGATTGAAGAGGCCCCTGCTGCCCAAAATCACGCCCAAAAAAATCACCGACGAAAAAATAAGCATCAAAGAAGAGATCAGGCCCTTTGAATATTATCTTGAAGTCACCGGGGGCCGCCAGCTCTTTACCAGCCCGGCACAAGAGGCCCAGGCCCCGATCGGACAGGCTGCCGCAGACCTGATCAAGGATATCAGCCTGGTAGGCATCATCGCCGGGGATAATCCCCAGGCGATCATCGAAGATAAAAAAGCGCAAAAGACATACTACGTCACCAAAGGGCAGTCTTTCGGAGAGTTCCAGGTGGAAGACATAAAAGAAGGCAAGATCATCCTTAATTACCGGGGGACGCGTTTTGAACTTTATTTATAGTTTCCCTCAAAAAGGAGGCCGCATGAAAATCAGATCAATTTTCGTACTTATCGCCCTGTCTTTGTCTGCCGTCACTTCCGCCCCTGCCCAGGAGCAGAGCCCTCCGGAAATATCCTCCCCCGCGCAACAAAAGATATCGCTGGATATAAAAGGCATGGATATCGTGGATGTGCTGAAGATGCTCTCCATGCGTGCCGGAATGAATATTGTCGTAGGCAAAAACGTCACCGGCAGGGTGACCATCTTCCTTAAGGACGTGGGGATCTGGGACGCCTTTGAGATCATCCTATTGGCCAATGACCTGGCCTATGAGACCAAGGCCGGGATCGTGAATGTCATGACCCAGCGCGACTACGAGCTCATCTACGGAGAGCGCTTCCAGGATAAAAAACAGGCGAAGATCATCAGCCTTAAATACGCAAAGGCCGCCGACCTCTCGCGCGCCCTGAACCAGATCAAGACTAATATCGGCAGGATCGTAGCAGACGAGGCTTCAAACACCGTAGTCCTCATTGATTCGCCCCAGGCTGTAGCGGACATGGAGGAGTTCATCAAAAAAACAGACATGCCGCTTGAGACGCGCGTGTTCAGCCTTAATTATGCTCCCGCGGATAAACTGAGCCCCAAGCTTCAGGAATCTGTCTCCAAAGGCGTAGGCTCAGTAAAAGTCGATGAACGCACGAACAAGATCGCGATCACCGATTACCCGGACAAACTGAATGAACTGTCAAAGATCATCAGCGCCTTTGACGAAAAAGGCATGCAGGTGCTCATCGACGCGCAGATCGTGGAAATAAAACCTTCAGACGCCTTCCAGATGGGGGTGGATTGGGACTACTGGCTTAAGAAAAACGTCCGGCTTATCTCTTCGATCCCCGCCAGCAGCCCCAATAAGATCAGCGTAGGCACAGCGGTCTTTAACGCGCTTACCGACCAGACCCCCAAGCAGGAGGGAAAATATAAGGGCATACTTGACCTTCTGCGCACTATAGGCGACACAAAGATCCTCTCCAGCCCCCGGATCATGGCCCTGAACAATCAGGAGGCAAAGATCCTGGTCGGGACTAAAGAGGCATACATCACCTCCACCACCTCCCAGGGGGCAAGCGGCCAGACAGTCACTTCCCAGAGCGTGAACTTCGTGGACGTAGGCATAAAGCTCTACGTGACCCCGACCATAAACCCGCAAGGTTTTATCACCATGAAGATCAAGCCGGAGATAAGTTCTTCGGAGACTAAAAAGATCCTCTCCGAAGACCAGGAAACAGAGATCCCCATCGTGACCACTTCGGAGGCGGAGACTACGGTCACTATTAAAGACGGCGTGACCATCATCATCGGAGGCCTGAGAAAAGACCAGCGCAAAAAGACGGTGAAGAAGATACCGCTGCTCGGAGACATACCGGGAATCGGATTTTTTTTCCGCAATACCTCCGATGAACTGACCAAGTCAGAGCTGGTCATCCTGCTCACCCCCCATGTAATGACCGGAGAGACCTCATATACCGACTTTAGCGAGATAAGGCCTAAGGAAGGGGTGGTCGCGGATATGGTAAAGGGAAAGATCGTCACCGAGAGATTCTCCGAATCCAGGCAGGCAGAAGCCCTGGCTTTCTCCCGGCAGGAAACGGATATCGATTACAACAAGGCCATCCTTGAACGGATCAACGAGATCGCCAGGACCAATCCTCCGGAGGGCAATATAAAAGGAATAGTGAGCCTCTATTTCAGGATAACTGCGGACGGGAACCTGAAGGAAGATCCGCAGATCACCGGCGCCACGGATTACACGCTGGTGCCCTTTGCGGTCAAGGCTGTCAAAGACGCCTCGCCATTCCCCGCTTTTCCGCAAGGAGCAGAGAAAAAAGAAGAAGTCTTTAAGATGAGCCTGGCATACGAATAGGAGAGGACAACATGGCAAAAAAGATGCTTATCGTTGACGACGAAGCGGATGTGCGCGATTTCGCGGCCAATTTCTTCCGCAAGCGCAAGATCGACTGCGCTACCGCCGCAAGCGGGGAGGAAGCCATCGCCATCGTGGGAAAAAACAGGCCTGACCTGGTGCTCCTGGATATCAAAATGGGCGGCATAGACGGGATCGAAACGCTGCGGCGCCTGAAACAAATCGCCGAAGACCTGAAAGTGATCATGGTCACCGGGACAAAGCCGGAGGCCGAGGGGAATCTGGACACCTGCCTGAAACTGGGGGCGCTGGCATATATCCATAAGCCCCTGGAACTGGACGAATTGGAGAAGGTGGTCCTGGAAAAATTATCTCAGCCTGACAAATAATCCAAGCTATGTCCCTAGATTACAAGAAAGAACTTGAAGACGCGGCTAAGACAATGATCCTGGTGCATGAGCCGGAATCATTGATCCGCATGATCGTGCGCACGATCGTCCAGAAAGTCCGGATAAAGCATGCCGGCATACTTTTGCGCGATAAGGCAAGGGATACCTATGTCCTGACTGTCTCCCGCGGGGCACAGGGATTAAAGATACCTAAAGGGTACGCCCGCATGGACGCGGATAACCCGCTGATCAGCCTCTTCCGGGACCCACCGCAACAGCATGCCTTTGACCGGCGCGTCATTATCTTTGATAAGATCAAAAAAATATTAAAATCTAAGACCGCCTCAGCGGCGCTTAAAAAGTCGCTTAAAGGCGCCCTCTACCAGATGGAAATATTCGAGGCTACCGCCTGCATCCCCGCGTATTTCCGTAACGAGCTCCTGGGGCTTCTGCTCCTGGGACGGAAAAAAAGCGGGCACAACTTCCGCAGAGAAGTGCTCGACTTTTTCGTCGCCCTGGCCTCGGATGTAGCCATGGCCATACGCAATGCCCAGCTCTTCACCGACCTCCAAGAGGAACTAGAGAAGAATAAGCGGCTCTTCCTGCACACCACCGTAGCCCTGGCTGCGGCGATCGACGCCAAGGACCACTACACCCACGGCCACACAGCGCGGGTGACGAACCTAAGCCTGGCTATCGCAGAAAGGCTAAAAGAAAGGAATATCGTCAGTTTCGACCAGGAGTTCCTGGAACAGCTGCATATCGCCGGCCTGCTGCACGATATCGGAAAGATCGGAATCCCTGAATCCATATTAAATAAAGACGCCTCTTTAAACGAAGCGGAGAAAAAGCGCATGGAGGAGCATCCCTTAGTGGGAGAGACGATCCTTTCTCCGATAAAGGAGCTTGGCGAATCCGTGCTCGGGGTAAAATACCACCACGAAAAATACGACGGCTCAGGTTATCCGGAAGGGCTGAAGGGCGAACAGATCCCCCTCATTGCCGCCATCATCTCCGTGGCAGACACCTTTGACGCCATGATCACTGACCGGCCTTACCGCAAAGGCCTGAGCAAAGAGGAGGCAATCGCGGAGATCGAAAGGGTAAGCGGCTCCCAGTTTGACAGCCGCATTGCCCGGGCCCTGATCGAACTTTACCGGGAGAAAAAAGTTTAACCATGCCTAAGCGCATCATACTGATGTTCATCTCCGAAGTCTCCGGCCACCGCAGCGCTGCCGAAGCCATAGAAAAGGCGATCAAGAGCCTTGACCCGCAGGCAGAGGTGATGGGGATAAACGCCTTTCATTACACTAACCCCGTGTCGGAAAAGATCATCAATAAGATCTACATGGGCGTGATCCAGAAGATGCCGCTCATCTGGAATTACCTGTATGACAACCCTAAGATCAGCAGGCGCCTGGAAAAGATAAAAAAAAAGGTGAACCGTCATAATTCACAAAAGTTAAAAAAGCTCTTTGAGGAGTTTAAACCCGATGCAGTCGCCTGTACCCAGGCCTATCCCTGCGGGATGGTGGCCGGCTATAAGGAATTCTTTAACTCCGGCCTGCCGCTTGTGGCGGTGCTTACTGACTTCGTGCCCCACTCTTACTGGATATACGAAAAAGTCGACCATTATATCGCTCCTTCAGAAGACGTAAAGCTGCGCATGGCGGAAAAAGGCGTCCCGCAGGAAAGGATCAAGCCGTTCGGCATCCCTTTTGACCCCAAGTTCAATGAGCCTCAGGATAAAGCGCGCATCTGCCGGGAACTAGGCCTTGATCCGGGTAACCCGATCATCCTGATCATGGGCGGCAGCCACGGCCTGGGCCCGATAAACGCGGTGATCAAATCCCTGGATAAACTGAAATCCCCCATCCAGGAAATAATCGTTGCCGGCGCGAATAAAAAACTCTATAATTCATTAAATAAAAAAGTCAGCGGGTTCAATAAAAAGATCCTGCTTTTGGGTTTCGTCGACTATATCCATAAGCTGATGTCTGTCTCCGACCTCATCATCTCAAAGCCGGGAGGGGTGACTACCGCCGAGGTCCTGGCGAAAAAACTGCCTATGATCATCCTTAAGCCCATCCCCGGCCAGGAAGCAAATAATACTGCCTACCTTACGGAAAAGGGCGCGGCGATCAAGGTGGAAGAACCCGAAGAATTAGGGAAGGTAGTCGATGATCTATTCGCAAATCCCGAAAAATTGAAAAGCTTAAGCTTAGCCTGCGCAAAAATAGCGAAACCCTTGGCCAGCATGGATATCGCGCGGCTGCTGCTTGGACTTTAGCATGGTTAATTACCGCCTCTACCGGACAGGGCAATTGCTTGCCCTGTCGCTGCCGCTAAAAATAGTCTATAAATTTGCAGTTTTAATCTCTGACCTGCATTATCTGTTTGCCGCGCGCGATAAGAAAGAGGTCAGCGAAAACCTGAAAGCGATATTTCCGCAGAAGAACGAACGGGAGATCGGCAAGATTAGAAAAGAGGTCTTCAGGAATTTTGCCAAGTACCTGGCCGATTTTTTCCGCTTTGAAAAAATTGACGCAGATTATATAAAAAAATATATCCGGGTAGAGAACAGGCATTTCTTTGACGAAGCGCTTGCCGCAGGGTCCGGCGCCATTGCCCTCACCGCGCACATCGGAAACTGGGAGCTGGGAGGCGCGGTCATTTCGCTCTTAGGTTACTCTTTCTACGCCGTAGCGCTTCCTCATAAAGATAAAAAAGTGGATGATTTCTTTAATTTTCAAAGGGAGAGGAAAGGCGTTAAGGTGATACCTCTCGGCCGGGCTGTGAGGGCATCCCTCGACGTCCTGAAGCAGAATAAGGTGCTTGCGCTGGTAGGCGACCGGGTCTTTAACGAGAAGGGTGTGGTCATTGACTTCTTCGGCAAGCCCACGGCCTTTCCGCAGGGGCCGGCAGCGCTTGCCCTGAAGACCGGGGCAAAGATCATCCCCGGATTTCTGGTTAGAAATCCCGATGATACCTTTACCCTGAGGATGGAAAAGCCTCTTGAGTTTACCGCCGGTGAAGATAAAGAAAAGGTCATTAAAGAGGTCGTGGTCAGTTATAAAATACTGCTTGAAGGATATGTCAGGAAGTACCCTGATCAATGGTACATGTTCAGAAGATACTGGATAGAATAGATATGCGCACCTGTATTATCATCCCCACATACAACGAATCCCGGGAGATCTCCGGGATCGTGCGCTCCATCCGCCAATACGGGCTGGATTGCCTGGTGGTGGATGACGGCTCAGAAGATAATACCGCCAAGATCGCCCGGGAGAGCGGGGCGCTACTTATTGAAAGCACGCAGAATGAAGGAAAGGGCGCATCCCTCATCAAGGGTTTTGATTATGCGCTCTCAAACGGCTATGATGCAGTGGTCACCATGGACGGGGACGGACAGCACCTGCCGGAAGAAATAAATTCGTTCCTGAGGCTGGCTGAAGCCTCAGACAGCGCTATCTTAATCGGCAACCGCATGCACAAAACCAGGAATATGCCCCTGGTGCGGGTAGCCACCAATAAATTCATGTCCTGGCTCATCTCAGGAGTCGCCGGACAAAATATCCCCGATACCCAATGCGGTTTCCGCCTGATCAAAAAAGAGGTCCTGCAAAAAGTAAGGCTCTCTACCGCAAAATACGAAACCGAATCCGAGCTCCTGATCAAGGCATCTCGCCAGGGGTTTAAGATAGAATCCGTCCCCATCAAGTCTGTATACGTGGGAGAGATAAGCCGGATCCATCCGGTCCTGGATTCGCTGCGCTTCATCCGCTTTATCATAGGGCAGTTATGGACTACGAAACACTAAGAAAAAGAATGGTAGACGAGCAGATCGCAAACCGCGGTATAACCGATAGCCGGGTGCTGAAGGCATTTTTAAAGGTGGAACGCCACAGATTCATCCCCCAGGAATTAAGGAACAATGCCTACGCTGACTACCCGCTTCCTATCGGAGAAGGCCAGACCATCTCCCAGCCTTACATGGTAGCACTGATGACTGAGTCCCTCAAGCTGACCGGCAGAGAAAAAGTCCTTGAGATCGGCACCGGCTCAGGCTATCAGGCGGCGATCCTGGCAGAACTGGCTAAAGAAGTCTTTTCCATAGAAAGATTCCCGGGCCTGGCTAAAAATGCGGGATCGATCCTTAGAGATCTGGGATACCAAAACATCAAGATCCGGATGGGAGACGGAACATTAGGCTGGCCCGAAGAAGCCCCCTTTGACCGGATCATCGTCACTGCCGCCAGCCCCAGCGTGCCTACGCCATTACTTGAGCAGTTAAAAGAAAACGGCGGGCTGCTTTTGCCGCTCGGGGAGAGCTTCAGTCAGGTATTGACCCTGATAGAAAAGAAGCCCGGCACTGCCGAATCCACTCCCATCTGCGGTTGCGTCTTTGTGCCATTGGTGGGAAAATACGGCTGGAGGGAATAGGTGCTAAACGTTTTATTAAACTGGCTCAACGGCCTGCCTAAAGAAATAATCGTCGTTATTGTCGGGGCACTGCCCGTCTCAGAGCTGAGGGGCGCGATACCTCTGGGGCTCTATTACGGCATCCCTTTCTGGAAGGTCTTTTGGCTGGCGGTATTAGGCAATAGCCTTATCATCGCCCCGGCGCTCATATTATTCGAGCCGGTATCAAAGGCCCTGAGAAGATTCAGGCCCTGGTCGAAGTTCTTTGACTGGCTCTTCGAGCGCACCAAGAGGAACTCCGACGCCGTCCAGAAATACGAGGCCCTCGGCCTTGCGATATTCGTCGCCATACCCCTGCCGATAACCGGAGCCTGGAGCGGGATAGTGGCTGCGACTTTATTCAGAATAAGGTTCAGGTACGCATTTCTGGCGATATCGGCGGGGGTCATCGTGGCCGGGCTGATCGTCGCCACGCTCTGCGGCCTGGGGCTATTGACCTGGAAGGCGGTGGCACATTGATACAGGTATACACCGGTAGCGGGAAAGGAAAGACCACGGCGGCTTTTGGCCTGGCGCTACGCGCGGCAGGCGCGGGAAAAAAGATCTACATCTGCCAGTTCCTGAAAGGCAGGTGTTACTCGGAAGAGTCAGCCCTTGAAAAGCTAAGGAATATCAGGGTAGAGCGTTTCGGCACTACCTGCCTGATCAGAAAAAAACCTTCGGCAAAAGATATCCTGCTGGCAAAAAAGGCCCTTACCCAGGCAAAGAAGGCGCTAAAGAAGTTCGACCTGATCATCCTCGACGAGATCAACGTCGCCCTGAAACTGAAACTCCTCGGGGTTGACGACGTCCTTAATCTTTTAAAAAGAGCCCCCCGCAAAACCGAACTCGTCCTGACCGGCAGATATGCGCCGAAAGAGATCCTCAAGGCCGCTGACCTGGTAAGCGAAGTAAAAGAGGTAAAGCATTACTATCAGAAGGGCGTCCGGGCCAGGAGGGGAATAGAGTTTTGATTTTTTTCTTGACAGAAAAAACAATTTGATTTAAAATGTTCTTCGTTAGTCGCTCTTTCGGTAAAAGTTCACAGAAATGATTTCGGTTAAGGGAAGGCTGTGCAAATCAGCCGCAGTCCCGCTGCTGTAAGGAGGGACGAAATTCCGCAAGCATACCACTGGACGCTAATCTGTCCGGGAAGGTGCGGCAAAAGTAGGATGATCTCCCAAGTCAGAAGACCTGGCCGGAAATCGTAATTCAGCGCGCACTTTTTAGCCCGCGGACAGGCAAAAAGGGTAAATCAGGGAACCCTTGATGGATTTTAAAAGCATCAGGGGTTTTTTATTTGTCCGGGAAAGGAAAGGAAGATGTCAGGCAACAAAACGTTCGGGTTTATGGCGGTAACTGCGGCTTTTACGCTTGGGCTTGCCTCAAGCGGCCTGGCGCAGGAGTCAGAGATAGAACTGGAGAGGATACTGGTCACGCCCTCCCGCTCCGGGCAGCTGATCAACAAGACCGCCGGAAGCGTCTCAGTCATCACGCAGAAGGAGATCCAGAACCTTAACAAACAGAAAATCATCGACGTCCTGCGCAGCGCAGAGGGCCTCATCGTGCGCGACTGGTACGGTAACGGGAGCAAGGCCTCCGTGGATATCCGCGGCTTCGGCGAACAGGCAAACCTGAACGTCCTGGTCCTGGTCGACGGCAGGCGCACCAACCAGGTGGACTTAAGCGGCGTAGACTGGACCCAGATACCGCTGGATCAGGTGGAAAAGATCGAGATCATCCGCGGCGGCTCAGGAAGCGTCTTATACGGAGATAACGCCTCAAGCGGCGTGATCAATATCATCACCAAGACAGGCAAGGGAAAACCGCACGCCGACATCCTGGCTAAATACGGCAGCTACGACTTCAATCTCCAGAAGGCCTCTTTCTCCGGCGCAGCCTCCGGCCTTTCCTACCTCTTCTCGGGCAGCAGGGAAGGGACCCACGGATACCGCAATAACAGCTTTTTCAAATCCAAGGACTTCTTTTCAAAGCTTAATTATGAAGTGACGGAAAAGACGGATCTAAGGTTCAGCTCCGGGTATCACAAGTCCAGCTACGGCCTGCCCGCTTCGCTGAAACAGCCGGTGATCGACCAGTTTAACCGGCGCTATGCCCGCAAATCCGACCGCGCAAACGATACGGACTATTATTTTGTGCTGGGAGGAGGGCATGACCTTGAAAAGTGGGGCGACTTCGACATGGATGCTTCCTACCGGCGTAAACGCACTAACAGCTATTTTCCCACCGACGGCCTGAACACCTTACGAAGCAGAATAAGGACCCTGGGGGTCACCCCTAAATACAGCCTGGATAACCCGGTCTTCTCCCGCAAGAACAAGCTCGTGGCAGGATTCGATTTTTACCTCGCGGATTACAGCGCAGACGCTTACAGCGCCTCCACCGACGTCCTGCAGACATTCACCGACACAAACAAGATCTCCCTTGCCGGATACCTGCAGGATGAGTTCAGCCTCTTCGACAGGCTCAACCTCGTCGGCGGCTTCCGCTATGAGACTGCGCGCTTTGAGTTCGATTACCACGATAATAGCGGCTGGAACCCGGATATCGACGAAAACAAGCGTCATACCCAGAGGGCCTTTAACGGCGGGGCGGTCTATAACTACGCACAAGACTCAAGCGCCTTCTTTAATATCAGCCGCTCCTTCCGCTTCCCTCAGGTGGATGAGTTCACCTTTAACGACGCCTTCTGGCAGCAGCAGTTGAATACCAGCCTTAAGCCTCAGCACTCCCTGAACTTCGAATTCGGAGCAAGGCACAGGTTCACGCAAGGCTTATCCGCAAACCTCTCGCTCTTCCGCATGAAAGTGAAAGATGAGCTCTATTTCAATTCCACCGGCGGGCCAAGCGGCTTCGGACAAAACCTGAATTACGACAAAACGCTTCATGAGGGGGTCGAGTTCGGCTTTGATTCGGGATTCCGTAAAAAGATATTCCTCTTTGGTAACTACACCTACACCAAGGCCATCTTTGTGGACGGAGAGAATGACGACAAAGAGATCCCCCTTGTCCCCCGGCATAAAGGAAGCGTCGGCCTGAGGCTCATGCTGCCTAAAAACTTCGCCTTCAACCTCATGGGCACTTATGTGGGAGAGAGGTACTTCCTCAACGACCAGGCAAACGCATCCTCCCGGCTTAACGGATATATGACCATGGACATGAACATCTCCTATAGCTTTAAATGCCTGAATGCGGTCTTCGGCATTAATAACCTGCTGAATAAATATTACAGCGAATATGCCGGGGTAGACCTGGCGGTGGATGGCCAGAAGTTCTATTATCCCTCGCCGGGGAGAAACTATACGCTGAAGCTAGAATATAAGTTCTAACTTTGCCTTGAAATACCGGCAGACGGCGGTATAATAACCCTATGTTTTCCGACAGGGCCTTCCAGATTGCTTTTGTCATCTCCCTGGTCGCGCACGGAGTCATTTTCCTGCAGAACCCGGACCTCTCGTTCCTGCCGCTGGCCAGACAGGAAGAGAGCCTGAAGGTCACCTATATCAGGAAACAAAAGGAGGCCCGGCCGCCGCAGAGGAAATTGAGCCTGCCCAGGAGAGAGCCCCTTCTTGAGGTCCCTTCAAAGGTGAGCCCCGAAAAACGCCTTCCTGCGCCGTTTACGCAGAACAGGGAGCTCTTAAGACCTAAAGACGCGGCCGGTTCTGCGAACCTGGATTTTGCAAAACCCAACCTCATCAAACCCGATATCATCGCAGTAAAGAGACGGATCACCCTGCCTGAACCAGATAAGGACAAGATCAATAACCCCACCTACATGAACTACTACCAGATCGTGCGCGAAAAGATCAAGCGCGCAGCGTACCAGAATTATTCCGGGACCGAAACAGGAGAGGTGAATATCTCCTTTATCATCTCAAACGACGGCTACCTGAAAGACCTGCGCCTCAGCGAAGAAATGTCCGCTGACAACGCTTATCTCAGGGAGACCGCCTTAAGGAGCGTAAAAGAGGCCGCGCCCTTCCCGAACTTTCCCTCCGAACTCGATTACCCGCAGCTATCCTTTAATCTGGCGATCAACTTCGAGATCGAATAAGCCTTAAATTATTGACAGGCATGAAAATAAGTGCTAATATGTTTTTTCTGTAAACATAAAGATTGTCCGTATCGCTAACCGAAAAAAACAGGGGGAGGTGGATTAAGTTGCCGCAGATCGAAGTGAAGAAGGACGAACCTTTTGAGTCGGCGTTACGCCGTTTCAAGAAGAAGATCGAACAGGAAGGGATCCTGAGAGAAGTCCGCGACCGCAAGCATTACGAGAAGCCCAGCGAGCGCAAAAGAAAAAGGACAAAGTCCAAAAGATAGCCATGAGCCTGGCTCTCTCTACCGCATGGAACGCCTCGCGCTATGAAGAGGCAGAGCCAATGCTCTTTGAGATAAAGGACCTGGGATTTAGAGACCTTGAGCTGAGTTTCAACCTCACCGCTTCCATGGTCGAAGGGATCCGTAAGGCCCGTAAGAGAGCGGGCCTACAGATAATAAGCCTGCACAATTACTGCCCGATCCCCGACGGATTTAGCCGCAAAGACGCCCTCCCGGACTGCTATTCGCTGGCCAGCCTCGACGAAGATGAAAGGCGCCTGGCGCTGAATTACGCCCGGCGCACCATTGACACGGCTGCGTCACTGGGCGCCGGCGCAGTAGTCCTGCACTGCGGCCGCGTTGAGATACCCGATAAAACACGCAGCCTCGCCGGCCTTTATGAAAATGGCGCCGGGGGCACAAAAGCGTTCCTGGATCTAAGGGATGCGCACATCAAAGAACGCAAAGAAACGGCAGCGCCTTTCCTGAAGAACGCCCTGAAGAGCCTGGAGGAACTTAACCGTCACGCCGCAGGTCCTGGAGTGAGGCTGGGGGTCGAAACCCGTTTTTATTACAGAGAGATCCCTTCTTTCGAAGAAATCGGGATCATCCTTAAGGAGTTGGCGAACTCGCAAGTCTTCTACTGGCACGATACCGGCCACGCCCAACTGATGGAGAACCTCGGCTTTTCCGGGCATAAGGACTTTCTTGATCTGTACGCCGGCCAGATGCTGGGCATCCATCTGCATGATATCCTGGGTGCAAACGACCACCGGGCGCCCCTTAAGGGAGAGCTGGATTTCGCGCAGCTTAAGCCGTATGTGAAAAAAGATACCCTTAAGGTAATGGAGCCGCATCATCCGGCGACTCCTGATGAAATAAGATCAGGCAAGGAATACCTGGAGGAGATCTTCGGTGCAGGAAACTAAGGTCAGAAAACCGGTAGTTTCCGGGACATTTTACCCTGCTTCGGCAGAAGAACTCAAAAAGACGATCTCTGCTTTCGCGGATAAACATGCGCAGAAGGAGGAGGCGATCGCCTGCATGCTGCCGCATGCCGGGTATATGTATTCGGGAAAGGTCGCAGCCGAGACTCTTTCCCATGTTAAAATAAAAGAGAAAGTCCTGCTCCTGGGGCCGAACCACACCGGCTTTGGCGCGCCTTACAGTATTATGACCGAAGGCGCCTGGCAGACGCCTCTTGGGCAGGTAAGGATAGACCCGGTATTGGCCGAAAAGATCCGGGAGGGCTCAAAGCACCTTGAGCCTGATTCCCTGGCGCATGCCCACGAGCACTCTCTGGAGGTTGAGCTTCCGCTGTTGCAGTATTTCCGGCAGGACTTTGAAATCATCCCGGTCGCTTTTTTATCCGATGACCTGGAAGCGCTCAAAAAAACCGGAAAAGATATCGCCTGCGCGATCAATGCCGCCGGCGTAAAGGATACGACGCTGATCATAGCCAGCTCGGATATGACCCATTATGAGGCTCAGGCTGAGGCAGAGAAAAAGGATAAAGAGGCGATCAAGGCGATACTCGAACTTGATGAGGATAAACTTATGTCCTGCATCCGGCGCCGGAATATCTCCATGTGCGGATATGCGCCGGTGATCGCCATGCTTGCCTGCGCCAAGGGCCTCGGAGCCGCATCCGCCAGGCTTATCAGATACCAGACCTCCGGAGACGTGACCGCGGATTACGAGAGCGTCGTAGGCTATGCCGGAATAATCATTCGCTAAAAATGGAAGAGCAGGATAAGAATATCGACGAAAGCTGGAAAGAGGCGGTAGAGAAGGAAAAGGGCTCCCTCAAGAAAGAGGGGAAGTTCGTGCCCGAAGAGCCGGATTTTAACTTCTTTATCACCACCCTTGCGCTGCAGGCCTCCATTGCCCTGGGCCAGGTGCCGCATCCGGCTACCAATAAAATAGAAGAAGATACCGCCCAGGCTAAGTTCCTCATCGACACCCTCGCCCTGCTTAAGGAGAAGACCCGCGGAAATCTTAACGCCGAAGAGGACAAGTTCCTGGAGAATGTCCTCTATGAGCTCAGGATGATCTTCATCTCAAAATCAAAGGCATCCCCTAAAGAAAACAATAAGGATGCCTGATTTCAATGATTAAAAAGTAGATTACAGAGATTAAAGCATTAATCTGTGTAATCTAAAATAATCTGTGTAATCAGGTATAATCCATAATTTTGCTTGAGGATTATACCAGGAGGAGCTAAATGATCGATAAAGAATTGCTGGATATCCTGGCCTGCCCCGCCTGCAAAGGGGACGTGGAGCTTAAAGACGGAAGGATAGTCTGCAAAAAGTGCGGGAAGAAATACCCCATCCGCGACGGCATACCGATCATGCTTATTGACGAGGCTACGGATTAAAAGATGAAAAAGATACTGGTCATTCACGGCCCGAACCTGAACCTTCTGGGCATAAGGGAGCCGGCTGTCTACGGAAAAGTAACCTTAAACTCGATAGATAAAGAGTTAAAAAAGGCGGCTAAGAAAAGGAAGGCCTCCCTTACCATAAAACAATCCAACCACGAAGGCCAGATTGTGGACCTGATCGGCGATGCCAGGGGCAGATTCTCGGGGATCCTGATCAATCCGGCTGCCTACACCCATACCAGCGTCGCCATCCGCGACGCGATCGCCGGCTGCGGCATCCCGGCAGTCGAAGTGCACCTCTCCAACATCTACACCCGTGAAGAGTTCCGCAAAAAATCGCTGGTCAGCCCGGTGGTAAAAGGCACTGTCGCCGGATTCGGCGTAAACAGCTATATCCTGGGTCTCGAGGCGCTGCTAGACCTACTGGAATGAAGTCCCGCCTGAATAAGCTGCGTAAAATCCTGAAATCAGCGCGCCTCGACAGCCTCCTGGTCAGTTCTTCCGCAAACATCGCTTATCTTACCGGGTATCCCGGCCGTGACTCTTATTTTCTGGTCGCTCCAAAGAAGTGCCTTTATTTTACCGACCCCCGCTACACAGAAGAGGCGAGGCTGGCCCTTAAAGGGAGTGCCCGGATGGTAAAGACTGAAGGCCAGGGCTTTAAGGCGGTCAAAGAGGCCTGCCAAAAGCTTGGGCTAAAGAGCATAGGCTTTGAAACCGGTCTCAGTTACGGCCGCTACCTTAAGCTGAAAAAGAGCCTGGGGAGAAAAATAAGCCTGCGGCCCACCCAAAATATGGTCGAAGGATTGCGCAAGACCAAAGACCCCCATGAGATCGAAAAGCTGAAAAAAGCACTCCGGATCACCGCCCTTGCCCTAAGATCAGTCCGCAGATTCCTGCGACCGGGCAAAAAAGAGAGAGAAATAGCCGCTGAGCTTGAGCGTTTTATCCGCTACCACGGAGGGCAGGGAGCGGCTTTTGATATTATCGTAGCTTCCGGCCCCAACTCCGCATTCCCCCACCATATCAGCGGAGAACGGAAGCTGCGTAAGAGAGACATTGTGCTCATCGACCTTGGCGTCGACTACCGCGGCTACAAATGCGACTTGACAAGGGTTTTCTTTTTGGGTAAAATGGAAGCTCTTGCCCGTCAGATCCGCGCTATTGTCCTTGAAGCTCAAAGGGTTGCAATCCAGAAGATCAAACCGGGTGAAGAAATTGCCGGCATTGACGCCGCAAGCCGCCGGTATATTACCCGCCAGGGATTCGGGGAAAGATTCAACCATAACCTCGGCCACGGCGTGGGGTTAGAAGTGCACGAAGAACCGCGCCTAAGCAGCGGGGCTAAAGGCAGATTAGAGCCAGGCATGGTCTTTACAGTAGAGCCCGGGGTTTATTTGCCGGGCAAGTTCGGAATAAGAATAGAGGATGTTGTTCTGGTTACCAGGAAAGGATGTGAGGTGTTAAGTGGCGCTATCCATTAATGAGATCAAATCAGGGGTAACTATCTTAGTAGACGACATAGTCTATATAGTCATAGACACCGAGCACGTCAAACCCGGCAAGGGCGCTGCCTTTGTGCGGGCAAAGATGCGTAACCTTAAAACCGGCAATATCCAGGAACGCACCTTCCGGGGCGATGAAAAGATCGAGCAGGCCTTTGTGGAAGAAAGGAAGCTCCAATACCTTTATAAGTCCGGGAATATGTACCATTTTATGGACCAGGATAACTACGAAGAGGTCGCCATCGCTAAAGAGAGCCTGGGAGATGTGGTAAAGTACCTTAAAGACAACCTGGAAGTATCGGGTTATTTTTATAAGCACGAGACCCTGAATATCAGCCTGCCCTTCTTCATCGAGTTCACCATAGTCCACACCGAACCCGGCCTTAAGGGCGACACGGCAAAGAGCAGCCTCAAACCCGCGGAGATCGAAACCGGAGCGACTATCCAGGTGCCGCTTTTCATCAACCCCGGAGACCGCATCAAGGTAGACACCCGCACCGGCCTCTACATCGAGCGGGTCAGCTAAAAACAGGAGATAACTTCAATGAACATCAAAGAAATCAAAGAAATGATTAATTTGATGAACGAAAATAACCTGATGGAGCTGGAGATCGAAAAAGAAGGAATGCGCATACGGCTCAAAAAGACCGCATCCGGCGCCGAAGGGTTCGCCGGCCCGATCGTGGTAGAGCGCCATGCGCTTCCCGAAGCGGCCAGGCCTGTTGCGCCTCAGGCCCCTGAAGCGGCGGCAGCCAAGACCGTGGAGATCAAAGCGCCGATGGTAGGCACATTCTACCGCTCGCCCTCCCCGGAAGCGCCGCCCTATGCCGAAGTCGGCCAGACCATAGAGCCGGGGCAGGTCATCTGTATCATTGAGGCAATGAAGCTGATGAACGAGATCAAATCCGAGATCAAAGGCAAGATCCTTGAGATCCTGGTGGATAACGCAGAACCGGTGGAATTCGGCCAGCCTATGTTTCTGATCGAACCTCTCTAAAAAATATGTTCTCTAAAATACTTATTGCCAACCGGGGCGAGATCGCCCTGAGGATCATCCGCGCCTGCCGCGAATTAGACATCCGCACCGTCGCCGTCTTTTCCGAAGCTGACCGCTCCTCCCTGCACGTGCGCCTGGCTGATGAAGCGATCTGTATCGGGCAGGCAGCCAGCTCCAACAGCTACCTGAACATCCCGGCAATCATCAGCGCCGCAGAGATCACCGATGTGGAGGCAATACATCCCGGATACGGGTTCCTGGCGGAAAATCCCCATTTTGCCGAGATCTGCGAATCCTGCAAGATCACCTTTATCGGCCCCACCCCGGAAAATATCCGCCTGATGGGCGACAAGATGGCTGCCCGCGCCAGCATGAAGAAAGCGGGGCTACCCATCGTGCCCGGAAGCAACGCCACCATTAAAAACAAAGAAGAGGCGCTCAGGACCGCCAAGTCGATCGGATATCCGGTGATCATCAAGGCCGCGGCCGGCGGCGGCGGGAAAGGCATGCGCATCTGCCACAATGACCTTACCCTCATCTCAAGCCTCATGACCGCGCAGGCGGAAGCAGAGGCGAACTTCGGAAACCCCAACGTATACATCGAAAAATACATCGAAAAACCCCGCCACATCGAGATCCAGATCCTGGCGGATAAATACGGCCACACGCTCTACCTCGGAGAAAGGGACTGCAGTATCCAGAGAAGGCACCAGAAACTCCTCGAAGAATCCCCCTCGCCGGCCGTGGACGCCAGACTGCGCAAGCGCCTCGGCGAAGCGGCCCTTAAGGGGGCCAAAAGCGCAAATTATTCAAGCGCCGGCACCATCGAGTTCCTTCTGGATAAAGACGGCAGTTTTTATTTTATGGAGATGAACACCCGCATACAGGTGGAGCATCCGGTAACCGAGATGGTCACCGGCATGGACCTGATCAAGGAACAGCTCCTTATCGCCGCCGGCGAGAAACTCAAGGCCCAGCAGGACGATATCCGCATAAACGGCTCAAGCATCGAATGCCGCATCAATGCCGAAGATTTCGAGAATAATTTCATGCCTTCACCCGGCAAGATCGAATCCCTGAACCTGCCCGGAGGGCCGGGAGTGCGGGTGGATACGCATATTTATCCCGGCTATGAGATCTCGCCTTTCTATGATTCGCTGGTGGCGAAACTTATCACCTACGGCAGGAACAGGCAGGAGGCGATCCGGATCATGCAGAGGGCGCTGGCTGAGTTCCACATCTCGCCCATAAAGACTACAGTCAGCTTCCATCAAAAACTGCTGGAAAACGCGCTCTTTTTAAGAGGGGACTTCTCCACGCATTTCGTACAGGAGATGCTCAAAGAAGGAGAGAAGGAATGATGACGCACAGAGACGAATCGCGCACGGACCTGGGGACCATTAAAATTCACAAAAAAGTGATCGCCTCTATCGCCAGCCTTGCGGCTTTGGAGATCGAAGGCGTAAAAAGTGTGGGGGGGGATTTCAAAAGCGGCCTCCTTGAGCTGATCGGCAAGAAGAGCCTCTCGGCGATAAAGGTCGAGATCGGCGCCAATGAAGACGTAAGGGTAGATATGCCGCTGGTCATAAAATACGGCTATAATATTCCCGAGGTTGCTAATAAAGTCCAGGAGAGCGTGCGTAATTCCCTCGAGAAGATGACCAATCTCTCCATCAAAGACATCAATATCAACGTCCAGGCAATTGAAAGGGGGTAGGCCATGCGCATCTTTACTGTCCTTGGGATAATCTTTTACGCCGCCATCACCATCACTATCGGCATCGCCCTGATCGCTTTCTCGCTGAACCTCCTGCAGCCGCAGAATATAAACGACTTTCTCGCCTATGTCCGGGCATACCCGAACTCCAGGATCATCGTCGGGCTGCTGGGGTTATTATTCATACTGGTCAGCTTCTCGTTTGCGCAGCTCATCCTCGGACGCTTCCAGAGAGAGAAGACCATCGCCTTCATGACTTCTTCCGGCCAGGTGACGATCGCGCTCTCGGCCGTGGAAGACCTGATCCGCAGAATTTCCCACCACATGCCGGAAATAAAAGAGCTGCGGCCCGACGTCATCGCAACAAAAAAGGGGATCATGGCGGACCTGCGCGTAGTCTTAAGGTCAGAATCGAACATCCCGGAGCTGACCGCCCGGCTGCAGGACCTGACGCGCACCAAGATCCAGGAAGTATTGGGGATCGAAGAAGAGATCGTCATCAAGATTCATGTGGCCAAGATCATTTCGGCTGAAGAAAAGGAAAAGAAGAGAAAAGAGGCGGAACGGCTGGAACAGCCGACCGTACCATTCTCAGGTTACGGAAGAGTATAACGGAGGGAAACATCTATGGCAAGAGTAGGAATTCTTACCGGAGGAGGAGACTGCCCGGGATTAAATCCGGTGATCAGGGGAGTAGTCCGCAAGGGATTGCTCCTGGGATATGAGATCGTAGGCATCAAAAACGGATGGAAGGGGCTCGTCGAAAACGAAACCGTGCCGCTGGACCTGGAGTCGGTGTCAGGGATACTTTCAAAAGGCGGCACGATCCTGGGCACCAGCCGCACCAATCCCTACAAAAAAGAAGGCGACGCGCAGAAGGTCAAGGATAATTTCAAAAAGATCGGTCTGGACGCGCTGATCGCCGTCGGAGGAGAAGATACCCTGGGAGTCGCCAATAAACTGGCCAAAGAGGGCTTAAACATAGTGGGAGTGCCTAAGACCATCGATAACGACCTTTCTGCCACCGACTACACCTTCGGTTTTGATACGGCGATAAACATCGCCATGGAGTGCATTGACCGGCTGCGCACTACCGCTGAAAGCCACCACCGGATCATGGTCGTTGAGGTTATGGGCAGGCATGCCGGCTGGATCGCCATCGAATCCGGGATCGCAGGCGGCGCGGATGTGATCCTCATCCCGGAAAAACCCATTGATATCGAGGAAGTCTGCGAGATCCTCAAAAAGAAGCATTCCCGCGGCAAGATCTTCAGTATCGTAACCGTAGCAGAGGGGGCGCAGTTCAAAGAAGGCCAGATGGTCCTTCAGGAACAGAAGCTGGACGCCTTCGGCCATGTACGCCTGGGAGGCATCGCAGATACGCTTGCCGAAGAGATCGAAAAGAGGACCGGTTACGAGACCCGGGTGAGCGTATTAGGCCACATCCAGAGAGGCGGCACCCCTACTGCCTTTGACCGTATATTGGGCACCAGATTCGGGGTAAAGGCCATAGGGCTGGTAAAAGATAGGAAGTTCGGCAGGATGGTCGCCCTCTCCGGGACAAAGATTATTGACGTAGCGTTAGATGAGGCGGTCAAGGCCTTAAAGACCGTGGATATGGAGCTTTATGAGACCGCAGCGGTCTTTTTCGGGTAACTCAAGGAGGTAGCATGCGCGACAGGATAAAAGATATCCTTTTAGAGAGCATTCAGGTAAAGGAAGAGCTTCTGCGGACCAAGGTGAGCGAGATCCTTGAGATCGCCCGCGCCATTATCGAGGCCCTGAAAAAGAACGGCAAGGTGATCCTTTTCGGAAACGGCGGTTCAGCCGCCGACAGCCAGCATATTGCGGCGGAGTTCGTAGGCAGGTTTAAAAAGGACCGTACCGCCCTGGCAGCAGTCGCCCTGACCACCAATACCTCGGTCCTGACCTCCCTGGCCAATGACTACGGATACGACGTAGTCTTCGCCAAGCAGATCGAAGCCCTCGGCCAGAAGAACGACGTCGCCATCGGCATCTCCACCAGCGGCAAGGCCAAAAACGTCGCTGCCGGAATAAAACAGGCGAAGAAGATGGGCATCCGCACGATCGCCCTCACCGGCGGAGACGGGGGAGACCTGGCGAAACTGGCAGACTTCTCCCTGATCGTTCCGTCGCTGGTCACCGCGCGCGTCCAGGAAGCCCACATCACCATAGGACACGCTATCTGCGAACTCGTGGAACAGGCGGTATGTTAAAAGATAAGATCAAAAGCAGGGTGGGCCTTGAAAGGATCGTCTCCGGGCTTAAGCGCCGCGGCAGGAGAATAGTCTTTACCAACGGCTGCTTTGACCTGCTTCACTTCGGCCATGCCAGATACCTTGAACAAGCCAAGCGCTTCGGCGATATATTGATCGTCGGGGTAAACAGCGATTCTTCCGTGCGCAAAATAAAAGGCAAGAAGAGGCCAATCGTAAAAGAACGCGACCGCGCCAGCCTGATCGCAGCCCTGGAGAGCGTCGATTTCGTGACCATCTTCAGCGAACCTACCCCCTTAAGGCTGATCCAAAGGCTTAAACCCGACGTGCTGATCAAGGGCGCTGACTGGAATAAAAAGGGGATCGTAGGGGAAGAGTTCGTAAAGGGTCGCGGCGGAAGAGTAGCCACGGTAAAACTTGAAAGGGGCCGCTCCACTACAGGGCTGATCGGAAAAATTGCCAAAACCTTTTAAGCCGCAAAAGATAAACCGGATACTGGACGCAAATATCAACCGCATAAAAGAAGGCCTGCGGGTCTCGGAAGAAATAGCCAGGTTCATCCTGGATGACCCCGGGCTTACCCGCGAACTCAAACGCGCGCGGCACAGCATCAACCGCGCGGTAGAATGCCTGCCGGGCTCAAAGAGGCTGCTCTTAGAGAGGGACAGCGAAAAGGACGTCGGAAAGGAGATCTACGCCGGCGAACTGAAGAGAAAGGGTATTTCCGATATTTTTTTCGCAAATATGCAAAGGTCCAAGGAATCCTTACGGGTCCTGGAAGAGTTTAGCAAGCTCCTGGATAAAAAAGCGGCAGTGAGTTTTAAAAAAATAAGGTACGCTCTCTATGAGATCGAAAAAAGAGCTGCTAAAAAGGTCGCGGCTCTATCTGATCCTGGATAAGGAGGCAGCCGGTGAGGCTTCGGTCTCCGATATAGCCGCCAGGGCAGCCGGGGCAGGAAGCACGATCATCCAGCTGAGGGATAAGTCAGGCAAAAAAGAAACGCTGCTTAAAGACGCTTATTCCATAAAAAAGGCCCTCTGCGGGACGCAGGCGCTCTTTATTATTAATGATTATGTAGACGTGGCAAAGATCGTCGACGCTGACGGCGTGCATCTTGGCCAGTCAGATACTCCGATCAGGACCGCAAGGCGCATCCTCGGAAAGGATAAGATCGTCGGCATCTCCTGCCATAATCTTAGGCAGGCGCTTGATGCCCGTAGGCAAGGAGCTGATTACATCGGTATCGGGCCGGTGTATCCTACGCCGACTAAACCGGACCACCGGCCGGTAGGTTTAAGGCTTCTGCGGGCAGTGAGCAGAAAGGTGAGGATCCCTTTCTTTGCCATCGGCAATATAAACCCCGGGAACCTCAAAGAGGTAAAAGCAGCCGGCGCAGAAAGGATCGCCGTCTGCCGCGCGGCCCTGAAATCAAAAGATATCAAAGCAAGCATAAAGGGGCTTGGCAGCTTGCTTAAATAAATATTTTTCATGACGCTGATAGAATCCGCAAAAAAAAATAAGCTTACCCCCCTGATCCTCACCGTTGCCGGAAACGAGGGGATAAAGCCCGCCCTGCTCCTTCGGCGCATAAAAGAAGGCAAGGCAGTCGTCCCCCGTAACGCCAACCACTCCCTGAAAAAACCCTGCGCTATAGGCCTTGGCCTCAGCACAAAAATAAACGCCAACATCGGCACCTCCACCGATAAATGCAGCGTCCGGAACGAAATAAAGAAACTGGCTGTAGCCGTAAGTGCCGGCGCGGATACGGTGATGGACCTAAGCGTGGGCGGCGACTTAAAAAAAATAAGAAGAGAGGTACTTAAATATTCCCCTGTGCCGGTAGGCACGGTCCCGGTATACGAAATAGCGGTGAATGCCCGGAGGCGGAAAAAGAGTTTCCTCAGGTTCGGCTGCGACGACATACTGGAGACCCTCGAAGAGCAGGCGGAAGACGGCGTGGATTTCTTTACCATCCATGCCGGAGTCACCGAAAAGAGCTTGGGGGCCCTGAAGGAACAAAAAAGGCTGCTCAGTATCGTCTCCCGCGGCGGGGCGATACTGGCTGCATGGATGAATCACCACCGCAGGGAAAATCCTTTCTACGCCTGTTTCGACAGGATCCTGGATATCGCCTACAGGTACGATGTGACCTTAAGCCTCGGGGACGGCCTGCGGCCGGGCTCGATCCATGACGCAACGGACCGCGCCCAGATCGCGGAACTGAAAATCCTCGCTGAACTCACCCGGCGAGCAAGGGTAAGAAACGTGCAGGTGATGATCGAAGGCCCGGGACATGTGCCCCTGGATGAGATCAAAAAGAATGTCTATCTGGAAAAGAGCCTTTGTAACGGAGCCCCGTTTTATGTCTTGGGGCCGCTGGTGACGGATGTGGCCTCAGGCCATGACCACATCTCGGCCGCGATCGGAGGCGCACTTGCCGCAAGTTACGGCGCGGACCTCCTCTGCTATGTCACGCCTTCAGAGCACCTCAGGCATCCGGATGCCGGCGATGTGCACGAAGGGGTGGTTGCCTCGCGCATCGCAGCGCATGCCGCGGATATCGTAAAATATAAAGATACGGCGGACCGCTGGGATAAAGAGATGTCGCTTGCGCGAAGGCAACGCGACTGGAAAAAGCAGATCCGGCTGTCCGTTGACCCGCAGAAGGCTAAAAAATACCGGCTCTCCTCCCGGCCGGATATGAAAGATGTCTGTTCGATGTGCGGTGAGTACTGTTCTATTAAATTGATGCAGGAGTGCATGCGGGTGTAATCTCCCGCCAAGCAAATAAAAGCCAGGGCGGGATCCCGTCCTGAGATTACTAGCCGGACAAGACAGCGGCAGAACGCTGCATTTGTAAGAAGATCAGTGCGGGCGTAGTTCATCGGTAGAACACCAGCTTCCCAAGCTGGATAGGAGGGTTCAATTCCCTTCGCCCGCTTAAATTTTGCTTTACCGAATTTATTATGCGTAAACTAAAGTTTTTCCCCGGTATTCTGTATACGGCATACTGCCTACTGTTTTTAAACGGCTGTGCTACCTCTCCCGTTACTACTATGCCTGCCGTAGTCACGCCTCAGGTAACCAACCTGCCCGGAGTATACCACCGCGTGGAAAAAGGGCAGACCCTCTGGAGGATAGCCAAGACCTACGATGTCAACCCGGAAGAGCTGGCCAGGATAAACCGCATCACCGATACCTCTAGCATCGAGGTCGGCCAGATGATCCTCATCCCGAACCGCAGGACCCAGCGCATCGTGCCCGTAGCCAGCCTCTACGACGACTTTATCTGGCCCCTTAAGGGAAGGGTCGTCTCCGGTTTCGGCGGGACTTCAAACAATATGATAAACAAAGGCCTCGATATCGCACCCGAAAGCAATGCCGATGTGGTCGCAGCACGCGGCGGAAGGGTGAGTTTCCTGGCGGATAATTTCGGAAACTTCGGGAAGACCGTCATCATCGACCACGGGGACGGTTTCTCCACGGTATATGCGCGCTGCGGCGAAATCTTTGTAAAACCGGGGGATATGATCCAGAAGGGCGCGATCATCGCAAAAGCCGGTTTTGCCGGCCGCGACAGGAACACTTATCTGCATTTTGAAATAAGAAAGCTCCACATCCCCCAGAACCCTTATTATTATCTGCCATGAACAGAGAAGAGATCTTCGGGCGCAAAGAATACGTCGACACGCTGATCAAGCGGGCCAGGGGCCTCAAGGACGGCTACCGCCAGAACCTGGCCATCATCGGAGACGAGATGGCCGGCAAGACCTCGCTCATCTTTGATTTCCTGGAAAAGTTCCATGATAACAACTACCTGATGCTGTATCTGGAGGCCAGGCCCGAATCGCCGCAGGAGTTCAGCCGCAGATTTATCGCCATCCTGCTCTACAATTTCCTCATCAACAGTTCGCAGGAACTGAAAGAAGACCTGGATTTTCTTATCCGGAAATCCGAGAAGTACATCCCCCGGACGGTCCAGAAGATCAGGCTTATCCTGCAGGCCGCAAAAAGGATGAAGAAGCACAATATCTTCAGCCAGCTCCTCTTGCTCTGCGACAGCATAAACAGCGAGACGGGCAAGTTCTGCGTGGTGATCATAGACGAGTTCCAGAACCTCGAGGGCCTGGGGATCAGCGGACTCTACCGCGAATGGTCAAAACTCCTGGTCACCCAGAAGAACACCATGTACGTCATCGTCAGTTCCCAGAAGTTCAGGGCAAAAAACATCCTGAGCAAGCACCTCTGCCTCTTATTCGGGAATTTCGAGGTGGTCAATGTCGAACCATTCGGCATAAGGATGAGCGAGGAGTACCTCGACCGGCAGCTCTACGGCCTCACCCTTGAACCGGCGGAAAAAAGTTTCCTGGTGCATTTTACCGGAGGCAATCCTTTTTACCTTAAAGTCATCTGCGAGGAACTGCACCGGGAAAAAGGAGACCTCGCCGAAATACTCGAGAGGCTCCTCTTTGACGCCTCCGGGATGCTGAATCAGCGCTTCTCGAACTTTATCAGGCAATTCTCCGGCGCAAAGGGCAGCGGCGAATACACCTCCATACTTTACCTGATCGCAAGCGGCAGGAATAAACTAAAAGAATTGTCTTCGATCCTCAAAAAGACCGGAAAAGAACTCACGCCCGGGATAAACCGTCTCCTTGAATCTGACGTCCTGACGCGTAGCGGCGACTTCCTTAAGATCAACGACCGGGTCCTCGGTTTCTGGCTAAGGTTCGTCTACCAGGGGAAGCTCTTTTCGCTTACCTTCGACGCCAGGCATCAGAAGGCGGCTTTCCGCGGCAAGATAGATTCACTGATGCAGGAGTTCTACCTGAGCGCCAACAAAAGCATCCCCCAGAGGATAACCGAGCTGCTGCGCCTCTTCGAGGATGAGACTGTCCAGATAGAAAAGAAGAGGGTGCGCCTCAGCCACTTCCGCGAAATAAAGCCGCTTGAGTTCTCAAATCGCGCGATAAAAGAAGGGCTGATCTGCCGCTCCCGGGAGAGCCTCTGGATCATGGCCTTTAAACCCGGGATGCTCACCGAAACGGATATCACGGAGTTCAGCCGGGAATGCAAAAAATACCGGCATAAGCTGCAGAGAAAGATCATCGTCACCCTCGGCGACGTCGACGCAAATACTCGCCTGAGGGCGATGGAGGAGCGCATCTGGACATGGGATGTGAACTCCCTGAACCAGATGCTTGACCTCTATTCCAAACCGTGGGTGATAGCATGAAGATCGGAGTGATCTCGGATACCCATATCCCTAACGCAGCCGAGGCCATCCCGAAAAAGATCCTTGAGGACTTTAAGGGAGTGGACATGATCGTGCACGCGGGGGACCTTGTGGATCTGGCGGTGCTTGAGAAGCTCAGATCCGTCTGCAAGAACGTAAAGGCGGTGCGCGGCAATATGGATTCCTACGAGGTAAGAAAAAACCTTCCCGAAAAAGAGGTCTTCACCGTCGGCAGGCACCGCATCGGGCTCATGCACGGCTTTGGCGCGCCCGCCAACCTGACCGAAACCCTGGCCGAAGCCTTTAAAGACGAAAAGTTAGACCTGATCATTTTCGGGCATTCGCACTCGCCGTGTAACGAAGAGAAGAACGGCATCCTCTTCTTTAATCCGGGAAGCCCCACGGATAAGGTCTTTGCCCGGTATAATTCCTATGGAATAATCGAGATTAATGATAAAATAGAGGCAAGGATAATCAGGATCTAAGATGGATAAACTCTGGGCGCCCTGGAGAATAAAATACCTCAAAGCCGCAAAGCTTAAGGGGTGCATCTTTTGCCGGGCGAAAAAAGAGCCCGTAAAAAACTTCTGTATCCTGAAATCGAGGCACTCTATGGCCATTCTGAATATCTTTCCTTATAATAACGGCCACGTCATGGTCTCGCCACTTAAGCACGTGAAAGACTTTTCCGGATTAAAAGACGCCCAGCTTCTGGACCTGCTCAAAACCGTACAAAGAGTAAAGCGGGGCCTGAGCAAGGCCCTGAAACCACACGGCTTTAATATCGGCGTCAACCTGGGCAGCCAGGCGGGCGCGGGGATCACCGGGCACCTGCACATACACATCGTCCCGCGCTGGAGGCAAGATACGAACTTCATGCCCGCGATATACAATACGAAGATCATCTCGCAATCGCTGGCTGAGCTTTATAAAAGGCTGAAAAGATGCTAGACCGGAAACAGAACAGAAAACTTGAAGAGACGGTCCTTGCCCCCTATGCCATGAAGAGTTCCGAGAGCCGGGGCAGGGTGCACAAAGAGCCCGAGCATCCCTACCGTTCGGCATACCAGCGCGACCGGGACCGGATCGTGCACTCGGCAGCCTTCAGGAGGCTGGAATATAAGACCCAGGTCTTTGTCAACCATGAAGGCGATTACTTCCGCACGCGCCTGACGCATACCATCGAAGTCGCCCAGATCGCCCGGACCATCGCCACAAGCCTGAGGCTCAACGCCGACCTGACCGAGGCGATCGCCCTCGCCCATGACCTGGGGCACACCCCCTTCGGCCATTCCGGGGAAGACGCGCTCAATGAATTGATGGCCCGCTACGGCGGATTCAACCATAACCTTCAAGGCCTGAGGGTCGTGGATTACCTCGAAGAAAGATACCCCGACTTTCCCGGCCTGAATCTGAGCTGGGAGGTCAGGGAGGGCATCGTAAAGCACTCGTCTGCCTACGATATCTCAGTCAAAGTCAAGGGCCTGGCACCCCAAGAAATGCCCACCCTTGAGACGCAGGTAGTGGATATTGCCGACGAGATCGCCTACGACAATCACGACCTTGACGACGGCCTGACCAGCAGCCTGATAAAGGAGGCGGATCTTGAAGGGCTCTCCATCTGGAAGAATATCACCAGGAATATAGCAAAAGGCAACGCCGCGCTTAACCCGAACCTGAAGAAATACCTGATCATCCGGTCGCTGATCAATCTGCAGGTCACAGACCTCATAGAAGAGACAGAGGAGAAGATAAAGAAGCTCAGACTGGGCTCGGCGGAAGAAGTAAAAAAACTGGATAAAAAGGTCGTGTCTTTCAGCCCCGATATGCTAAAATTAAGAAAACCTTTAAGGTCATTCCTTTCCCGGCGGCTCTACCGGCACTACCGCGTGGTGCGCATGAGCGTCAAGGCCAAGCGCTTCATCCAGGAACTCTTCAGGGAATACGTCACCAATCCCGGGCAGCTGCCCGATGAAACTCAAGACAGGATATCCCAAGACGGGGTGCATCGCGTAATCACCGACTACATCGCCGGAATGACAGACAGGTATTGCCTAGATGAATACAAAAAGCTATTTAACCCCTACGAAAAAGTATAAGTTCCTGATCTCATCGGCACACAGCATCTTCCGGCTGGTGAACTCCACTTATGAGCTCAAGGAACTGGTCAGCCGCCTCTCCCGCCTCATCTGCCAGATCTTCCGCGCCCACTTCTGCCTTATCCTGCTGCTTGATAACACAAAGAAATATTCGGTCCTGAAGTGCATTATAAGCGGAAAGAAAAAACACGTCATCGACCACAGGCAGAGCCTTTCAAACAGGGAAGAGAGAAGGATCCTCAAAAGCACGGGCTCCATCCGCCAGAATCATATGCTGGGTGTCCCGCTCATCTGCGAAGACGTCATGGGCCTGCTCATCATCAAGCGCCATAAAGCTGCCCCTGCCTTTGACAGCTCCGACCAGGAGATGCTCATGACTATCATTGAAGAAGCGATGATCGGCATAAAAAACCTGCAGCTCTACGAAGAACAGCAGAGGATAGTGCTGGGAAGCATCAAGTCGCTGGTGACGCTCCTGGATACGCGCGTGCCCCAGGAATACACCCATTCCCCGTATTTCAGCCGCCTGGTGAGTGCCCTGGGCGTTGAGATGCACCTGAACGAGAAACAGATTGAAAGCTTGAAATACGCCAGCCTCCTGCACGATGCAGGGAAAGCCGATATCCCTCCGGAAATACTCACCAAGACCAAGAAGCTCACTCCTCAGGAGTTCGACATCATCAAAAAACATCCGGTCAAGGGTGCCGAGATCTTAAGGCCCCTGCAGATACTGCGGCCGGCCATACCCATAATCATGCACCATCATGAGAAATACAACGGCACCGGCTACCCGTCGAGGCTGAAAAAAGGTCAGATCCCGCTGGGGGCGCGCATCATGGCTGTGGCTGACGCCTTCGAGGCGATGGTCTACGGCCGGCCGTACCGCGAAAGGATGGATATCGCTTCGGCGATCAGGGAGATAAAAAAGAAGAGCGGTTCGCAATTCGACCCGAAAGTGGTAGAGGCGTTCCTGAAAGTAGTGAAGAGGATAAACTCAAAAAATTACTTGAAAGAGGCAGAATAGAGGATATATAATATTTGATTATGGAAAGGCCGGAAAACAGCCAGCTTGAATTATTCTCAAAGACAGGGGAGCCGGTGCAGTTCAGGCGCCGCGATTCAAGCCCTTTTTTGCGGCGTTTTCGCGGCTATGAAAAAAGGATCCTCTTCCTGCTGGGCATCGCGCTGGTAAGCATCATTTCTTTCACCCTCGGCGTCGAAAGAGGAAAAAACCTGCGGCCGGATAACGCGGCTATCCAGGCGGTCAGACAGGAGCCTCAGACGGTGCCGGTTGCGCCCGCGCCTGCTGAGGTGACCCCGCAGGCTCCGGTAGTGATCATCCGGGAACAGAAACCGCAGGCCCAGACTAAACTGACCCAGGAGTTGACGCAAAACGCCTATACTATTCAATTAGCCAGCTATAAGAAGCACTCCTCTGCCCAGAAAGAAGCGCAGGAATTACGTAAAAAAGGCTTATCGCCCCTGATCCTCCCTAAAGGGAATTGGATCATATTGTGCGTGGGCAATTTTAATCAGAAAAAAGATGCAGAGATCCTGCTGCTGCAGCTTAAGAAAAGGTATAAGGATTGTACCGTAAGGAGGCTCTAGAGATATGACAATTCATCCGTCACTGAAGATTTCCGAAAAAGATAAAAAACAAAGATCGGTCTTAAAACGCGCCGAACGCTTAAGGCAGATGGCTGATAAGGGCAAGTGGAAAGAAGGGGACCCCGTATTCGGGCTGCCCAAGATCAAGACTATCCGCATCAAGATCAAGAAGGAAAAGGTAGAAAAAGCCCCTGAAGCTGCCGCCGCAGAAGGCGCCGCAGCCGCCCCTGCTGCCGAAACCAAGGAAGCCTCCGGCGCCAAGCCCGCAGCCGGTAAGCCTGCCGAGAAGAAATAATCATGCGACTTGCACTCGCTATCCTCCTGGCTGTCTTTAGCCAGGCCCTGGCACAAGAGACAGTGATATTCACCGGCGAAATCACCTCCCCGGACATAAATGTGCGCGCTGACTCAAGGGTGACCGCGCCTGTGATCTGCGCCCTGGATAAGGGCGAACAGGTGGAAGTAGTGCTTGAGGCGCACGACTGGTACAGGATAAAACTCCCCAAAAAAGCTCCCGCCTACATCAAGAAGAGTTTCGTGGAATGTATCGCTCCTGCTGCCCCGGACCCCAGGCAAAAGAAAGAAGCCCCCAAAAAAGAGGAGCTCTGCAGCAGCGCAAAGCTCCTGAATGACCGGGTGAACATCCGGCTCGGCCCCGGCGAATCCGCGCCTATACTAGGCATGGCGTATAAGGATGAGCCGGTAAAGGTCGTCGCGGAAGAAGAGGGATGGTACAGGATCGAACCCACGGATAAGGCTTTCGGCTGGCTGAACAAGAAGTTTGTAAAAAAGGCCGTGCCGCCAGGCGAAACCGAGCCTAAACCCAAGAAGAAGGGGGCAAGATAAATTGCCTCTCATCGGCCTGATCTTTGCCTTTCTGATATCATTCGCCATGCTCATCATCGCGATGAGCGTGCATGAGTTCTCACATGCCTATGTAGCTTATAAGCTCGGCGACCAGACTGCGAAATATTCGGGCCGGCTCACCCTTAACCCCCTGGCGCACATCGACCCGGTCTGGACTTTCCTGGTGCCGCTTATGCTCTTTATCTCTACGCGCGGTCAGTTCGTCTTCGGCGCAGCCAGGCCCGTGCCTATAGATTACCGTT
>VGKG01000013.1 GCA_016867115.1 Candidatus Omnitrophota bacterium | reverse complement strand
TGCCAGGGGCACCATATTCGCAAGGCAGGAATCGCCTCGGTCAGGTTCTCCCGTCCGGCAACTGATAGGAGGACGGGATCCCGCCCTAGGCTTGATTAGCTTGGCGGGAGATTCCTGCCAGGGGCACCATATTCGCAAGGCAGGAATCGCCTCGGTCAGGTTCTCCCGTCCGGCAACTGATAGGAGGACGGGATCCCGCCCTAGGCTTGATTAGCTTGGCGGGAGATTCCTGCCAGGGGCACTTAAATTTGCTCTAGTATACAAAGCCAGCAAATTTACGCCGAGCGCATTACGCGAGGCGGCACAAATAAAAAAAAGTAAGCACAACACAGAGGAGAGTAGTATGGCAGTACACATCCGTCTAAGAAGGATCGGCAAAAATCCAAAAGGCAAGCCGCATTTCCGGGTCTCTGTTTTTGACGAGCGTTCCGGCCGCGATTCAAGGGTCATTGAGGAGTTGGGCTTCTATAATCCCTCAAGCGGAGAGGTAAGGTTGAAAAAAGAAAAGATCCTCGGTTGGGTGAAGAACGGAGCACAGATGTCTCCGACGGTAAGAAGCCTGGTGAAAAAGATTAAAGAATAATTTCGACTAACGCGGGAGTGAAAGATGCCTCAGGCGCAAGCGGTAAATCCACTGATGCAGTTTGTCCCTCTGATTTTCATCTTTATTTTGTTCTATTTTCTGATCCTGCGGCCGCAGAAGCAGAAAGAGAAAAACCATCAGAACATGCTTTCCGGGCTCAATAAAAATGACGAGGTGGTGACTTCCGGCGGCATACACGGCACCGTCGTCAACGTCAAGGATAAAACAGTTGTTTTGCGCGTGGATGACAACGTAAAGATAGAAGTCGAAAAGAGCTGCATAGCCATAAAGAAAAAAGCTTAAAAAACATTCGAAAGGGATAAGATGGAGCGTAGATTAACCTTGAGAGTATTCGCTGTCCTGGCAGTCATCGGTATATGCGCGTATTTCTCTTTTCCGCTCGAAAAGAGGATAAATCTCGGCCTTGACCTAAAAGGCGGCATGCATCTTTTGCTTAAGATCGACACAAGCCACCTGGCCGCAGAGGCAAAAATTGATGCCGGTGACAGGGCGCTTGAGGTCATCCGCAACCGCATCGATGAGTTCGGGGTAAGAGAGCCGTCCATCCAGAAACAGGGCGAGGATGAAATTGTAGTGCAATTGCCGGGAGTTACCGACAGGGAGCGCGCCATTGAGATCATCGGCAAGACCGCTCTCCTTGAGTTTAGGCTCGTTTCAGCTGATTCCGAAAAAATAAAACAGGCGCTCGAAGGCAATGTTCCGTCCGGGTTTGAGCTTAAGTACGTCGAGGATACCAAAGAGCCCCTGCTCCTTGAGAAACAGGCAAGCCTTACCGGAGATGCGCTCTCCGACGCTACGGTTAATTTCAGCCAGGCGGAGTTTTACGGGCCGGTGGTCGGGCTCAAGTTCAACGCCGAAGGCGCAAAGAAGTTCGCCGAGCTTACCGCCGCTAATGTGGGAAGGCGCCTGGCCATCGTGCTGGACGGCAAGGTGCAGTCTGCGCCGAATATCAAAGAGGCTATTCCTTCGGGCGAGGCGGTGATCAGCGGCCGTTTTGACGTCACTGAAGCCCAGGACCTGGCGCTGGTATTACGCGTAGGCGCCTTGCCTGCGCCCATGCGCATAGAAGAAGAGCGGACCATCGGGCCGCTCCTCGGCCAGGATTCCATCAATAAGGGTATACGCGCAAGCATCATCGGCGGACTGGCAGTCTTTATATTCATGGCTTTATACTACTTTCTTGCCGGCATCATCAGCAATATCGCGCTCTTGGCCAACCTCTTAATGATCTTAGGCGGTTTAGGCTTGTTGCCTATCCTGTTCCCCGGGGTCTCGGCAACCCTTACCCTGCCGGGTATCGCCGGTATCGCGCTCTCCCTGGGCATGGCGGTGGACGCCAACGTGCTCATCAACGAACGCATCCGCGAGGAACTGGATTCGGGAAAAACCCTGCGCGCAGCCATCACTAACGGCTACAGCCGTGCATTTACCGCGATTTTCGATTCTAATATCACCACCCTCATCGCGGCTTTTTTCCTCTTTCAGTTCGGGACCGGCCCGATCAGGGGATTTGCCGTGACCCTGACCATAGGCCTTATTGCCAGCTTGTTTACGGCGATCATATTAACGCGCACTATTTTTGAGATATTGCTGGCTGCCGGCGTTTTGAAAGACAAACTGCCGATGTTACGCATATTTAAGGAGACAAAGTTCGATTTTATCGGAAAGAGGGTCTTTTTCTATGTCCTCTCTCTGATAGTCATCGTCACCGGGCTCTATTTCTTCTTTAATAAAGGCAGGCAGGTCTACGGGATAGATTTTGCCGGCGGGCAGATCCAGGAATACAGCTTTAAAACGGCTCCGGACCCGGATCAAGTGCGCGGGGTATTGAAGGAACTTAATCTGACAGACGCTTCAATCCAGCAGTTCAGCGATAACCCCAACGCGGTCCTGATCCGCACCTCGGAAGATAAGAGCAATCTGCTTACGGAAAAACTGAAAGAAAAGTTCCCGGAACAGGATATACAGATCCTGAGGATCGAGCGAGTAGGCCCTATTGCAGGAAAACACCTGAAAACAAAAGCCCTGAAGGCCCTCTTCTGGGCGCTGCTGGGCATCTGTGCCTACGTGGCCATCCGTTTTAAGCACTTTAACTTTGCCATTGCCGGAGTGATCGCGCTTTTGCACGACGTGCTGGTTGCCCTGGGGTTCCTGGCTATCACCGGAAGACAGATCGACCTTTTAAGCGTTACCGCCTTCCTGACCATTGCAGGTTACTCTATCAACGATACGATTGTCATCTACGACCGGGTCAGGGAAAATGCCCGGCTTAGCCGCAAACTCAACCTCTATGAGCTCATAAACTTAAGCGTAAACCAGATGCTCGGCCGCACCATCCTTACCTCAGGGATAACCCTCTTTGTAGTCATAGCGATCCTCTTTTGGGGCGGAGAAGTGCTGAGTAATTTCGCTTTTACCCTGCTTGTGGGTTTTATTTCGGGTGTTTATTCCACAGTTTATATCGCCTCACCTCTAGTGCTGGCCTTAAGCGGCAGGCGCGCCAAGTATTAATTCGCTGCTTAGCGGATAAAAGTGACGTTCAAATCCCTCAAGCTCTATAAGTGCGCTCAGATTGACCTTGAGCGTATCCTGGCAGATCTCGTCGATTTCGGCTATAAGCGCCGCGATTCCGTGGCCGAAGAGGGAGATTTTACCCGCCGGGGCGGCATCATCGATATCTTCCCATTTTCCTTCGAACTTCCCATCCGCATCGACCTGGATAACGATACCGTCTCATCGATCAGGTCATTCAATCCGGCGACCGGAGATCCGCTCTGGGAGCACAGGTTCGTGATCATCCTGCCGATAAAAAAGCCGGGTAGCCTCAAGACCGCTTCCTTCAGCGAGGAGTTCCCGCTATCTAATTTCATCGAACTGAATGCCGGCGATTACGTGGTGCATAACCAGTACGGCATCGGCCGTTTTCTGGGGATGCAGAAGATCAAAGTCCAGGATAGACCGAAAGACCACCTGGTAATCGAATATGACCGTCAGGAGAAGCTCTATGTCCCGGTTGAATCGATGCATCTGGTGCAGAAGTACCTTGCCTTCCAGGTCAGAAAGCCCAAGCTTTACCGCCTCGGCAGCCGGGAGTGGCAGAGGACAAAGGAAGGCGCAAGGCGCGGTATCCAGAAGATGGCCTGGGAGCTGTTGACCCTTCAGGCGATGCGCATGAGCGCATCCGGTTTCGCTTTTTCCGCGGATACGGACTGGCAGAAGGAGTTCGAAGAGACCTTTCCTTACGAAGAGACTCCGGACCAGATAAGGGCGGCAATAGAAGCAAAGAAAGATATGGAATCAGTCCGGCCAATGGACAGGCTCCTTTGCGGGGATGTGGGTTACGGAAAGACTGAGGTAGCTATGCGCGCCGCCTTTAAGGCAGTAATGGACAATAAGCAGGTGGCCTACCTTGTCCCGACAACGATCCTTGCCGAACAGCACTATCAGAACTTCTCGATGCGGCTTAAGGATTTCCCCGTCAATATCCAGATGCTTTCCCGTTTTAAGACCGACGCAGAGCAGAGGGCCATTATCGAAGGCCTCGCCCGGGGCAGCGTTGACATCGTCATCGGCACACACAGGCTCCTTTCGGAGGATATATCCTTTAAGAACCTGGGCCTTGTGATCATCGACGAGGAACAGCGTTTCGGGGTGAAGCACAAGGAGAGGCTCAAGCGCCTGAGGCTGGCTGCGGACGTCCTGACCCTTACCGCCACTCCCATCCCGCGCACGCTTTACATGAGCCTGATGGGCGCAAGGGACCTCTCCGTGATCAATACGCCCCCGCAAAATCGGTTGCCAATCAAGACAATTGTGGTAGAATATGACGAAGAACTGGTCAGGCAGGCGATATTACGCGAGACCGGCCGTAAGGGGCAGGTTTTCTTCCTGCACAACCGCGTGCAGGATATTGAAAAGGTGCGAGAGAGGCTCTCCGGAAAACTGCCACCCGGGGTCAGGGTCGCCGTCGGCCACGGCCAGATGCATCCGAAATCCCTGGAAGCGGTGATGGCCGCATTCCTGAGGGGTGAAATTGATTGCCTGGTCTGCACGATGATCATCGAATCGGGGATCGATATCCCTAACGCAAATACGATCATCGTCAATAATGCGCAGGAGTTTGGCCTGGCAGACCTGCACCAGCTGCGGGGAAGGGTGGGCAGGTTTAACCGCGCAGCCTACGCGTACTTCCTGGTACCTAAACACAAGGTCTTGGATTCCGATGCCAAAAAGCGGCTGGAGGCAATACAGGAACACAGCCAGCTGGGGGCCGGGTTTAATATCGCTATGGAGGACCTTGAAATCAGGGGGGCAGGGAACCTGCTGGGACTAGAGCAGCACGGGTTCATCGCGGCGGTAGGCTTTGACCTTTACTGCCGGTTGCTTAGAGAGGCGATAGGGAACTTTAAAAAGATAGGTGCGGCTTATGCGTAAATTAAAGTCTTTGCTGGCGGTTTTATTCTGTTTCGGCCTGTCCGGTTTCAGTCCGGACTGCTCTTTTGCCGTAGAAAAGATCGTCGCCATCGTAAACAACGAGGTGATCACCCAGAAGGAGCTCTCGGATTTTTTGAGTTATATGCGCATTCAGCTGTCCAGAGAGATAAAGGGCAAGGAGCTGGAGCAGAAACTCCAGTCGATGAAGCTGGACCTTTTGAACGAACTGATCAGGGACAGGCTGATCCTGCAGCAGGCAAGGAAGATGCTCGATGAAGCCAGAAAAAAGACCGATAAGGCGAGCCAGATGATGGTTTACCTTTTAGAGGTGGACAAGAACCGGGTAAGGGCGAGGATTAATGAGATGAAGAAGCGCTATCCTTCGGAAGCGGATTTCCATGAGGCGCTGGCTAAGCAGGGGCTGACCCAGGCTGACCTTGAGACCCGGATAAAAGACGAAATGCTTAAGTACAATGTGGTGCAGCTTAAGATAGACTCGGAGATCGCGATACGCCCCGAAGAAGTGACTCTGTTCTACAATAAGAACCCGCAGGAGTTCAAATCGCCGGAAGAGCGCGAGATGACGGTGATCGCCCTCGAGAACAGGGACCAGGCGCAAAGTTTTTCCTATAATCTGAAGCGGGGGGAGAAGCTTGAATCCCTGGCATCCAGGTATCCGATCAAAATACTTCCCGATAAGCTCATCGCTGCCAAGGACGGGGAATTAAAGCCGGAGGTGGAAAGCGCGGTGTTTTCCCTGCCTCTGGGTGCTGCATCCGATGCGCTCGACATCGACGGAAAGCACTTCGTCTTCATCGTAGACAAGATTACTCCGTCCCGCCAGCTGCCCATAGCTGAAGTCCAGGCCCAAATATCCGACTTTCTCTTTTCGAAAAAGAGGCAGGAGAAACTGGACAAGTGGTTAGATGAGATCAAAAAATCCTCCTACGTTGAGATCAGGCAGAATTAGGATCGCCCTCACCATCGGCGACCCCTCAGGGGTTGGGCCTGCCATCGCCTTAAAAGCCATCCGGAGTTTAGAAAACCGCTACGACTTCACTGTTATAGGGGATAAATGGGTATTTAGCCGGCTCACCGGCCGCACTCCGCAGTTTTCAAGAGTCGATTTTATAGACCTAGTAAATGTCCGCCGTAAAAACTTTTCCTTCGGTAGGATCAATCCCCGATACGGCCGGGCTTCGGTGGAATACCTTGATGAGGCCATGCGCCTGATCAGAAGAAAAGAAGCGGACTGCCTGGTCACCTGCCCTGTCTCAAAAGAAGCGATAAACAGGGCCGGATTCCATTACGGCGGGCACACCGAATACCTGGCGGAGCATAGCGGTGCTAAGCATGTGACCATGATGCTCCTGAACCGCTTTCTTAGGTTCTCTATGGTCACCAGGCACGTTCCTATAAGGGGCGTCCCCGGTTGGGTAAACAAGGGCAGTCTGCGTCAGGCGATAGTTGGCGCAGACGAAGCGCTTATAAAGCTCTTCTTATTGAAGGATCCCCGCATTGTCGTCTGCGGCCTTAATCCCCACGCCTCTGACCGCGGCTTGATCGGCGAAGAAGAAACAGGAATAATCGAGCCCGAGATAAGAAGGTTAAAGGCCAAGCTGCGCTCGTCTATCGACGGGCCGCTTCCGGCGGATGTGGCGGTTTACCGGGCATATAAGGGGGAATATGATGCGGTAGTCGCCATGTACCATGATCAGGCGCTCATACCGCTTAAGCTCAGCGACCCGAAAACAGGGGTAAACATGACTCTTGGTCTTCCGTTTGTGCGCACCTCGCCTCTGCACGGGACCGCATTTGATATCGCAGGCTCTCTCAGCAAGGCAAATCCCGCCTCTTTAATCGAAGCGATCAGGCTCGCCGCAAAATGCGCCTTAAACCTAAAAAAAGCTTAGGCCAGAACTTTCTCGCCGATAAGAATATCCGGAATAAGATAATCTCTGCCTGCGATTTCAAGGATACGGATACGGTCATTGAAATCGGCGCAGGGCGGGGAGAGCTCACTTCTTTGATTGCCCCGAGGGTAAAGCTGGCCTATGCACTTGAGATCGACCCGCGCCTTGGGCCCTGCCTTGAAGAGATTTCGGAAAAAAACGCTAATTTAAGGATTATCGGCGAGGATGCCTTAAAAGCGGACCTCACCGGGATCCTGAGCAAAGTTAGAGGCAAAATTAAGGTCGTCGGAAACATCCCCTACTGCATCTCGACCCCGATCATAGAGAAGTTGATCGGGGTAAGAGAGAAGGTGGGGGGCGCATTCATCACCGTACAGAAGGAGTTTGCCCAGAGGATTGCCTCGCTGCCCGGCTCCAAAGATTACGGAGCCCTCAGCTGCTTCGTGCAATATTATACCGAACCAAAGATCCTCTTTTTCATTTCCAGGGGCTGCTTCTGGCCTGTCCCAAAGGTTGACTCCGCGTTCCTGAAGCTCAGGTTCAGGGAAAAGCCCGCTGTTTATGTCGGGGATCCTGAGCTCCTTTTCAAAGTCATCCGGGCAAGTTTCAACCAGAGAAGGAAGACCCTGAGGTCAAGCCTTAAAAAGGTCATTGCGGCGCAGAAACTGGAAGCCTTCCTCAGATACTACCGCATCCGTTCCGATATCCGGCCGGAACAACTCTCCCTGCAAGATTTCGCAAGCCTTATTAATTACTTAAAAAAAGACTAAAAAAAACTTGACAAAATAACTTTTTGTTGTAAACTTATTGGTCTAACTAAGGCAAAACAATAACAGAGACAAAGATTTGCAAAAAGAGAAAAAGCAATTTTAAGAATTTTCCTGAAATTCTTAGATGGGGAAATTTTTTTAATTTCGGCGGCTTTCTCGACGGTCTGCTCTTTGCTGGAGTAGCTCAGTCGGTAGAGCACGTCCTTGGTAAGGACGGGGTCAAGGGTTCGATTCCCTTCTCCAGCTTAAATGAGGCCATAATTTACGGAACGCAAGTGAACGTAAATTGTATGGCCGAATTTACCAAATCAATTACGAAGTAATTGATTTGGGCTAAAACAGTTCAATTGGTAGCATCGCCTACAAGGAAGCGAGGGCGATGTAAATTCGCGCAGTAAGCGCGCACTTGCCAATCCGATATGGCAAAGTGCCTAGACGCTAACAGCAAGTTAACGAGGCAGCTACAACTTATGTTCGCTCGCTTCATTCGCTCCATAAGTTGTCTGCTCATTTAATGAGAGAGATCATCACCTTGGAATGTACGGTTTGCAGGAATAGAAATTATACGACGACAAAAAATAAAAAAAAGCATCAGGACAGATTGGAGATAAGCAAGTTCTGCAGGTCCTGTCGCAAACATACCCCCCATAAAGAAATAAAATAATATTCAAATAGGGGCGTCGGTTAATGGCAAACCAGCGGTCTCCAAAACCGCAACTGCAGGTTCAAGTCCTGCCGCTCCTGTTTAGCTGGGGTCTTGAACCAAAAAAGGAAGCCTTGAATGGATTTTATCGCAAACAATCTCAAAACCGTAATCTGGGCGACGGTATCGGCGCTTGTCTTGTTTTTGGTCGCGAAGAACTTTGCCCGGATAAAGAACTTTTTGCTGGAAGTGAAAGCGGAACTGGGAAAAGTCGCCTGGTCTACCCCTCAGGAGGTTTACGCCTCGACCATTATAGTCATTACGGTGACCTTTATCGCGGCGGTATTTATCGGAGCAGTGGACCTGACCCTTACAAGGATCCTGACAATGCTGTTTAAGCAATGAAGAACTGGTACGTCGTTCATACTCAAACCGGCTCTGAAGACAAGGTGAAGACTACACTTGAAAACAGGATAGCGCAGCAGGGCCTGCAGGAATGTATCACCAAAGTGATCATCCCCACAGAACAGGTCTCGGAAGTCCGCTCTGGAAAGAAAAGAATCTCCCAGAGAAAGTTTTTCCCCGGTTATCTGCTGCTCGAGATGGAATTGAACGAACAGACCTACCTTTTTGTAAAGACTACCCCCGGAGTAACGGGTTTTATTGGCCTGGGTAAGAAGCCCATGCCCCTGCCTCAGCAGGAAGTAGACGCAATACTTAAGAAGACTGAAGAGACCGCTGCCAAGCCCAGCCCCAAAGTGGTATTCGAGAAAGGCGAGCAGGTCAGGGTCACTGAGGGGCCTTTCCTCAATTTCAACGGCACAATCGATGAGATTTACCCGGAAAAAGGAAAAATCAAGGTCAGCGTTTCGATATTCGGGCGCTCCACTCCAGTGGAACTCGAATACTGGCAGGTAGAGAAGGTATAAGATGCCTAAAAAAATAACCGCACAGATCAAGCTTCACGTCCCCGCAGCACAGGCAAACCCGGCGCCTCCGGTCGGCCCGGCGCTGGGCCAGCACGGGGTGAACATCATGCAGTTCTGCAAACAGTTTAACGACCAGACCAAAGGCAGGGACGGACTGATCCTGCCCGTAGTCATCTCCGTTTACGAAGACAGGACATTCAGTTTTATCATCAAGAGCCCGCCTTCTTCGGTGCTCCTTAAGCGCGCGGCAAACCTAGCTAAGGCCTCAGGTATCGCCGGAAAAGAAACTATAGGCACGGTCACCCGCAAACAGGTGGAAGAGATCGCAAAACAGAAGATGCAGGACTTAAACACCACGGATATGAACCAGGCCATCAGGGTAATCGAAGGCACTGCCCGCAGCATGGGCATCAGCGTAACCGACTAACTAAGATGAAAAAACGCAGCAAAAGATACACGGCTTCCGAGAAACTGGCCGACTATAATAAAGTATATAAACTGAAGGAGGCGATTATACTCCTTAAGCAGATGTCTCCCACGAAATTTGACGGTTCAGTTGACCTGCATTTTGATTTAAACGTGGATACTAAGAAATCCGACCAGATGGTGCGCGGGACAGTGATCCTGCCCCACGGTACCGGAAAAAAGGTTCGGGTGGCGGTATTCTGCAAGGGCGAGCATGAAAAAGAGGCCAAAGAGGCCCAGGCGGACTATGTAGGCGGGTTGGAGCTGATCGAAAAAGTGGCCGGGGGATTCATGGATTTCGATGTCTGCCTTGCCACGCCCGAGATGATGAAAGACTTAAGCAAGCTCGGTAAGATGCTCGGGCCCAGGGGACTGATGCCCAGCCCCAAAGCCGGGACAGTCACTAACGACATAGCCAAAGCCATCGAAGACGTACGCAAGGGAAAGGTGGAGTTCCGCGTCGATAAACAGGCCGGGATACACCTGTCCGTAGGAAAAGTCTCGTTTGACGAAAATAAGCTTTGCGACAATGCCTCAAAGGTGATCGAAGCGCTCAACGAAGCGCGGCCGGCGTCAGTAAAGGGGAAGTTCGTCCGCAGCCTCTACATTTCCTCCTCCATGAACCCCGGACTACAGCTAGAGTCATAAGATGAAAAAAATAGGCCTTATAATCAAAGAGTCATCCGAAAAAGAGATCAGGGACAGCCTGAAAGACGCAAGCGCCATGCTGGTGGTGAAGTACTCCGGCGTCTCAAGCCCCGATATGAGCGCATTGCGTTCAGCACTGCATAAGACAAGCGCCGACCTTCTTGTGGTGAAGAACAGCGTCGCCAGGAGGGCATTGAAAGATTCGGGCCTGGAGGAGCTGCTAAAGTCTATCGACGGCCCCTGCGGGCTGGTCTTTGCCAAAGATGAGCCCGTGGCTGTCTCAAAAGCGCTGTACACTTTCCGAAAGGATCATGAAAAGTTTAAAATAGAAGGAGGCTGCTTAAAAGAGAAGATCCTGGCGGCTACGGACATTGAAGAGCTCTCCAGGCTGCCCGGAAAAGAGATGCTCAGGGCTATGGCAGTAGGCGCCTTAAACGCCCCGATCTCCGGCTTTGTCACTGCTCTTAACCAGATCCTGGCAAAGATCGTTTACTGTTTAGATCAGATCAAAGCAAAAAAGACCTAGTTAACCTAGAAGGAGGAAGTAGAAATGGCAAACGTAGAGGAACTCATCAAATCCATCGAAAGCATGACCGTGCTTGAGCTTTCCGACCTGGTAAAGGCCCTGGAAGAGAAGTTCGGCGTGAAGGCGTCCGCTCCCATGATGGCTATGCCCATGGCTGGTGCCGGAGCTGCCGCCGGCGGCGCGCCCGCAGCCGAGGAAAAGAGCACCTTTAATGTCGTTCTCACCAGCGCCGGAGCCAATAAGATCGCCGTGATCAAGGAAGTGCGCACCATCACCAACCTCGGCCTCAAAGAAGCCAAGGACCTGGTGGATGCGGCTCCCAAACCGGTAAAAGAAGGCGCTACCAAGGAAGAAGCCGAAGAGATGAAGAAGAAGCTCGAGGCAGCCGGAGCGACGGTAGAACTAAAATAAACGACATATCGCGGTACAGATCTCGTCAAAGCAATTACTTGTACTACCAAGAGACCTGTCCCGACCAGAGTGATGAAAAACCATGATAAAACGTAGAAACTTCGGTAAATTAAAAGAGACTTACGATCTGCCTAATCTCCTGGATGTGCAGCTGGAGGCATACCACGAGTTCCTGCAGATGGATATTACGCCTTCCGAAAGGAAACGTCAGGGCCTGCAGGAGGTCTTTGAAGAGATCTTCCCGATCGAGAACGCAAACCGCTCGGTGAAAATTGAGTTTATCGGTTATTCCCTGGGCAAGCCCAAATACACCATCTCTGAGTCAAAGACGCGCAGCCTCTCTTACGCCGCGCCCCTTAAAGTGAAGTTCCGCCTGACCACGCCTGCCGAGACCAAAGAGCAGGATGCCTATTTCGGCGAGATACCTCTCATGACCGAGACGGGGACCTTTATTATTAACGGCGACGAGCGCGTAGTGGTCAGCCAGCTGCAGCGCTCACCCGGCGTATCTTTTGAAGAGGAGCTGCATCCTACGGGAAAAAAGATCTTTTACGGCAGGGTCATTCCTTACCGCGGGGCGTGGCTTGAGTTCAAATACGACCTGACCGAGACCATTATCGCCTATGTGGACCGGCGCAGGAATTTTCCCGCCACCCAGATCCTGAGGATCCTGGGTTTCTCTACAGACGAAGATATCATGCGCTCCTTTGGCAAGGAGCACTCCGAGATCGCCAATACTCTTAAAAAAGATTACACCAAGAACAAAGAAGACGCTTATTTAGATTTTTACCGCAAGATGCGGCCCACAGAACCGGTGACTAAGGAGGCTGCGGAAAATCTTTTCTACCGCCTCTTTTTCGATCCGGCAAGGTACGACCTTGAGCGCTGCGGCAGGTTCATCCTGAACCGGAAACTCGGCATGGAAGTCTCGCTTGAAAAGAGGATACTCGATTCCGAGACCGTGATCAAGGTCATCGAGTACCTGATCAAACTGCAGGAAGGCATCGGCAAGATCGACGACATCGACCACTTAGGCAACCGCCGCGTCAAGACTGTCGGAGAGCTTGTCCAGAATCAGGTGCGCATAGGCCTGGCCCGCGTTGAGCGTTCCATCCGCGAAAGGTTAAGCATCCTGGGTGAGTTTGAAAACCTGAATGTCCACTATCTGATTAATTCCAAGCTCCTCTCCAATCAGATCAGGGATTTCTTCGCACGTTCTCAGCTGTCGCAGTTCATGGATCAGGTCAACCCGCTGGCTGAGATGACCCATAAGAGAAGACTAAGCGCCCTCGGCCCCGGCGGGCTTTCCCGCGAGAGAGCAGGTTTTGAAGTGCGCGATATCCATCCGTCGCATTACGGCCGCGTCTGCCCTATCGAGACTCCTGAAGGCCCGAATATCGGTCTGATTGCTTCTCTAAGCAGTTTTGCCAGGGTGAACCAGCTGGGATTATTAGAGACTCCCTACCGCAAAGTCGAAGAGGGAAAAGTCACCAAGAAAGTAGATTATCTGACTGCAGACCTGGAAGAGGACAAAGTCATTGCCCAGGCAAACGTTCCTCTGGATGAAGAGAGCCGTTTTGCCGAGCGCGAAGTATCCTGCCGCTTTAAAAACGATTTCCCGAAGGTTTCCGGTAAACAAGTGGAATATATGGATGTTTCGCCCAAGCAGCTGGTCTCTGTGGCTGCATCGCTTATTCCTTTCTTAGAGCATGATGACGCAAACAGGGCACTCATGGGCTCGAACATGCAGAGGCAGGCAGTGCCGCTGATGATCACCGAGGCACCCTTTGTCGGGACCATGATGGAGGATAAAGTCGCCCGCGATTCCGGGACCGTGGTAGTGGCAGGGCAGTCCGGCAAGGTCACCAGCGTCGACGGTTCTTCTATTTCAATCGGAAAGACCATTTATCACCTGAAAAAGTTCCTGCGTACCAACGCCGATACCTGCCTGAATCAGAGGCCGCTGGTAAAATTAGGCGAACACGTGGAGAAGGGCCAGGTAATCGCTGACGGCATCGCTACCAAAGGCGGAGAGCTGGCTTTAGGAAAGAATGTTTTAGTCGCCTTTATGCCCTGGCGCGGATACAACTTTGAGGATGCGATCCTGGTCAGCGAAAACCTGATCAAGCAGGACCTCTTTACCTCTATACACGTGGAGGAGTTCGAGACTGAAGCTACCGAAACCCGCCTGGGCAACGAAGAGATCACCCGCGATATCCCCAATGTCAGCGAAGACGCCTTAAGAAACCTGGATGAGACCGGAATCATCCGTAACGGCGCAGAAGTTGCGCCCGGAGATATCCTGGTGGGAAAGATCACCCCCAAGACCGACACCGAGCCTTCTCCGGAAGAGCGGCTGCTGAGGGCCATATTCGGCGAAAAAGCAGGTGATGTACGGGACACCTCTTTAATCGTCCCTCCGGGAGTTGAAGGCGTAGTCATCGACGTGCACGTCTTCAGCCGCAAAGAGCGCGGAAGAAAGTCCAAGGAAGAGAAATCCAAAGAACTCGCCAAGATCCGCGAATTAAAAGCTTATTACAGGCAGGAGGTCGAGTTCGTGCAGCAGGAAAAGATTGCGCGCCTTGCGCAGGTATTGGGAGTGGATAAGAAACGCGCGGCGAAGTTTGATTTTGAAGATAACGAAGAGGCCAAGATCCTTGCGGCTTCATTTGACGAGCAGGTGCAGGAGCTGATGGCCGAAGAAGAACAGGAGATCGAGAAGGTCCGCCGCGGCGACGAATTGCCCGCAGGCGTCCTTAAACGGGTGGTAGTCTACATCGCCACCAAGCGCAGGCTCGCCGAAGGCGATAAGCTTGCCGGCCGCCACGGAAATAAGGGAGTGGTCGCGCGTATCGTTCCGGAAGAGGATATGCCATACATGCCGGACGGCACACCTGTCGGGATCGTGCTTAATCCTCTGGGCGTACCCAGCCGTATGAACGTGGGGCAGATCCTGGAATGCCACTTAGGCTGGGCGGCAAAGGTGCTGAATATGGCTGTAGGTTGCCCCGTCTTTGACGGCGCAACGGAAAAAGAGATCAAGGAGATGCTCAAGAAGGCCGAGCTTCCGGAAGACGGAAAGATCCAGTTGCGCGACGGCTATACCGGAGAACTTTTTGACCAGAAAATCACCGTCGGTTACATGTACATCATGAAACTGATCCACCTGGTAGACGAAAAGATTCACGCCCGTTCCATCGGGCCTTATTCGCTGGTCACGCAGCAGCCGTTAGGCGGGAAAGCGCAGTTCGGCGGACAGAGGCTGGGCGAAATGGAAGTCTGGGCGCTTGAGGCTTATGGCGCGGCATTCAGCCTGCAGGAGATGCTTACCGTAAAGAGCGACGATGTCTCCGGCAGGACGCGCATTTATGAAGCGATCGTAAAAGGCGAGCAGAGGTTAACCCACGGAACGCCCGAATCCTTTAATGTTCTGATCAAAGAACTGCAGGGGTTGGGCCTGGATATCCGCACAGAGAAGGCAAAATAGATAAAAATGGACGAGACAATCACTTTTGAAAGCATTTCCATAAAGATCGCATCAGGCCAGGTGATCCGTTCCTGGTCCAAGGGCGAAGTTAAGAAGGCGGAGACGATCAACTACCGCACGCTCAAGCCCGAAAAAGACGGCCTCTTCTGCGAGAAGATCTTCGGGCCGGTGCGCGACTGGGAGTGCAACTGCGGCAAATATAAAGGCATAAAGTTTAAAGGAATCACCTGCGACCGCTGCGGCGTGACCGTGGACCGCTCTGCGGTGAGGCGCGACCGCATGGGGCATATTGAACTGTCTACTCCGGTGACCCACATCTGGTTCTTCAAGGCCGTGCCCAGCCGCATGAGCGCGCTCCTGGATATCGGCCTCAGGGACCTGGAAAAGGTCATCTATTACGAAGAATATGTGGTGGTTGACCCCGGCAATACCCCGCTTAAGAAAAAAGAACTGCTCTCCGAAGATAAATACCAGGAAGCGCTGAATAAATACGGGACCAACTTCAAAGCCAAGATCGGCGCCGAGGCCGTGCGTGACCTGCTGAAGGAGCTGGATCTTGACGCCCAGTGCAGGAAACTGCGCCGCGAAGTCGAGAAATCAAAAGACGCCCTCGGAAACCGCAAGTCGCTTAAGAACCTTAGGATCGTAGAAGACTTTAAGAAGTCCGGGAATAAACCGGAGTGGATGGTGCTGGAGGTGCTGCCTGTCATCCCGCCTGACTTAAGGCCTTTAGTGCCGCTTGACGGCGGAAGGTTCGCCACCAGTGACCTGAATGACCTTTACCGTCGCGTGATCAACCGGAACAACCGCCTAAAGAAATTAATAGAATTAAGCGCGCCGGAGATCATTATCCGCAATGAAAAGCGCATGCTTCAGGAAGCGGTAGATGCGCTGATGGATAACGGCCGCCACGGAAAGCCCGTGATCGGCGCCAACAACCGGCCTTTAAAGTCGCTCTCTGACATGCTCAAGGGTAAGCAGGGAAGATTCAGGCAGAACCTGCTCGGTAAGCGCGTGGATTATTCCGGCCGTTCGGTGATCGTGGTCGGGCCGGACCTGAGCCTGCGCGAGTGCGGCCTGCCTAAGCAAATGGCGCTCGAGCTTTTTGAGCCCTTTATCATCAAGAAACTGCGCGAAAAAGGCTTTGTGCATACGATTAAGGGTGCGCGCAGGATGGTCGAACGCGGAAAGATCGAAGTCTGGGATATCCTGGATGAAGTCATCCGGGACCACCCGATCCTTTTAAACCGCGCGCCTACCCTGCACCGCCTGGGCATCCAGGCCTTTCAGCCCGTGCTTATCGAAGGCAAATCCATTAAGATACATCCGCTGGTCTGTACCGCTTTCAACGCTGATTTTGACGGCGACCAGATGGCAGTGCACGTGCCGCTTTCCCTTGAATCGCAGCTGGAAGCAAAGATCCTTATGCTTTCCGTGAATAATATCTTTTCTCCTGCCGACGGCCGCCCCATCGTCACCCCGACGCAGGATATTATTTTAGGCACCGCATATCTCTCAAAAATGAAACCCGCAGCGCTTGGCGAAGATAAGGTCTTCGGCAGCGCTGATGAGGTCATCGTCGCCTATGAAGATAAGGCAGTAGAGCTGCATGCGCGTATTAAGGTAAGAGTGGAGAGCCTCTTTGACCTTGAGGAAAAGAAAACATTGCCCGGCAAACAGATGATCACCACTACTGTCGGCCGGGTCCTCTTTAACCAGGTCCTGCCTAAAGAGTTCGGCTTTGTGAATGCGGACCTGAACAAGAGCCGCGTAGGAGAGGTGGTTTCAGAATGCTACAAGCGTTTTGGCCATGCTGCGACAGTCAAGCTGCTGGACGATATCAAGAAACTCGGCTTTGAGCTGGCGACGCTCGGAGGTATATCTATAGGTATAGACGATCTGCAGATCCCCGAGGCCAAGAAGGATGTTTTGAAAGAAGCTAAAGAAGAGGTCGCCAGGGTCGAGGACCAATACCGTAAAGGTATTATCACCGACAGCGAACGTAAATCCAAGGTCATTGACATCTGGACCCATACTACAGATAAAGTCTCAGACCTGCTTTTCAAGAACATGGAGCCGTTTAACCCCATCTTTATGATGGCGGATTCCGGGGCAAGAGGTTCAAGGCTGCAGGTAAGGCAGCTTGCCGGCATGCGCGGGTTGATGGCCAAGCCGTCGGGCGAGATCATCGAAAGCCCCATCACCGCGAACTTCCGCGAAGGCCTGAACGTATTGGAGTATTTTATTTCTACCCACGGTGCGCGTAAAGGCCTTGCTGATACAGCCCTTAAGACCGCCGACGCCGGATACCTGACCCGCCGTCTCGTGGACGTCGCCCAGGAAGTGATTGTCAGCGACGAAGACTGCGGCACCCTTAACGGCATTACCGTCTCGGCCATTATCGAGGGCGATGAAGTGGTGGTAAGCTTAAGGGACCGCATCGTCGGACGCGTAGCGCTGGATAATGTCGTAGATATTATCACAGACGAAGTCATCGTCGAGGCCGGCCATGAGATCACCGAAGAGAAAGCGGACATGATTGAGAAGCTCGGGATCGAGAAGATCCGCATCCGCTCGGTCCTTACCTGCGAAGCGGGCCGCGGCGTCTGCACCAAGTGTTACGGAAGGAACTTAGCCAGCGGCAGGATCACTGAGCTTGGCGAGGCAGTGGGCGTCATCGCCGCGCAGAGTATCGGCGAGCCCGGCACCCAGCTGACCATGAGGACCTTCCACATCGGCGGTACCGCATCGCGCGTCGTCGAACAGTCTTTCGTCAAAAGCAAGAATAAGGGCCTGGTAAAATACCATAACCTGAGGGTTACCGCCAAGAATAAAGAGTTTGTAGTCTTAAACCGTAACGGCGCCGTCAGCATCAACGATAAGCAGGGAAGAGAGCTTGAGCGCTACGCGGTCCTGCAGGGTTCATTCATCAGCATAGCTGACGGCAACGAAGTGGGAGAGGCGATCGCTTTTGTGCGCTGGGATCCTTATACCCTGCCGATCCTCACTGAAGTGAGCGGCCGGGTAAAATACGAAGACCTGAAGCAGGATGTCACCGTGCGCGAAGAGATGAACCCGGTGACCAAGCTTACCGAACGCGTAGTCGTGGAGCATAAGCCGGAGTACCATCCGCAGATATTGATCCTGGATGAATCCGATGAGGTCCTGGGCATCTATCCTATTCCGATCGGAGCGCACATCCTGGTAAAGGACTCCCAGAAGGTAGGCGCGGGAGACCTCCTGGCAAAGATCCCGCGCGTAGTAGTGAAGACCAGAGACATCACCGGAGGCCTTCCGCGCGTGGCTGAGCTTTTTGAAGCCAGGCGCCCTAAGGACCCCGCGGTCATCAGCGAAATCGACGGGTTTGTGGAGTTCGGAGAAACCAAGAAGGGCCAGCGCGTGATCATCGTAAAGTCGACTACCGGAATGCAGAGGGAATACGTCATCCCGCACGGAAAACATCCTAATGTCTACAAGGGCGATAAAGTAATCGCCGGACAGCCCCTTACCGACGGCCCGTTAGTTTTACAGGATATCCTGCGCGTCTGCGGAGACAAGGTGCTGCAGGAATATCTGGTGAATGAGATCCAGGAAGTATACCGCCTTCAGGGAGTACGCATTAACGACAAGCACATAGAGCTCATCATCCGCCAGATGCTTAAAAAGGTGCGCATCGAAGATCCTGGAGACACAGAGTTTTTGGCTACTCAGCAGGTGGATAAATGGCGTTTCCAGAAAGAGAACAGCCGCGTGATCAAGAAGGGCCAGAAAGCCGCCCAGGCGACCCCGCTGTTACTGGGGATCACCAAGGCATCATTGACCACCGACAGCTTTATCTCCGCGGCAAGCTTCCAGGAGACTACGCGCGTGCTTACTGATGCGGCTTCTTCCGGAAAACGCGATGAGCTGTTCGGACTTAAAGAGAATGTGATCGTAGGACACCTTATCCCTGCGGGCACGGGTTTTCATACCCACCGGGATATTGAAATAGTAAAACTTGCAGATGAAGCAAAGAAGAAAAAGGACGCAAAAGAAACGGTAACCAGCGAGAAAAAGGAATAATCTATGCCCACAATCACGCAATTAATCAGGCGCGGTCGAGTCTCCAAGAAGAAAAAGTCAAAGTCTCCGGCATTAAGGGCCTGCCCCCAGAGGCGCGGAGTATGCCTTCAGGTGCGCACCATGACCCCCAAGAAGCCTAACTCCGCCTTAAGGAAGATCGCGAGGGTGAGGCTCACGACGGGGATCGAAGTCACCTCTTATATCCCCGGAGAGGGCCATAATCTTCAGGAGCACTCCATAGTCCTGGTCAGGGGCGGGCGCGTAAAGGACCTGCCGGGCGTACGTTATCATATCGTAAGAGGGACGCTAGACGCTTCAGGGGTTAACCAGCGTAAGAAATCACGCTCCAAATACGGGGCGAAGATGCCAAAAGCTTAAGTTAAGAGGAAAATAATGCGCAGAAGAAGAGCACAGGAAAAAGAGATTTTACCGGATCCGAAATACAACAGCAAGATCGTCTCTAAGTTCGTGAACATGGTCATGTACAAGGGTAAAAAGTCGCTGGCGGAAAAGATCGTCTACGGCGCATTTGAGGTGGTTAAGAAACAGGCCAACGAGCCCGACGTCATCAAAGTCTTCCATAAAGCCCTGGATAATGCCCGGCCGCGCCTTGAGGTCAAGCCCCGCAGGGTGGGCGGCGCGACGTATCAGGTCCCGATCGAGGTCAGGCAGGAGCGCGGCACATCCATAGCGTTACGCTGGATCAGAGATTTTGCAAAAAATAAAAAGGGCAAGCCCATGGAAGAAAAGCTGGCTGATGAGATCATCGCCGCGTACAAGGGCGAAGGTTCAGCCATAAAGAAGAGGGACGATACGCATAAGATGGCCGAAGCAAATAAGGCCTTTGCGCATTTTAGATGGTAAGATGAGGAAAATTCAGTTAGAAAAAGTCAGGAATATAGGGATCATCGCGCACATCGACGCCGGTAAGACCACGACTACCGAGCGCGTGCTCTATTTTACGGGCAAGACCTATAAGATCGGGGAAGTCGACCAGGGTACTGCCACTATGGACTGGATGGTCCAGGAGCAGGAGAGGGGTATTACCATCACTGCTGCCTGCACCACCTGCACCTGGCGCGACATCAGCATCAACATCATTGATACCCCCGGCCATGTAGATTTTACCGTCGAGGTAGAGCGTTCCCTGAAGGTCCTTGACGGCGCGGTAGTCGTCTTCTGCGGCGTCGGAGGCGTTGAACCTCAGTCAGAGACGGTCTGGCGCCAGGCTGACCGTTACAACGTGCCCAGGATCGGCTTTGTGAATAAGCTTGACCGCGTGGGGGCGGATTTTTTGGGCGCGATAGACCAGATGCATAAGAAGCTGGGAGCCAATGCCGCAGCTATCCAGATCCCTTATTTCCTGAACGAGAAGTTCTGCGGCATGATCGACCTGATCTCCGGAAAGCTCATACTTTACAAGGATGAGACCGGGCTAGAGCTTGATATTCTCGACGCCCCTGCGGAATTGCACGATGAAGTAAAATCGGCTCACGACAGGATGTTGGAGAGGATCGCCGATGTGGATGAAAAGATCATGGACAGCTTCGCGCACGGCAGGGAGATCTCGGTACAGGAACTCAAAGACGCCATCCGCCGCACCGTGATCGCCAATAAGTTCGTCCCGGTCCTATGCGGCTCGTCTTTAAGGAATATAGGCATTCAGCCGGTTCTGGATGCGGTTTGCGATTATCTTCCTTCGCCTCATGAGCTGCCTCCGATAAAAGGCACGAATCCTGAGACCGGCGAGTATGAAGAGATCGCCGCTTCTGATAAAGCCCCTTTCTGCGCGCTCTGTTTCAAGGTTGCCACTGACCCCTATGTAGGTAAAATAAATTTTATCCGCATCTATTCCGGAACTCTTAAGTCCGGAGATACGGTTTATAACGCTTCAAAGCGGACAAAAGAACGCACGACCAAACTTTTACGCATGCACGCCAACCGCCAGGAGATCATTGAAACCGCGCATACCGGAGACATTGTCGCAGCCGTGGGCCTCAAAGAAACCAAGACCGGCGATACGCTCTGCACCGAGGCGGACCCACTGCTTATCGAAGCGATACACTTCCCCGAACCGGTGATCCAGCAGGCGATCGAGCCTAAGACCAAGATCGACCAGGAAAGATTAGGCATGGCCCTGCATAAATTATCGGAAGAAGATCCGTCTTTCCGCGTTACCTACAATCATGAGACCGGAGAGACGATCATCTCCGGCATGGGCCAGCTGCACCTTGAGATCGCCATAGACAGGATCATGCGGGAGTTTAACGTCGAGGCGGGAGTAGGCTCTCCGCAGGTAGCTTACCGCGAGACTATCACCAGAAGGGTGAGTTCAACCGGAAAGTTCATCCAGCAGTCCGGCGGCCGCGGCCAGTACGGGCATGCCGTGATAGAGATGGAACCCCAGGAGATCCCGGGAACAGGGATCACCTTCGAAGATAAGATCAAAAGCGGAGCCATCCCCCGCGAGTACATCCCCTCGGTAAAAGAAGGCATCTTTGGCGCGGCAAAAAGCGGCTGCCTCGCAGGCTACCCGGTGACCGACGTAAAAGTCACATTGATAGACGGTTCTTTCCATGAAGTGGACTCATCGGAAATGGCCTTTCAGATGGCCGGATCCCTCGCATTTAACGAAGGCCTGAAAAAAGGAAACCCGATACTTCTTGAGCCGGTCATGGATATGGAGATCATCGTGCCCGAAGAGTTTATGGGTACCGTAATCGGGGACCTCAACTCCCGTCGGGCGAAAATAACTTCACTGACTACGCGCGCCAACGTCCGCGTGATCCGCTGCTACGTACCGCTAGCTGAAATATTTAATTATGCCACGGTCTTAAGAAGCTTGACACAAGGCCGTGCATCCTATACAATGGAGCCTTCCTATTACGCGGAAGTGCCTTCAAATATAGCAGATAAAATCATTTCCGGTTTTACTTCGCAAGGCGCGGCAAGGAGAAGTTTTTAAGTGAGGACATAAGTTATGGAGCAAAATATTATAAATAATATAGGCGACATAACTTATCTGTCCGAACTTACCCAGCCCTTGCATGCAAGGGCTGGGTTAATTCGCAGACGCCAAAGGCGAGTAATCGAGGCGGCTACACTTTTCGTTCGCTCGTTTCACTCGCTCCGTAGAGTGTCTGCTCATTAAAAGGAGGTTTCATATGGCTAAAGAGAAATTTGTCAGGAGTAAGCCGCACGTCAACATCGGGACCATCGGCCACATCGATCACGGTAAGACTACACTTACTTCCGCGATCACCCTGGTACTCTCCAAATTAGGTAAGGCTACTTTCAAGGAGTATTCGGAAATCGCAAAAGGCGGCGCCGTGCGCGATGAGACAAAGATCCTCACCATCTCAGTCGCTCACGTCGAATACGAATCCGATGCCCGCCACTATGCCCACATCGACTGCCCCGGCCATGCCGACTATATCAAGAACATGATCACCGGCGCTGCACAGATGGACGGTGCGATTCTGGTAGTCTCGGCTGGCGACGGACCCATGCCCCAGACCAGAGAGCATATTCTTCTTGCCCGCCAGGTAAACGTGCCTGCAATGGTCGTCTTCCTGAACAAGGTGGATGTGGTGCAGGATAAAGAGCTGATTGACCTCGTTGAGATGGAAGTCCGGGACCTTTTGACCAAATACGGTTTTCCCGGCGACAAGACCCCGGTAATCCGCGGCAGCGCCATGAAGGCGATGCAGGCCGGAGGGGACCCGAATAATCCGGATTGTAAACCCATCCTTGACCTGGTCAAGGCATGCGACGAGTTCATCCCCATACCCGTAAGGGACGTGGATAAGCCCATGCTCATGGCCGTGGAAGACGTCTTCAGTATCGAAGGTAGAGGAACCGTCGCCACAGGCAGGATCGAGCGCGGTAAGGTCAAGCTGAACGACGAAGTAGAGCTGGTTGGGCTTAGGCCTGAACCAAAGAAGACCGTAGTCACGGGGATCGAAATGTTCAGAAAGCTTCTTGACGAAGGCATGGCAGGCGATAACGTCGGCCTTCTCTTAAGAGGCATTGATAAAAGCGATGTCGAGCGCGGTATGGTCATCGCCGCACCGAAATCAATCACCCCCCACACCAAATTCAAGGCCCAGATATACATCCTGACCAAGGAAGAGGGGGGAAGGCATACGCCTTTCTTCAAAGGCTATCGCCCGCAGTTCTATTTCCGCACCACCGACGTTACCGGTTCGGTAGTGCTGCCTGCCGGCGTAGAGATGGTCATGCCCGGTGATAACGTTAACCTGGAAGTGGAGTTGATTACCCCTATCGCCATGGAAAAAGAATCGCGTTTCGCAATACGCGAAGGCGGCCATACCGTAGGCGCCGGTGTAGTCACCGAGGTTCTTAAGTAACCGACATGCAGAAGATCCGTATCAAACTAAGAGCATACGACCACCGCCTGCTGGATCAGGCCGTGGAAGAGATCGTGGAGACCGTAAAGCGCACCGGAGCCAAGATTTCCGGCCCGGTGCCGCTTCCCACAAAACGGGAGATCTACACGGTGTTGCGCTCGCCAGTTATTGATAAGAAATCGCGCGAACAGTTTGATCTGTCTACGCACAAGCGCCTTATCGATATCTATGAGCCGACCTCCAAGACGATTGATTCCTTAAGGAAGCTGAATCTTCCGGCCGGCGTGGACGTTGAGATCAAATAGCTAAAATGACAGGTTTATTGGGTAAAAAATTAGGGATGTCCCAGGTCTTTACCGAAGACGGCACGCTTGTCCCGGTGACGGTGATCGAAGCCGGGCCCTGCGCGGTCCTTTCGGTAAAGGAGAGAAGCGTACAGCTGGGGTTTGACGCCAAAAAAGAGAGCCGCGTGAACAAACCCATGGCCGGGCTCTTTAAAAAAGCCAGTATTTCCGCGCGCAGGTTCATCCGGGAAGTGCCGCGGCAGGCCGATAAGGAGTATAAGGTCGGAGACGAACTTAAGGTCGACCTGTTTAAGCCGGGCGACTTCGTCGATGTGACCGGCATCTCTATCGGAAAAGGGTTTCAGGGAGGTATGAAGCGCTGGAATTGGCATGGAGGGCCACAGACCCACGGCTCGATGTCCCACCGCCGCGTCGGTTCGATCGGTTCCACCACCACGCCCGGAAGGGTATGGAAGGGGCATCATATGCCCGGCCACATGGGCGCGGCCAGAAAAACCATCCAGAACCTGAAGGTGATCAAGGCCGATACGGAGAATAACCTGCTGCTGGTAAAGGGCGCCATCCCGGGAAACAAAAACAGTTACGTGATCATAAAGTCCGCGGTGAAGCAGAAAAAGGCAAAGGCTCAAGCCCCTGCAGCCGCCAAAGCCAAGCCCGGAGCAAAGAAATAATCATGGAGACCATCTCCTTACCTATATATAACTGCGAAGGCAAAGAAGTCGATACCCTGAAGCTTCCGGCTGCTGTTTTTGACGGCACTGTTAATAAAGACGCGATTTATCAGGCAGTGGTAGCTTACCGGGCTAATCAGAGAAAGGGCCTGGCTTCCACAAAGACGCGCGGCGAAGTCTCAGGAGGCGGCCGTAAACCCTGGAGGCAGAAAGGCACCGGACGGGCAAGGGTAGGTTCCACCCGTAACCCGCTCTGGAGGCACGGAGGCGTGGTCTTCGGCCCGCATCCGAGGTCTTTTTATACTAACCTGCCGCAGAAGATCAGGAGCCTGGCGCTTAAATCAAGCCTTAACGCCAAGGTGAAAGAGAATAACCTGCTTATCGTCGATAAGTTCGCCCCGGAAGGGGCAAAGACCAAAGAAGCGGCAAAGATCTTTTCCAATCTGAAAGTGGCAAATACGAAGGCAGGCAGGAATGCCGCGCTCTTACTTACTGAAAAATTAAGCCGTGACCTGAAGCTGGCTACGCGCAATATCGGATTTTTAAATGTCAACCTCGTACGCGATACGCATGCCTACGAGATCTTAACCCACCGCAAGGTCATCATCACTAAGACCGGCCTTGAGGAACTGGTAAGCAGGCTTAAAAAATGAGCGAATCAGGCAATGTCATAAGAGCGTTAATACGCACGGAAAAATCCACGGTTACCGAACCACAAGGAAAATACTTATTTCTGGTAAACCTGCGCGCGAACAAGGTCCAGATAAAACAGGCCGTGGAACAGTTGTATAAGGTGAAAGTAAAGGACGTAAACACCTTTATATCCCTCGGAAAGATGAAAAGAGTCAGGTACCAGGCAGGACGCACGCCGGACCTGAAAAAGGCGGTCGTCACCCTGAAACCGGGGCAAAAGATCGAGACAGCGTAAAATCAGCAGACTGTATACAGTATACAGGGAGAAGTAAGATGGGATTAATAAAATTTAAACCGACAACACCTTCAAGAAGATGGATGAGCGGATCGGATTTCTCCGAGATCACCAAGAAACGTCCGGAAAAATCCCTGCTCCTGCCCCTTAAAAAGACAGGCGGCAGGAACAACTACGGTCGCATCACCACCCGCCACATCGGCGGCGGCCACAAGCAGATGCTGCGTATCGTCGATTTTAAACGCGACCTTTTTGAGCAGCCGGCAAAGGTCTTAGCTATCGAATACGACCCTAACCGCTCCTCAAGGATCGCGCTGGTAGAGTATCCGGATAAGAAGAAGCGCTATATGATCGCGCCCTTGGGCCTCAATGTCGGAGATACGGTGATTTCCTCCAACCAGAAGGATTCAGAAATCAAGGTGGGAAACTGCCTCTTATTAAGGCATATCCCCTCCGGTACCATGATTCACAATCTCGAATTAAATAAGGGCCAGGGCGGCGTGATCGTACGTAGCGCTGGCTCAAGCGCCCAGATCATGGCCAAGGAAGGGGATTTCGCCCACGTCAGGCTTCCTTCCGGCGAAGTGAGGCTGGTGAGCCTTGATTGCCACGCTACTATCGGACAGGTCGGCAACATCGAACATGAGGCGATACGCCTCGGTAAAGCCGGAAAGCAGCGCTGGCTGGGCATTAGGCCTACGGTCAGAGGCCTGGCGATGAACCCGGTCGACCATCCGCACGGCGGCGGCGAAGGAAAATCCGGGCAGGGTAATCCGCACCCGGTGACCCCGTGGGGCAAGCCCACCAAGGGTTATAAAACCAGAAGAAAAGCGAAGTTTTCGGATAAGTTCATCTTAAAGAGAAGGAAATAATCATGCCACGCTCACTGAAAAAGGGGCCTTTTGTCGACGAATACATCATAAAGAAGGTGGAGAAGCTTCGCGGGACAGCCACGAGGCAGGCGATAAAGATCTGGTCGCGGCGTTCCACTATCATACCGGAGTTTGTCGGCCTTACTTTCGCGGTTTACGACGGACACAAGCATATCCCGGTTTTCGTCACCGAGAACATGGTAGGACATAAGTTCGGCGAGTTTGCGCCCTCCAGGATCTTCCGCAAGCATGGCGGCGTAAAGGCGAAGAAGGCGGCTGAGAAGACATAAACTCAGTAGAGAGCAGGTAGTAGTTAGCATTTAGGGGAAAGATGATCGCAAAAGCTGAAGCGAAATACATCAGGATTTCACCGACAAAAGTGCGCCAGGTCATCGACCTGATCCGCTACAAGGACGCAAAGGCCGCACAGGGTATCCTGACTAATCTCAATAAGCGGCCGAAAGAGCCGTTGATCAAGATCCTGAACTCCGCCGTAGCTAACGCCAAGGTAAAGGGTTTTACTTTGGATCAGCTCTACGTGTCAAAAGCGGTATGCGATCCCGGCCCCACCTGGAAAAGATTCAAGGCGGCGGCATTCGGGAGGGCATCCCCGATCTTAAGGCGGACATCGCACATCAGAATCGAACTGGATCTAAAGGGAGAGTAAATTAATGGGACAGAAAGTGCATCCGTTCGTACAGAGGGTCGGTTTTATCAGGACATGGCATTCGCGCTGGTTCGCAAAGCCAAAGGATTTCCCGGCTTTTATCCGCCAGGACTATGAGATCCGTAAACTCATCAAGAAGAGGCACAAGCAGGCAGCCATCTCGAAGATCATCATCGAGCGCCTCGCCGACAGGACCAAGGTCCGCATTTACTGCGGAAGGCCCGGCATCATCATCGGCCGCCACGGCGCCGACATCGAGCGGTTGCGCGAGGACTTAAACAGCCTGCTTAAAGCCGAGGTGTCCATAGATATCGAAGAGGTAAAGAATCCTGCGACCGATGCGCAGCTGGTGGCGGAAAACATCGCCATGCAGATCGAAAAACGCATCGCCTTTCGCAGGGCGGTAAAGCGCTCCATCGAACAGGCGATGAATGCCGGAGCAAAGGGGATCAGGATCACCTGCGCCGGAAGATTAGACGGAGCGGAAATGTCCCGCACCGAGACTTACAAACAGGGAAAAGTGCCCCTGCAGACCCTGCGCGCGGATATTGATTACGGTTTTACCGAGGCCCTGACCACTTACGGCCTGATCGGCATAAAAAGCTGGATCTATAAGGGCGAGATCCTCACCAAAAAAGGCAAAGATACCGGTATCCCGGAGCAGGCGGCAGCGATTCAGCCGCAGCAGGCGAGGAGACGTTAATTTCGCGGAGATAAAAAATGGCGTTAATGCCCAAGAGGGTAAAATACAGGAAGCTGCAGAAGGGGACAAGGCGCGGAGTCTCAACCCGCGGATCCGAACTGGCGTTCGGCGAGTACGGATTGAAGTCCCTTGAAAACGGATGGCTTAAGAATACCCAGATCGAGGCTGTGCGCGTGATCCTTGCCCGCCAGCTGCATAAGGGCGGCAAGCTCTGGATCCGCGCTTTCCCCGATAAATCGATAACCAAAAAGCCCGCGGAAGTACGTATGGGAAAAGGCAAGGGAGACCTGGATCACTGGGTAGCGGTGATCAAAAGGGGCAGGATTTTATTCGAGCTCGGCGGCGTTCCTGAAGAATACGCAAAGATGTGTTTCCGCCTTGCCGCGTATAAGCTCCCCCTCAGGACAAAGTTCATCACGCGTATACACAGGTAAAAAGACAAGGAAAATAAAGTGAAGATAAGCGAATTACAGAACCTGACCCGGGAAGAACTGATCCAGAAGGAAAAGGCGCTCAAGGATGAGCTCTACAAACTGAACATGCAGCGCTACGCAGGCAGAGCGGAAAAACCCCATATGTTCGGCCTGTTAAAAAGGGATATTGCCAGGATCAAGACGATCCTCAATCTTACCAAGAAAGAGAAATAAGATGGGTAGAAGAAAAGAGTTTAGCGGAACCGTTATCAGCGACAAGATGCAGAAGACCGTGATCGTACGCATCATGCGCCTGATGAAGCATCCCAAATACAAAAGGATAATCAAGCGTTACTCCAAGTTCAAAGCTCACGACGAAAATAGTGCGGCAAAAACAGGTGACAGGGTGCGCATCGTAGAGACCAGGCCTATCTCCAAAAACAAACGCTTCCGGGTGGCAGAGATCCTTGAAAGGGCAAAGTCTGCGCCTGTCGAGCTTAAAGAGGAAAAGGCATGATACAGTTACGCACTATCTTAGACGTGGCTGACAATACCGGAGCAAAACGCGCATCCCTGATCTGCGTTTTGGGGCGTAAGAATTGCGACTTTGCCCGGTTAGGGGATATCGTCAACGTCAATATCAAGGAATCTTCGCCTGATGCCGCGGTAAAGAAAGGCGAAGTGGCTAAAGCTGTTATCGTGCGCAGCAAGTTCCCGGTGAGAAGGCCGGACGGATCACTCCTGCGCTTTGACCGGAATGCCGTGGTGATCATCGATGCCCAGCAGAACCCCCGGGGAACGCGCGTTTTCGGGCCCGTGGCCCGCGAGTTAAGGGATAAGAACTTCACAAAGATAATTTCATTGGCACCCGAGGTTGTTTAATATGTACAAGATCAGAAAAGGCGACACGGTCTGGGTCAATAAAGGCAAGGATGCCGGGAAAAAGGGCCGGGTCATCAATATCATGCCCGGCGGTAAACTTGCGCTCGTAGAAGGCGTGAATCTGGTCAAGAAGCATAAACGCAAAACGCAGCAGGACCAACAGGGAGGAATAGTCTCCATCGAAAAGCCGCTTTCTTGCGCAAACCTGATGTATTTCTGCAAACTCTGCGAGAAACCCGCGCGTATCGGCTTTGCCGTCTCAAAAGAAGGAACCAAGGCGCGCTTCTGCAAGAATTGCAAAGGAACTCTCTAAAATGGTACCCCGATTGCTTGAAAAATACAGGAACGAGATCGCACCCAAGATGATGAGCACCTTCAACCTGAAGAACAGGCTCTCATTGCCCCGGATCGAAAAGGTAGTGGTGAATATGGGGGTAGGTGAGGCGATCACCGATATCAAGATCCTCGAGAAGGCGATGGAGGAGCTGGCAGCGATCACCGGGCAGAAACCGATCCTGCGCCGGTCAAAGAAAGCGATCGCTAACTTCAAGATCAGGCAGGGGCTGCCCGTGGGCTGCAAAGTCACTTTACGCCGGGCGCATATGTACGAATTTTTAGACCGGCTCATCAACGTGGCGCTGCCGCGTATCAGGGACTTCCGCGGCGTACCTGCGGATTCATTCGATAAAGCCGGAAATTACACTATCGGCCTCAACGAACAGGCGATATTCCCCGAGATCGACGCAGACCGCATCAGCCGGCCTCAGGGCATGGATATAACTCTGGTGATCAAGAACGCCGGGACTACGGAACAGGCGCGGGAATTATTAAAGTTATTCGGTATGCCTTTCAGCACTAAGGAACAATAAAAAATGGCTAAAGAATCTCAGAAAGTACGCTGGCAGAGCCCTGCGAAGTTTTCTTCGCGCAAATACAACCGTTGCAACCTTTGCGGAAGAAGCGGCGGGTATTTGCGCAGGTTCAAACTCTGCCGTATATGTTTCCGGGAACTCGCCTGGCAGGGCCTGATCCCCGGGGTAAAAAAAGCTAGCTGGTAATGAAGGAGAATTGATAAATGTCAAGAACCGACCTGATCGCTGATTCTTTCACCATAATCCGTAACGCCATCATGGCGAAAAAAGATATCGTGGATATCCCCGCTTCGAATACGGTAAGATCCATCCTGGACATCCTCAAGCGCGAGAACTATATTGAGAACTTCAAGCTTATCGATGACAAGAAGCAGGGAAGGGCGCACATCTACCTTAAATACTTGGGCAAAAAGCCGGCGATCATAAATATTAAAAGGGCCTCGAGGCCGGGCTTAAGGGTCTATGTAAAACGCGATAAGGTCCCGGTGGTGCTGCGCGGCCGCGGCATCGCCATTATTTCCACATCAAAAGGCGTCATTACCGATAAAGAGGCCCGCGAAATGGGAGTCGGCGGAGAAGTTATCGGATATATCTGGTAGGTTGTCTGTTCATTTACGCCGCCTGACGGCGGCATACACTCGCAAACAAGTAAATTGAGGGCTCGTTATGTCCAGAATAGGTAAAAAACCAGTAGCAATACCGGGCGGAGTAAAGGTCGAGGCAAAGGAGCATACTCTTTTTGTGGAAGGGCCTAAGGGAAAGCTCAGCCGCCCTTTATCTGACCGTATCTCGCTTGAAATAAAGGACAACCAGGCGTATCTAAAGCGCGCCACGGATACAAAACTGGACAAATCTTTGCACGGGCTTTACCGGGCGCTCTTAGCGGGAATGATCAAGGGCGTCACCGAAGGCTACACCAAAGAGCTTGAGATCATAGGCGTAGGCTTCAAGGCCGCGGTCCAGGGGAACAGCCTGAATATGCAGTTAAGCTTCTCGCATCCGGTAAACTTTCCTATCCCCGAAGGGATCAAGATAGAAACCCCCAAGGCAACCCAGATCGTGATCATGGGCATTGACAAGGAAAAGGTCGGCGAGATCGCCGCGGAGATCCGCGCGGTATATCCTCCCGAACCGTATAAAGGTAAAGGCATCCGCTTTGTCGGCGAGTATGTGAAGAAAAAGATCGGCAAGGCGCAGGCTACTACTAAGTAAGATGAGAAAAAGCGAAGTCTCAAGACTTAAACGCCATCGCAGGCTCAAATTAAAGATGTACGGCACCGGAGAGAAACCGCGCCTGGTGGTGCACCGCAGCCTCAAACACCTCTGTGCTCAGGTCCTGGACGATTCCCGCCGCGCCACGCTGTTTTCGCTTTCGACGCTCGATAAGGAGATCCGGCAGAAGTTCCCCAATGCCGGGAATCTAAAGGCGGCGCAGTATTTCGGCGAGGTCTTTGCCAAAAAGGCGAAGGAAAAAGGGTTTGCTAAGATCATCTTTGACCGCGCAGGCTATCTTTATCACGGCAGGATCCGCGTCTTTGCCGAAGCCTTGAGAAAGGGAGGATTGGAGTTTTAGAATATGCGTGAACTAACTATCGAACATCAGCCTGAACTCATCGAAAAGATCATCACTATCAACCGCGTCGCCAAAGTAACCAAGGGCGGTAAGAAACTGCATTTTAGCGCCCTGGTCGTCGTAGGCGATACAAAAGGGAAAGTCGGCTTTGCCCAGGAAAAGGCTAATGAAGTCGCCGACGCCATACGCAAGGCTCTGGCCAAGGCAAAGAAGAGCCTCTTTAGAGTCCCCCTTGAGGGCTCAAGCATACCGCATGAGATAACCGGCGAGTTCGGAGCGGCGAAAGTGTTGTTGAAGCCCGCTTCGGAAGGGACGGGCGTCATTGCCGCAGGCCCGGTAAGAGCCATCTGCGAGGCTGCCGGGATCAAGGATATCCTTACCAAATGTCTAAAATCCAATAATCCGGTGAACGTCATTAAGGCTACAGTCGAAGGATTAAGAAACCTGAAGGCATAGGCCATGGAAAAAAGAAGCGTAAAAAAACCTTTGAAGGCAGCTGCAGCTGAAAAACCGAAGGCCGGGCTGAAGCCTAAACCGAAGGCGAAAAAAGAGGCTCCTGTGCAGCAGGTTGCGGGCTTGCACGAGCTCAAAATTCCTGCCGGAGCGCATAAACGCAGGAAACTGCTCGGAAGAGGCCCGGGTTCGGGCCACGGCAAGACCTCCACCCGCGGAAGCAAAGGGCAGACTTCGCGTTCGGGACCGGACTTTTATGCGGGTTTTGAAGGCGGCCAATCGCCCCTGATCCGCAGGATGCCAAAACGCGGTTTTACGAGTAAGTTTAAAAAAGAGTACCAGGTAGTGAATATCGGGGACCTGGGACGGATAAAAGAAGCTTCTGTTACCCTGGATGTGCTTAAAGAAAAGGGCCTGATCAAAGATAAGACCGGGCTGGTCAAGGTCCTGGGTGACGGAGAATTGACGCATGCCCTGAATGTCCAGGCGCACGCGTTTTCCCGTACAGCCATGGAAAAGATCCAGAAGGCCGGCGGTAAGGCTGAGACCCTAAATGCCACTCGTTGATTTCAGTCCTTTAGTCAACACTTTCAGGATCCCGGACCTTAAAAAAAGGCTTCTGATCACCGCCGCGCTGGTAGTAGTATACCGCATCGGCTGCTTTATTCCTACGCCCGGCATTGACGGAGCGGCACTCGCTGAGTTCTTCAGCCGTATCGCCCAGACCCAGACCGGTACGCTCTTTGGCATAATCAACATGTTTTCCGGAGGCGCCCTTGAGAAGCTGACGATTTTTGCTCTCGGGATCATGCCTTATATCAGCGCATCGATCATACTGCAGCTCCTGACCGCAGTGATCCCCGCGCTTGAAAAGCTCTCCAAAGAGGGGAAGGCCGGGCACGAGAAGATCAACCAATACACGCGCTACGGCACAGTAGTCCTCTCTATCATTCAGGCCTTCTTCATCGCGCTTTGGCTTGAAGACCCGACGCGTTTTGAGGGCTTAAGGATCGTCTTAAGTCCCGGATGGGGATTCAGGCTCATCACTGTGCTTACCCTGAGTACCGGCACTATATTCATCATGTGGCTGGGCGAGCAGATACAGGAGAGGGGCATCGGTAACGGCATCTCTCTGGTCATCACCGCAGGCATCATCTCAAGGATCTGGCCGGCAATGAACCAGCTCTGGATCCTACTTTCGCCGGGGTCTCCCAGCCGCAGGCAGATACAGCCTTTTACCCTTATAATCATGGCGGCTTTACTGGTAGGGGTCGTCTTTGCCGTGATCATGATCACCCAAGGGCAAAGAAAGATCCCCGTGCAGTATCCGCGCCGCGTCATCGGAAGAAAGATGACCATGGCCCAGTCTTCTTACATACCGCTTAAGGTAGATATGGCCGGGGTCATCTCCATCATCTTTGCGCAGTCGATCATTCTGTTCCCCGCCACCATCGCCTCTTTTATCCCCAATCCGGCTTTCCAGAACCTTGCCCAGGGGTTGATGCGCGGGCATATGCTTTATACCCTGATCTATGCGCTGCTGATCATCTTCTTTTGCTACTTTTACACCGCGATAGTCTTTAATCCGGCTGAGATCTCCGAGAATATGAAAAAGGTCGGGGGATTTATCCCCGGGATCAGGCCCGGCGCACCGACCGCGGAGTTCCTGGATTTCGTGATGACCCGCATCACCCTTGCCGGAGCAGCATTCATCGCGGTAATCGCCATCTTTCCGGACTTTCTCATGGCCTGGCTCAAAGTGCCCTACCTTGTGGCTTCGTTCTTCGGCGGCACGGGAATACTGATCACGGTCGGCGTGATGCTGGATACCCTGAAACAGATCGAGTCGCACCTGCTGACCCATCACTACGAAGGTTTTATTAAAAGCGGACGTATAAGAGGAAGGCGTTAATGCGTATGGTTCTTTTAGGCCCGCCCGGTGCGGGCAAGGGCACCCAGGCTATAAGGCTTGCGGAAAGGCTAAAATTACCCCACATCTCTACCGGAGACCTGCTGCGGGAAAACGTAAAAAATAATACGGATCTGGGCAAAGAAGCAAAAGGTTATATGGAGAAAGGCCTGCTGGTCCCGGATGAGCTGGTGGCTAAAATGCTGGCTATGCGTTTCAGGCAGCCGGATACTAAAAAGGGTTTTATCCTCGACGGTTATCCGAGGAATTTAGCGCAGGCCCAGACACTGGATGACCTCTTAAACGGCGTCAAGATGGCCCTGGATCTTGTCGCCTATCTTGATTCAAGCGAGGCAGTGATCATCCAGCGCTTATCCGGCCGCAGGGTCTGTTCCGGATGCGGCGCCAATTTTCACGTAAAGAATATGCCCCCGAAGGCCGAAGGGATTTGCGACAACTGCGGGGCAAACCTTTATCAGCGCAGCGACGATAACGAAGAAACCGTAATGGTGCGGCTTCAGGTCTACCAGAAAGAAGCCGCTTCTTTGATAAAATATTACCAGGACCAGCGTAGATTAGCGCGTTTTAACGCAGACCTTGACCCCGGAATAGTCCTGAACCAGATCATCGAATCTGCTAAGGCGCGTAATGATTCCCTTAAAGTCTGAAAACGATTTAAGGGCGCTTGAGCTCTCGGGCGCGATCTGCGGCCGGGTCTTAAAAAAGCTCGCAGAGGCCTGCCGCGCCGGCG
>VGKG01000012.1 GCA_016867115.1 Candidatus Omnitrophota bacterium | reverse complement strand
GAAGGCGGCAAGCCGCTTTCGATAGCGCAGATAGCTAAGAATTTGCGTCTGTGTCCGGAAAGGGTGTTGCAAATAATCAATAAGGCGTTTAGAAAATTAGGACATCCTGTAAGGCTTCAAAGACTACTCTCTATTATTGAAGAAGAGGTCCCAAACTATCGTTCTTACGTCCGTTCGCTTCCTGCGCGCGCGGCTAAGGCAAAAAATGCTCCGAAGCCCGGACCTAAAAATGAAAAAAAATCCGGGCAGGGCTTGATCGTATTTCTCGGTCTGGTGGCGTTGGCCGCGCTGGCAGCATTCTTCATTGCTCCTTTACTCCTAACTCCTAACTCCCAACTCCTAACTCATCTAGCGCATCCGGCAACCGCCGACCCCTTGGCCACACTACCTCTTGCACTGGGGATGTGTGCCGTAGAGAAAGTCGGCCGCAATCACCCCTGCCCCTGCGGAAGCGGGCTTAAGTATAAGAAGTGTTGCGAAGAAAGGAGCGGCATAGGACATAATTTAAGCAGAGCCAGGAATGCCGCTAAGGAAGATTTAAGCCTCCGGATTAAGAAACTAGACAGAATATCGTCGCTGGTTATTCTCGGCATCGCGCTATTTGTAACCGTTGGCCTTATTTGTAGGCTGGTATTTAAGCATAACAACGAGTCTATTTTAGCCGATAATGCCGTTACCAGAACGGTTTCTTCCGATGAGATCAAGCTTCCGCCGCAACAAAAAGATATTGAGGAATATTCCCGTCGTATAGAAGAGACGCGCCTGAATCCGGATGATTGGGTAAAAAAAGTATTGGCAAAAAGCGATAAGAAATTATTCTTATTCGGTGATATGCACTTTTCAATAGCTATCAAGGATATATTCCGCACCTTGGTCATCCCAGGATTAAAATCAAGCGGCGTGGATATCCTAGTGATGGAATATATGCCTTCGGAAGCCCAGCCCTTAATCGATAAATTCAATGTTACGGGAGAGATCCACCCTGCATTGCAGGCGTATCTTGATTATATGGAGGAAGCCGGCAAATTACCGAAAGGGACTTTTAAGGGGATACTCCTTGAGGCAAGGACAAATGGTATTATGGTTTACGGCGCAGCCGTTCCTCTAAAAGAAGCGGTTAGTTTTACACAGGTTTCTTCAGAAAAAAGAGCGGGAGCGGTTAATAGGCAAAGAGAAATACTAGTTAACGTGGTCAGGGGTTTACGTCGTAGATATCCGGATGCAAAAATAGCTGTATGGCTCGGCAATGTTCATAATGATCGAGTTAAGGATGAAGTAGTGCAGAAATTAGGTGAACCGGCTTTATCAGTGGATTTAATCGACCCGCTAGTATTCCATCCTGTCTGGTCAATTACAATCATCCCTGAAGCAGAGAAGGAGGCAAGCGGCGCTTACCGCGGATCGTTTTTGATGAGCAGAATAATTGAAGGCGCAAAGAAGCTTGGTATTGGGAATAAAATATGGGTAGCGCGGCCTTTGCACGCTCAATTTGCTGATTGGGTAATTTACATCGGAAACCAAGAGCAAACCGATCCCCACCGCGCAAAGCCTGGCAATCATCTGCCCCAAGATCCTGCACAAAGAGAAGAGGCTATACAGCAGGAGATAAGCGCTAATCAGCTGATCAGCGTAGAAGAGTCGGAGCATCTTCGCGAAGTTGACCAGGATGCGATGCTTTTGGCGATGGGTTACTCTGGAATAATCGAGGCAATCGCTCAGATGAGCGCGATGCCTACCCGCGTCCCGCCTGAAAGCATGCCTAATCTTTATAGCGTCATCCGCAACAATGCTTGCCATATTGACCGCACTCTCCTGAATAAAGAAAACTATACTGAACTACTCCTCACCCGGCTGCATGAAGCCAGCCACTTAGCGCATCCTCAAAGGACCGACGAAGAAAATGAAGAGTTTGCGCAATACATAACCGCCCGCAGGCCGCGTCATTCCGAAAAGAGCGTTTTAATCTCTCATTCTGCGCCGGCGGATAATGTTGAATTGATCCTGAAATACGGTTTTTACGCAAATCTAGAATCTCCGGGAGGATACCTGTGTGAAGAGGATGAGGCATCTAATACAGCTGTTTCTTATAACCAATGGGCCGCTGAAATACGGCAGGGTTGCCGTCCCGAAGTCTTTACGGTATTTTTCCGCGTGCCAGAGGAATGGATCGCGCATGGAATAGGGCCGGAGTTTCGCCATCTAAGCATAGCGGCAAGAGCAAAAGTCCTGCCCGAAGAGCTTCTGCGGCATATAAAAAGGAAAAATATCTTACACGGGTGCAGGACTGATCTGAGCCGGTTGCGCCGCAAGGAAGTCGCATTTATTCTTGATCCTTTGCCGCTCTGGAAAGAACTTGATTTCCTTTTTAGAAAAGGAAGGCTCGGGCACATACCTGCCTCTTATATTGACGTTCAGAGGACTTTACAGTTCAACCAGAGTCTTTGCGGAAAAATATTTTTACGCCTCAAAGTCGGAAAAATGCTTTTAAGCCGGTCAAGGAAGACTTCGTCCTTTGCCCTGCGCTCGTCGGTGTATCCGGAGTTCCACCGGCTCTGGACAGCGTGGCATACCAGCGAAGCTATCTACGAAGAAGAAAGATCAAGGCGCGGGGCTAGCCTGCTTAGTTTTATTCAGGAAGAATCTTATAGAGAGGAATGCGAGATAAACTTTGCCGCGGAGCCGGTTACCTTTGAAGCCTGGATTGGCTGGCACGGAAGCGGAGTAATTGATTCCTCTACCGGTTCCTTAATTGCATTAACCGCCGAACATATTGCATATCTGAAGCAGGTCTGGGACTCGCTTGAAGAAGCCCGCAGGTTAAATTTAAAAGCTGCTTGCGATCTTCATTTTGCCATTAACAGGATTGCGCATGAATCAGGGGGCATCTTCGCCATGGCTGGAGCCGCTGCGGCAGTTGATTCCGGGGCAGCGCCCAAGAAGAAAAAAGTCCTGTTAATAGAGAATTATACGAGAAGGCAGGATGATTTAAAAGAGATATTTGAAAAGACTTTTGGCGAAAATAGTGTTTTGGCCGTAAATAATATCGCTTCGCTGAGGCCGATTCTAGAAGCCCATAAAGAGGGGTTGATTGCGGTAGTCACTAACTTGCGTATATTTATGCGCGGCAAGTACGGCCCCAAGTACTATGCGCGCTACAGGGAAGATAATTCGGCCCTGGAAGTCGTAAATATTATGAAAGAATTAAACATGGGGGTTCCGGTGGTTATTTATCTTACCGGCGCGAAGAGATTTTTTGAAGAGTTAAGGCTCTGGTTTAAGATAAAGCTTTGTTGTCGGGGCACGCCTATCAGGACTACCTTCGTGAATGATCATGCCAGAGCGGACATTATGTTAACGTTATTCAGGCTGTTGACAGAAGCCGGCTCAGACCCGCACAGCGCAAAGCCCGGCAAGCATCCGACTGAAGCGCAGGTACAGGAAGATATCGGCAGGGCAAGCGCTACGATAGCTAAAAATCAGATATTCAGGCAGACCTGCGATCTGGCGATAAAACTTGTAGGAGATAAGGATGTGCGCGTAACAGATGCTTTAGTCAGGATCCGCGACACTATCACTGTGCGCGCCGGGCCTTTTACCTATATCTACGGCACCTTCCGCAATAATATCCTCTACCTTGATTCAACCTCTTCTTATGGAGAACTCTTGCTTACCCTCATCCATGAAGCCCGCGTCATCGCTTATCCCAAGAGCAGAGACGAAGAGAACGAAGCGTTTGCCCGAATCTGCGTATTCGGTGAAAATACTTCCTTCTTTAGATTTAAGATCGGCCAGACGCGCTTCCTTAGGCTCAACGATGGCGCCATAGAAATGATATCCCGGCACATTGAGGAGGCAGCCAGCCGTAAAAAAGGCGTAATTCTTGTAGGGATCGACGGCGATAAGCATGTCTTCAAGACCACCATTACTGAAGCCCTGAACCGCGAATTACATAAAGATCTCAGCCGCAAGGTGATCAATGCTGATAATTATTACGAAGAAGGGATGTTTCTTGATTGCGAGTTAGTTCAAAAAGAGGGTTGGGACTGGAGGAGGATGGGCTATGATATTAATAGCCTAAGGCAGGCCCGTGACGTAAGGGTAGTTCTGGCGGAAGGTTTTGAGCTTTTTAAGATCTGCCAGGAGACAGATATCAGGCCGGAAGATTTTGATATCCGTATCCATGTTGCGGCTGACCCTCAGACCCGGCAGTGGATATTTTGCGAAATCGACGGCTGCAAAACAAGAGAAGTCCGCTTGCGCCTGCAAGAAACAAAACAGGAATACCCGGATTCTCTCAAGTTCTACTATGACCTCGTATTGGATACGAGCGTAGAGTTCTGGCAGAGAGCCGAGCCGGTGGTTTATCGGGTATTTGAAGAGTTTTTCGGCCGGAAATTCGACCTTTCCCTTAGCATCCTGCCTGACGGAGGAGTTCTTGAGGACCCCGGAAAATACCGCGATATGCGTCCGCCTTCCTGCGACGAGAGGATCATTGTCCCGGTTAAAGACATATCGGAATATGCCCCGCACCGCCCGCTTATCGCCGAATGCTATCTTGATCCGGAAGCCTCTGACAAGGCAAAGCTCGATGGAGTCTTTGCCGGCGGTTCTGAGCGGACAAAAAACGGCAGGTATATGATTTTAGCTTGCGACAGGGTCTTGTTCGCTTTAGCCAGGTTTGAAGAACGCCCTGCAGAGGGTAGCCAGGCAGCCAATTGCGATATTCTTTGCCTGGACTGGAACGATTTCCGCCCGGGCGGCCCTCTTGATTACTGGATAAAAAGGCGCAAACAGATGATCCGGGTCAATCCAGTTCAGGGAGAAGTAACGCTGGCCGGCCTTGAGCCGAAGGTAGAATACGGTAAACTTACGGGAGCAGCGATCTTATTAAGCAGAGAGGCCGTTCCTGCCGATCCCCACCGCGCAAAGCCCCGCGTGCATCCGCCCGACGGACAGGAAAAAATCAGGCTTTATGGAGAAGAATACGAATTGCCCGCGCAGGTATTGCAGAATATCCGGCCTGCGCAGCCAGGCGATGAAGAGGGCATAACAAGGTTAGCCATGTGTCTGTTAGAGGAGAGCAATGAATATTCCGAAGGCATGCCGCAAGCGTACAGGGGCATCATTGAGCGGGGCAAGGCATACGGAAGCCAGATATTGGTTTATGCCGAAGATAAAGTTGTACTCGGATATATCTGGGCTGAACAGACAGGCAACAAGGCGATTATCCGCGAGATCGCGGTGAAAAGAGATTTTCAACGCCGCAAGATAGGTTCGGCATTATGGGCTTTGATGATGCAGGATATGCAAAGGAGAGGAGTGACCTATTTTGAAAAAGGCGTCGACCACACTGCCACTGCGAAACTGGCTTTGCGGTTCGGTTTTAAATGTGACAATCCGCGTGACGATGGCTCGGGTATGTATTATTTTTCCTTTGCGCGGGTGATTGCCTGGCAGGATATCCATAAGTATAAAGAGATACTTTCCGGAATGATTGCCAGGGATAAAGGCACGGCCGCGTTCTTTGTCCATCCGGGAAAAGTCTTTCAGGAAGATGACAGGGACTCTATTTTTAAGAATGACCTTGAAGCCGCGGGTATTTACTTTGAGGATATCAAGAGGTATTTAAGGGATGCTTGTGGAGTTATATTCATTTTGGGAGGGAATTATGAAAGATTGAGGGAGACAGAAACAGAGGCAGTGCTCATTGATATCCCATCAGCTATCGGCGAACCATTTCCCTGTCTGAAGGAAGGTTATTCCTGGGGGCCAGTGACCAGCATGCTGCGTGAATTGGGAGTAAAAACGATCTCTCCCTTCGGTGGAGAAAAAACAAGGTTCCTTGACGACGGGAGGATTGTGGAGGCTATAGGGCCGGGATTAGGGTGTGTCGGCGGAGCCTTGTTCTGCCTTAAAGGAAACTTTGATATAAGAGTATCTTTGCCCCTTTGCTTCGGGATGTTTTCAAATAAACATCTTTCGGCTATGGCTACTCGTAGCATAAGACCGTGTATTAGTTCTGAAAAAACGATGCCCCTTGCCCTGCGCTCGTCGGTGTATCCTGAGTTCCGCAAACTCTGGGAGGCTTATAAAGAAAAATGCCTTCCGGATCTTGAGCGGCAAGCGAGAAGGAAGGCGTTACGGGATTTTATTGAGCGGAGATCGCTTGAAGAGGAAATGGAGAAGACTAAAGAAAACGGCGAGCGCATTAGTTTCGAGGAGTGGCTGAACTGGCATAAGGATGGAGTTATAGATGTGGTTTGCGGTTCTTTAAGGCCGATGACCGGCGAGGACAGAGAATATTTACGTAGAAGCTGGTCAAGATGCGAGAAGGCATATAAAGATAAATGTGATTACATCAGAGCGCAGATCAGGGATTCGGCAAATCTTCAGCGTCTTGTCAGGTTAATCAGGGAAGAGGGGATCATAAGCGCCGGTGATAGACACGCCCAAATTAACTTGGCGGTATTTGATGCGGCAACCGCAGGTAAGCCTAACGCAGGCATCTTGGCCGTGGCTACGGCCGATACAGGAAAAGCGGCGGCTTCGCACAGTTCTAATGACGGGCTAAACAATATAACAGTATATATGGGAAAGATGAAAGTTGCGTCCTCCCCGGATATCCTTGTCACCTATGCGTTGGGTCCGTACCTGGGGATTGCCCTGTATGACCCCGTCAAAAAGACGGGCGGCTTGGCCCATGCTATGTTGCCGAGCATTGAATTATGTGATTGCGATGAAGATAAAGAGGATTTCCTGAAGTTTGTGGATTGCGCGATTCCGGCTATGGTTAAGGAAATGCGGGAAAAGGGTTGCGAGGTCGGTAACTTAGTCGCCGGGATTTCCGGCGCAACTACCGGTGCAACCTGCGTTGGGGGCATGAATATCCAGGCCGCAAAGACAACATTGCAGAAATATAATATACCCTGTGTAGCAGAAGATTTAGGGAACAATTATTCAAGGACTCTTTATTTCGATCCGGGAAGCGGGGAGGTTGCGGTTGAACGTTTAGACAGCCAGAAGCATATCTCCAGGCAAATTTTTACTTTGACCGGCAGGACTCCCGATAAAGAGAGCGTTTCTCGTCCGGATAGGGATTTTAAACTTTTTCCCAAGTCATCCTCCTTAAAGAAGCGTATCGTCCGGATGGTCCCGCTTGCCGTATTCGGCATAGTTGTTTCTCTGGCCTTTAGCATATTTTCCGATCAAAGCTCCATGTTTCTTGCGTCCTTCGCCGGTTGGGCGGTGGCGGTTCTTGCAAGCTCCGTTATAGGAATGTTGATAGATTTTATCAGCCAGTACGTATCCGACCGTCCAGGCTATTCTTTTAAGCAGACACTGCTCATGTTTATCTACGGCGTATTCAGCTGGGCGCAATACGCCGGGCTGCTCTATCTAATAAATCTTTGCACCGGGAATATTGTCTTAAAAAGCCTGCTGCTTATCTGTTCTTCCTACCTGGTTGCATTTGAGTATATGTTCCTGCCTTACCTGACCAGCAGAAAAGATGGCGGCATCCGCAACCTCTATAATATAAAAGAGCAGCTTAAGAAACTGAACAGACTATTTATCTACATGGCGATTTATTACTTCTTTACTAATCTCATCCTATATGGGCTTTGTGCGGCAGAAGTTATTATGCCTACTACGATGCTTATCCTGATCGCAATGCGCTCGGTCCCTGAAGACATGGTCGCTTACGCCTTTTTGAACGCCAAAAGGCCCATCCCGGGAATATGGGAATGTATCCACGGGTGGTCAAAGAGTGCCGATCCTCACCGCGCAAAGCCGGGCATGAATCCGACTGAAGAGCAGATCAGAGAAGACCTGAATAAGGCGAGTAAGCGGCTTCCGGTAGAGGCAACCATGTGGGATATAATTCTTGAAGAAGCAATAGGGCTTAGTAGAGATAATGACCCCCGGGTAGCTGCTGCTATAGAGAGGCTGCGCCATTCTATCGAGATCCGCGCCGGGAGCTTTACCTATATCTACGGCACCTTCCGCAACAATATCCTCTACCTTGATTCAACCGCCTCCCGCAATGAACTCCTCCTGACTATAATTCATGAAGCCCGCGTCATCGCCTACCCCCAGAGCAAAGATAAAGATAATGAAGCCTTTGCGCAGGCATGTTTTAGCCTGAAAGCCGGAGAAAGGAAGACAGTTTCTCTGGGCGAGGAAGAGAGAAAGGTCCTGCTTCGGGTAATAGATGTGCTGGCGCAAGGAAGAAAAGAGATTTTTCAGACGATAAGGATTTCTGAGGGGGGGAAACTTGAAGCCCTGTGCAGGGGGCTGCAGGCCGATATCAAAAAATATTTATGCGGCGATAAAAATTCCGCCCTCGGGACTATCGGATATTCGATCCAGATAGAACCCGCCATAATAATTCAGGAACTTAGAGGCACCGCTTCCAAGAAGAGAAAGAGTTTTATTAAGGTAGATATAGCGAATACATTAATGGGCATAGGGAATCTTGCGGCTATGCTATCGTCCACGGACAGAACTGTCGCTTCACTGTTAGCCGCCGAATCAGATCCGGATTCAGTGACGGCAAATATCTTTGAAAATGTAATCAAGCTGCTCAGGGTAATTGAGGCAACAGGTAGGGCAGTCTTTGTCAGGCTCGACGAGGATTATACGGCAAGGTTCGGGACAAACTTTATTATGGACGTAGAAGCGACTATGGCATTAAACAAACGTAAGTTCACCGTAAAGACGATTGACCAGCTCAAGAAGGGCCAGATCGTACTCTTTACCAGGTCCATAAGGAATGCCGAGACAGGCCGATTCATAAGGGGCAGGACCAGGACCATGATCGTGGATAGCGTCGTGCCCGAAGCCGGCATGGTCATGCTCAACCCTTATTCAGATAAATATGTCAGTTCAAGCGAATGCACGTATTCTTATTTCGGCGACAACTCCCTGATCATTGCAAAAGACAAGATCGTAGTAATCGTGGCGGCAAGCTGCAATAATAAGTTTATCGGCAGGCATGTTACCTTGGGGCCGGCTAAACAGAAGACCCTGGTTATTGATTACCAAGGCATAACTTACCGTGTTTCCCTGCATGTCGTCGAAAAAGGGAGCCTCGCAGAATATAACGGCGGCAGGCTCGTCAGGTTGAATGACCGGACGCTTATCATCGAAGCCGAAGATGAGCTCCTTGAAGAGGGCGCACCCCTTTACCATGAAGCAGGCGAGTTCCTTGCTTTTAAGGCGCATCTGATCGTAGATTCGGACACTGCCCACCAGCGGGCAAATATTTTGGCCGGCAAGGCAAGATTGCGCGTTGAGGATGCCTTTCCGCACCGGTATCCGACTAACCGGGGAATGGTAATCGCGGCGAATTCAGTATTTGAGTTTGCGTCAGAGCTTGATCGGGATAGACTTTACGATTCAGGTGTGGCGCTTTTGGTCTTAGAGGCGCAGAAGGAGCGCGGGTTCTGGCAGGGTTGGGATGATGAATACTGGCAGAGGCCCGGGCACGATGCGCTGATTGCCTATGAAAACGGCCGCGCAGTCGCGTTAGTTTCGTTTGTCAGAGTCTCCGACGAGGAAATCCACGGTGACGGTATCTATGTAGCGGCAAGCAGGCGGCGCGACGGGATAGGCACAAGACTGCGTAACCGCCTGATCGAGCATTTACACGCAAACCATTATAAAAGATACATCATCGGAGGAAGCGGAGTAAATAGCATCCTTAGCCCCAAAGACAGCCAGGCATTCGCCGGTGCGTTAGCGGGTAAACCCGGGATAACGATGGTTCCCGGAGAAAACGATTCGGTCGCGCAGGTGACGATCGGACTTGAAGAATATATTAAAACACTGAGGTAATTTTAACGGAGCAGAAGAGAGAGGAGGAGCAGATGACGCCTGAACGCAGAAATGCTTTTCGGTGGCAGCTGGGAAGGCAGACCAAGCTAAGGCTTAAGGGTGCTGAGAGTTTTATCCCCTGCAAGCTGCAGGACCTGAACTTCAAGGGGATGCAGATCGCGCTCTCCACCAAATTGCCGGCGGATAAGTTCTTCAACTTAGCCCTTGCTTTGACCGATGATTTCACCCTGCATGTGGAGTGCTGGGTAGCCTGGGAAAAGGCGGTGGACGGACATAACATCTACGGCCTCTATTTTACGCGCATAGCAGACCCGGACAAGGAGAGGCTGTATAAGTTTATGCGCCAGGATTTTCCGCAGGAGCTGAACAAACAGTGGTGGCAGGGGATAACTTTGGGAAAAGAGGAGAAAGGAGGTATACCAATGGAAGACAGAAGAGTCTTTTCCAGATTCGTGGCGAAGTTCCCGGTCAGGTTCATTGATTCAAAGGAGCACCGCGAAGGCAGGGGGTTTGCCAATGACATCAGCGCCAAGGGGATAGGCTTCACGGCAAAGGAAGAGCTTGGCCGCGGCACATCTCTTGAGATGTGGCTGGAGATCCCGGACAAGGCGGATGCGCTCTACACCCGGGGCGAAGTCGTCTGGTCCAGGCAGGTAGAGCCGGGAAAGTACCGCATCGGCGTAAACCTGGAAAAAGCGGATTTTATGGGGCTTTCGCGCGTGTTAAGGGCAGGCTAAGATGAGTTATTGCCTATTACATAGTATTCCCGCTCGTAATCACACCAAAATTCCGTTCCGTAATTTTGGTGTACTCGCGGGATTAATTCGGCCACACAACTTACGTTCATTCGCTTCTTGGCTGCCGGCTTGCAGGCGCTCATTCCGTAAGTTGTGGCCTCATTAAATACCTTGACCGCCCTTTGAACTTATGTTAGATTTTAGTATTGTTTCTTAAGGGGGTTAAGGCGTTTTTTCCATCAAAAAGGAAGGTTCATACTCTTGAACCGCACTTGCACGATCATCTTTTTAAGCTTATTTACCGCGCTTTTTGCTTCGGGGTGCAGCCCGAAAAAAGAGCCGGGTAAGGTTACTATCACTGTCTGGCACTGGATGACTGACAGGGATCCGGTATTCCAGGAGCTCGCCAGGAGATATGAAGCAATAGACCCGAGCATAAAAGTAAATTTTGAACTTTACGCTCCCTCCGATATATATTCACAAAAGGTGCGCGCTGCGGCACAAGGCGCGAATCTCCCCGACATCTTCGGGATCCTCGGCGAAAAGCGGGATTTTGCCTCTTTTGTCAAGGCAGGTTATGTCCTTGACCTGACTCCTTACATGGAAGCAGATAATGCTTCCTGGAGGAGCGCTTTCTTTCCCAAAGCCCTGGCGGTCAATGAGTTTACTTTGGGCAACAGCTACGGAGTCGCCCCCGGCATATACGGGGTCCCCATAGACATCACCACCATTCAGATAATCTATAATAAGGATTTATTCAAACAATTAGGCCTTGATCCCCAAAGGCCGCCGCATACTTTCACCGGATTACTGGATATAGGTAAGAAGATCGCTGCAATGAATATGCAGGGCCTGGTCTCCGGATGGGGCGAGACCTGGATGGTAGATTGCTTCTTTACTAATTACGCCTTTAACATCATGGGCAAGGATAAGGTCATCGCGACTTTTAAGGGTGAAGTCCCTTACACCGACCCTGACTGGATCCGGGTCTTTGCCCTGTTTAAGGAGCTGCAGGATTCGGGAATCCTTGCCAGGGGCCTGGTGACCATGATCAACAAGACCGCAGAGCAGCTCTTTGCCAACGGCAAAGCGGTCTTTGCCTTTAACGGCTCCTGGTGCGTGAATGTCTACCGCGGAATGAATCCCGGATTAAATTACGAGGTCATGCTTCCGCCGAAGGCCTCGGATAAATACCCGATGGCGATCTGGGGGGGTGCCGGCTCGTCCTTCATGGTGAATGCCGCCGCCAAGAACAAGATGGAGGCGGTTAAGTTTTTAGAGTGGCTGACTGACCGCGACCAGCAGGCGTATCTTGCCGAAGCTACGAATAACCTGCCTGCCAATAAGGATTGCTTAGGACAGATCCCCGGGCAGCTGGCCCAGTTTTTCAAAGGCATGGAAAATGCCACGCATCCGAATGCCTGGGAGGTCTCTGAGTTCTCCACGGTCATCGATGCCCGGGATAAAGGGATCCAGGCGATCATCATCGGCGAGAAGACTCCGGAACAGGTAGCTCGAGAGGTTCAGAAAATCAAGGAACGGGAATTAGCTAAGAGAAAGTTACCATAAGCAACCAAAGGTAACATGAAGATTAAATCTACTCTCGAAAATTATTTGTTTGTCACGCCCGCAGTTTTAATATTCAGCGTATTCTATATTATTCCCTTCATATTCGTATTCAGGCTCGGTTTTTACGACTGGGACGGAATAGTGCCTCTTAAAGATGCGGTATTTGTGGGATTGAGCAATTTCAAGGAGATACTCTTTCATGATCCCGGCTGGTGGCAGGCGATGCGCAATGCCGGCTGGATCACGCTCATCGCCCTCACCTTTCAGAACTGCCTCGCTTTTCTTCTGGCCTGGGCGTGCGACCGCGAAATACGCATGAAGAACTTCTACCGCGTGGTCTTTTTCATCCCTCCGGTATTATCGGAAATAGTCGTCGGCCTGGTGTGGCGTTTTATCATCAACGACGTTGACGGCGCCAACATGATCAACCGCCTGCTTATACAGATGGGCCTGCCTCACTTTACCCACAGCTGGCTCAACGACCCCAGGTACGCCCTGACCACAGTCGCCCTTGTGCACAGCTGGAAGGGTTTTGGCTGGGGTTTCCTGATCTTTTTAGCCGGGCTGCAGGCTATCCCCAGAGAGCTTTACGAGGCAGCGCGCATTGACGGCGCCAATGCCTGGAAGTCTTTTAAGAGCGTTACTCTTCCCCTGATGATGCCGGTGATCATACTGGTAGCGATACTTACGGTCCTGGGCACAATGCAGGCCTTTGTCCTGATCATCGGCCTTGTGGGGGGAGAGTTCGCCGGCCACACCTCGGTGCCGGTATTAAGGATCCTTGCGGTCATGCGCGACTCATCGCGTTTCGGCTACGCCTGCGCGCAGGGGATCAGTTTCGGCGCTATCTTAGTCATAATCTCCTTTATCCAGTACCGTTTTGCAAAAGAGCGGCAGATCAGAAAGCTATGAAAACGGCAATTTATTATAAGGCCAAAAAAAGCACGATAAACCTCCTGATCCATCTTTTTCTGCTTAGCGTCACCGTTACCTGCCTTTATCCCCTGGCCTGGATGGTCTCGGCAAGCCTTAAGACCCAGGAGACGGTATTCAGGGATTTCTCCCTGATCCCGGCTGACCCGCACCTGAATAATTATCTGCTTGCCTGGAGAGAAGGCGGATTCGGCAGGTATTTCTTGAACAGCATATTCTATACTGCCGCAGTGGTGACCGGCATAGTTATCGTCGCGTCATTAGCCGCCTACGCCTTCAGCCGGCTCAAGTTCCCGGGGAAAAACGTTTTATTCATCCTATTTATCGCCGCGATGATGATACCTATCCCGGGAAGTTTCGTGGCCCTGTATGTCCTGCTGAATAAACTGCATCTGAGGAACACGCCGCTGGGCTATATCCTGGCGATGATCAATGTGGGGCTCTCCATGAGCATCTTCCTGCTAAAGACATTTTTTGACCGGATGCCCACGGAGCTGGAAGATGCGGCCAGGATCGACGGCTGTTCGAAGCTGGGCATCTGGTGGCATGTGGCCCTGCCTTTGGCGAAGCCTGTCCTGGCGGTGGTCGTGGTATTTAACGCGCTGACAGTCTGGAATGAATACATCCTTGCCCTGATCATCTTCGATTCCCGGGAGTTTATGCCGCTTCAGGTGGCGATCAAGCTCTTTCAGGGAGAGTTTGTGACTAATTATCCGCTTCTGATGGCAGGCCTGACCATCGCCGCCCTGCCTATAGTAATAATATATCTGTTGATGCAGAAGTATATTGTCAGGGGAGTCACCTCCGGAGCAGTATACGGATAAGTGCTTCCTATTGCTTACACCAGGTACATTTGTTATAATACAGCACCCGTCGTTATTATCTAATTAAGAATAGGAGGCCTAACTAATGGAGCAAGCCGTTAAGGATAAGCACCATATTACAGCTCCCCAGGACCGCATTCCCATTTTTCAAAAAGTCATCTATAGCATAGGGGCATTTGCAAATACTGCCCAGGCTGCTTTCATCGGACAGATGGTCATTGTTTTAAACCTCGGGTTAGGCGTGAATCCGGCTTTAGTGGGCCTGGTGGGAGCCCTTCCCCGTATAGTCGATGCCATATCAGACCCAATTACCGGCTACATTTCAGACAATATCCGTACCCGCTGGGGGCGCCGCAAGCCGGTCATCTTCTTCGGCGCGATAACCGGGGGGATTTGCTACGCCCTGATGTTTCAGCTATTTAAGGGGCATAGCGAATTGTTTTATTTCTGGTACTTCTTATTATTTCAAACTCTCTACTTTATAGGATTCACCTGTTTTTCCATCCCCTGGATCGCTTTGGGCTATGAAATGACCCCTGACTATCATGAGCGCACGCGCCTGCAGGCGGCCAGTAATTTTGTCGGCCAATTGCCCTGGCTCATCGCTCCCTGGTGCTGGGCCATTATGCACTACCAAAGATGGTTTTTGGATGTCGTTGCAGGCGGCCGGGTCCTGGCTATCATCATCGGTTCCGTTATCGTCGGCTGCGGGATCCTGCCGGCAATTTTCAATAAAGAATACTTCAGTAACTTGCCAAAGCCCGATATCAGGGGCGGTCGGAATGTCATGAAAGATTTCTTTAAGGGGGCTTTCATCACCCTTAAATGCAAGCCGTTTGTCAAGCTCTGCCTGGCCACCTTGTTGATCTTCGGCGGATTCATGTGCGCGTCAGCCTTTACCATCTATGTCGTTTTCTTCTATGTCTTTAAGAATGCCCCTGTGCTTGATCAGGCCTATGCAAGAGGAGGCCTTTTGCTTGGCTTCTATGGGACGTTCAGCGCTATCTGTACTATGGGCGTGATCTGGTTGACTACCTGGCTATCCAGAAAGCTCGGGAAGAGGAACGCATTTTTTATCACTATCCCTCTTTCGATCATCGGTTACGCCTTGAAATGGATAGGGTATAATCCCAATAATCCCTATTTGCTCTTTATCGCCGCTCCTTTCATCGCGTTCGGCTTAGGATCGCTTTTTACGCTGATGAGCTCCATGGTCGCCGATGTCTGCGATTATGACGAACTTCAAACCGGCACCCGGCGCGAAGGCATGTTCAGTGCCGTATACTGGTGGATGGTCAAGCTTGGGGTAGCGCTTTCATCGTTTATCTCAGGGCTGCTTATCAACGCAACCGGTTTCCGGCAGGAGATCGGCCTGGCTCAAGCGCCCGGAACTATGTTGTGGATGAGGATCTTTGATATCGGCATCCCGATCGTAACCTCTTTAATTGCCATTTTCATTATCATGGCTTTCGATATCTCAGAGGACAGGGCATATGAAATCCGTGACCAGGTGGAACGGAGAAGAGAGGAAAGGCGAAAAGCAGCAATACAAGTGGAAGAGGAGAGGCGTAAAGGTGAAAGAAGGCAACAGGATTAGCTTGATCCTTGTTTTTGCGTTTTTAGCCTGCATTACCTGCGGCTTGAATGCGGAAGAAGAGAACCATGCTTCGGCAAGGCTGATCACCAGGGCCCGGGATGCGCGGGACAGGAAGGATATTGACGCGGCGATAGCTTCTCTCAGGCAGTGCATCGACCGTTATCATGGCGAAGCGGATAGAGAGCAAGCAAGTTTAAAGGCCCTGCCTAAGACCAGGCCCGAGATAGAGGCAGTACCGACATTGAACAACGTCGCCACCGCCTACTTTCTGCTCGGTGAGATATACCGGGACCAGGCAAAGAACGAAGATTCGATCAAGGCCTTTAAGGCGGTATTGACGAAATATTGTTTTGCGCAGGCCTGGGACCCGCGCGGCTGGTTCTGGTCTATTGCCCGCGCTTCCAGGGAGAGCATCATCAAGCTGAATCCCGCCGAGCCGTTGCCTGAGCCCTGCCCGGGCACCGAGGCGCCGGAAGAGAGGCCGGCGGCAGGCGTCTCGCAGCTTCCTACAAAGATAGCCTTGCATGACCCGGGCAAAGAAGAAGTCGTAGACTACTTAAAATACGGCGAGTTCAAGAATGTCGGGACAAAAGATTACCGGTATGAAGTCAGGGACCAGGAAGGCCTGATCGCCGCAGTCGGCGAAGGGATATATCCGAACAGCTCTGCGGTCAGGTGGGACCCGGCATTCAAGAAGGCACAGAAGGAAAAGCGCCTTGAAGGCTCGCACTGGGATTTTGTGCATTCACCGGACCTAGAAGCGGCATTTTTAAAATGGGCGACCTCCTCAGAGCCGCAGGGGGTGAAATTATTTTACACCGGCCTGATCCTTGAGAAATCCGGGCTGATAAAGCAAGCGATCAAATGCTATTACGCAATCGTAGTGCACTTTCCCGGCAGTTACGGCTGGACCTACTGGCGCACGCCCTGGTATGTGGCGCAGGCTGCGATCGGCAAGATCAATTATCTGCTCAGCCGTCATCCGGAGCTGGGCTATAAACTCGTGGATGCGGATGTGCGCATTGTTAACGGCTACGACAATAACGTGGCTGACGATGTCGCCATTACCAATCCGGGCAGGTTCGTGAAGGTGAGCTTCTGGGAGAGGCTTAAAGAATCGTTCAAGATGCGGCCGGCTACCCGGTTTTTGAGCGTTAAGAAGAGGGTGGGAAAAGGAAAGGTGCGCCTCATCCAGTATGAGACCGGCGACTGGGAACTGCTGGTGAATAATAAGCCCTACGTCATAAAGGGAGTCACCTATGCCCCGACAAAAGTGGGGCAGTCGCCGGATAACGGCACGATGACCAACTGGATGGAGGACGATTTCAACCAGAACGGCAAGATCGACGGGCCGTATGACGCCTTTGTGGATAAGAATAAGAATAATATCCAGGATAAGTTTGAGCCGGCAGTGGGGGATTTCCGGCTGATGAAGGAGATGGGCGTAAATACCATCCGCGTTTATCATCAGCCTTTCCCGGTAAACAAGGAACTTCTGCGCGAGGCCTACGAAGACTTCGGCATCCGGGTGATCATGGGCGACTTTTTAGGCAAGTATGCGCTGGGTTCGGGGGCGCCCTGGAACCCCGGCACGGATTATACCAGCGAGATTCAGCAGAAAAAGATGCTTGAGTCAGTGACTAAGATGGTAGAGGAGTTCAAGGATGAACCCTACATCTTGTTCTGGCTCCTGGGCAATGAGAATGTCTACGGCTACGGCTGTAACGCGGATAAAGAGCCGGATGCGTTTTTTAAGTTCGCCAACGAAGCCGCCAGGGCCATCAAGGCGATCGACCCGGACCATCCGGTAGCGATCTGTAACGGCGATATCTTATATCTGGATAAGTTCGGCAAAGACTGCCCTGATATAGACCTCTTCGGCGCCAATGCCTACCGCGGAGAATACGGCTTTGGCCGGTTCTGGCTGGATGTCAAAGAAGAGGCGGATAAGCCGGCATTTATCACCGAATACGGCTGCCCGGCTCATTACGAAGGCAAGCCGCAGAAGGAGGCAGAGGACTTTCAGGCGGATTATCACCTGGGTTCATGGGAGGATATCAGGAATAATTGCGCATTCCGGGGCGGTACCGGAAACAGCGCCGGCGGCATTGTCTTTGAGTGGCTTGATGAATGGTGGAAGGCTTACGAGCCGTTTTTGCACGATACCAAAGGATTATGGAAGGGTCCCTTCCCGGACGGCTCCATGCATGAGGAATGGCTGGGCCTTTGCAGCCAGGGAGACGGGAAATTAAGCCCGTTCCTGAGGCAGCTTCGTAAGGCCTATTTTACCTATAAAAAATTGTGGCTTAAGAATTGACATCAGGATGAGAAAGGGGGAATTTAAGGGAATAAAAAGTCATTTAATAACGTCTAATCTATAAGGGAAATATTCTAAAACTGGAGGTGTGTATGAAAAAGTTATTGGTATTAATGGCGGCGCTATCGCTGGCGATACCTTTATGCGTATCGGCGCAAGAGCCGGCTGCCCAGGCCCCGAAGGAGTTCGTGGTCTACACGGATAAGAATGCGCGGGACAACCACTTTATTCCTTCCGGCTGGATGGGCGACACAAGTGACATCAAGATGAACGACCAGTCTGCGGAAAATCCCCAATCCGGGGCTACCTGCATCCAGTTCGTCTACGGCGCCAAGAAAGCGCAGGGGCAGGGCTGGGCCGGAGTGGTCTGGCAGAACCCGGCGAACAACTGGGGCAGCAAAAAGGGCGGTTTTGACCTCACCGGCATGACCAAGCTCACCTTCTGGGCGCGCGGCGCTAAGGGTGGCGAGGTGATCCAGAAGTTCACCGTCGGCGGGATCAAGGGCACTTATCCGGATACGGTAAACATCGAGATCGGACCGGTAGAGCTGACCGATTCCTGGAAACAGTACACGGTGAACCTGGCCGGCAAAGACCTCTCTTACTTGAGCGGCGGTTTCGGCTGGTCTACCACCGCAGACCTTAATCCTGAGGGCGCGACATTCTATATCGATAACATCAAGTTTGAGGCAGACCCGGCCATGAAACCCGAAGGAAAGAAAAAGGAAAATATGCCGTTCTACGTCTATGCCGACCGCTCGACCGCAGGCAATCACTATATCCCCTCCGGTTATATGGGCGATTACGGCGACCTGAAATATGACGGCGCAAGCAAAGAGGATCCGTACCTGGGCGATACCTGCATCAAGATCATCTATAGCGGTAAGATCACGCAGGGCGCGCGTTGGGCAGGGATCTACTGGCAGAACCCGGCGAACAACTGGGGTTCTATTGACGCCGGTTTTGACCTCTCCAAGGCCGCCAAGATCACCCTTTGGGCGCGCGGCGCTAAGGGTGGCGAGCGCATCGAAGAGTTCAAGGTCGGCGGGATCATGGGAGAGTTCTCTGATTCGGATTCCGCAAGCGTCGGCCCGGTGATCCTGAACAAGGAATGGACCCAGTATACCATCGATCTTAAAGGCAAGGACCTTTCCTATATCGTCGGCGGTTTCTGTTTCGTTTTGAACATCGACAATAACCCCGAAGGAGCGGTGTTTTACCTGGATGAGATCAAGTACGAATAAACAAGATCATCAACCTAAAACTACAGGTCGCAGGCTCTTTTTGCTTGCGGCCTGTAGTTTATTTTTTGCCGTACTTCTGACCAGCGCCCTGGCAGCGGCCCGGCCGAGAGCCTACATCAAGAAACTTAAAAAAAGCCAGTACCAGCTGATTGCGGACGGAAAACCCATGATCGTAAAGGGCGTCTGTTACAGCCCGGTGCCGGTGGGAGCCAACCACGAATACGACTGGTGGTCTGACCCGAATAAACCCTGGATGACCGACGGCAAGTTGATGCAGGAGATGGGCATCAATACGATCCGGGTGTATCAGCCGGGCCCAAACCCCGAGGCAGTAAGACAGGTGATCCGCGACCTGTACGCTAATTTCGGCATCCGCACGATTCTCGGCAACTGGCTCGGGTTCTGGGAGTATCCGGCTCCCTTTTACGGGGATAAGGCTTTTCAGGAGAGATTCAAGAAAGAAGTCCTGGATATGGTGAAGGCCTTCAAGGATGAGCCGGGAGTATTGCTGTGGATCCTGGGCAATGAAAATAATTATTCCTGCCTCGGCCAGGTGAATCCCTGGTCCAGCGATGAGATAGATAAGGAACCCGACCCTCAGAAACAGAAGGCGATGCGTTTCCGGATTTATTATTCTTTTGTCAATGATATTGCTAAAGAGATCCATAAACTTGACCCTAATCATCCGGTGGCCCTGGGTAACGGTGAGCTGATCGGCCTTGAGTACGCCAAAGAGTCCGCGCCCGACGTGGACCTGGTCGCCTGCATCATCTATAGAGGCAAGACCTTCGGAAATCTTTTTAAATCGCTGAAAGCGACCTTCGATAAACCGATACTGCTTGCTGAGTTCGGTGCGGATGCATATGATGCGTTCCTGAAAAAAGAGGACCAGAATATGCAGGCCTTCTTCCTGGAATCGCAGTGGCGCCAGATCTACGATAACCTGGCGAAAAATCCGGAGGGCGAAGGAAATTGCCTGGGCGGGGCGATGTTTGAATGGACGGATGAATGGTGGAAGCATAACGAAAGCGACCCCGAGGCCTGGAAGGTCCATGACACCGGTTCCAACTGGTCAAACGGGAGTTATTATTTCGATATCAAGGCCGAAAATAACAAGAACATGAACGAGGAGTGGTTCGGGATCACTGCACTTTCCGAAGAGACGGAGAGCGGCCTGAATAAGAGGATGCCCCGCAAGGCCTATTATGTGGTCAGGGAGTTCTGGAAGAATCCCAAACCCCTGCCTAAGAAAAAGGGGAAGAGATGAAAAAATCCAATCTTCTCATTTTAGTATTAAGTTCAACTTTATTGGCCTGCGGTTTCTCTTTTGCCAAAGAGGAGGCAGCTGCCGATTGCAAAAAGCAGATTGAAGAGCTAAAGGAGTTTGAGGGCAACTGCCCCTGCTTTAGAGCGGTGATGGATGAATATGTAAGAGAAAATAAATACAACGAGTTCGCCGCTTATTTAAAAACCCTTACCGAGAAGAATAAATCTGTCGCCCCTTGCGCAAACTACTATATTGCGCTCACCCGCTACCGGCAGCTTAAGTACCTGGAAGAGCAGCAGCTCTGGGATGAATATTTTAACGAGGGCAATGCCTACCGCGAGGACCTGGTGTCTTGCGCGCAGGCTGCCATTGATGCCACTACGCCGGCTGACAGCGCGCAGATCTACAGCCGTTTAGCCTTATGGCAGTTCCATCAGGACCAGCAGGATGCTTTTGCCGAAGAATCGCTTATTGCCCTGACCGGCGCGCTTGGCGAATACGCAAAGAGCGCCAAGGATTACGAGCCTTTAAGGGAGGCAGCGGATATCCTTTCCGGATACGGTGAAAAATCGAGATCCAAAGAGTTGTACAGGCTTTATGCGCAAAAAGTCATCTCCCCGGATTCCGATACCCCGGATTTAGAACGGCTGGCTGCGGGTTTTTTCAGTCAGGGAAACCTGGGATTGGCAGAGACTATCTACGACGCTTATATTGAAAGGGTGATCAAGGCAGGGCCCAAAGAAAAGGCCTTGCCTGTTTTAACCGGGCTGGCCAGGCAATTTTCCTATCAGCCCGATAAACCGAACGATCCGCTTTATGCGGAAAAGGTCTTTATGAAAGTAGAGGAGCTGGGAGGGAAAGAGGTTTTTGACCAGGAATTAATGTATTTGCGCGCCAATAATTTAGAGAAAGCCAAAGACTATGCCAAAGCCAAGGATTACTTTGTGCAGCTGACCGGATTTTACCCCGGTTCCACTTATGCGGATGAAGCGGATTTTAAGACCGGGGTCATCTTTACCTATATATTGAGGAACGCTAAAGAGGGAGAGGACTATTTTAAGAAGCTGGCAAAAAAAGAAGAAGCCGATCCCTGGGCCATATCTTCCTTATATCATCTGGGGCTTCTTTTGCAATGGCAGGACGATTTCGAAGGAGCCAAAAAATATTATACGGCTTTGGTTGAAAAAGCTAAAGACGGCTTCGCGGATACCGTTGCCCTTGCCAAAGAGCGGCTCAAAGAGATCAATGAAAGAAAGCCCCTGGAATACAACCTGGATACTTTTCTGGACGCCTCCCTGAAGGAAGAGTCCGGTAATTTTGATATGAGCAAAGTGGAGACGGCAGTAGCCCCGAATCCGGCCAAGCCCGAGAGCGATGTCGAAATCTCATCGAGCGCCTATACAACAGAGAGTGGCTGCATGCAGGTAGTGCTACAATATCTATGGTCAGGGGACCTGGCAAGCGAGACCCCCCCCGGAGATAAGCCCGCCCTCAGGACAAAATACCCGACACCCGGCACCAAGGTGGTATTCCTTGTGGTCACCTCTCCCGTCGGTATAATCGACCGCGGCATAGCGATAGTGGATGTCCGCTAGCGCCGCCCGCCTTCAAATTCCATTAATTATTAAAAATACTTGACTTATACTTTGTTTCGTAGTATAAAGAAAGAAAGTTATCATCATAAATCATTAAATAAATTATTAACTAATGGCCAGTTTGTTGCTAAGAGTTGTCCGGGTTACAGGAAACTAACTTACAGCCAGCTGGCCGTTATTCTATATAGGCTTTTATGCGCGCGATAGACTTCCAAAAAGAACTGCTCAGCGAAAAAGAGAAGCGTAATATCGATATCCTGGAGATATTGCGCAGGCGCGGCCCCATCAGCCGGCCGGATATCTCCAAAGAGATGGGCATCAATGTGGTGACTGTCTCCAATTATATCGACGAGTTCATAAAACGCAACCTTGTCTTTGAAAAAGAGCTGGATGTCTCTGAGGGCGGCAGGCGCCCCGTGCTCCTGGACCTGAATCCCCAGGCGGGTTTTGTGATCGGAGCGGGGCTAAACCTCATGAACATGGTCGGCCTGCTCGTAGACCTGAAAGGTAATATCGTCACCAAGACTCAGGTGGTCAGGCCCAAGGCTTCGGTAAAAGAGATCTCCGAATGCCTGCTTGAGATCGTGCGCGAGATCTTAAGGCGTTCCAAAGAATACACCCCCAAGATCCGCGGCATCGGCATCGGCATCGCCGGCCTGATCAATAAAGAGACCGGCACCATCCACTGGCCGCAGAAGATGAACCACTACTACACTTACGCTTCGGTTGACCTGCCCTTACGCGACCTGATGGAAAAAGAGTTCAGCCTTCCCACTTTGATCGAGAATGACGCCACCTCCGCCTGTTTCGGCGAGCACTGGCTGGGGTTAGACCAGGATTATCAGAATTGCCTTTATATGTTTTCGGGAGTCGGCTGCGGCATCCTGATCAACGGCGAAGTCTACCGCGGCTCGCAGGGGTATGCCGGTGAGACCTCCGTCTATAATTTCAAGGAGCAGGACCTCTTTAATTGCGAGGCGGGCAATAACTGTTTCCTGAAACGCTGGGAGCTGGACCTGGGGATGGTCGATGACGTGAGGGCGCAGCTTATGGCAGACCCCGTAAAGGCCGAGAACTTTTTTAAGCTCACCGCAAGCAATATCGACAACCTGGATTTAAGAAGCGTGTTTATCGCCAACCGTGCCGGGGATGATACCGCAAAGGCAGCACTTGCGCGCGCTGCCAAGAGATTAGGGATAAAGATCGCCTCCCTCGTAAACCTGCTTAACCCCCAGATCGTCATCATCGGCGGGGGATTGGAGGAGGCAGGGGAAGATTTCTTGAATAAGGTGAATCAGACGGCCAGGGAATGGGCTTTCCGCGAGGCAACGGATGACTTAAAGATCACCTATTCGCAGTTAAGAGAGAATGCTGTGGCGCTGGGCGCTGCCAGCATCGTGATGCAGAAATTATTCGCTCAGTTATGGTAGCCCGGGGTCTGGGGCAAATTACTTAGGAGGGCCAATGGAACAGAAGACGAAATTCATTTTGATCGGACTCATCATCGTATCGGTATTTTTCCTGGTGCTTTATATGGGGGCACTGAGTACCAATCAGAAATTAACCAAAGACCTGGATACCGCCAAGAAACAGGTCGAGGCTATGCAGGGAGAGCTGGATAGCGCCAAGAGCAGGGCCAGCGCGGCAGAGGGCAGGGTCTCGACTTTGCGCCAGCAGCTTGAAGGCATCGGCCGCGAAAGGGACGAGCTGCAGAGAAAATACGAGTTAGTCAACCAGGCCAGGGATGAGCTGCTAAAAAAGCTGAAAGAAAGACAGGCACAGCCGGCAGCAACGCAGCCGGCGGCGACAAGCCTGGTTACGCCCTCAAGGGATGCGAACGAGGCTTACTGGGCAGCGGTCCTAAAGGCAAAGACAGACCTTGAGTTCCAGCTGGACAAGGTGCGCGAAGAGCTAAAGTCGCTGCAGATCAATAACGAACAGCTGCAGCGCGACCGCTCCTCCATGGAGCTGGACCTGAGCACCCTGAAGACCGAAAAAGAAGACCTGGATCGTCAGCTAAACTACAATAAGAAGCTGATGGACAGCATCTCCCAGGAATTGGTCAGAGAGAGAAACGACAAGATGCAGATCCAGATAGACCTCAAGCAGGCCAGGACCGAGAATACGCTGCTCCTGCGCCAGTTAAAGGGCCTGAATAACCGCAAGATCACCCTGGAGAAGAAACTTCAGGATCTTCAGGACAAGAAAGACAGCGTCGAACGCAGGCTCACCGATATCGAAACCATGCTGCTGGAAAGGGCTTCTCAGGTGGGCAGCCTCAAGGAACAGCTGGACGCCATCCGCAGGGGCGAGGCCCCGGCTGAGGCCGCGGCAAAGAGTGGATCGGTAGAGCTTCCTCCGATAGTGGTCTATCCGCAGCAGGAACCTCCGGTAATTGACGTCACTTCGAGGCTCAGCGGCAAGGTCCTGGCTGTAAACAGAGACAATAATTTCGTGATCGTGGACCTCGGAGAAGAGGCAGGCGCCAAGATGGGAGACAGGTTCCAGATATACCGTGACGGCCAGGCAGTGGCGATGGTCGAGGTCATACAGCTGCGCAAGAATATCTCCGCCTGCGATATAAAGAAGGAAATGACGCCGGTGGCAATCGGCGATACGGTCAGATAGTTTTCGCTCTTAGCTCTCGGCTCACAGAAGAAGCTTTTACTACTACTACGAGCTAAACGTTTTATATAAATGGTCCGCATTAAAAAGACGCCCTCCAAAACCGTCTCTATTGAAGATGTTGCCCGCCTCGCCGGAGTATCCATTACTACGGTCTCGCGCGTGATCAACAAGTTCCCCAGCGTCAAGGAGAAGAACCGGCTTAAGGTCTTAGGTGCCATTAAAGAGCTTAAGTTTTCGCCTTCTATATTCGCCCAGAGGCTGGCTACCGGAAAGAGCAATGTCGTAGCGCTGGTCATCCCGCGTTATGAAGGGGTCTTTTATTCCTTCTATGTCCTTGAGCTGATCCGGGGAATAGGCACACTCTGCGACGTCTTTAAGCTGGACCTCCTGCTGCACCTTACTGATGCCCGCTCCGGCCTGGACCTGCGCGGCATAGGAGGAGTGATCTTTGCGGATATCATCGGCAACCGCCATCAGCTTGAGGCAGCGCTGAAGCAGGGGCTGCCCAGTGTCGTGATCAATAATTATGCAGAGGACATCGATGCCAGCTGTATTGCCATCGATAATGCGGGGGGGGCGGAGAATGCAGTCAATTACCTGGTCAGCCTGGGGCACAAAAGAATCGCGCACATCTCAGGAGACCTTTCCACTCAGGCAGCGGCAGGCCGCTACGAAGGGTACAGGAGGGCCCTTAAGAAGAATAATATAAAGGAGAGGCAGGATTACGTTTTTAAGACCGATTATTCCCGCGGGCAGGCGAGGGCCGCGGCGGAAAACATGCTTAAACTGGCCGACGCTCCGACGGCGGTATTTGTCGCCTCGGATGCCATGGCCCTGGAGGTGATGAGCGTTACCAGGGAAGCGGGCAGGGATATCCCTGGGGATCTATCCATCGTGGGGTTTGACGATAACCCTTCCGGCCTTTACGGGCCGGTGGCGTTGACCACGGTAAGGCAGCCGTTGATCAAGATGGCGGAGGAGAGCGTAAAAGAATTAAACCGTCTTATGACTTTAAAGAAAAACATTACTCCCAAGAAAGTGCTCCTGCCCACCGAATTGATCATCCGGGAATCCTGCCGGCAGCTTGGCGGTTAAACTTTCAAACCGCTCCCGTCGCTCTTAGCACAACTTATTGTGTATTTCATGCTAAAATATACAAGATATTGTATTTTCCGCTTGACATAAGAATCAGGAGCTGATATACTTTTTTGGTATTTTTAACTCTTTTTAACTATATCGAGGTGTGATATGTCTTCAAAATTATCCGAGAACGCCCTGAAGGTATTGGAGAGAAGGTACCTGAGCAAGGACGAGCAGGGAAAAGTGATCGAGACGCCGGAAGAATTATTCCACCGGGTGGCCTCCGCCATTGCCGTAGCAGACAAGAACTACGGCAGAAGCGAAAAAGAGGTAAAGGACCTCGAAGAGTCTTTTTACCGGATCATGTCGGGCCTGGAGTTTATGCCCAATTCGCCCTGCCTGATGAATGCCGGAAAGGACTTAGGACAGCTCTCCGCATGTTTTACCCTTCCCATCGACGACTCGATGGAGTCGATCTTTGAAACGCTTAAGGTCACCAGCCTTATACATAAATCCGGCGGGGGGACAGGATTTTCTTTTTCGCGCCTTCGCCCCAAGAATGCGGTGGTCAAGACTACCGGAGGTATCGCCTCAGGCCCGATCTCATTCATGAAAGTTTATGACGCGGCGACCGAAGCGGTGAAACAGGGAGGGACCCGCCGCGGCGCGAACATGGGGATCTTAAGAGTGGACCACCCCGATATCATGGAGTTCGTCACCTGCAAAGACAGCGACAAGCACATCTCCAATTTCAATATCTCCGTCGCTATCACCGATGAGTTCATGGAGAAGCTTAAAAAAAGCGAAGAGTACGAGGTGATCGACCCGCACACGCATACAGGAACAAAACGGCTTAATCCCAAAGAAGTATTCAGCCTGATCGTCAAACAGGCACATAAGAACGGCGAGCCCGGCATCATCTACATAGACCGCATCAATCAGTATAACCCCACCCCGAAACTGGGCAAGATCGAATCTACTAACCCCTGCGGCGAGCAGCCGCTCCTGCCTTATGAGAGCTGCGATCTGGGCTCAGTTAACCTTGAACGCATGATCAAGAAGGCCGGCGGACGCACCGAGATCGACTGGGATAAGTTAAGAGAGGTTACACGCCTTGCCGTGCACTTCCTGGATAACCTGATCGACGTAAATAAGTTTCCGCTTCCCCAGATAGAAAAAGCAACCAAGGCTACCCGCAAGATCGGCCTGGGCGTTATGGGCTGGGCAAGCCTCCTCATCCGCCTGAATATCCCTTACAACAGCGAAGAGGCGGTAGCGCTGGCTGAGAAGGTGATGTGCTTTATCCTGGAAGAGTCGCATAAAAAGTCGCTTGAGCTGGGTAAGGAAAAGGGCGTCTTTCCGGCGTTCAAGGGAAGCATCTACGACAAGAAAGAGGGCGCAGTCAGGGTGCGTAACGCCACCCTCACCACCATCGCTCCGACGGGAACGATCAGCATCATCGCCGGGCCCTGTTCATCGGGGATCGAACCCCTGTTTGCCGTCTCTTATTACCGCAATGTCATGGATAATGACAAACTGGTCGAGGTGGATCCTTTGTTCGAAGAGGTGGCGAGGAGCCGCGGATTCTACAGCCGTCAGCTTATGGAAAAGATCGCCGAGAGCTCATCGCTGCAGCACATCAAGGAGATCCCCGAGGATGTGAAGCGCGTATTTGTCACCGCGCACGATATCAGCCCCGAGTGGCACGTGCGCATGCAGGCTGCCTTCCAGAAATACGTGCACAACGCCACCTCCAAGACCATCAACTTCCCGCACGACGCAACCCTTGAAGATGTGGAGAAGAGTTACCTGCTTTCTTATGACCTGGGCTGCAAAGGCATTACCATCTACCGCGACAACAGCCGCGAAGAACAGGTGCTGAATGTCGGAAGTAGTTCTCCCAAGCAGGAGCAGAAGGCTGCGGATGCCAAAAGAGAGGTCACTCCCAGGCCGAGGCCTGAGGTGATCATCGGTACCACTACCAAGGTCTCCACCGGCTGCGGCAACCTTTATGTCACCATCAATGTGGATGAAGAGGGGAAGCCTTTCGAACTCTTTACCCAGATGGGTAAGGCCGGCGGATGCGCTGCCAGTCAGCTTGAGTCATTGGGCCGCCTGGTATCCCTGTGTTTCCGCGCCGGCGTTGAAGTCAAATCCATCATCGAACAGCTGCGTAATATCCGCTGCCCTTCGCCTTCCTGGGAAAAGGGGCAGAGGATATTCTCCTGCGCCGACGCTATTGCCCGCGTGGTAGAGAAAAGGCTGATCAGCAGCCAGGCAGTGGGCGCGGCGGAAGTCACGCCTATCGCCATGAAGCATTCCCATGACGATGACCGCGGTGCTTCGGGGTCGGCTTTAAGAGACCTGGATGACCGCGGAGAGATCGTCGGTGTCTGTCCTGACTGCGGAGGGGCGTTGCGCCACGAAGAAGGCTGCGTAAAGTGCTACGCCTGCGGCTATTCGAAGTGCTAGTAGCGTCACCAAGTCACAAAGTCACCACGTCACAAGTTAAAGCTTTTAGAGTAAAATGAAGAAAATACTTTACATAGTTTTAGATGGTCTCGGCGACCTGCCGATCAAGGAGCTGGGAGATAAGACCCCGCTTGAGGCGGCATTGACCCCGAATATGGACCGGCTCGCCCAAAAGGGTGAGACCGGCCAGGTCTATCCTGTGGCCAAGGGGATCGCTCCGGAATCGGATATCGCGGTGATCAGCCTCCTGGGTTATGACGCGCACAAGTATTACACCGGCCGCGGGCCGTTAGAGTCTTTTGCCGAGGGCTTAAGCGTGGATGACGGGGATGTGGCTTTCCGGGTGAACTTTGCCACGGTTGACGCGGACGGAAGGACCATCAAAGACCGCCGGGTGGGCAGGAACCTTTCTACCGATGAGGCGACTGCCCTGGCCAAAGAGATAAACTCCAAGGTCACTTTGTCGGGCGCCACTTTTGAGTTTAAGAATACCATCGGCCACCGCGGAGTGCTGGTGATCAGGGGTATCCGTTCAAAGCTCTCCGGGTGGATCACTAACACCGACCCTGCCTATGACCGGGAAGGGGTTTTCGGAGTAGCCAAGGAGACATTCGAGAACTTTGTCGCCGAATCTATGCCCATGCCGGGATATGAGAAGACTGCGGAGGCGCAGGAGGCGGCAAAGCTGCTGAATGAGTTCACCCAGAAATCTCACAAGGCGCTTAGTGAAGCGGCAGTGAATAAGAAAAGGGTCGCTGAAGGCAAGATGCCGGGCAATATCATCTTATCGCGCGATGCCGGTGACCACTTACCGAAGTTCCCTCCGTTAAGCGAGCTATACCGCTTAAAGTTCGGTTCCTTTGTGCAGATGCCCGTAGAAAAAGGGATCGCGCTTCTTACCGGCATAGATATTATCGATGTCCCTCAGAGTTCAGGGCATCTGGATGTGGATTATCCGGTCTGGGCCAAGCTTGCCATCGAATCATGTAAGACCTATGACGGCATTTATATCCACATCAAGGGCCCGGATGAACCGGCGCACGACGGAAACTTTATGCTCAAGAAAGAGATCATCGAAGCCATAGATAAGTATTTCTTCGGAGCACTCCTTCCTAGCCTCGATATCCAGAACACCGTGATCGCGGTGACCGCAGACCACTCTACCGCCTGCAAGGTCAAGGCGCACACCGCAGACCCGGTGCCGCTGTTGATTTCCGGCGGAAACATTAAGTCCGACGGCTCCCTCAGTTTCTCCGAAAAGGCAGCTACTCACGGCTCCATCGGCGCGATCAAAGGCGTCGAGATCATGCCCCTCCTTGTTAAATCCGCCAAAGAATAGTATAATAGTTTAATCCCAATTACCAATGACCAAATCCCAATGAATGGCCAATTACCCAATTTCCAGTTGGAAATCGGCCATTGGAAATTAATATGTCAAACTACGACGTAATCATAATCGGTGCGGGGCATGCCGCTATTGAGGCTGCCTTTGCGGCAAGCCGCATGGGTTGCCGGGTGCTTATGCTGACCCTTGATGCCGCTTCTATCGGCCTGATGAGCTGCAATCCGGCGATCGGAGGGGTGGGCAAGGGCCAATTAGTGAAAGAGATCGATGCCCTGGGCGGAGCCATGGGTAAGGCTGCTGACGCCTGCGCCATACAATTCCGCATCCTTAATGCCTCAAAAGGCGCTGCGGTCCACTCTTCGCGCGCTCAGATCGACATGGATAGATATAACCGTTATATGAGCGAGCTGGTGAGCCGTCAGGAGAACCTCGCCGTTAAACAGGCGGAAGTAAAGAAATTACTGGTGAAAAAGGCCGAGGCTTATGGCGTAGTCACCGCAACAGGAGAAGAAATAACCGCTAAATGCGTGGTGATCTCTGCCGGGACTTTCCTTGAAGGCCTGATCCATGTCGGCCTGAAGCACTATTCCGGAGGCCGCATCAATGAGCCGGCTGCGAATGATCTGACCGCTGATTTAAGGAGGATCGGGTTTAATCTTTTGAGGTTTAAGACCGGCACCTGCAGCCGCCTGGATAAAAATACCATAGATTTTTCAAAGCTAACCGTACAAAACGGAGACGAAGTGCCGGTGCCGTTCTCATTCTCTACGCAGGAAATAAAGCGGGAACAGGTCCCCTGCCATATCACCTATACAAATAACGATACGCACAGGATCATCCGCGACAACCTGGATAAATCTCCGCTTTATGCCGGCATAATCAAGGCGCAGGGCGTGCGGTATTGCCCGTCTATCGAGGATAAGGTGGTCAAGTTTGCGGATAGAGAGCGGCACCAGATCTTCCTTGAGCCGCAGGGCCTGGATACGGACCTGGTCTATCCTAACGGTTTATCGACGAGCCTGCCCGAAGATGTGCAGCTGGATCTGATCCATTCCATTGAAGGCCTGGAAAAGGCTAAGGTCATACGTTTCGGTTACGGGATCGAGCACACTGTAGTCGAACCCACCCAGATCCGTCCCACGCTTGAGGCAAAGTCTGTCCGTAACCTCTATTTTGCCGGTCAAATTAACGGCACTACCGGTTATGAAGAGGCGGCAGCCCAGGGCCTCATCGCCGGGATCAATGCGGCCCTGCGCGTAAAATCAAAAGAACCCTTTATACTTGACCGCGCCTCAAGTTATACCGGCGTCCTGATCGATGACCTGACCACCAAAGGCACTGACGAGCCCTACCGGATGTTTACCTCGCGCGTAGAGTACCGCCTGATCCTGCGTGAAGATAATGCGGACCTGCGCTTAAGAAAATACGGTTTTGACCTGGGGCTGGTCACTAAAGAGGAGTATGAAAATACAAAGAGGAAGGAAGAAGCGATAAAGCGCGGGATCGGGATCTTTAAGGCTACGCGCATAAAGCCGTCTGCCGAAGTCAATTTACGCCTGGAGGCAATGGGTACGGCTGCCATAAAAAGGCCAGCTACACTAGAAGAGATCCTTAAACGGCCGCAGGTCAGCGTAAAAGACTTAAAAAACCTGGATCATCTGGAAATGGATCTTACGGATTCCGCTTTGCGCGAGTGCGAAATAGAGGTAAAATATTCAGGATTCATCCGGCGCCAATTGCGGGATGTGGAAAGGTTCAAGAACCTTGAGAAGATCAGGCTGCCGGAAGAGCTGGATTACGACGGCATCGCCTGTCTTTCCCGCGAGATCAGGGAGAAGCTAAAGAAATTCCGGCCCCTTAATCTGGGCCAGGCATCGCGTATCTCCGGGGTGACCCCGGCTGCGGTCTCGCTTTTGATGGTATACCTAAAAAATTTAGATGGATAAAAATAAAGATTACACGCAGCTAAAAAATTTCGCCCTGGAGCAGGGGGCGGACCTTTTTGGCGTCGCGGACATCCGCAAGGTAAAAAAAGACTTTGTTCTCTCGCCGGGAGTGACGCAAAAATTAGATTATGCCATCTGCCTCGGCGTCAGATTATCCGCAAGCATCCTTAATGAGATATCAGATTCCCCTACCCGCCTCTATTTCCACCACTACCGGACACTGAATAACCTGCTGGATCAGATAGCCCTGAAAGTCTCTAATTATATCCAAAAAATCGGGTTCCTGGCCCTGCCTGTCCCTGCCTCGCAGATCCTTGACTGGGAGAAACAGAGGGGGCATCTTTCGCACCGCAAGCTCGCCTCCCTGGCGGGCCTGGGCTGGGTAGGCAGGAGCAATCTTCTGGTGAACAGGGACCTGGGCGCGCAGTTTCGCCTGGCGACGGTCCTCACCGATATGCCGCTTAAGACGGATAAGCAGGTAAAGGACGATTGCGGCAAATGCCGTCTCTGCATCAGGATGTGCCCTGCCGGCGCGATCAAAGAGAGAAAAGAAGAATACGATTTTCAGGCCTGTTTCGCAAAGCTCAAAGAATTCCAGAAACAGAGATTAGCCGACCAGTATGTCTGCGGGGTCTGCGTTAAGGCCTGCAGGGGCCGCAATAAGGTTTGACAAGGGGCTTTTTTTATGGTCTAATCTTCTGGTTTCCCGCCAACCCCCAACTAAATAAATGTTCCTACTAATAGCATCTCTTACCTTGCTCATGGGTATTGCCGTAGGCTGGTCCATCGGCGCAAATGACGCAGCCAACTCTCTGGGTACGGCAGTAGGCTCGCGCGTGCTCACCCTCCGCCAGGCGATCATCCTGATCGTCATCTTCGGCTTTTTAGGCGCCTTCCTGCAAGGTTCATACGTCATTAAGACTATCGGCAAGGGGATCGTGCCGCTGGATAAATTAGGCCGGGATCTTTCTTTTTATGTGGCGCTGGTGGCTGCCTTTAGCGCCTGCGCCTGGGTGGTCCTGGCCACTTACTGGAAGATGCCCATCTCAACCAGCCACTCTATTGTCGGCGCGGTCGCGGGTGCGGGTCTTGCTGTGCATGCGCCCATCGTCTGGAAGAAACTCCTCGATATATTTATCTGTTGGGTCTTTACGCCTCTGGGCGCGGCACTCTTAGGCTACATTTTTTACCGCATCTTTAAGAGTATTTTCTACCGGTTCATGCCGCGTAAGTTCGTAAGGTTCATCTTAAGCAGCCTGATCATCCTTAGCGGCTGTTATGTGGCTTATACCTGGGGCGCTAATGACGTGGCTAATGCCGTGGGCGTCATCGCCGGCACAGGGGTGATTTCAGTGAGGGACGGGATCCTTTTGGGAGGATTAGCAATAATCCTCGGGATCATCACCTGGGGTTACAAAGTGATCCAGACCATCGGTTCGGAGATCACGAATCTGTTGCCGATCATGGCCTTTTCCGCGCAGCTGGCCAGCGCCATAAACGTGCATTTTTATACGATCCTGGGGATCCCCGTCTCGACCAGCCACTCTATCGTCGGAGCGATCTTCGGGGTGGGCCTGGTCAGGGGGGTGCGCGTGGTGAATCTGAAGATCATGCGCGAGATCGTCATCTGCTGGCTGCTCACGCCCCTTATCTCAGGAATAATCAGTTTTATTATGTTAAAGCTAATGATTTTCTTTTTAAAAACGGGAGGTTAGGATGAAAGAGATCAGGAATATTTTAGGCTGGTTAGGCATGGCGGAAGAGAAGTCTATCCTTGAAGATGCCAAGATGCATGTAGAGGAGACCTGTAAGACGGTCACTTACTTTTCCGAGGCGGTGAATGCCTTTATCCGCAAAGACCTGGCGGCTAAGAGCGCGGCTATCGAGAGGGTGCGCGAGAGCGAGCACCTGGCGGATATTTTACGCTCCAAGATGGTGGACAAGCTTTCAGAGAGCCTGCTTGTGCCGCCGGACAGGGAAGACCTGATGCACTTTGTCAAGACCCTTGACCGCATCGCTGACTGGACTAACGGCGCAGCCAGGATCCTGGGTTTTATCGAGGATAACCTGCCGGAGAGCGTCTTGAAGAATATCTCTTCGGCTACGGAGCTGATCGTAAACTCCATCACCAAGCTCAAAGAAGGGATCTATGCCCTGGCCAAGAACGACCTGAAGATAGCACTTGCCGATTGCGAGGATGTAGGGCGCTTTGAGCACGATGCGGATGACGCCAAGAAGGTCCTGATTGAAAGCCTTATCCATGCGAAACTGCAGCCGGTGGTATTCTTCCTCTGCTACCAGCTGGCAGAGTACCTGGAAGGCGTCACCGACAAGATCGAAGATGCGGCAGACCTGGTGAAGGTAGTCGCCATCAAGTCAAAGTAGGGCTTAAACCATGGCAGATATCTATCTGACCAGAAAAGGTCACCAGAAGCTGGTAGAGGAGCTTGAACATTTAAAGAAGGTAAAGCGAAGAGAGCTCTCCAGGGCAGTGGGCGAGGCGCGCTCGCACGGAGACATCTCGGAGAACGCCGAATACGACGCGGCCAAGGAAGCGCAGGCGCACAACGAAAAGCGCATTGCCGAACTTGAGGCGAAGTTAGCCGGAGCACGTATCATCGAAGACCACGATATCAAAGCGGATGAGGTCTTAATCGGCGCTACCGTAAGACTGAAGGACCTGGATACCGGGGAGGAGCTCGAGTACACCCTGGTCTCGGCTGAAGAGGCGGATTACAATCAGAACAAGATCTCAATTTCTTCTCCGGTCGGAGAGGGCCTGCTTAACCACAAGGAAAACGAAACAGTCCAGATAAAAATACCCGCTGGGACCTTAAGATACAAAATCCTGAAGATCTCCAGGGAATAATTAAGTTTATGTCCATCTCAAGAACCCGCTGTCTGGTATCAGGGATACTTCTTCTTGCCGTGACGAACGGCCTTTATGCCTATGATAACGACGACTTCCAGGTCTGGAACACCGAAGGCCAGGAGTTTAAGATAAACGGTAAGGCAAAGATCGTCGTAGAAGAGGAGTTCCGCTACGGAAATAACGGCCATGAGTTGTATTATCAGCACTATGACACCGCCTTTGCCTACGCCTTTAATAAGAACCTTGATCTTACCTTAAGTTACCGCCACGTTATCGAGAAAAAGAGGGGTAAGTTCAGGACGGAGAATGAGCCGAATGTGAACGCGATCCTCAAGTGGGACGCCTTCGGCTATAAGCTGAGCAACCGTTTCCGCTTTGAATACCGGCATTTCAATTACCAGGCGGATGCCTTCAGGTACCGGAACATGCTCACCGTCAGGCTCCCCTGGAAGTTCACCAAGTTTGAGATCAACCCCTATTTTGCGGATGAGGTCTTTGTCAGCTCGCTGGGGAGTGCCGTGAATAACAACCGTTTCTACGCGGGCTTAAGTTTTATCCTGACCAAGCACATCAAGGGAGACCTCTACTATCT
>VGKG01000011.1 GCA_016867115.1 Candidatus Omnitrophota bacterium | reverse complement strand
GAAATGGGGGTCCATAAGAAAAAATACGGGATCCGCCTTGAGCAAGGCGTCGATCCTGTCCTGTTTTCTGATACCAGCGGCCTTAATCAGGAAGGAAGAGGCGAGAGGGTAAGGCGCATGACCGAAATAATAAATGACCTGGGCCTGAGGCGTTCCATTATCAACCGCCCTTCGATAAACCCGAAAGTCAAGGAGATCTTAACGCGCCAGAAGGACGCCGCCGCCTAAAATGAAAGTCATTTTTATTACCAGAGAAGGATTCAACCTAGCCGGCGCAAGGGTCCGCTGCTATCGTTTCGCCGGGCAGCTTAAGAAGCACGGCTTCGATACCGAAGTCCTTTCTTTCTGCGACCATCTGGGCGCGAAAGACGGGATCAATGAAAAAGAGATGGGGCTATCCCAAAAGCTCCTCCATAATCGGGAGGCCTTCATAAGGCTGCGCAGGGAAAAGGACGCCATTTTTTACATACAGAGGTTTAATTACCACACCCTTGCTCCGTACCTTGTGCATCTTTTGCACAAAAACCGGTTCATCCTTGACCTGGATGACTGGGAGATGCGGGAAGACCCGAAATATTATTTTGGCTTTTATCCGAACTCAAAGGCGCATTTTTTCACGCGCCAGATCGCCAAAAGGAGCGCCTGCTGTATCGCCGCCAGCAGATATCTTGAAGATTTTTTGAAAGGGTTTAACCGGAATGTCTTTTATCTTCCTTCGGGAGTAGACCCCGGGCTATTCCGGCCGTCTTTGAACGGGCTTGCGGATGAGAAAATAATTTTCTCCTGGATAGGTACCCTGCATAAAAAAGAATACATTGAGAATATTGAGCTGGCCATGGAGTGCTTCGCTGGCTTAAGGAAAGAATACGGCAGCATTTACTTTGAGATCCTGGCAGACGGAGCCTTTAAAGAGGGGCTGATAAGGGCGATTGAGCGCTTTAACGACCCGCATATCATGCTTAAGGAGTGGGTTCATCCGGATGAAGTCCCGGAGTATCTTGGGCGCATCCACATCGGGCTCTTTCCGGTAGCCAGGGATAACAAGTTTAACCGCGCCAAGAGCCCGGTCAAATTATTCGAATATATGGCTTCGGCAAAACCCGTCGTCGCAAGCGCCATCGGAGAACCGCAGGATATTATCCGCGACGGAGAGGACGGCTTTCTGGCCGCAACAAAGGAAGAGTTTGGCGCAAAGATGCGGAGATTGATCCGGGACGCCTCTCTTCGCAAAGAAATGGGCCAAAGGGCGCGGCAGACGATCGAAGAAAAATATTCCCTTGCTGTTTTAGGAAAAAGATTATCCGCGATATTAAATCGGTTATGACGCCTAAGATCTCGGTAGTCATCCCCTGCTTCAATGCCAGGGTCTTTATCCGGCCCTGCCTTGATGCCCTCTTGGCACAGGATTGGCAGGGTTTTGAAGTGATCATTGTTGATAACGGCTCGAAAGACGGCACCGCAGAGCTGATCAGGAAAGGTTACCCGCATTTTGCCCTTATCGAGAACCGGCATAATCTCGGTGCCTGTAAAGCGAGAAATCAGGGGATCGAGGCTTCCTGCGGAGAATGGGTCCTCGCCCTTGACTGCGATGTAGTGCTGGAGAATGATTTTCTCTCCCGGGCCGCGGAAATAATAGAAGGCCTCCCAGGCCGGATAGGGATGGTCCAGCCGAAGGTTTTGCTGCCCGATAAAAAGAGGATCTACTCAACGGGGATACGGCTTTCCGCATTGAGGAGGTTCCATGATATCGGCCGCAATGCCTCTGATAACGGCAGATTTGACATGAGAAGGCCGGTATTCGGCGCCTGCTCCTGCGCTGCGCTTTACCGGCGTAAGATGCTTGCAGACCTAAGGGAAGAAACCGGTTATTTCGACGAGAGGTTTTTCTTCCTGGTAGAGGATGTGGATGTCTCCTGGAGGGCCAGGAGAAAAGGCTATCAGGCGCTCTACGCGCCCGAAGCCAGGTGTGTACATTCCGGCAATAGTTCGGCCACGCAAAAAAAAGCAAGGCGCTATCTTTGCTGGCGCAACCGGCGCCTGATGATCCGGAAAAACGAAAAGAAAAATATGGCTTTGATAAAAAAGCCGTTATATGTGGTTTATGACCTTCCCAGATTTTTGTATCTGGCGGCAAACGGGACATTCGCCCATAAACCGGACTTAGGAAAACTATGCTAGGAAAGGAGCGGAAGATGAAGATATCCATCGGCCTGTTTTTGATCCCTGTCTTTTTGCTGGGGTGCCTGCAGCCGGCCTTTTGCGAAGTCCTCATTCTGGAAAACGGGGACAGAGTGGAGGGCAGGATAATTAATAAAGACGAAACTATGGTGGAGATAAATGTGAACGGGCTCACCAGATATTATCTTCTCGATGAGATCTCTAAGATAGAAGATTCTTCCGCCGCAAAAGAAGAAGAGCCTCAAGCGGCTGCCGGAGATAAAGACCTGGAGTCGTTACGACTGGATGCGCTTGAGTCCTTTAAGAACAAGGAGTACAGTCAGGCGCTTTCTTCTATCCGGGAGATGTCCGAGATCGCCCCCGATAACCCCGAGCTGTATCTGGCGCTGGGAGTGGTGAAGTATTATCTTTCTCAATATGAAGAGGCAAAAGAGGCTTTCGGCAAGGCGCTTGAGTTAAGGCCCGACAGCCCTGAAGCGTATCTGCTTTTGGGTATCGTAGCAGACGCAGCAGGAGAAGAAGGCCCGGCAAAAGAGGATTTTCTTAAGGCAAAAGTGCTTTTCAATAAATCAGAGATAGACCTGAAGACGAACATGATCGTGGATTTTCTGCTTAAGAAATAAGGGCAGCTCCCGCAAGGCCGGTTATGTACAGAGTTAAAAAAATATTCAAGATCCTATTCGCATGCCTGTTTCTTTTTAAGTCATCCCGCCTGTCGGCTGAGTCCGGGGTTTATGCCGAGAAGTTTAGCTCGGTATCGCTTGCCCTGGAAAAGAAGACCGGGGTAGCGGCAGAGGGCCGGGCTGAGAACAAGGCGGTGGCCTCCGAAGTTTCTTTAGTCAGAGGAAAGGACCTTTATGCGCTGACCAGGGACGCCATCGATTTGATCGGGGGGATGAAGAGCATTGTCAGGCCAAAAGAAAGAGTCTTTATCAAGCCCAATTATATTACCGGAGGCCTGGATGGGCATGATCCGGTAACTAGCGGCGAGATCTCCCATCCGCTGGTGGTAGCTGCGGTAGCCGAAGAATGCCTCAGGGCCGGAGCAAAAGAGGTGATTATCGGAGAGTGGGCAGAGCGCCCGCTTAAGATAAACTTCGCCGGCAGGGAGGGCAAAGAGGGGGCTCAGGTCAGGCGCCTGGTGGATTTACTGAATAAGAAGTACGGGCAGAGAGTCTACCTGATCAATCTTATGGATTATACTACGCATTTTAAACTGGTCCCCTCAAAGACAAAGCTGCGCTTTTTAGCCATTCCGAATATAGTCGCCGAGGCGGATGTGATCATCTCCATACCTTCGCTAAAGACGCATCATAAACCTTCGCCCGTAAGCCTGGGTATGAAAAACTTTATGGGGATCATGCCTTCGATTTTTTACGGCGAACCCCGGCATAAGCTTCATGAGGCGGGCCTGCATCAGGTGATCGTGGACATCAATAAGGCCTTAAAGCCGGACCTGGTGGTGGTAGACGGCAGTTTCGGCATGGAGGGCAGGGGAGCTTCGCTTTATCTGGGCGGAAAACCCGTGGATGTAACCAGCCGCGCCGGAGGATTCATTGTGATCGCCGGAAAAGACCCTGTGGCGACGGATGCTACTGCCACGCGCCTGATAACCAAGAATTGGCAGCCTGCGCCGGAAGACCCCGATCTGGGCACGCCCTGGTATGTGCATCACCTGCGTATGGCCTACAGGCAGGGTTTGGGAAATATAGATAGTTCACGGATCAGTGTCAAAGGAGAAGTGCCGGAGGACCTGAGCATGAACTGGGAAAAATCTGATGACGGCGTCTATCCGGAGCTGCCTTCCGATGAGAATAGATAAAGGAATCTCCCGCTCCCTTGCCTTTATTGCCGGGCTTACATTACTCCCCGCCTGCGCCTGGGCTTCCCTTGCGGTTACGGCGAAAGAGGCAAGAGGCTGGGAAAAGGGCACCCTTACTGCGAGGGGAGCTGTCTTTACCGGCGATGCCTCTAAGACATGCGAGTTCAAAATCAGCGTGCCGCAGCCGGGCAAATACCAGCTCTTTGTCTATGTGCATCATAACTGGCGTAACCGGAAGGCCTTTCCCGAGATCTTTGTAGAGGCACTTGATGCCAAGAACAAGGCGCATAAAGGAAGCCACCTGATAGAGAATATCTGGTATTTGAATAAAGGGTATCCGGGCCGCTGGTTCATGGTCTCTGTTTCGGAGAATCCTTACTGGGTGCTTCCGGAAGGCATGCTTGCCTTAAAGTTCTGGATAGGCGCAAGGGATACGCCCTGGGAGGAAAGCAGGATACCGCCGGAAGGAGAGGTGGCTATTTCCGAGGTCTTTCTTATGCCGGTGCTTGATTCAGGGGAAGAAGCCTTTTCGTCTCTGTTCATCGAACCGCAAAACGGCGAGGGAGACTGGCAGGAGGTCTCTTATCATCCGGCTTACGCCACCGGCCTTATCCGGGCCCGCGCAAAGGGGGCTGTACATATTGTCAGGACCGAGATCCCCGTTTCCGGTTATTACCGCAGTCTGCTCTCGGCGTTTTCTCCGGCCGGTAACCGTATTGAGATGGGAATTGAAAATAACCATAAAAAGCAGAAGCTCCCCTTAGAGTTAAAAGCAACAAAAGAATGGGCGCTGGTAGAAAGCCCGTCGTTTTATCTGGAAAAAGGCCCGTGCGTTTTGACATTTGCAACCGGGAAAAAATCTGAAGTAATGCTGGATTATTGCCTGCTGCTGAGGCAGCCTGATAGAGGCGCGGGAAAATAAGATGTCTGCGAAAAAGAGAATATTTATCCTCATTTTGATCCTGCTTTTTGCCTGCGGCCTCAGGTTCTACCGCCTGGACCTGAGGAGCCTCTGGTACGACGAAGCCTCTCTGGTAAATGCGGCAGAGCAGGAGTATAGCCTGGGTGAAATTTTACGTTTAAGCGTTCTGGAAAAGGCCGGCTTCATGCTCCTCTTGAAACTATGGGCCAATATTTTTCCGGATACAGAGTTCTGCTTAAGGATGCTTTCCGCCTTATTAGGCGCCGGCTCGGTTTTTCTGATCTATAAATTGGGAAAAGAGGTTTTTTCGGATACCGCGGGCCTGGCAGCGGCGTATCTTCTGGCTATTTCGCCTCTGCACCTCTATTTCTCCCAGGAGGTTACCCAGTACAGCCTGGCGGTCTTTTGCGCTACTCTCTCTACGCTCATCTTCTTTAGGATCTTAAAAAAGCCGGCTGCCGGTCTTTATTTATCCTATGTGGCGGTGAATCTGCTCTTGATGCTCACCCAGATGGCCGGCGCATTTATCGTTATTTTGCACAACGTATATTTATTTCTATCGGAAAGAGAGTTTAAGGAAAAAAAGAACTGGCTGATAACGCAGTCTTTGCTCGCTCTCTGCATCGTGCCTCTTTATCTTTTCATTTTTAGAAGGGGAAGCGCAATAAACGATATCAGCTGGATCGCGCCACCTGGCTTCGGCACGCTTTGGGAGACTCTCAAGGCCTTTGTTTACGGAGGGGAGAGGTTAGCGCAGGGCGGGACGGGTTTTAGTATCGGCAGGCAGATCTTTTCCCGGTGGCTCATCCTGGTTTGTGCCGGAATCATCTTTAAGGGCATTTTTTCTTATCGCAAAGCCCCGGTTTCGGGAAAGATCATTTTTCTGCTTGCCTGGGCCATTCTGCCGGTGAGCGCGGTATTTGTTTTCTCCCTCTTGTTCTTTCCGGTTTACGTAGTCAGGTATTTTGTGATCTTCCTTCCGGCGTATATTCTGCTTTTGACGCTGGGGATCGCCAGCTTCAGGAGCCGCCAGGCAAAAGCCGCCATCCTTGCGCTTATCACGGTCTTTACTCTTCCGGCGCTGCGGGCATATTTTTATCCGCAGGAGTACGCCTCCTGGAGGGAGATCGCCTTACGCGTAAAGGAAAACGTCGGCAGCCGCGATATGTTATTTTTCCTCCCCCTTAAGCAGATAGTGCCGTTTGCCTATTATTTTTACGCGCCTGAGCGCGGCTCATTCCGTTCGATCGATAAACACGGAAAAAGAACAGGCAAGGGAAGGCAGGCCCTTTTTGAAGACAGCGGTTATTTCTTTGCCGGTGTCGGGCTGGATGAGCCGGCTGCCGGGATCCTGGAGAACCGCATTTTTCAGGAAGCGCGGAAAGACGCAGGGCGTATATATCTGATAGTCTCTCCGGACTGGCCGGGGGCAAAAAGGGCAGCCTCGGAAACCCTGGCTTATTTTCGCAGCCAAGGCATGGGAGAGGAAAAATCGTCTTTTCCTTATCCGGGAGTAGAGCTTTACATCTACAGTAAACAATAATGAGAAAGATCGATACCGACATACTTGTTCTTGGCGCGGGCTTAAGCGGCCTGGTCGCCGCAGACACTCTCTGCCGCAAGAACTTGAGAGTCACGGTCCTGGAGAAAGAGCCCGAAGTAGGAGGGCTGGCCAGGACCTTTGACTTCTGCGGATTCAGATTCGACATCGGCGGGCATAAGATCTGTTTTAATGGGCAGAGGAATCAGGATTATCTCAAGGGCATCCTGAACGGAGAAGAGCTTCTTAGCATGAAACAGAAAAGCAGGATTCTCTTTGACGGGAAATACATAGTTTATCCGGTAAACTTCCTCTCTATCCTGGATGTGAAGAAGAAGGACCTGGCCAGGATAATCTTTGAGGCGCTGCGACGCGACCGTTCCCTGAAGGCGGACAATTTTGAAAATTGGATCAAGCTGAATTACGGGCCGACCCTCTACAGGATATTTTTTAAGGACTACACAGAGAAGGTCTGGGGCAGGTCCTGTAGTGACCTTGCCAGCGTCTGGGCGGGTAAGAGGGTCGGCAGTAACAGTATTTTCAAGTTTTTAAAAGAGGTCTTTATTCCGGATAGCACGGTCAAAGAGAGGACGCGGAATTTCTTTTTCCCTCGCGAGGGGATAGGCGCCTTCAGCAAGGCATTGGAGGCCAGGCTCAACGGCTCTCGGCAGATCTATAAGAATGTCTCTCTCGGCAGGTTCAGCGCCGAAGAAGGGAAGCTCTCTGCGCTGAGTTTTGCCGCAGGCAATGAAAAACTTGAGGTCTCATTTAAACAGGTCTTTTCCTCTATCCCTATCCGGGAGTTGCTTGAGACGGCAGAGAGGAGTTTCCCGCTTGAATTAAATGGCATAAAAGAGATGATAAAATACCGCAGCCTTATCCTGGTAAGCCTGATCGTGGCAGAGGGGTCTGCGACTGACTGGCACTGGTGTTATATCCCCTCTAAAGAGTTTTCCTTCTCCAGGCTCTACGAACCGAAGTTCTGGAGCTATGATATGGCGCCTTTTAAGGATAAGACGCTACTTTGCGCTGAGGTGTTCTGCGATTACGGCGATCCCCGCTGGCAGATGAGCGATTATACCATAGCCGGAATAGTGGAGAAGGACCTGGTAGCCGCAGGCATACTGCGAGGCGATACGGCGGTCCTGGGCACCTGCGTGAAAAGAGTCCGTTACGCTTATCCCCTGCTTTATTACGGTTATGAAGGCGCCCTGGATAAGGCTAAAGGCCTCCTCTCGGGCCTTAAAAACATCCGCCTTATCGGAAGAAGCGGGTCGCATGCGTATTATGACATGGAGGAGTGTATCAGCGATACGGTTGGTGCGGTTGAATCGGTATACGGGTAAAACGGCTAATACTATGCATAGACTCCTGGTCCAGATAAGAAGACTAACGGCTCTTTGCGGGGCATTTCTTTTCCGTATAAAGGTCCTTGGCGCGCTGTTGAATCTGGCGCAGTATCTTTTTAGCCGGCAGGCCGTTTTATCCGGGCCTTCCTTCCTGCAGATAGAGCCGACAAACAACTGCAATCTCAGCTGTCTCCTCTGCCCCGCCGGAAATAAGAAGATGCTCCGGCCCGAGGGCCTGATGGAGCCGGCCGATTTTAAAAAGATAATCGATTCGGCTGCCGGAAGCCTGGCCTTCATAGTCTTCTACAATCTGGGAGAGCCGTTTTTGCACGATGGCATATTTGAGATGGCAGATTACGCCGCCTCTAAAAAGATCTTCGTAAAGATTAGCACTAACGGCCTTTTTAAAAACGAGGCGGTTATCGAAAAGATAATCCGCTCCGGAATCGATGAACTGCTTGTCACTATAGACTTTGCCGATGCTTCCTCCTATGCCGGATTCAAGGGGCAGGATGCGTTTTATCCGGTGAAGGAAAATATCAGGAAGATGGTCAAAATGCGCAGGAACAACCTCAGGCCTTTTATCAAATTGCAGCTTCTGATGCTGCGCGGCAATGAGAAAAGGATCGGCGATTTTAAAAGTTTATGCCGGGAAGTCGCAGCGGACGGCTTTCAGGTGAAGAAGGTCAGGGTGAATGACTATAAAGGAGAGACCCACTTTGAGTTCCTGTCCGAAAACAGCCGTTTTGTCCGCGTTTTTTATCTTACGGATAAGAAAACAACCAGGGCCTGCCTCAGGCCGTGGTTGTCCGCCACCATTTTCTGGGACGGAACAGTAGTGCCCTGCTGTTTTGATATGGACGGAGATTACCGCCTGGGCAATGTCCGGGACCTGCCGCTTGCGGAGATCTGGAGGGGGCGTAAGTTCCGCGATTTTCGCGCCCCAAGGTTAAACGGCTCAGGCGGACGTTTCATCTGCTCGGAATGCAGTTTCGCTTTTTCCTCCGGGAACTTTGTGCGGGTTTAGCAAGATGAATGAGATAGGCCTTATTTCAATAGTAGTGCCGGTGCATAATGAAGAGGGAAATATCAGGAGGCTCTATGAGGGTATAAAAGAGAGCCTGCAGGCGCTCGGGTGCCGGTATGAGCTGATCTATGTCAATGACGCAAGCAGGGATGATACGCCGGAAATTATCACAGACATTTGCAGGCATGATCCCGCGGTGAAACTGCTTAATTTTTTCAGGAAATACGGCCAGGATGCGGCATTAGCCGCAGGCTTAAGAGAGGCCAGAGGCGAAGTGGTGATCGCTATGGACGGGGACTTGCAGGATGATCCCGGGGATATCCGGCTTTTTCTGCGCGAGATAGAAAGCGGCTTTGACGTGGTCTGCGGCTGGCGCAAAAAACGTTCGATCCGCAATATCTTCAGGCGCGCCATCGCTTTTTCCGGGAATAAGCTGGGGGTATTTTTATTCGGCGTCTCTTTCCATGATTTTAACGCTACCTTCAAGGCCTATAAGAGAAGCGCCATAGAAAAGATCTTTCTTTTTAAGGGCTTCCACCGTTTTATTCCGGTAATGGCGGTTATGGCGGGGCTAAGGGTCAGGGAGATAGAGATCAGGAATAATAGCCGCTTTAGCGGCCATTCAAAATACGGCTATTGCGGATTAAGCAGGGTATTTTCTGTGCCGTTTACTGCGCTTGCCCTGAAGCTTGCGATGTGCCTTTTTAACAATCAGCCGCAAAGGTTGCTTCCCGAGGTGCAGTATAAAATAAAGCCGGCAGGCAGGCCGCATCCTAAAAAGGGTAAGCTCTCCGTAGTGATACCGGTGTACAATGAAGAAAAAGGCATCTCCCGGACCATTGAGCAGTGTATCGGCGCAAAAGAGGAGATACTTACGCGCACCCGCCTTTCGGACCTTGAGATCATTGTGGTCGATGACGGTTCAAAAGATAATACCTTGAAGGTCGCAAGAGAATACGCCTCTTTTTACGGGTTCTCCCTTATTTCTTACGCCAAAAATAAAAATTACGGCGGGGCTATTCAGGAAGGTATGAATGCGGCAGAGGGAGAGTATCTGGCTATCCTTGATGCCGACGGAACATATGAGCCGAGAAGCTTTACGGAACTTTTTAATACCCTGGACAGTCAGGCTGCGGATATCTGTGTAGGTTCGCGTATGAGCGCGGAAAGCCGGATGCCTTTGACCAGGAAGTTCGGCAATATTCTGGCTGCCTCCCTGATCAATCTGGCCAGCTCCACCAAGGTAAGCGATGCCACCAGCGGCATGCGCATCATCAGAAAGCAGGCCTATGAGCGGCTCCTGCCTCTTGCGGGCGGGCTTGAGTTTGGCCTGGCGATGACGCTTAAGGCATTAAGGGAGCCCGGCCTTAAAGTGGTAGAGGCAAGGGTGCCTTATTATAAGAGGATCGGGAGATCAAAATTACGCACCGTTAAAGACGGCTACAGGTTCAGCAGGCTGATTTTAAGTTTTATTTTACAAAACAGAGGCCACTTCAAACGTCAGGCGGAGGCTGAAAGGCATGGCGCTTTTTAAGAAGGCATTATTAATATACCCCCCCAGCGGCCTGTACATGCGCGATGACCGCTGTCAGGCTCCGGTAGTAGGAATGACCGCGCAGCCGGCGCGCCCGCCGCTGGATCTGGCATACATGGCTTCGGTACTGGAAGGATCGGGCTTCACCTGCAAGATCAGCGACTATCCGCAGGAGAGAAGGTCCTGGCAGGATCTGGCCAATGATTTAAAAGATTTCCGGCCCGGGATGCTGGTATTAAGCACGGTGACCCCTACAGTGCAGAGAGACCTCTTCGCCTGTAAGGTCGCAAAAGAGATAGATCCCGCAATCTTGACCGTAGCCAAGGGCGCATATTTTTTGGACAGAGACCGGGAGATCATGGAGCAATTCAGAAGCCTGGATGTCGCCATCAGGGGAGAGTGCGAATCCGCTATGCATGATCTAGCCACGCAGAAGGACTTATCCAAGATTTCAGGCATAACCTACCGTAATAACGGGTCCGTAATACATAATCCTGACCGGCCTTTCCTGGAAGACCTGAACTCCCTTCCCCGGCCGGCCAGGCATCTTTTGAATAACAGCCTATATAGATGCCCTGATACGAAAGAGCCGATTACCGTGATCGAGACTGCCAGGGGTTGCCCTTACGCCTGTATTTTTTGCCCGGTAAAGCAGGTCAACGGAGATAAGGTCAGGACGCGTTCGCCGGCCAGGATCGCGGATGAGATAGAGGAGTGCGTAAAAAGGCATAAGATCAGGAATTTCTTCTTCAGGGCAGATACCTTTACTCTGGATAAGCAATGGGTAATCGGGCTCTGCCGGGAGATCGTCAGGCGAAACCTTAAGGTACGCTGGGGCACTAACAGCCGGGTAGACAGTATCGACGAAGAGATGCTGGCCTGGATGAAAAAGTCCGGCTGCTGGATACTGGGGTTCGGGATCGAGAGCGGGGACCAGGATACCTTAAATAAGATAAACAAGCAGGCGACTCTGGAAGATGCCCGCAGGGCAGTGCGCCTCTGCAGGAGGCACCGGATCAAGACATACCTGCTTTTCATAATCGGCTTCCCCTGGGAGGATAAGGCAAGGGTCCATAAGACAATCGCTTTTTCAAAGGAACTCAAGGGGGATTTCGTTGATTTCAATATTGCCTATCCCTTACCGGGTACGGCCTTTTATGAGATGGCCAAAACGCTGGGTCTATTCAGGGAAGAGGAGATGGCCAGCGGGAATTATATAAAGCCGATCGTAAGGACCGGATATCACACTACCGAAGAGCTATCGAGACTAAGACGGAAGGCCATACTCAGTTTTTATTGCCGGCCGGCATACGTGATGCAAAGGTTATTAGAAAATATCGGCCGTCCCCGTTCGCTTATAAGTTATATAGAAAAGGGATTCAGGCTGTTGGGGGCCGGATAGGAGAAAAAGGAGCAGAAGGATAATGAGGTTGCTTTTTTCGACTACAAGCCACGAATTATTGGGGGTCGAATACCTTTCCGCCGTACTAAAAAGGGCCGGGCATACGACGGGCCTGGCCTACGAGGTGGGGCTTGACGGCACGTTTTATTTTCCCCGCGGCGGAAAGAGGGACCACTCCGGCATCCTAAAGAAAATAAAGAGCTTTAAACCGGATATGGTCCTTTTTTCGACCACGACTAACTTTTTTCCATGGGTGAAAGAAGTCGCCGGCGCCATCAAGGAGCATTATTCCGTTCCGGTTATCGTCGGAGGGATACACCCTACGGTCTGCCCGGAAAGGACGATCTCCGAGCCGGCCATAGATATGATCTGCCTCGGAGAGGGAGAAGAGGCGCTGGTAGAACTGGCAGATAAGATGGAAAGAAAACGCGATTTTTATGACACAAAGAATTTCTGGTTTAAGACGGAAGACGCGGTAATAAAGAATGATTTACGCCCTCTGATCCAGGACCTGGATGCCTTGCCTTTTCCCGACAAGGACCTATTTCATTCAAGCGGATTTCCCATGCAAAGGATATATATCCAGACAAGCCGGGGCTGCCCCTACAGATGCCCTTATTGTTATAACCATCAGTTACAGAATCTGTATAAGGGCGGGGGCAAATACTATAGGCGGCGCAGCGTCAAATCGGTAATAGAGGAGTTCCTCCACTATAAGAATAAATACGGCTCCAGAAGCGTATTCTTCTACGATAATACCTTTAACTACGGCGATGACTGGTTCTGGAGCTTTTTAGATGAGTATAAAAGCCGGGTGGGGTTGCCGTTTTCCTGTTTTGTCCGTCCTGACCGCATAAACCGTGCCATTGCCAGGGGGCTTAAAGAAGCGGGCTGCAGGTGGGTATACATCGGATTAGAGAGCGGAAACGACAGGATCAGGCAGGCGGTCTTGCGCAGAAATATATCTTCGGAGCAGATCAAAGAAGCGGTCAGGATATTCAAAGAGAACGGGATCAAGACGGTCACCTTTAATATGTTCGGCCTTCCCGAGGAGTCTCCCGCGGAGATGCTGGATACCGCCCGACTGAACCTCGACCTGAAGCCGGACGCGGTAGCCACGTTTACCTTCTATCCTTTTCCCGAAACCGACCTGATGCAAAGGGCCGTGGAATTAAAATACGTAGACGATAAGATCTACGAAAAGATAATGACCGGAGAGGGCAGCTGGACAGAGCTATCGATCCTGAACCATCCGCATAAAATAGCCGCCTACAATATAAAGACAATACTTCCGGTATTGAACAAATTGCCCCGCTTCCTGCACAAATATTTTTTGGACCGCTGGATCTACCGGAGGCATTCAGGATTACTGCTTTCTTTTATTAAGATAATCTCCCTGCCTTTTATCCATTCGACATGGGAGACAAAGTCCAGGATAAAGGAGCAGTTTGGCATCTACCTGCACCATTTTACAGCAGCCCTTAAAGGAAAATGGGTTTAGCTAGATTCAGGCCTGCATCGGTCCTCCTTATCCTGGCATATTCCCTTCTGTTAATACTGGGGATAATGCATCATGAGCCCTGGAGGGACGAGGCACAGACGTGGCTGGCGGCGCGCGATTTAAGCATTATCGATAACCTGCGTTACACAAGATATGATGCCTGCCCCGCGCTCTGGAATCTATTGCTGGTACCTTTCGCTAAAGCGGGCCTGCCTTATTCCGCGCAGGCAATATTAAATCTCCTTATTGCGGTCGTAGCGGTATCCGTATTTGTCTTACGCGCACCGTTTACCTTTCTTACTAAAACATTCTTCATCTTTTCTTATTACATAGCCTATGAGTATGCAGTTATTGCCCGGCATTTTATGCTGGCCATACTGCTTATTTTTATAATCATTTCTTTTTATCGTCAACGCTTCAGCCGGCCCCTCCTGTATTCCTTCCTTATTTTTTTGCTTTCCAATAGCAGCCCCTTTGCTTTCTGTTTCGCTTTTCCCTTGGTATTGGTCTATATCTGGGAGCTGGCCAGAGAAAAGAGCTCCCCTTCTATAAATGTCAAGTCCTGTCTGATGGCGGCTTTGATCATGTGTTTTTCCGCCCCTTTATTCCTGCTTCAGGTTTATCCCTATCCCGACAGCCTTCATAGCGCCGTTTTCCACAATATCTGCACTAAAATATCCCCTGCTGCGCCGCTTCTGGCGGTGAAGAACGCATTTTTACCTTTTATAGGCGGCCAAAACCCTGTCCTTATAGTCCTTTCTTTAGCCTGCCTGATCTTTTTAAGTTACCCCATCTTTTTAAGGCCGAGGGCCTCTTTCATCTATCTTTCTTCGCTGGGAGCGCTTTTCTCGGGCTTTATATTCCACATGAGGGGTGAACTTCGCTACGACGGATTTATCCTGATCTTTTTAATCTCGGGGCTGTGGCTTTGCGCGTATTATCCGCCGGGGAAAACCCTGAATACCGCTTTAGAGGGCTCTCTAAAAAAAATACATTCCTTCGTGCTCAATATTTTTCTTTCGTTTCTGGTGGCCTTTTCTATCTATAGCTATTATCTGGAGATCAGATACTATTTTTCCGGTGCCGGAGACATGGCGGCCTTTTTGGTCAGAAATAATCTCACTCAGGATACAGTCGTGGCGCAAAACGGCTTAAGTTCAAGCGCCATACTTGCTTATCTGCCGAAGACCCGGTTCTGGTATGCCGGGCATAAAAGATTTTCCAGCCACTTTATCTTTACTCGGGAAAATTTTTTAGCGAATCATGTCACAAAAGAAGAGGCGATCAGGGAATTAAAAAGCCGTTTTCCCGATTCCGCAGGCAGAGTGCTTTTACTTACGATCGAACCTCTTGAGGTAGGCAGACAGGATGGATTTGAACTTTTACATAGGACGAAAAAGAGAGTATTCAGGGTTGAAGACGAAGTCTTTTATCTTTACAGGTATAAAGGCGGAGATTAGATTTTTTTCTCTACGCTAAGGTAGGCCCCCTCATAGATCAATTCGTACTTTTCTTTCCCGCCCTTTTCCGGCGGACCAAGAATAAGAAAATCCGGCTCTTCATCTGACCCCGCACGGCGGAAGGCCTTGCCGTAACGCAGAAGCAGGACCTCAAAGAGCAAGGCCGGCTCATAAAGCCGCTCTGATTCGGTGAGCCATTTTGGCTGATCCGGCAGGGCCGAGGGCAAAGAGAGGTCAAGTTTATACGCGTAAATCTTTTGTTTATTCCCGCTATTTTTTACCAATATTCTCACGATCTCCATTCTTTCCGAAGCCGGGATGAGCGCAAAGGCATATTTTTTCGGATGCCTGACATCGTAATTGACTGACAAGGCCAGAATAAGCGTTGAGAAGATTATACAAAGAGAACCTGCCACCGTAACAACGCGCATTATCCGCTTGATCCTTGTGTCTGCGGGGCCCCGGATAATAAAATATATCCCGATGGCAGCGGCAAAATTATACAATCCAAGGAACTGGCTGCCGTAATCCGGCCTTTCGCTGAACGGCATGATCCCTATCATAAGCAGCATGAAAAAGGCCAGGTAACAGAGGCCGTAAAGCGAGCCGATCGCGTATCCGGCAGCGCGGTTCTTCCTGAAGTTAAAAAGGCACCACCCCAGTGTCAATAAGCCGAAGAGCGCGCGCACATACGAGAGAAGCCGGCTTAAGAGGATCGTGAGGCCGCTCTGGACCAGGTAATTAGGCGGATCAGGCAGGTGCAGGACCGTACCCGCTGAAGGAGAGAGCAGCAGCCTTATCCATTCCCCGAAAGCAAGGAATATATTTGCGAGCCACAGAAAAGGCCGCTTAGCGATCGATATATTTTCCTGCAGGAGAAAAACAGTTTTTTTCAGGTTGCCCGCGGCTATCCAGGGCAGCCAGACTATAAGGAAGCTTAAGAGTGCCCCCAGGATAAAGAAAGTCAGGCAAGAGCGGCCGACCCCTTTTTTAAAGGCCAGAATAGCAATAATTGCGGCGGACGCAGGTATTAATATTGCCGGGATAGGGTGTATGCCGATAAGAAAGACCGCCAGGAACCCGCTGATCAGAAAATAGGCAGGCCGGGGAGAATATATAGAGGCAAGAATAACGGTCCAGAGCGCCACAACGAGAGTCCGCGCGACATACTGTTCCCAGAGGTTTGCTGCGGTAAAGATTAGCGACATATCCAGGACCAGATACAGGGCTGCGGCGATATATGCCGCGCCGCGCGTAAGTCTTGCGGCCTCGATCCGGCTTAAAGCAACATCCAGGCACAGGATCAGGATTATCGAGTGCGTCATCATCAGCGCAAATGACAGAAGGACCAGGTCCCTGAAAATCGCCACGTAGGGCAGCGCAAACCAGATCATCGCCGGGGGAAAGAGTGTACCGAAAGAAGAGACAGTGCCATGCAGAGGGAGGCGGAAATATTTTAGCGCATAATATGCCTGGCTGTAGATAACGGCCTGGTCAGGCCCCCATATAGCCAGAGGCGCGGTTAAAGCAGAAAGGATGAGGGCGCAAAAAAAAGGCAGGATTAGCCCGCCCTTGGAAGGTATTATTTCAGGGTTCAATCGGGGTCCGGGCATGATTTATACCTCGATGACGCAGCAAACAGGGCATCTTCCGATGTCTGTTACGCAAGAGGCCCACGATAAGCCCCCGCCGAAACCGGAGAGGAGCACTTTCTTTTTTTTGCGGCCGAGTGTGTCTTTCAGTTCCGAAACGAGGGTCAATGGTATGGAAGCTGAACCCGTATTCCCGAACTTCTTAAGCGAGAGGGGAAGTTTCGCCGCAGGGCAGCCTATTTTTTTTGCCAGCAACTCAAGTATCAATTTATTTGCCTGGTGCAGGATAAAATAATCTATTTTTCCTCCAGGCACATTTGCGTAGCGCAGGAGAGAAAGAATGTCCCGGGGGATCTCGCGCAGCGTAAAGTTAAAGACCTCTGCCCCGTCCATAAACAGCTGTTCGTCAGAGCGCACGCTGCCGTTAGGGCGTTTTCGCGGCATCAGGCTCCTGTGCCGGCTCATCCGCCTGTAGCCTCCGGAATCGATCTTGATGATGTTTTCTCCGCTCCCGTCCGAATTGAGCGAGAAGTAAGATTTCCCGAAATCCCCTCTTTCTACCAGGGTGGCTGAGCCCGCATCGCCGAATAATAGAGCGGTCGCCTTGTCTTTAGACGAGACGATCTTTGAAAATGTCTCGCCTGCCAGCAACAGGACCTTCGCGTTTTCCTTTAGATTGCTGGCGTAGGAGAATGCCGCAGACAGGCCGTATACGTAACCTGAGCAGGCAAGGTTCATATCAAGACTTGCCGTGCCCTTTTTTAAACCCAGGCGATCCTGCAGTATCGCCGCAGTTGACGGCTGGCGGTAATCCGGAGTTTGGCTGACGAAAATAAGGACGTCGATAGCATCTTTTTCTATCCCCGCCTCAAGGATCAATCTTTCGGCTGCCGCAAAGCAGAGGTCGGAGGAGCAGGTATTCTTTCCGGCAGACCGCCTTTCTTCTATGCCGGTGACAGAGATTATTTTTTCGACCGCAGCCTTTTTAAAGATCCGCGAAAGGGAGGCATTCTTTATGCGCTTTTTCGGAACTGCCGCCGAGACTCCGGAGATGCCGACGTTATGGAAGGCGAAATTAGGCATATTTTAAGGCCGCTTAGGAACCCGAAGCTTTTTTCTTTTCCAGGGAACCGGCAATAAAGTCTACCAGGGTGGAAACGTTCTTGAACGGGCTCTTTGCGTCAGATAAGGATTTTTCCGAGATCAGCGTTATATCGATGCCCTCGTCGTTCAGCCGCGTTTCGATATCGACGATCAGGCCCATGATCCCCATGGAATCCAGGTATGATTTTGCCCCGAACAACGGCGTAAGGTCATCGATCCGTATATCGGGCTTTTTATTCCTAAGGTTGTCCTTTAGCGCCCCGATGACCAGGTCTTTTATTTTCTTCCGGCCGAAGTTATCCGTCATTTTAAGGGTTGCATCTTATTAGTCTATATGTCCCGGCCCATAAGGCCTCTATCCATTTCAGAAAGAGATTCATCGCCAGAATGAAGTTTTTCGCGTTGATATGTTTCAAGAAATAGCCCATGCGCCGGCGGCCGAGGTAAAACCTTAACCACGCTATTTTATGAAACCAGAAAAGGTAGAATCTGCCGACCCCGCTTAAATTGAACGTGGAAGAAAAGTAGTCAAATTGACGGACGGGGGCAAGTCCCGCCGATTTATTCTTTATCCCCTCCCCAAGCTGCGTACCGGCAAAGGGTATGACCATGAAGAAAACGCCCATCGCAAGGTGAGACCTCAGGGCGAAATCCAAAGTCAACTTTAACTCCTCTTTTTTTTCTGTCGGGAATCCCAGCATAAAGAAGCCCGAAGTGGCGATGCCCTGTTTTGCCAGCGCTTTAATCATCCCCTCGGTCTTATCCAGATTTATATTTTTGTTCATCAGCTTCTGTATACGCGGGGATGCCGATTCGATAGCTATGGCCGCCATGACCACACCGGCCTCCTTCATCAGGGCGATCACTTCTTCGTCGAGAAGGTCTGCCCTGAGGCCGTTGGGGAAAAGGATCCTGACCTTCATCCGCCTTTTTATGATCTCCTCAAAAAAATGAGATGCCCTTTCCCGGTCAAAATTGAAGATGTCATCGACTATATCAAACTCATCCAGAGAATATCTGTCGATGAGCTCCTGCATCTCCGCCAGTATATTATCGACGCTGCGCGCGCGGAAGGCCTTGCCGAATATATTATGGCAATATACGCAGCCAAAAGGGCAGCCCCGGGAGGTATAGATGCTCATATAAGGGCCGATACGTAACGGGCTCTGGCGTTTGCGCGTAGAATATTTTCCTACTTCTATCAGGTCCCAGGCAGGAAAGGGGAGAGAGTCGACATCTTCGATAAATCCCCTACTTTGATTTACTCTGACGGCGTCGCCTTTTCTCAGGCTCAGGCCCGGTATGCCCGCGGGGTCAAGACCCTTTTCGAGGGTTTCTATCAGCTCGAAAAAAGTCTCTTCGCCCTCCTGCTGGACAGCGTAGTCTATATCGCGGCATTCCATTGTCTGCTGCGGGTAAGAGGTGCTGTGAGGCCCGCCGGCGATCACCAGAGAACCTTTATGAAGTTCCTTTGCCAGATTTGCGACCCGGAAAATATTCTTGTGTTCAGTGGTAAGGCCGCTTATTCCCACTATATCCGGCCTGAAACCGGATAACAGGGCGCTAAGTTCTTCCAGCGCTCTTTTCCGCGCATAGAGGCGCATATCCAGAAGCCTGATCGTATCCCTTCCCGGCCTCCTCCGGCGCAGATAAGCAGCCAGATACATCAATCCGAGAGGATGGGTGACGGCGTTATTTAAGGGGTCATGGCCAAGCGGCTTTACCAGAAGGATCTTCATCAATCTTCCTATTTTCCCGTATCGGAGGCAATGCGGATGATGTCTGCCTGAAGGCAAAAGAGGCTTTTCGCCCCTGTTCTTTTTTGGTATAATAATTATACGTGTTTTCCCCTTGCCTTTCAATAACTTTAGCGCTTAATAAAACCTTAAGGAAGCACAAAATGGCACGAAAATACCTGGTTACGGGTGCCACGGGGTTTATCGGAAGCCAGCTGGTCAGCCGTCTTGCGGCAGAAGGCGCAGAGGTCAGATGCCTTATTGCCCCCCGCCAAAAAAACGGACTGCCCGGCTATCCGGAGGCAGAGTTTGTGGTTGTGGACCTTTCGGACGCAGCTGCGCTGGATGAGGCCTCCCGGGGCATTGACGTTGTCTATCACCTGGCTGCCTGGATCCGGCCGGATAAATCAATAGATGGTTTTGATTCTGTCTCGAAAAAATACAGGCAAGTGAATGTCGAAGGGACAAAGCTCCTTGCAGAGGCCTGCGCCCGGAATAAAGTCCGGCTTTTCGTCTACTTCAGCAGCGTAGAGGCCGTGGGCCTGGGCAGGGGGATTACCGAAGAGAGCCCCTGCCAGCCTGTAACCGATTACGGAAGAAGCAAGTTCGAAGCAGAGCAGTATATCCTGGGGATGGTTAAAGCCAGGGGTTTTCCCGCAATCATCATCCGTCCGGGCCTGGTCTACGGCCGCGGGAATATGGCGATGCTGCCTCTCTTTCGCCTGGCAAAAAAAGGCCTTGCTGTCACTATCCGGGACGGCTCCAATCTTATGCCGTTCTGTTTTATTGACGATCTTTTACGCGGAGCGCTTTTAGCGGAACGCCAGGGGCGGGTCGGCCAGATATATCACATTACCGGCCGCCCTTATGCCTTCAGGGAGTTTATCAAAACCATAGGCGAGGAACTGGGAGTGAAAGTTTTTCCGGTGCGCTTGCCCTTAGGCATGGTCAATACCGCTATTTCCCTTAAGGAGCTCATGGAAAAAGCCTGCCGCTTCAGGGTATATCCTTTCCGCATCCTTTGCAATAAGGATACTATCCGCCTGATGTACAATGACTGGGATATTTTGGCGGAAAAAGCCGGAAGAGAGCTTTGTTTTGCGCCCGCATTTGACCTGAAAAAAGGAATACGTTCTACTGTCCGGTGGTATCAAGAAAATAACCTGTTATAGCCAGATGGCCAGGATCCTACTGATAAAAACAGCTCCTAAGAATTACCCTTTCCCCTACTCTATTTCTCCGCCATTAGGCCTTATGTATATCGCCTCTTTACTGCGGCAGAAGACGGCCCACCAAATAAAGATTGTTGATATGGGGCTTTATTTCCTGAAACCCGAAGACATAATGCGCGAATGCATTGATTTTGATCCGGAAATAGCCGGGATAAGCAGCCTTAGCACAGAGGCGGGCGTTTTGCACGAAGTAACGGCTGCGATCAAAGAGCAAAAAGTCAGCTGTAGGGTCGTCGCGGGCGGGCCGCACGCTAATGCCTGCCCGCAGGATGTATTGAAGGATGCAAACATAGATTTTTTGGTCTTCGGAGAGGGAGAGCTTACCTTTTTGGAATTGACAGAAGCGATTATTTCGGGGGGGCAGGACTTTCAGCGGATAAAGGGGATAGCCTATAGAAAGGGCGATTCGGCAGTAAGTACCCCTCCCCGCGAATACATCAAGGAACTTGATGCGCTCCCTTTTCCCGCCTGGGAGCTATTGCCTCTGGAAAAGTATTATAAACGCACCGGGGTATCCCTAAAGCCCAGAAACGGCTCCCCATACATGACGATCGCCACTTCCCGCGGCTGCCCCTACCAGTGTATTTACTGCCACAGGATCATGGGCAAAGCTTTCCGGCCGCGCTCAGCGGAAAACGTCCTAAGGGAGATCGAATCGCTGTATCGCGACTTCAATATCCGCGAATACGAGGTCTTAGACGACTGTTTTAATCTGGACAGGGAAAGAGCGGCAAGGATCTGCGACTTGATCATCGGCTCCGGGATGAAGATCAGGCTCTCTTTTCCGAACGGTTTGAGGGGTGATATCCTGGATGAAGACCTATTAATGAGACTCAAGCGCGCCGGGACTTTTTCTATCGCTTATGCGGTCGAGACCGCATCAGGCCGGCTGCAGAAACTGACCAAGAAAAACCTGGACCTTGAAAAGATCGCACAGGTAATCAATAAAACTTCTGGCCTGGGTATACATACGCACGGATTTTTTATGCTCGGATTTCCCGGCGAGACCAGGGAGGAGATGGATAAGACCCTTGATTTTGCCCGCAGGTCTAAGCTGGATACCGCCGGTTTCTATGCCGTAAACCCCTTTCCCAATACCGAGATCTTCGAGATGGCCGGATGGGACAGGAAACAGGCGGATTTTAATTTCGAAGGGACCACTTTTAATAATCTCGGGTTTAATTTAAGCGAAATAAGCGACGATGAGTTCTTCGGTTTTCGCGAAAAGTGCCTGCTTATCTTCTATCTTAATCCCGTAAGAATCGTACGCTTCTTATCTAAACCGGGAATGCGGAAATACCTCTGGTTTTACTGCGTATTGTTTTTTAAGAGGCTTTTTTACAGCAGTAGACCCATCGGAAAGAATAATGCCTGCCGCAGCAATAGGCCATCAGGGGGTGCCCAATCGTCAACTTTTTCAAAGAATTAGCTTTAGTCTGGCGTATGGGCGTAAGCGGCTCATCCGCCGGAAAGAAAGCAAGAATAATAAATTACCTTTTTAAGACAAAGCTACTTGGTAAGCCCATACCCCTATGCGTGATACTTGCCGTAACGCAGAGATGCCAGTGCGATTGCCGGTTCTGTTCGGTGTCAGGCCGGCCGGGGCTTGGGCCGGAAGGCGAATTGAGCACAGAGGAAATAAAGGGCTTGGTCGATCAAATCGCCGCCCTGGGCGCGGTAAAGATAAACTTTTTCGGAGGAGAGCCGCTTTTGCGCGGGGACATCCTGGACCTGGTGAATTATGCTTCCCGGAAAGGGCTATTTGTGTTCATTGATACTAACGGCCTGCTCCTGGACGGGGAGATGGTCTCCGGGCTAAAGAAGGCAGGGGCATCATGCCTGTTGCTTAGCCTTTCGAGTATCGATGAGCAGAGGCACGACGCGGTATGCGGCAGAGAGGGTGTCTTTCGTAAGGCAAGGCAGGGGATAGAGCATTGCATCCGCCAGCGGCTCCCTTATGCTATTTCGACCGTGGCTACGCACGAATCCCTGTCCGGGGCGGAAATCGGAAAGATCATAGACTTTGCCCGCTATTTTAAGGCGTCGGGCGTCAGGATCCTTTTGCCGATGCTTTCCGGAAAATGGCAGGCCAGGAAAGAAGAATTATTGGATAACGATGAACTCAGGCAGGTAGAGGATTATCTTGAGCCCGGTTTTGTCTATCTTGAGAGCGGATTTTCCCGCGCAAGGAGAGCTTTGCCGCACAGGAAATGCTGCGCTTCGCGGAAAGAGATAATCTATATTTCTTCTCAAGGGGAAGTCCGGCCCTGTTATACCGTTCCCTTAAGTTTTGGCAACGTTCGCAAGGCGCCGCTTAAGAAGATCCTCGGCCTGATGTGGAAAGAGGGGGCTCTACGGTCCATGCCCCGCGATATCTGCCCGATGAGCGATCCGCATTACAGGGAATCGGTCCTGAACGGAGCCCGGGACATCCGTGATTATGCATAAACGAATAGCCAATCAAGTCAAGCGCATAGCCATTTTTTCGAAAGCATTATCGGCGGGAAAGGCATATGCGCTCGCCAGATTCTGTATGTATAGATTTATCCTGGCAAGAAAGGTCCCCTATTCGGTTTATCTGGAACTGACCTTTAAATGCCAGTTGAGCTGCAGACACTGCGTAACCGCGGCTTACCCCGCAGGAGGTCCGGAGCTTTCCACCCGCGATTGGAAAAGGGCGATTGATCGATTGTCGGATTTGGGCGTACCCCGGATTCATTTTTCCGGAGGAGAGCCGCTTCTTAGAGAGGACCTGGAAGACCTGGTCTTTTATGCACACAGGAAGCACATCTTTATCGGGCTAGATACAAACGGCTGGGACCTTACCGTGTCTCGCATAAGAAACTTAAAAGAGAGCGGCCTCGATTTTATATGCATCAGCCTGAACGGCCAGGCCGAAGAGTCCCACGATGCCTGGTGCGCCAGGCCGGGCAGTTTTCAGAGAGTAGCCGATGCGCTAAAGAACTGCCGCCAGGAGCACGTCCCTTGCGTTATCAGTACGGTAGCCAGAAAAGATCTGGTCCGCTCCGGAGAATTGAGGCGTATATTTGAGTTAGCGGATAAATGGGGCTCGTTGGGGGTAAGGCTTAATGCCCCCCATGCGATGGGCAGATGGTTGGAGAGGCCCGAAGAGGCATTAAGCGCACAGGAAAAGGCGCACCTGGAAAGAGCATTCTCGGTTCAAAAGGCAGCGCTTTTGGGAGAGGGGCCTTATGAGCGCCTCTGCAGGGCCAGCCTCAATTACTCTTTAGCGGTCTCTCCAGACGGAGAAATACAGACCTGCGCATATATACCGTATTCCTTCGGCAATATCCTCAGAGAAGACCTCCGGGCTATATTAAGGCGCATCTATCGGCATGAGATGTTCAGAAAAAAAAGCTGTTGTAAAATAGAAGACGAAGATTTCAGAAAGAGATACATCGAGACCATTAAGCCCGATACGCAATTGCCCATAAGGCTATACTGACGCATGCCAAATCCGCAAGCACGCCCCGATTATTCTTTAGAAGACCCGGCTTTCTGGGAGAAGATCAGGAAGGCCTACGATTGGGAGGCAGAACCTTTTGACCTTACCGATGAGGAGGGCATCCGGGGCCTGCTTGATCTGGTGCGCATGCATTACGGCGAAGTAGATGAGGCTTATCCCGAGTATCTGCGTTGGGAGTATTCGGATAACCCTGCGGGAAGAGCGATTATATGGGTAGCCCGGCACAATCGCAGGATCGTCGGTCAATACGTGATCAATCCCGTAAGGATGAAGCTTGGGGCAATGGTGCGCGAGGGAAGCCTGGCTATCAAAGTGCTCACGCACCGGGATTTCAGGGAGAAGGGTATTTATCCGTACCTGGCAGGAAAGGCGTTTGCGGCATGCAGGCAGAAAAATATCGTCTTGACCTACGGATTCCCGAATTCCGTCATCTCAAAAGAATCTCTGGCGCAATTAGGCTACAGATATATAGGCAGCCCCGGCCTCTGGATCAAACCTTTAAGCGCAAAGAACTTATTGAGGAGATGCGCAAAAGACAATCTTTTTATGTTCTTCTTGGGTCTTCCGGCACTATCCTTTCTGGGGGTTTACGATTTCTTTCTGCACAAGTTCAATAACTCAGGCAAGGGTGACTCGGGGAGGATTAACGTACGCATAGTCAGAGAGTTTGACCGCAGATTTGACGATTTATGGCAGAGGGCGCAATCATGCCACAAAAATATCATCGTACGCGACAGCGCCTACCTGAATTGGCGCTACATAAAAAACCCCCGGCGCAGCTACGTTATTTTGGCGGCGGAAGATAGCGGGAAAAAGATCGTCGGCTATACGGTATTAAGGATCGCATCTTTCGATACGCTTAAAGCGGGTTATATCGTGGATCTGCTGGCGGAAAAGAGCTGCGCCGGGAGGCTTGCGCTATCCCTGCTTATAAAAGGAGCCTTGGCGCACTTCAGGAAAAATGGCGCGGATATCGCCGGCTTTCTCGTCTCGCCCGACAGGGCCTACTCAGGGGTTTTGCTCAAAAACGGTTTTTTTATCTGTCCGGAAAGGTTCAGGCCCCAACCTTATAATTTTGTTTTACGCAACCACTCTCCGGAGATACCGGAAGAAGATGTCCTGCGGTTTAGGGACTGGTTTATTACGTTCGGAGATAACGATGTGGTCTAAAAGGCTTAAAGGCATATGAAGATAACTTTTGTCAACCTTGCCTGGCATTTCGGACTGGGGAATTACAGGTTCCTGGCCAAAAGGTTCATCCCGCAGATCCCCCTTGCGCTTTGTTATTTAGCGGCGGTCTTAAGAAAAGACGGCCATCAGGTCAGCGTCATCGATGCGGCGATCGAGGATCTGTCTCTGGGTGAGGTCGTCTCCCGGGTCAAGAAGTCCGGGCCCCGGATAGTGGGGATCGGTTCGACCACTTTTATCCATAAGAGCGCAGAGGAGCTGGCAAGGGCTTTAAAAAGAGAAGTCCCGGGAACTATTATTATAAGCGGCGGCTATCATGTATCGGCAGAGAAGGAGAATGTGCTTAAGGGATGCCCTGACTTCGATGCCGCTATCTACGGAGAAGGGGAAGCGGCGCTTCGGGAAACAGTCAGGAGAATAGAAGAGGGCCGTTCCCTCTTCGGGGTAAGAGGGTCGATCTTCCGGGAATCAGGCCGGGTCTGTAGAAATGATCCGGCCCTTGCGGCCGAGCCGCTGGATGAACTTCCTTTTCCCGCACGGGAACTGCTGGACCATACAAAATATTTCCGCTACAAGCAGAATAAAAAGTCGCTCGTCACCGGCTTTATCATCTCCCGCGGCTGTCCTTTTGGCTGCATTTTTTGCGGCGGCCACCACGTCCATGGCCACCGGGTAAGGTGCCGTTCTGCGAAAAACATAGCAGATGAACTTCAGGATTGCGTAGAGAGGTTCGGCATACGCGAGTTCATGTCTTACGACGATAATTTTACGCTGAACCGCGCCTTGGCCATGGAGCTATGCGATGAGATCTTAAGCCGGAAGCTTGAGATAAGCATGATGGCCTCTACCCGCGTCGACTGCGTCGACTACGAGCTTCTGTCTAAGTTAAGACAGGCGGGCCTGCGCGAAATCGGTTTCGGCATTGAAAGCGGAAATGAAGATATCCTGAAGCGCCTAAATAAGGATATCACCCTGCCGCAGGTCAGAGAGGCGTTACGCATGGCAAAATCAGCCGGGCTTACCACCTATGCTACTGCGATGATCGGCAATCCTTTTGAAACAAAAGAAACCGTCTCTGATACGCTGCGCTTCCTCGCTTCTCTGAGGGATCTGGATGTGACCATGCTTTCTATTGCCACACCCCTGCCCGGGACAAGACTGCAGGAGATGGCCGAAAAGGGCGAGGGAGGAGTCAGATTTGCATCCGGGGATAAGGGGGCGTTTAATCGTTATGGCGGCTCCTGCATCGAGGTAAACGACCTTACTGCAGAGGACTTGGTCAGGCTGCAGCGTAAGGGCCTCCTAAGGTTTTACCTTAATCCCAGAAGAGCCTTCGCCCAGTATAAACTTCTTGGCTGGAAGGATTCTTTCGGGCTAATCAGGCCGTTTTTTAAGACATTCTTTTCATGATGCATAGCCGGATAAATAATTTTTTGACGATCGACGTTGAAGAGTGGTTTCAGACCGTGATGTTTGACAACACCGGTATCAAAGCCGTTGCCGGATCTGACCTTGAAAAGAACATCTCCGATATTATCGCGCTGCTGGATAAATACGGTACAAAGGCTACTTTCTTCGTGGTCGGGTCTGTTGCAGAAAGGCATCCTTCGGCAGTCAGCCAGATCCTGAAAAACGGCCATGAGATCGCCAGCCACGGCTATGCCCACCGTCTGGTTTACAAGATGACCCCTCAGGAGTTCGAAAAAGACCTGGATCTTTCATTGGGTATCTTAAAAGAAGTTACGGGGGGAGAGGTCCTGGGTTACCGCGCCTGCACCTGGTCGATCACCAGAGATACTCCCTGGGCCTTAGATACCTTAAAGGAGAGGGGATTAAGGTATGATTCCAGCATCTACCCGGTCAATTTTTACCCTTTTGGCCGCGTAAAGAGGTTCCCCTATAAGATAAAAGACGGCCTTTTTGAGATACCCCCGTCGGTCTTTGAAGCATTCGGCTGCCACCTCCCCTTTGGGGGAGGGACGTTCCTGAGGTTCCTGCCCCTTAATTTCATTAAGGAAAAGATTACCCGGCTTAACCGGGAGGGTTTCCCGGCAGTAGTCTACTTTCACTCATGGGAGGCCGTTGACGAAACACCCCCGGACATCAGGATGAGCGCCTGGAAGCGTTTCATACAATATAAAAACGTAGGGCAGGTTTTAGGGAGAGTGGAATTGCTGCTTAAGGAGTTTTCTTTTGTGCCCATGCGCGCATTTCTGAACGGGCAGCGCTTTTAATCGGATGACAGGCAGAGAAAAAGAGTACTTCAACCGGACCGCTTCTGATTTTTACGAAAACTATACCGATAAGAGTGCATCCGGCAGGCCGTTATGCGACCTGTATCTGCAGTTGATCAGATCTTCTGTAAGAGGCAGAAGGATACTTGAGGTCGGCTGCGGGCCGGCGACTTTTTTGACCCGGCTTTCCGGGGATAGTAAACTGGTGATCGGCGTAGATTTCTCAGAAGAGATGCTGCGTATCGCCAAAAAAAGAGAAGGGGCCGGGAATCTATTATTGGCAGAGGCGCATAATCTCCCCCTTAAGGACGCAACCCAGGATTTCATCTTCTCTGTCAGGACCCTGCAGCATGTGCGTAACTATAAAGAGGCGATCGGGGAGATGAGCCGTTTGTTATCCAAAGACGGGGTGCTGGCTATTGATGCCGTCAATATACTCAATCCTTTAGGTTTTGTTTTCGGCTTCCTGAGGAACGTCCTTTTTAGCCCCTTCGGGGCCCTGCATTTTAAGGCTTTTTCAAGGCGCCAGATATACAGGTGTTTTAAGGATGCGGGGTTAGAGTTGATAGAGGAGAAGCCGGTAAGTTTTTTCCCGGATTATTCTAATCTGCATAAACTTTTTCCGGGAAGGATTTCAAAAAAATTATCGGCAATCTTTGATTTTTTTGAAAAGATGCTTAAACAGCACAGGTTCATGAGGGTTTTCGCATTACGCACATTCTTTGTTGCCAGGAAAAAGCAGCCATGAAGAAAGATATGCCGTTGTTGGGGGCACTTATCTGTATCTCACTGCTGGTCACTTTTTATTGCCAGCACCGGGGTTTTGTCAATCCCTACCTTATTCACGACGATGTTAACCAGTATCTGCCTGCGGTATACGCCTTAAGCCCCGGGCCGCTGCATAATGCGCTTCTGGAAGGTGATCTGATAATAAAATATATGGTCCTGAAAGATTCTCCAGGGCATCTCTACCTGCTTTCTTTGCTTTCACGCTTTATGCCGCCCCTGTCCTTAATCAGGCTCCTGCCTTTTTTCCTTGCCGCGCTCAGCACAATATGTTTTTTCTACCTGGGAAAAGCCATGCAGAATAGCACTGTCGGGTTTTTTTGCGCGCTGATCTTCTCCTTTTATCTATGGACAAGCGGCTTCGGGTTTTTATCCGGCGCTTTTCCCAAGGCATTTGCTTTTCCCCTGCTGTTGCTTTTCCTGATATTCTTGTCGGCCGGGAAACGGGCGCTCTCTCTTCCAGTCATTTTATTACAGGTATTGATCTTTCCGGCTGTTGCTTTGATCTCCCTTGCGGTTTATTTTTTGAACCTTTTCAGGGACGGTTTGCCGGGGAAGAGGGAGCTTTTTGCTTTCGGGTTTTGTGCGTTAGGCTTCCTTCTGATTTCGACTATTCTTTACAGGGCCGGGAATGACTTTTTAGGCAGTTTAGTCTCGTTTAAAGAAATGGCCTCAATGCCCGAGTTCGGCCCGGGCGGCAGGGACTATCTTTTTACCGCCAATATTTCCGACTTTTTCACTTCCGAGGATGCAAGCGGTATCGCGGTAAGCCGCGCCTTTTGGGTCCTGGTGTTATTTTTTCTGGCCTCCTCGCTGTATCTGGAAAGAAGATTTTTACGCCTGCCCCGGCTCATAGTCTATGTATTTTTTTGCGGGGTGGTCCTTTTTTGGTGCGCCTGGATCTTTCTCTTTTATTTGTTTTTCCCCGGCAGGTACATCGAATATACATTGCCTTTATTCATGATCACGGTTATTGCTCTCGCGATAGACAGGCTTCTCGAAAAAAGGGGCATCCTGGCAAAGAGGCTTATGTTTTCCGCGGCTACTGCCGCGATCATTTTGGCCTATGCCCCGTTTCTTCAGCAGAACCTGAAGGATTATCAAAGGCCTTATTATGAATACCTTAAGACCCTGCCTCAGGATGCTTTGGTCGCAGCTCATCCGTATGAAGCTGACCCCCTGCCTACTTTTGCCCAGAGAAGGGTGCTTGTGCAATTTGAGGTCTCCACTGCCTGGTACGGGAATTATTACTCCCGGGTAAAAGAAAGGACGTACGATTTTTTCCGGGCTTATTATGCTTCTTCATGGAAGACAATAGAGGGTTTCTTCAGGAAATACGGCATTTCCTGCATGATCGTAAATAAGGGGCATTTTGAACAAAGATACCTGAAAGAAGGGAAATTTTATCTTGCCCCGTTTAATGAATATGTCAGGGGCATTGTGCGGGATAATCAGGGCAACTTTGTGCTTGCGGGCAAAGAGAGGAGGGGGCGCACCCTCTACGAAGACCGTGACTTTTATATCTTAAGCCTTAAAGAATGAAACCGATTCATTATCTTCTCATCGTTATTTTACTGGCGGCCTACGTTAATACTTTGAATAATTCCCGCCGCCTGGATATCCAATATTCCTATAAGCCCGATTCCGCGGGTTTTTATTTTTTAAAGGGCATTTCTGACCCGGGCCTCTTTAAAGATGACTTGTTGACCGATAATGTAAGGCATGGTTTAGGCCTATCAAAAGGGATCTATTTAGCCTGGGCGGTCTATCTGGCCCTGCTTTCCGTATTGCCTCTGGCTGTGGCCATAAAGATAGTCTCGATAATGCTTTGTACCTTGGCGACGGCACTGATTTATAAGACAGGAATGAATCTTTATGATTCAAGGCCCCGCGCCATTTTATTGGCGGGGCTTTTTCTCGTCTTTTTCCTCTCCACGGATATTTTTGTCGGCGGCCAACTCAGGGCCTTTGGCGCGCTTTTGTTCTGCGCCTTCCTCTATTTTCTGACAAAGGCAAGATATGCGATCCTGCCCCTCTTTTGCGTATGCGCATTTATTATCTATCCTCCGCTTGCCCTCACCCTTGTCTATAGCTGTATCTTATTGGCAGTATACCTAAAGAAGAAATTGCTCGCCTTAAGAAAATATCTGTATATTCTTGGGATGAGCCTTGCGCTTATTCTTTTCATGTATAACTTTTCGCTTTTTGCCTTGCCGATAAAGAGAATCGTCGGGGGATCCCTGGCTTTCAGCCAATATAAATTCACCCAGGCAGTACCCGGGCCCCTTGATCCCCGCAGCCCGTCGGATATTATTTTATACTTCATCCTGAATCTGAACGAATATACGCCCCAGTATAAATACATGTGCGCCATCTTCATTATCCTCTCTGCCTTATTTTTAATCTTTAAAAGAAGAGCGGCCCTGAGGCTGCCCTGGCAGATATGGCTGATACTGGCTGCCTCAGCCGCCGGTTTTATATCGATTTATCCTTTGCAGCCGGTTTCCGCCTCCCGGCAGCTCATTTTTACTTTACCGCTGCTCCTTGTTTTTCTCGTCTCTTTCAATTTGTCGGATACCCTGGGTAGGAGTGCGCGGCTGGAGCTTCTGCTCTTTCCTTTTATGCTTTTACTCTTATTTTTTAACCCCCGTTATAATGCACTCCTTGACCAAAGGGGGTATAAGCCCGCTTACGATTATATCGAGAGGCTTCCTGAGGGGGTTATGATCGCAGGTTTTCCCGCGGGGGTATTTACGCAATCAGTTCCCCTCTTTGCCAAGAGACAGCTCTTCTTTATGGATGAGACCAGGGAGCCGCTTATTTTTTTCTATCCCGAAAGAGAGCTTGCGGCAAGGAGACAGGAGTTGATATCCGCTCTTTATGCGGATTCAAAAAAGAAGGTCACAGATTTTATCGCAAGACATAAAATCGATTACTTTTTATTAGAGAGCCGTTATTACGGAAAAGAGTTTGCTGATGCCCCCGGAGCAGGCCGCCTGCTTTTTGACCTTGCCGGAGAGAAAGCTGATTTTAAGCTGAGGGTCGGGGATAACGAAGTCCTGGTGCTTGCGGCAGAAAAGATTAAAGAATGAATACGGCAGAGCCCGATTTAATTAAAGAGAAGCTGAAGAGTTTCCTTGCCGGGTTATCCGGGAAACGCAAGGTTTCCGATAGCATACGCCTTATAGATGAAGAGATAATCGATTCGCTGAACTTTGTGCAACTGATCATTTTCATCGAGTCTGAGTTCAAGATCACCCTGAAACCGCTGGATATACATATCGAAGACTTTTCCGATGTCAGCACGCTTTCGGATTTTATAGCCAGAAAGATGCTCAGGAGAGGAGGGGCTAAAAGATGAGGGCCGTTGTCAGGAGAAAGAAGGATACGTCAGACCACTCCCCGCAGAAGCCCCTTTATGAGAGTAAGGGTAAAGGCATTTTTTCCCGCGGGGCTCTGAAGGAAGCCATCGAAAAGGGCCTGATCTTAAAAACCGGAAAGGGCCTGTATGCGTATAGAGGGGTCGTGAATGACCTGATGTCTGGTCTCGATAGGGCTTTTAAAGAGCTCTTTTGCGGGTTCAACCCGCAGGAGACGGTCTATCCTTCGACGGTAGAACGCCAGGTCCTGGAAAAGGCAGGCTATCTTGAAAACTTCCCGGATACACTGGAGCTCGTTTCTTGCCTGGGGCCCCGGCCAGGCAGGGGCACCCTGAAACAGCCCGGCAAAAGTAGCTGCTATTTGACAGAAAGGGTACTGCTTCCGGCGGCGTGCCTGCCCTGCTATGCGCAACTTTCTCATCGCAGGCTGAAGAATGGGGAATTATTGGCGATAACCGTCAGAAATAAAGTCTTCAGGAATGAGCCCTCTTTCAATACTTTATTCAAGATGAACGAGTTTGAACAGAGAGAGGTGATTTTTATCGGCGGCAGAGATAAGGTAAAAGCTGCGCTTGATGAATCATTCAGGCTGGTGAAATCTCTTGCCCTGAAGCTCGGACTTAAGTTTGAGCTCGTCCCTTCTTACGACGTTTTTTACGGCAAGAACAGGGACTGGAAATCCCTTTTTCAGCTGCTGACTGAGACGAAGATAGAACTGAGGGCTTATTGCCCGGACTTAAAAAGGTTCATCCCCGTTACTTCTTTAAACAGCCATGGCACGCATTTTTGCCGGGGTTTTGGCGTGCGCCTGGATAACGGGCGGGCCCATAGCGGATGCGTCGCCTTCGGGATCGCCAGGTGGGCCTTGATAGTATTGAACACGCACGGCCTCAATCCCGCTAAATGGCCAGGGATAATCAGGAGATGAAGAGCCTAAAGAACAGGGAGTTTTTCCGTTTTTCCGGCATTCTCGCCGCTTTCTCGAGCCTCTTTATAATCTTTGTAGGCCTTCAGGAGAAAGGGTTCCTTGAGCCCTTCTCCCTTGCGGGATGGGATTTTAATCAGTTTTCTACAGCCAAATATATAGCCGTCTTTTCGCTGTATCTGGTTCTGCTCCTGGCCCTCTTTTTCTTTCCCCGGAAGGAGGAGAGGAAGGCCATCCTTATCGGCGCCTCATTTTTATTTGCGACTCTGATCTGCGGGAAATTATCATTCCTGCTCTATCTGGGCGCGGCCCTTTTCTATTTAGCCATCCATGCGAAATTGGCGGCATCTTTCAGGGCCAGCCTTATTTTTATCCTCTACATATTGTTTATTTTTCTTGCGCTGGAAGCCCTTTTTCCGGCCAAAAGTGCATTCTTCTGGTACGCCTATATCTTTGCCGGCATTTTTTCCATCAGGTTTATCCTGTATTTATACCACAGCTTCGTTTATCAGAAGAAAGAGAGGTTCGGGGATTATATCTTGTATATCTTCTGTCCGGCATATTTTATTATCCTGCCTCACATCATCGTCCTTCCCAAGTTCGATTATTTTAAGAACTCATTCTGTACGCAGGATAACTTTATCAATCTCCTGCGCTCGGGCCTGAGAAAGATCGCCCTCGGCCTATCCGAGCTCTTTATTTTAGCCGCACTGCTGCGTATTTATTTCACCCATCCTCTTCTTAAGTCCATACCGGCAATAGAGATCCCGGCCCACTTTGTCTCTTATCTGCTGGCTATCACGGGTTACGGGAACATACTCCTGGGCCTGGTGCGGGGTTTGGGTTTTGACATCCGCTCTCCCTTCAGGAAGCCGTTTCTTTCAGCCGATATCCTTGACTTTTTTGACCGGACCCTTTCTTATTTTAAAGATTATCTTATCAGCGTTTTCTTTGTCCCGGCAAGCATCGTTCTCAGGAGGCTTGACAGCCGTCTCGCCAGCTTTGTTTCGGTTTTGGTCGCCGTCACCCTGGGAGTGACATCCTATTCTTTTCTCACTTTCGGTCTTGAGTTTTGTACGATGCTGAACAATTCCATCCGCGGGCCCGCAAGCGTATTCGCGGGCTTCGCCCTCCAGGCCCTTTATCCAGTCGGCATTCGGGGTTTTAGCTACTGGATCTTTGAGATCGGGAAAAAATCCTTTATCCTGGGCATACTTTTGGGGCTGCAATTGATTTATAACCAGAAGGTCAGCGCCGAAGGCGAAAGGCCGACGCTTTTTTCAAGGTTTTCGGGGAATGTCTGTGTGAAGCTTTTTCAGGTCCTGGCGATGCTGGTTATCTTTTACTATATCAGATGAAATTTAAAGTCGCTTTTATTTATCCGGGGTATGAAAACTTAGGGATCGAGCACTTAAGCGCCCTGCTTAAGAAGTGCGGTTTTGAGACGAAGCTCTTCCTGGACCCGGTCCTTTTTGCCGAAAGCGCCTTCCTGAATAGCAGGGTGCTGGCAGGCATTTTCTCCTACCGGAAAAAGCTGCTGCGCCGGATCCTTGAGTATCAGCCGGACATGGTCTGTTTTTCGGTGATCACGGATAATTATCAATGGGCAAAGGGCTGGGCGGCCGAAATCAAGAGACATCTTTCTGTCCCCGTGGTCTTCGGCGGCATCCACCCCAGTGCTGTACCGGAGAGGGTCATCCTTGAGCCTTGCGTTGATTACCTTTGCATAGGCGAGGGGGATGAGGCGATCGTAGAACTGGCCGCGGCTCTGTCCGGGGCCGGGGCGACAGATGCTATTATGAACATCTGGACTAAAAAAGAAGGCGCGGTGGTCAGAAACCGCATCCGGCCTCCGATCGACGACCTCGACCGCCTGCCGCCGGCCGACAAAGAACTCTTTTATACTTCGGCCCCCGTATTCAATAAGGGTTATATTTTGTCTACCTCCCGGGGTTGTCCCTATAGCTGCAGTTATTGCTGTAACGATACCTGGAAGGCGATTTATGCCGAAGAGAAAAAGTTTTTAAGGAGGAGGAGCCCGGCAGCAGTGATCGCGGAATTAGGGGAGGCAAAGGCAAAATACGCACCACGATACGTCTCTTTCTGGGATGAAGTATTCAATGCGGACAAAGCCTGGTTAGACGAGTTCCTGCCCCGGTATAAAAGAGAGATCGGCCTGCCCTTTTTTTGTTTTGCTTTTCCGGACCTGGTTACGCCCGAACTGGCCGGCCAATTAAAAGAGGCGGGCTGCTATAAAGTGCAGATGGGGGTCCAGACCATCGACGAAGAGAAGCGCAGGGGTATCCTTAAAAGGAACTCCTCAAATGAAGCAATCACTAAGGCCATAGGGCTGCTTAAGGGCTCCGGCATTTATGTCACCTGCGATACGATCCTCGGCCTTCCCGGAGAGGACGGCCTTGAGCTGGAAAGGACTGCGCAATTTTACAGCCGCAATCTCCCCGACCACATCGAGATCTTCTGGCTAAGGTACTACCCGAAGACGCAGATCTCCTGCTGGGCCATGGAGCAGGGGCTGCTTAATCCGGTCCAGATGCAGGATATCGAAGAAGGAAGGGCCGGTTACGGCATAGTAAGAGGCAAGGGTAAGCCCTCAAAGGAATCAAAAAGGTTCATGGCGCTTTTTTATCTTTTTCATTTCCTGCCCTATAAGATGAGAAAATGGATCCTTGAAAGCCGGGCACACCGGTATCTGCCCGCCTTTTTCCCTCCGATTGCGCTATACATTGCCAGCAGGCTATTCAATCGCGCGAAGTTTGATGTGAATATAGAAAGGACAATAAAAAGATACGCCTACTTTGCCTCAAGAAGGATCTTGCCGGACAGAGCGGCTTCAAAAAAACAAAGGTCAGGATGAGCAAAAATATAGTGTCAGTGATAATCCCCTCCTATAATCGCAAGGAGATGCTTTCAGCATGCCTTGCCTCGGTGTTACGGCAGGACTATTCTGATACAGAGGTCGTGGTGATCGATGACGGATCCAGCGACGGCACGATAGCCTCTTTTAAGGAGCGATTTCCGCGGGTCCGTTTTATCCGTAATGAAAAGAGCCTGGGCCCGGCCTGCGCAAAAAATCAGGGTTTATTGGACAGCCGGGGAGAATACGTCCTTTTTTTGGATAGCGACAGTGAGCTGATCTTCGGGGATGCCATCTCCCGGATGGTGGCGATTATGGAGGAGAGAAGTTCCGCCGGCCTTATCGGCGGGGTGGCATTATTGGATGAGAATGGAGTACCGGTGAACGCCTTCGGTAAAGGCGTGACCTTTGACGGAAGAAGTTTTCCTTTGGCCTTGCGCAGGAAATCGCTCCAGCCCCTTAGCGAAGACCTGAAGGAGTGCGATTATGTGGATACCTGCAACTGTTTTGTCAGGAAAGAGGTCGCCTTTTCTGCCGGCGGTTTCGACCCCTATTATGTCTATATGGGAGAAGATAAAGAGTTCGGGATGAAGGTGAAGCGCCTGGGTTTCAAAAACTTTTTTTGCCTGAAGACCGCCGGACTGCATAAATATGCACAGAGCCCCGGATCTGACCGGCGTTTTATGTATCTGAAGGCAAGAGTAAGATATGCCCTGAAAAATAAGGGGGTCCATTACCTTCTTTTTCTTCCGTGGCTGGACATCTTCTTTTTCTGTTTCTTCTATCCGCTTGAGTATTTATTCCGCAGGGCTCGCCGCAGGCAGGGCGAAATATCCGATAACAGGAATAATCCGAACCACACTCTGCCGCACTTTAGATGGCTACTGTCCTCGCCCTACTATTTTTTAAAGGCATATCTTGCAAACCTGAAAGAAATTCCTCTTATCTTGCGTGCAAGGAAAGAAGATTTCCTTTCCCGGGAAAGCATTGAGAATTACAAGAAGTACGTCTATGCAAAAGGCAAAAATCGACGGTCATAAAAAGGCGTTCCTAAAAAAACCAGAGCTGCCCGAGGCACTCGTTTTCTTTGTGACTAACCGCTGCCAGATGCGCTGCCTTTTTTGTTTTTATTTAAGCCGCCTGAATACGGGAGAAAAGGAGATGGGCCTCGGCCAGATCGCGCGCCTGAGTGCTTCTTTAAAGAATATCCCGCGCCTGGTATTGACGGGCGGAGAGCCTTTTTTAAGAGAGGACCTGCCGCAGATATGCGAGATATTTGCCTCTTACAACCGGACCAGATTTATCAGTATACCCACGAATGGTTTCCTGACCGATAAGATACTCCTGCAAACGGAGAGGATACTGCGCCAGGTCAGGCCCCGGCAGTTAAGGATAATGGTCTCTCTCGATGCCCCGGAAAGGGAACACGACCGGCTGCGGCAGGTAGAGGGCGCCTTTAGCCGGGCCGTAGCCACCGCCGCTGCGCTTAAGTCTTTAAGCGAAAGACACAGGAACCTTTATCTTGAGATAGCCGCAGTAGTGAATAAAGCGCTGGTAGGGGGGGTAGAAGATTTCATAAGTTATTTCCGGGATTTCAGGATCCCGATAAAGTTTTCCCTGCTCAGGGACCGGCAAAGCGGTATCTTTGGCCTTGATCATGAAATCTCCAGCGGATTATACGGTTGCGCAGCTGAGACTTCTTTGGATTTACCGGAGCTGGAAAGTTTTTATGAAAGAGTCAGGCTGCTAAACGCAGCGTCTTCATTTAAGTTCTGGCCTGTCTTTCAGCAGAAGAAATTTGAGTATATGCTAAGGGTGATCAGAGAGAAGAAAAGGGTCCTGCCTTGTTATGCGGGTAAGGTCGATGCCGTAGTTTATCCGGACGGCGAAGTAGCTTTTTGCGAGAACACCAGGCCTATAGGCCGTCTCGCCGAAGCGGACTTTGACTTTGCCAGGGTCTGGAGTTCAGAAGAGGCCGATAAAATGCGGGAAAGAATAGCCTGCTGCAGCTGTACGCACGGCTGCAACCTGGTCACTGCGATGCGGCATGATGCCTATACCATGGCCTGCTCCGTCTCTGACCTGAGATTTTTCTTTTTCAGGGGAAGAAATGCACATAAGACAAAAGATGATTTCGCAAAGAAAAATTAACCGCATCCTGCTATTGAGGCCTGTATCCGAAACGGTATTCGCTACCGGCCACCCCAGGGATATCCGCGTACCTTTTTCGCTTAAGTACATCGAATCCCTCCTGGAAAAAGAAGGCATCCGTCAGGTGCGGTTAATAGACTGCATGGCAGGTCATCTTGATCCGGAGCGGATCTTGAGTCTTGCGTCCGATTTTTTCCCAGATGCCGCGGTCATCTCTCCCACCACGCTGGAATATGAACTTACCTTGAAAATCTCGGCCGCTCTTAAAGAGAAGAACGGCTGCCTGAAC
>VGKG01000010.1 GCA_016867115.1 Candidatus Omnitrophota bacterium | reverse complement strand
CGGAATAGTCCTGAACCAGATCATCGAATCTGCTAAGGCGCGTAATGATTCCCTTAAAGTCTGAAAACGATTTAAGGGCGCTTGAGCTCTCGGGCGCGATCTGCGGCCGGGTCTTAAAAAAGCTCGGAGAGGCCTGCCGCGCCGGCGTAAAAACAGCCGCTCTTGACTCGCTTGCGCAAGAATTGATCAGAAAAGCGGGGGCTATCCCTGCCTTTAAGGGATACAAGGGGTTCCCGGCAAACGTATGCATTTCGGTAAACGAAGAGATCGTGCACGGCATACCTTCAGAACGCCTGCTCCGTGAAGGCGATATCGTGGGGCTTGACCTGGGCGTAAATATGGACGGTTTTTTCACGGATGCGGCAATAACCGTCGCAGTAGGCGTAATCAGCGCAGAGAAGGCAAAGCTGATCCAAGTCGCGCGGGAGGCCTTAAAGGCCGGTATCAAAGAAGCGCGTCCGGGCAATAATTTATCGGATATTTCTCATAGTATCCAGAGTCACGTAGAGAGGAACGGGTTCTCGGTCGTGCGGCAGTTCGTCGGACACGGCATAGGACGCGCCCTGCACGAGGAGCCGGAGATACCCAATTTCGGGAGGGCCCACCAGGGCCCGGTACTGAAAAGCGGGATGGTGCTGGCGATAGAACCGATGGTGAATGCCGGGACATGGGAGTCGGAAATCCTGGAGAACGGCTGGACCGCGGTGACCAGAGACCGCCTGCCGTCTGCGCATTTCGAGCATACGGTGGCGGTGACTGAAAAAGGCGCGCGGATCCTTACGGGAGGATAATGTCAAAAGAGGAATTGATCGAGACAGAGGGAAAGATCATCGAGGCGCTTCCGAACGCGATGTTCAAGGTGGAGCTTGAGAACGGCCACATCGTGCTCGCCCATGTCTCGGGGAAGATGCGCATGAACTTTATCAGGATCCTTCCGGGGGATAAAGTAAAGCTGGAATTATCACCCTACGACCTTACAAGAGGAAGGATCACATTCAGGATAAAATAATAAAAACGATTACATAGATTTTAAAATAGATTACACAGATTAATTCTAAAGATAAAAGGAAAACATGAAAGTAAAGGCTTCAGTAAGAAAGATTTGTGACCGCTGCAAGATCATCAGAAGAAGGGGCGTTGTGCGGGTCATCTGCACTAATCCCAAACATAAACAAAAACAGGGGTAGTTTAGCGGAGCTTAGCTAGGAGGATTAAAGTGCCGAGAATCTTAGGTGTGGACATTCCCAAGGAAAAAAGGATAGAGATCGCTTTAATGTATCTATACGGCGTTGGGCGCGTAGTTTCAAACGAGCTGCTTAAGGAAGCACAGATCGACCCGAATAAGCGGGCGAAAGACTTAAGCGAAGAAGAAGTCTCGCGAATCACCCAGACCATCCAGAAAAGCGGTTACAAGGTCGAGGGAGACCTGCGCCGGGACATATCCCAGAACATAAAAAGGCTGACGGAGATCGGCTCCTGGAGAGGAATGCGCCACAGAAAAGGCCTGCCGGTAAGAGGCCAGCGCACCCGCACCAATGCCCGCACCCGCAAAGGTCCGCGCAAGGGCGGCATGGCAGTGATCAAGAAAGAGGCGACGGCAGCGGCAAAACCGGCAGCTAAGCCAGCGGGAAAATAGTTAATTTCAGAGGGGAGAAAATCACTTATGGCAACAAAAGAAAAGGCAAAAAAGAAGAAAATAGCCAGAGGCGTGACCTCAGGGATAGCCCACATTCAGGCTAGTTTCAACAATACCATCATTACCATTACCGACAAACAGGGCAATGTACTGGTCTGGTCAGCCCCGGGTTGTGTCGGTTACGGCGGTTCCAAAAAATCGACTCCTTTCGCCGCTCAGATTGCAGCCACAGACGCAGCCAGGAAGGCCAAGGAGATCGGGATAAAAGAAGTGGATGTCCACGTAAAGGGCCCGGGGTTTGGCCGCGAATCCGCGATCCGCGCCCTGCAGGCTTCGGGATTGACCATCACCATGATCAAAGACGTGACTCCCATCCCGCACAACGGTTGCCGCCCCAAGAAAAAAAGGAGAGTATAGTTTATGGGCCGTTATACAGACGCTGTCTGCCGGCTCTGCCGCAGACAAAGTGAAAAATTATTCCTTAAGGGTACGAAATGCTACACTGAAAAATGCCCCATCACTAAAAGGGCTTACGCCCCGGGCCAGCACGGCCAGGGCAGAAGGACAAAGCTTTCCAACTATGGCCTGCAGCTCAGGGAAAAACAGAAAGTAAAGAGGATGTACGGGGTCATGGAGAAGCAGTTCCGCAAATACTTCGGCACGGCTTCAAAGACTAAGGGAGTAACCGGCAAGGTGCTCCTGCAGCTGCTTGAGAGAAGGCTGGATAACGTGATCTTCCGCACCGGATGCGCCATCTCCAGGTCTCAGGCAAGGCAGATCGTGCGGCACAACCACGTCACGGTCAATTCCCGCCGAGTAAATATCCCGTCTTTCCTGGTAGAGAAAGACGACCTCATCCGGATAAAGAGCAAGGACAAGGCCTTAAACAAGATCAAAGATAACCTTGAGCTGGCCAAAGACAGATCGGTACCGCGCTGGCTTGAGTTCAACGCAGCCGACCTGACGGCAAAAGTCTCAAGACTTCCGGAAAAAGAGGATATCCAGCAGCCGATTCAGGAACAGTTGATCGTAGAGTTGTATTCGAAGTAAAAATTGATATTTACGATTACGCAGATTTTAAAAACAGATTACACAGATTAAAGCCTTAATCCGGTTTTGTTTCTAATCTGTGCAATCTACGCTTTTTAATCTGTGTAATCAAGTATAATCATTGATTATACTTGAGGATTATACTAGGAGGAATAGATGGGCATAAAATGGCGCGATTTTCAGCTACCTAAAAGGCTTGAGTGCGATGAATCCACCTATAACGATACATACGGAAAGTTTGCGGCCGCACCCTTTGAACGCGGCTACGGAGTCACCCTCGGCAACGCATTAAGGCGGGTGCTCCTTTCCTCCATCGAAGGCAGCGCCGTGACATCGGTGAAGTTCACCGGCGCAGCGCACGAGTTTTCGACCATACCCGGGGTCCTCGAGGATGTCCCGGAGATAGTCCTGAACATCAAGAACCTGATCCTTAACTCCCACTCAAAAATCCCAAAGACCATATACATCAAGGCCGATTCAAAGGGAGAGGTGAAGGCAAAGGACATCGAGCTGGATGAGACTATCGAGATCATCAACCCCGAACTGCACATCGCCACCCTCACCAAGGATACGAAGTTCCAGGTAGAGATGGAAGTCTCCCGCGGACGCGGTTACGTGCCTGCGGAACTGAACAAGAAGGAGGAAAAGACGGTAGGGGTCGTCCCTATCGACTCGATCTTCACTCCGATAAGAAAGGTGAATTACTACGTGGAGAACACCCGCGTCGGCCAGCGCACTGATTATGACAAACTGGTCGTGGAGGTCTGGACCAACGGAGCGATCAATCCCAAAGACGCCCTGCTTTATGCCTCAAACATACTCCAGCGCCACCTGGATATCTTTGTCAACTTCGGCCAGCTGCCCGAAGAGGCGATCGAGGAAGAACCGGAGATGACCAAGGAAGAGATTGCGCTCTACGAGAAGCTCAGGCTGCCCATCTCAGAACTTGAGCTCTCCGTAAGAAGCTCCAACTGCCTCAGGGAAGCAAGCATCAAATCTATCGCCGACCTGGTGAAGAAGACCGAAGACGAGATGCTCAGTTTCAAGAACTTCGGGAAAAAGTCGCTTACCGAGATAAAAGAACTGCTTGCCGCAATGGGGCTGACACTGGGGATGCAGGTGGACCCGAAAAAGCTGAAAAAGGTCTGACCTTAAACGTTTTACGGAGATAAAATGAGACACGCAAAGAAAAGATCGAGATTGAACCGCTTCACCAGCTGGCGCAAGGCCACCATAAGGAGCCTGGCACAGAACCTGATCACTTACCAGAGCATCAGGACTTCGCTTTCAAAGGCCAAGGCTGCGCGGCCGCTGGCGGAAAAACTCATCTCACTGGCCAAGCAGAACGACCTGGCTTCGAAAAGGGTGGCCTACAGCATATTGGGTAACCATGCGCTGGTCAGCCATCTCTTCACCGAGATCGGGCCGCGTTTCAGCAAATACCAGGGAGGCTACACCCGGATCATTCCGCTGGGGATCAGGCGCGGAGACTCTACTTCGGTAGTCCTCTGGGAACTTACGGAGATAAAGAAAAAAGAAGCCAAAAAGCCGAAGAAAGAAGCTGCTGAAATGCCGAAAAAACCCGAGGCCGGCAGGGAGACGCCTGCCGAAGAGGCAAGGCCGCGCACCGAAACCGCAGTCAAAGAAGAAAAGCATCCTAAGACCCAAAAACCGCAGAAAAAGTTCTTCGGGGGGATAAAGAGCATATTCAAGAAGGAGAGGGACTCCTTATAAAAGTCGCCCATCGCTTATGCGCATCGAAACGCGGCTTGCTGCTCGTTTAAAAAATGTAAGCCCATCCACAACCCTGGCCATAACCTCAAAGGCCAAAAAATTAAAGGCCGAAGGCAAGGACGTGGTCAACTTTGCCGCCGGCGAGCCCGACTTTGACACCCCTGATTTCATCAAGACCGCCGCGATCGAAGCTATTGACAGCGGTTTCACCAAGTACACCCCTTCGACAGGCACGCCTGAATTAAAACAACTCATCTCAAAAAAGTTCAAAAAAGACAATGATCTCGACTACCAGCCGGAACAGATCGTCGTCTCCTGCGGGGCAAAGCACAGCATCTTCAATACCCTGATGGTCCTGGTCAATCCGGGAGATGAAGTCCTCATCCCTTCGCCTTACTGGGTAAGCTACCCGGAGATGGTCCGTTTATGCGAAGGCACGCCGCGCTTCATCCGGACACAGGAAAAAGATAATTTCAGGGTCACCCCGAAAGAGCTGGAAAAGCATATTTCGGGCAAGACCAAGGTCTTCATCCTGAACAGCCCGTCTAACCCTACCGGCTCGGTCTACAAATTAGCCGAATTGAAAGAGATCGCCCGCATCTGCGCCGAAAAAAAGGTGCTTGTGGTCAGCGATGAGATATACGAAAAGCTCATCTACGGCGGCCTGAGGCATGAGTCCATCGCCGGCATCAGCGAAGCGATCTATAACCTTTGCGTCACCGTCAACGGCATGTCCAAGAGCTACTCCATGACCGGCTGGCGCATCGGCTATCTTGGCGCGCCAAAAGACATCGCAGAGGCCATCTCGCGCCTGCAGGACCATTCGACATCAAACCCCACCTCTATCGCCCAAAAAGCCGCGGCTGCGGCCCTGGAAGCACCGGATGACTTCTCAAAGAAGCTCTGCCAGGAGTTCCAGAAAAGGAGGGACTACTGCGCCTCGCGACTTAAGGCGATAAAAAAAATAACTTTTGTCCCTCCGCAGGGCGCATTTTACATTTTCTGCGACATCAGCGACACGGGCCTGGATTCCAATACTTTTGCCTCGCGTCTATTAGAAGAAAGGTTTGTCGCGCTGATCCCCGGTGACGGCTTCGGAAGGGACGACTATATCCGCATCAGCTTTGCCACCGGACTGGATCAGATCAAAAAGGGTATGGACCGCCTGGAGGACTGGCTCAATAAGCTTTAGCAGTAGGGACTGTCTCGCCATGCGAGATGCGCTTTGAACGATAGATGAGCCAAAGACATGTCATGGGTAATACAATCGCCGAGAAGATCCTAAGCAGCCACGCAGGAAAAACCCTTAAAGCAGGGGATTTTGCCGTCTGCAGGGTCGATTTCTGTTTCGGCCAGGACGGCACCTCCGCGATCATCATCGACCGGATAAAGGAACTGGGCATAGAAAAACTTCAGGCCCCTTTCTGCATGGTGATCGACCACAGCGCTCCCTCTCCGAACGAAGGGGTTTCCCGGGTGCATAAAAAAATGCGCGCCTTTGCCCGGGATTCCCGCACCGGCCTTTACGATATCGGCTGCGGAGTATGCCATCAGGTGATCCCGGAGTCAGGCCAGATCCTGCCCGGAGACCTGGTACTGGGCGCGGATTCGCATACCTGTACATACGGTGCGCTTGGCGCATTCTCAACCGGCGTAGGTTCGACTGACCTTGCCATCACCCTGGCCACGGGAAAGAACTGGTTCCGGGTCCCGGAGACGATCAGGATGGTGGTCAAAGGGAAAGCCCCGAAAGGCATTTACGCAAAAGACATCATCCTGCACATTATCGGCAAAGTCGGAGCTAACGGCGCTACCTACAAGGCGGTGGAGTTCCATGGGCCGGCGATCGACAGCCTGGGCCTGGACGGCCGCTTCACTATCGCTAATATGGCGGTAGAGATGGGGGCCAAAGCCGGTTTTATGCCGCAGGACGAAAAGACGCTCTCCTGGCTCAAAAAAAGAGCCAAAGGCAGAAGAAAAATACGGCCCATAACCGCTGATAAGGGCGCAGAATACGAGAAGACCCTGGAGTTTGATATTTCAAAACTTAAACCCCAGGTATCCGTGCCCCATAGCGTGGATAACGTGACAACCGTTGCCGAGTTAAAGGGAGTAAGCATCAACGAGGCTTTCCTGGGCACCTGCACTAATGCCCGTATCTCAGACTTTAAGGTGGCGGCGGCGATACTGAAATCGAAAAAAATAGCCCCGGGAGTCAAGTTTATCGTAGCGCCCAGCTCGCGCGCTATCATGATGGAAGCCTTGAAACTGGGGATCATCGATACCTTTATCAGGGCCGGCGCCGTTGTAGTGGCCCCCGGCTGCGGCCCCTGCGTAGGCACGCATAACGGCGTACCCGCAGACGGGGAAGTGGTGATCTCTACCGCCAACCGGAATTTCAAAGGCAGGATGGGCAACCCTAACGCATTTATTTATCTTGCTTCCCCGGCGACAGTAGCGGCTTCGGCGCTGCGCGGCCGGATCACTGACCCGAGAGAGTTCCTATAGAGAGGTGACTATGGAAATAAAAGACCTGCTTTTATTATGCGTCCAGAAGAACGCCTCCGACCTGCATATAACCGACAACGAGCCGCCGGTGCTGCGTATCGACGGAAAGCTCCACCGCCAGGACCTTCCGGTGCTTGACCGCCAGGACCTGAAGAAAATGATCTACAGCGTCCTTGCCGACGCGCAGAAAGAGATGTTCGAGCGCCAGCTTGAGCTTGATTTTTCGCTCGCCCTGCCTGACCTGGACAGGTTCAGGGTGAACGTGCACCTGCAGAAAGGAAGCGTAGAAGCCGCTTTCAGGCGCGTGCCGCTTAAGATCCCCACCGTGCAGGAACTGGGCCTTCCCCCGATAATCTCCGAATTAGCCCGTAAGCCTAACGGACTGGTGCTGGTCACCGGCCCCACGGGCATGGGAAAGACTACCACCCTTGCGGCGATGATCGACCAGATCAATAACGAGAAGGAAGCACTGGTGATCTGCATCGAAGACCCGATCGAGTTCGTCTTCTCCAATAAAAAGTCTATCATCAAGCAAAGAGAGGTCTATTCGGATACAAAGACTTTCGCCGATGCCCTGAGGCATGCCCTGCGTCAGGACCCCAACGTCATTGTCGTCGGAGAAATGCGGGACCTTGAGACCATCTCTACGGCTTTGACCGCAGCCGAAACCGGCCATCTGGTCCTGGCCACGCTGCATACTCCCGACGCGCCGCAGACCATAGAGCGCATCATCGACGTCTTCCCGCCTTACCAGCAGCAGCAGGTGAAATTACAGCTGGCAGACTGCCTGCAGGCGGTCGTCTCGCAGCTGCTTCTTCCGCATGCTTCCGGAAAAGGCAGGATCCTTGCGACCGAGATCATGATGGGCACTCCCGGCGTAAGGAACCTCATCCGCGAGCAGGAGATAGAGCAGATCCCCACGCTGATGCAGACCGGATCGCAGTTCGGGATGAAAACGATGGACAAATCCCTCAAGGAGCTGATCCAGAGCGGCAAGATCACCCTGGATACCGCTTTATCCAAAGTAAAGAACTCGGAGGAGTTCCGCCAGTTATAATATGCTCATCGAAGGCAGATCCATAAAGCTGGGCGATAATATCAATACGGATTTCATCATCTCCGGAAGGTATAAGTTCTCCATCACTGACATGAAGGAGCTCGCCAAACACATCATGGAGGATATCGACCCGGGCTTCCCTTCAAAGATCATCCCCGGGAAATCCGTGATCGTCGCCGGTTCAAACTTCGGCATGGGCTCGTCCCGCGAACAGGCGCCTTTGGTGATCAAAGAAGCCGGGATCACCGCCGTGCTGGCAAAGTCCTTTGCGCGCATATTTTTCCGCAACGCATTTAATATCGGGCTGGCACTGGTCGAGACGGATACGGATAAAATAGAAGAGAACGACTCGCTCTCAATAAACCTGGATGAAGGCCTGGTCAGGAACTTAAGCAAAAACATCTCACTTAAGGCAAAGCCCTTACCCGGCTTTATGCAGGAGCTTTTAAGAGAGGGCGGGATCGTCAATTACTTTAAAAAATATAAAAAGCTGCCAGAGGTCTAATGAGCCATAAAATCACCCTCATACCCGGTGACGGGATCGGGCCAGAACTTACGGAAGCGGCAAGAAGGTGCGTTGAGGCTACCGGAGTAAAAATAGAGTGGGAAAAGGCGGTTGCCGGACAGGAGGCGATGGAAAAGACCGGAGAGCCCCTGCCGGATGCGACCCTGGACTCTGTCAGAAAAAACAAGGTAGCCCTAAAGGGGCCGATCACCACCCCTATCGGCTCGGGTTTCCGCTCGGTGAACGTGGCGATAAGGCATGCGCTTGACCTGTATGCCTGCGTGCGTCCGGCAAAAAGCTACCCCGGGACAAAGACTTTTTACAAAAATATAGACCTGGTAGTGATCAGGGAAAACAGCGAGGACCTTTACGCGGGGATCGAGTTTGAAGAAGGCTCATTCGGCACACAGAAGCTCATCGCCTCGATCGAAGAATACACCAAAAAAAAGATCCGCCCTGACTCAGGGATATCTATCAAGCCGATCTCGCGCTACGCTACGGAAAGGATCGTGAAGTTCGCCTTTGAATACGCGCTAAAAAATAAGCGTAAAAAAGTCACCGTAGTGACCAAGGCCAACATCATGAAGTTCACCGACGGGCTCTTCCTGAAAACAAGCCGCGAGGTAGCCAGGCACTATGAAGGCAAAGTCATTTTTGAAGAAGCGTTGGTGGATAATATGGCCATGCAGCTGGTGCAGAAGCCGCATAATTACGACCTCCTGGTCCTGCCAAACCTCTACGGAGACATCATCTCTGACCTGTGTGCCGGGCTTATCGGCGGTTTGGGCATTGCTCCGGGTGCAAATATCGGAGAGCATACGGCTGTCTTTGAGGCAGTGCACGGTTCAGCCCCCAAATACGCCGGCATGAACAAGGCCAATCCCACTGCCATGATCCTTTCGGCGGTTTTGATGCTTCGCCACCTTAAGGAAGAAAAAGCCGCGGACAAACTGGAATCTGCAGTGAAAGAGGTCATCGCCGAAGGTAAATCCGTTACCTATGACTTGAAGCCCACGCCCGCTGACCCCTCGGCCGTAGGCACCAAAGAGATGGCTGACGCCATCATCCGTAAGATCAGATGAAGATAAGCATTATCGGAGCGGGAAACGTCGGAAGCACTACTGCCTTACGCCTGGCGCAGGAAGGCGTGGGCGATATACTTTTAGTGGATATTGTCAAAGGCCTGGCGCAGGGAAAGGCGCTGGACCTTGAAGACGCCCGGCCGATCCTGAAATTCAACTATTCTATCGAAGGTACGGACGATATCGTTAACATCAAAGGCTCTGATATTATCGTCATCACCGCCGGCCTTGCCCGTAAGCCCGGGATGACCCGTGAAGAATTGCTGGCAAAAAATGCCGCCATACTTAAAGAGGTCTGCCTGAAGATAAAAGAGTCCTGCCCCGGCTCGATCGTGATCGTAGTGACTAATCCTCTGGACCTGATGACCTACTTTGCGCTTAAAGTCACGGGTTTCAGTCCGGATAAGTTATTCGGCATGGGGGTGAGCCTTGATGCCGGGCGATTCGCAAATCTGATCGGCAAGGAACTGAATGTGCCCTGCACCGATATCGACGCCTGCGTCATCGGGCCGCACGGCGAAGGCATGCTTCCTTTATCAGCTTTTAGCAGTATCAAAGGCGTTTCCCTGAATAAATTTGTTGATGAGGCAAAATGCGAAGAACTGGCCAGGAAGACAGTCTATCGCGGGGCCGAAATCGTCTCCCTGCTTGGCTCAGGAAGCGCATATTATGCCCCTTCTGCGGCAGTCGCCGCCATCGTGAAAGCGATCGTCAAAGATGAAAAGCGCAATATCGGCGTCTCTGCGTATTTAAACGGAGAATACGGCATCAAAGATGTCTGCATCGGCGTCCCCTGCCGGATGGGCAGAAACGGTATCGAGGGAATTATAGAACTAGCCCTTTCTGAAAAGGAGCGGTCTACCCTGCACAGCTCCTGCGTCTCCTTAAAGCAGCTGCTCTCTCAACTACCGCTCTAAAATATGTACGACCTCGCAGTGATCGGCGCTGGCTGGGCCGGTTTTAACGCCGCGCTAAAGGCAAAAGAAACAGGCCTTAAGGCCTGCCTGATCGAAAAGTCAAAGATCGGCGGTACCTGCCTGAACCTCGGCTGTATCCCCACCAAAACCCTGATCCAATCCGCAAAAATATATTCACTTGCCAAAAAAGCGCAAAACTTCGGCCTTGAACCTCTTGCCCCCGCAATAGATTTTGCCCGCGTGCAGGAGCGCAGAGAAAAGATCATCGCGCAACTGGCAGATGGGATCCAGTTCATGCTTAAAGGCGTTGACCTATTGATTGGCGAAGCAAATATCGTCTCCAATCAAGAGATCATTGTCAGCGGCCAGAGCGTAAAAACAAAACATATCCTCATCGCTTCCGGCTCAAGGCCGACGGAACTAAGTAGCCTTAAATTTGACGGCAAAAAGATACTCTCAAGCGATGAGATCCTGAACTTAAAAGAGTTACCGGCTACACTTCTGATTGTCGGGGGCGGCGTAATCGGGTGCGAGTTTGCAAGCCTGTTTTGCGCACTCGGGGTAAAGGTAACGCTGGCAGAAAAGATGCCTCAACTCCTGCCTTCAGAAGATAAGGAGATCGCTAAGAAGCTAGAGAACATCTTCAAAAAGAAGGGAATAAAGGCCTTAACTAATATTGACGCAGCCAGCCAGGACCTAAGCGCTTTTGATCTCGTTTTAGTCTGTGTAGGCAGATCGCCAAATACTGATAACCTTGGCCTTGATAAAATCGGCCTGAATTTAGAGCGGGGTAAAATACTGGTCGACGGGTGTCTAAGGACAAATATCCCGAATATTTATGCTGCCGGTGATTGCACCGGAGGCATCATGCTGGCGCACTACGCCGCTTATCAGGGAGAGATCGCCGCAGAGAACGTGGCTCACCCGGATGCGCCCAAAAAAGCCGACAACTCCGCTATCCCTAACTGCATCTTTACTGATCCTGAGATCTCAAGCGTAGGCATGAGCGAAGAAAAGGCCCTGCAGAACGGGCTGCAGGTCAAGGTCCATAAGTTCGACTTCCTGGGCTCCGGCATGGCCAGGATCCTTGATGAAGCCGAAGGATTTATTAAGGTTCTCTCCAACAAGGATACTGATGAGCTGCTCGGCGCCACTATCATCGGCCCGAAAGCCACGGAATTGATCGCCGTACTCACTTTAGCTATCTCCTGCCGGTTAAAGGCAGCTCAACTCAAAGAAACCATTTTTGCCCACCCCACCTTATCCGAATCGATCCGCGAAGCCTTAGGCTGATGGAAGTCAAAATTTTTGACTTAGGAACAATCGATTACCTCAAAGCCTGGGAGTTTCAGAAGAAGATTTTTCAGGAAGTAAAAGAAGGGCTTATCCCGCATGGCCTGATCCTTTGCGCGCATCCGCCGGTGATCACTATAGGTAGGACCGGAAGCCGCAAGAACATTCTCGTTTCAGAAGAAGCGCTTAAGCTTAAGGGGATCGCGGTATATGAAATAGAGCGAGGGGGAGACGTAACTTATCATGGCCCCGGCCAGCTCATGATCTATCCTGTTTTTAACCTCGGTTCTCTTAAGGAGGATTTACGCTGGTTTTTAAACAGCCTGGAAGAACTAATGATCCGGACGCTTGTCGATTTCGGCATCAAGGCAAAGCGCTCGCCTGGTCTTACCGGCGCCTGGATCGGGGATAAAAAGATCGCTTCTATTGGGATTACGGTAAAGAATTGGATCACCTACCACGGAGCCTGCCTGAACGTAAACAATTCATGCCTTACGAATTTTTCCTTGATTCGTCCCTGCGGCATGGATATAATGATGTCGTCTATAGAGTCGGCTTTGGGCAGGAAAATAGAGACCGAAGAAGTAAAAAAGGCTCTAAAGAGGAGAATATCAAAATGGCTAAAGTAGTCTTACCCGAACTTGGTGAGGGAATCGAAAAGGCAACCGTCACTTACTGGTATTTCCAGCCGGGCGAAAAGGTAAGTGAGAAGGACGACCTGGTGGAACTAGCCACAGATAAAGCTACTTTTAACCTGCCTAGCCCTGCTTCCGGCACGCTGGCCGAGATCCTCTTCAAAGAAGGGGATGCCGTAAATGTCGGAGAAGTCCTAGGGATAATAGAAGAGAGCTAAAAAACCTTCCCAATCAGAAACCACCCTTGGCGCAAGCGAAAAACTTGCGCTTTTTTTGTGGTTTCCCTAAATAACCCTTGACAATCCTTACTTTTGCTAGTATATATGTAATTATCGTAAATATGACAAAGCGAGGTGTGCATATGACAAAGAATAAAGAGATTATGACTGCAAAAGAGGTGGCTGAATACCTGAATATCCACCCTCTCACGGTGCACAAGTATGCCCGCGAAGGCAAGATCCCCGCCTTCAAGATCGGCACCGACTGGCGCTTCCACAAGAAGTACATCGAGAGATGGATCAGGGAGAAGTCCACCTACAGCCCTAAAGGAAAAGAAAACAAAACCTTAGTCTAAAAGATGAAAAAACCCAATTTTGTGAACAAAATTGAGGGAATTTTTTATCAAAAGATACTAAGACCCATATTTTATAACAGTAGGCTTGGCAGAAGATCCATCTTCGGATATGCCGGTACCGGGCTTTTCGTCGACTATGTATATAGAAACAAACCTTCCGGTTATAACAAATTGGGTTATTTGATTGATAAGGCCCTTTTAAGCTTGCCTTCAGCAAAAGCTACCAAAGAAAAAAAAGAACGCATAACAAAAATTATTCAGTCGGAAATCATTAGCAATACCTTGAATAATAAAACAACGAAGATTGTCGATCTGGGCTCAGGGCCTGCGAGGTATCTAGTGGAGTTATCAAAAGACATGAAAAACGATAGGCTCCAGACTATCTGCTTTGATACCGATAAATCTTCACTGGAATATGGCCGCTCTATAGCTAAGAATTGTCCTATAGAATATAGATTGGCTAACATTACAAAATTAGAGCGTTACAAAAAACTCGCCCAGAAGATCCGCTGGCGGCCTAATATCCTTATTGTATCCACCTGTTATGAATTCCTCGATGACGGGTCAGTCAGGTCGTCAATCGAAGATATTTACAAAGCGTTAGATGCGGATGGTGTTTTGATAATAGCGCATCAAACAGAAAATCCTAACAAGAAATTATTTGATTACCTGGTGACTATGAAGGGAAAAGGCGGCTGGAATATAAATTATCGGAAACCCTTTCTGATAAAGAAGTGGCTGACCGAAGCAGGTTTTAAAAATACCGAAATCCAGTCAGACCGCTGGAATATGTACTATTACTACATTGCAAGGAAAAGCGGGAATACATCCGGCGATACAAACACAAAAACTATATTCAAAAAGAGCTTCGATTACAAAAGAGCTACGGAGCAACGCTCAAAAAATATCTATCAGTATATGAGAGGCTTTAACCCCGTTTCCGGAGGAAAAGCGCTGCGCGGTCAACAAGAAGTCATTATGCTGGCATCAAATAATTATTTAGGATTAAGCTTAAGGGAAGAAATCATTAAGGCAGCGAATGATGCAATCAGGAAATATGGCGCCTCAACTACAAGTTCAAGAATCCTCACCGGAAATTTAGATATTCATGAAGAACTACAGGAAAAATTAGCCAATTTTCTAAGAACCGAGGATGCGCTCGTGTTCTCTACGGGTTATATGTGCAATTTAGGGGTAATAAGCTCCCTATTGGGTGAAGGAGATATGGCTTTCTTTGACAGGGACGCACACGCCAGCCTAATAGATGGCGCCAGGCTCTCAAACGGAGAGACAAGATTCTTCGCACATAACGATGTGGGCCAATTAGAGGCACTCCTTAAGAAAAATAATGCCGTAGAGAACAAGCTGGTCGTCTGTGATGGTGTTTATAGCATGGACGGAGACCTAGCCCCTCTTCCGGAAATATGCGCCTTGGCTGAAAAATATTGCGCCGGACTGATAGTTGACGACGGGCACGTCACTGGAATTTTTGGAGAAAACGGTCGAGGTACGGCAGAACACTTTAAGCTGGAAGGAAAAGTTGACCTGCTTTTAGGAAGCCTTGGTAAAGCCTTGGCCAGCGTGGGCGGCTTTGCAGCCGGCAACCATACAATTATCGATCATTTAAGGCATACCTCTCGGCCCCTGCTATTCTCAACAGCGCTTTCTCCGGTACACGCCGCAGTTTCCATAGTGGCGCTTGAGATAATCGTAAAAGAGCCATGGCTACGTAAACAATTATGGGGTAACACGTTTAAGATGAAACAGGGACTATTAAGTCTGGGTTATAATCTCGGCAAAACTCAGTCTCCACTTATCCCGGTAATAATCGGAGAGGAGGCGACTACCTATAAGATGGTCATGGCCCTAGAAGAATCAGGAGTCATCGTAGACGGTGTAAGTTTTCCTGCAGTTAAAAAAAATCTTTCTCGAATAAGAATGCGGATGATGGCAACGCACACTGACAAAGACCTGGACTTTGTACTTTCTGTTTTTAAGGATGTCGGGAAAAAGCTCGGTGTTATTTAAAATACAATAAAATGTTGCTATTCTTATCGATAAGCGGAATATTAAATGGTATTAGTTGTCTCGCCCTTGGAATTTTCGCCTTCCTTAAAAACAGAAGCAGTCCCATAAATAGAACCTATTTTTACTTCGCTATAAGCGTTGCCGTCTGGAGCTTCGGATATATCTTCTGGCCCCTGGCAAAAGAAAAAACGGTTGCGCTAAATTCCTTCCGCCTCCTTCACCTGGGAGCTATTTTTATCACCGTCTGCTACTATCATTTCATCTGTGCCCTCACCCATCTAATCCAAAAAAATAGAAAGATTATCTTCTTAGGCTATATCCTTGGCATCCTTTTTTCCATTTCCGTACCGACGAAATTATTTATAAAGGATATGGCGCCTAAATTCGTATTAAAATTCTGGGGAATCCCGGGCATTCTTTATCATTTCTTCCTCGTGTTTTTCTTTTCATACGTGATTTTAGCCATAGCTATACTTATGCAGGAATTTAAGAGTTCAAAGGGAGAGAAGAGGAAACAGTACGGTTACGTTTTGTTGGCCTCCATTTTTGGATATCTTGGCGGATCTACCAACTACCCTTTATGGTACAACATCCAGATTTATCCTGTTTTAAATATTCTGGTGACTCTGTATGTTGGAATAAGTGCTTATGCCGTAATCAAATACCGATTAATGGATATTAAAGTAGCAATTACCCGTTCAAGTATTTTCGTTGCGGTTTACACTATAGTTTTAGGCCTTCCCTTTGCTCTAACTGTTTGGCTAAAAAATCAACTCATCGGATTATTCGGCTTGAATTGGTGGATAATGCCTCTGGGCTTAATGGCTCTCCTTGCCACCGTCGGCCCTTTTATTTATATCTATCTTGACCAGAAGGCAGAAGAGAGGCTGCTGCGCGAACAGAGGCGGTATCAGGAGACATTAAAACAGGCGTCTCTAGGAATGACGCGGATCCGCAATTTGCACCGCCTCCTAAATCTGATTGCGCATATTGTCACCAAGACCGTTAAGATCTCCTATGTCGCCGTCTACCTGCACAATAAAGAGACTGGCGAATACGTTATTCAGGTAAGACGCGGAAAAGGACGTACTCCTGTCCCGAGCCTGACCCTGAATAATCCTTTGTTAAAGTTGCTTCAAGAGAGGCGCGAGGCAGTGCTTTATGACGAAATAGAACACAGGGAAGAGGACGAAAGGGATATTACTTCCAAAATCTACGCAGAAAACCTGTATCTCCTGAACGCCACCGTGGTGGTGCCAAGTTTTCTGGAGGATAAATTTTTGGGTTTTATTGTTTTGGGCGACAAGGTCTCCGGCCAGGTTTATACCCCTGAGGACTTGAATATTTTCCGGGTCCTGGCCAGCCAGGCAGCCCTGGCCATTGAGAATGCCCAGTTCTACGAAGAGACCAAAGAGATGCAGGAGCAGATCTCCCAGGCAGAGAAGATGGCGACCATCGGCACCATGGCTGACGGCCTCTCGCATCAGATCAACAACCGCTTCCACGCCCTCTCCCTCATCACCGCAGACACCATGGACACCCTGAAGATGACCGATGCCTCAGGCTGTTCTCCTGAAGTAAAACAGATGCTTGGCGAGATCAACCACGCCTTAAGCCGCATCAAGGCTAATGTCATGCAGGGAGGAGAGGTAGTCAGCAGCATCCTGAAATACTCCCGCAAAGGTAGTGAAGGCTTTGAGCCACTTGACTTAAACACCATCCTGGATAACACCTTAGAGATGGTCCAGTACAAGGTAAAGCTCTCTGAGATAGACATCATCCGCGACTTTAAAGATGCTCCCAAGGTCCACGGCAACCTCGCCCAGCTCCAGGAGGCCTTCTTTAACTTCATTGACAACGCCTATGACGCCATCACCGAGAGAAGAGACACCCTTAAGGAAGCCGGCTACCGCGGTAAGATCACCATTTCAGCCTGGCCCAACCACAATAACGCCCTGGAGATAATTATCGAAGATAACGGCATCGGCGCTAAGAACGAGGACCTTAAGAAGTTCTTCACCCCCTTCTTCACTACCAAGACTTCTGCCCGCAAAGGCACTGGCCTTGGCCTCTATGTGGTCAGGCGCATCATCACCGACACCCATAAAGGCAGGATCTCCTTCAGCTCCAGCTACAAAGAAGGCACCCGCTTCACCCTGGAGCTGCCCATAGCTGCCTAAGCTCAAATCAAAAATCAGGCAAAAAAGTCCTTGAAGGCTCTATGGTTATATGATATAAAGCCTTATAAAAGCCACGGACAGAAACAAAGGAGTATTATGCTCCGGACGGATAGGGTTAAACCAGCTAAAGCGCAAGTTTTACTAGGTTTAGCCCTATTTTTCTGTCTGCTTTACCTTCCTGCCAGAGCAGCCGACACCACCCCACCCGTCAAACCGGTAGTCACTGATGACGGCGCCTACACCAGTTCCTCTAACAGCCTTCATGCCCGATGGTCCTCCAGTGATCCCGAATCCGCAATAACCGGATACCTTTACAGTATCGGCACCAGCGCCGGAACCACCAATGTCAAGGGCTGGACCGCTATCACGGCAGCCGAAGTTACGGTAACCGGCCTTAGCCTGAGTACAAGTTACACCTATTATTTCAATGTCAAAGCAAAGAACAGTGCCGGTTTATGGAGCGCAGTCGGCTCAAGCAATGGCATAAAATACAACCGCCAGCCCGTTATCAGCATATTCAAGCCAGTTGACAGAAGCAGTTTTACCGAAGGCGACGCCATCAGCCTTTATGCCTGCGCCACTGATGCTGACGGCGATGCCCGCCAGTTCCAATTTTCAGTCGACGGCGTGGTGAAAAAACCGTGGAGCAATTCCACCTCTACCTGCAGCTACGGCTCTACCTATGGCACTGCCACAAGCTATAGCTGGCAGACTGGCTCCGGAAACTCCGGCTATCATAAGCTTAAAGTCGAAGTTCGCGACAATAAGGTCCCTCCGGTCTTCAAAGAAATAAACATATTTATCTACCGGAAACCCAGCGGCCCTCCATAATAACCTATGAAAGTTAAGGCATTAACAACAATCTTATTATTTTCTTTCTTTTGTTCGCCGGTTTATGCCGCCTCTGACGACTTTTCCAAGGTTTCCAAGGTAGTCCAATCATTCAAATCCGAAAACTTCCTGGGCGCTGCCAATACTTCCATACCTATAGAAGTCCCGCCGGGAAGAAAAGAGCTGCAGCCAAATATTACTGCGGCTTACTCTTCGGGCTCCGGTAACGGCTGGCTGGGCGTAGGCTGGAGCCTGGACTTCGGCTACATCGAGCGCTCTACCAAAGGAGGTATTCCCAAATACGATTCTACTGATAAGTTCTACATCTCCTTTGCCGGAATAAGCTCCCTCCTTGAAACTGACAGCACGAACTTCCACAACGAATATTACCCGAAGACTACGCCCGTCTTCGTAAAAATACTCTTCAAAAGCACTTACTGGGAAGTCTACGATAAAGAGGGCAGGAAATACACCTTTGGCCAAAGTGCGGATTCAAGGATCGATAATACAAAAGGGACTTTCCGCTGGTTCCTGAATAAGATTGCCGACCCTTGCGGAAATTATATAGCATTCACCTACTACAAAGACCAGGGGCAGGCCTATCCCCATAAGATCGAATACAATGCAAATGAGACGACTTCAGAATCACCCACGCATAAAGTAGAATTTGCCCTTGAAGATAGAACCGATACAATCTCAAGCTATCTTAGCGGTTATAAGATCATTACTGCCAAGCGCCTTAAAGAGATCAAGACTTACGTCAGCGGGAACCTTGCCAAACGCTATTTATTCGAATATACCTACAGTAATCCGGCAAAGCGCTCGCTTCTGACTAAGTTTACCTGCTTCGGCAGCGACGGAACAACGGCACTGCCTTCTACGACTTTTACTTATCAGGAACCGGCTAGCGCGAATTATTCCTTTACTTATACCGACCCTAATATCGGAAACCGCATCTGGTGCATTGAAAAGAGCTTCGCTATTTATGGTAATGCCAGCGGCGCACTCACCCCCAGGCCTAAAGAAGGCGTTTCATCCTCGTTTGCCGGCGGCGGACATGTCTGGTGGGAAGGAGAGAAGGTCGTATGCGAAGACGGAGACTACTGGCATACCGATGAAAAGGGAGGCCTCACTGTTAATCTGGAACAAAACGCTGCTTTTCACGCCTGGACCTATGTTTATGTCACTGCCGATAAAACTATTTCTATCCCTGCATCCGGAACCGGGAATTTTTACTTCTGGCTGAACAGCGAATATGCCACACCGGCCAATCCTGCGCAGCTAAGCCTAAAAGCCGGTTCAAACCTCATCGAGATCACCGGATACAATACGGCCGGCGCCTGCAGCTTTAACCTGAACTATGCGCTTTCTGACAATGTGGCCCGGATGCATTCCAATCAGAGTACTATCCCGCAATTAGCCGGCGACTTTAATGGCGATAGCCTGACTGACCTTGCCACCTTCTACGCCTCGACCGGAAAAATAAAAGTGACGCTTTCAGGCGGCACTGACTTTCAGGCGGAAGAAGAATGGCTCACTTTGCCTGGTGAAGGATTTCCTAAATATATAGGCACAAGCCCGGTGAGCTTTCTTCTGGGTAATTTTGACGGAAATAACGCCACGGATATCCGGGCGATCAATGAAAACAACCAGACAGAACTGGCAATCTCCTATGGAAATGCTTTTTATGATGAGGGTTCAAGCGGCAGGATATTTACCGTTAAGGGTAAGCCCTTTGCCGCAGACTTCAATAATGACGGGGTGGCTGACATAGGCCTGCAGGCAGACACTACTAATGCTATCCTGATCGCCCTATGCAATAAAAACCATTATATAAATACCGCTTCTACCTGGCTCTCCAATCTCGCAGGCAAGCTATTAGTGGGGGATTTTAACGCAGACGGCTTGACGGATGTGGCGGCATATGACTCTTCTCAGTCTAAGATATCGGTTGCTTTGAACAAAGGGGGAGGCTTTGATACGCCTGCTACCTGGCTCTCCGGCTTCAGCACAAGCTATGAACTTTCTACAATAGATTATAACAATGACGGACTGTCAGACCTTATGTATTACGATAAAACAGCCGGCAAGATCTGGATTATCGCCTGCGACGGCAATAAGCTCTTAAGCCCGGCAGAGTATCTGGCCGGATTTAATCTCAACGACCCGGACATAGCTGTACAGGCAAATGATTTTAACGGCGACGGCGCCACTGATTTTTATATTTTCAATACTTACACCAAAAAGTCGCAGCTGGCGTATTCTTCCAACATGTTTACGGACCTGTTGATAAAAGTAGGAAACGGCTTGGGCGCAGAATTATCTATTACATATGATTCCTCGGGAAATTACGACAACACCATTTCTGAGGCGCTGAGGTCAGAATATGAATACAGGAATGAATCCGGTCCCGGGATGCCATTCACTACGGCGGTAGTAAAAGAGCTCACAGTTTCAGACGGAATAGGCAACAGCTGGAGCACGCTCTTTTCCTACCGCGGCGGTTTTTTCGACAAGACAGACCGGGAATTCCGCGGCTTTGCCGAAGTGAGCATTTTCGAAGACGAGGGGAATCAAAAGACCCTTTATTTTAAGCAGGACGATATATATAAGGGCAAGGTTTATCGCGAAGAATACAAAGACGCCTCAGGAAATCTGTACCTAAAGAACGAACTAACCCTGCGCTATCAGACGATGAACTCAACTTATCCGGAAGCAGGCAAGTTCACTTACGTGCAGCAGCAGAATAAATATACTTATGATGGCGACACTACCTATAAAAAGTCATATAATACTTATGAAATAGCCATCTATGCTGACCAGTATTATGCAAAAGGAGACATTAAGAAAGTTACGGATGCGGGAGATTCTACTAAAACAAGGTACCGCGATACTACTTACGTACACATGACGGGAGATAGCCTGCTTTCGCGGCCGTCTTATACCTGTAACTGGTCCTACGGGACTTATGGCTGGGACATCTATTCAAAGAAGTGGCTCTACTATGACAATAATACGGATTTCAAGCAGGCCCCTACCAAAGGACTGCTGACAAAGGAAAGGGTCGCTATTTCAGCTACGGATATAAGCCCGGCCGCCGGTTCTGATTCCGTAAATGCACCGATTATATTTACCTATAGCTATGATACCTATGGAAACCGGATTACGACCACAGATCCGGAGAACCACACTACTACAGTCATCTATGATTCCACTTACCATATTTATCCTATTGAGACCAGGAACGCCTTAGGACAGAGTCAGAAATCAACTTACGATTTTAAGACCGGAGGGGTCTTGACCTCTACTGATGCAAACAATCAAACTACAACATATGTTTATGATACTCTGGGCAGGCTCACCAAAATCATCGGACCCAATGATAGCGCAGACTATCCTAAGGAGACTTACGAATACAATCTCACCTCGCAGCCGATGCGCGTCACCAAAAAATATAAGACCGCTAATCCTTCGGCTTATGCAACGGAATACCAGTTCTACGATGGCCTGGGAAGGTTGATCCAGACAAAGATTCCGGCAGAGGACGATTCAGGCGGCCAGACGAGACAGATCGCAAAAGACGTGCAGGTCTTTAATCGTCTGGGCAAGGTAAAAGAGAAGTATAACCCTTATTTCGTTGCCTCATCAGATGCCTATGTCTTATTGAATGCCTCGGCGGCAAAAACCGCTTTTGAATATGACTGCCTGGGCAGGAATACTAAAATCACTAATCCGGATTCAAGTTTCCGCACTATTCAGTATTCTGACTGGACGCAAATCAAGACCGATGAAAACGGGAATCAGACGCGTTCTACTTTTGACGCGTTTAACCGGCTGGTAAAACAAGAGGAGTTTGCAGGCAGCAATACCTATACTACGCAATATGCCTATGATCTGATGGACTATTATCCGGAGGACGGAAAATATAAAAAGCTCTTCCAGATCACCGACAGTAAGAACAATGTGACTAAAATACTCTCTGACCTGGCAGACAGAAAATATAAGATGTCTGATCCGGATATGGGGACGTGGTTCTATGCCTATGATAAAGCAGGAAACCTGAAGGCCCAGAAGGACGCCAAGGGCCAGACCATCAATTTTGACTACGACGCGATAAACCGCCTGACCAGGAAGACTTATCCCAATGCAAGTTACATCACCTATGCTTATGATGATACAGCTAAGTCCTACTGCAGGGGCAGGCTGAGTTACGTGACAGATCTATCCGGCCGCACTGATTATTATTACGATAATCTGGGCAGGCAGGTTAAGCTGACCAGGACGGTTGACGGGACAGCTTATACCTTTGAGCGCGCCTATAATGCCCTGGACCAGGTTACGGCAATAAAATATCCGGACGGAGAGACAATAAGCTATACTTATAATAAAGCAAATCTGGCAGATAATATCAGCGGAGCATCTACTTATATCAGTAACGTTGATTATGCCTCGGGAGGGCAGATCTCAAGGGTCAATTACGGTAACGGTGCGTATTCTGATTATACCTACGATCCTTCGACGCTGCGGCTGACCGACATCCGCACCAATAACGGCGGCCTGCAGAACCTGCATTACCAGTATGACCCTGCGGGTAATATTGCCCACATCACGGACTACCTGAACAGCGCTACCCAGGATTTTCTTTATGATGGGCTTAACCGCCTGACCCAGGCAAACGGCAGCTACGGGAACTATTCCTATCAATATGACTCAATCGGCAACATGACTTATAAGGAAGGAAAGAGCTATACTTATCAGACCGGGGCTCGTCCGCATGCCGTGGTTTCAGGAAGCGACGGCTTTAGCGCGACCTACGATGCTAACGGGAATATGACTAAGAGGGGTTCGGATACCTTAACCTTCGACTATGACAACCGTCTGACTAAATATGAATCCGCGCTAAGCAGCGCTTCGGTAACTGTGGAGATTCCTTTAAGCTCAGGATGGAATTATCTCAGCCTGCCGCTGCTTTTGGATAATTACAGCGTAACCAGCGCCTTATCCTCGATCAGCGGTAAATATAGCCAGCTGTCGCGTTATAATCCTTCAACAGCGAAGTTTGAACACTTTGTGCCGAATAATTCTACTTATACCCAATTTACGACTATGGAATCCGGCAAGGGCTATCAGATTTATGTTACGAGTACATCGGGCTGCACCCTGAGGCTCACCGGAAGGCGGCCTACTACCAATTATTCGGTTACCCTCTCAAGCGGCTGGCAGATGATCGGCTTCCCGGCAAAAAACAGGACTAAGGTCAGCGACGCCTTAACCGGACTTGTGAAGGGGACAAATTATGATAGAATAAGCACTTACAATAAGACAACCTGTACGTTTAGCGACCTGTCGACCTCGGATTACCTTGAGCCGGGACAGGCTTATTTTATCCGTATGCTAAGAAGCTCTACCTGGACGATCTCACCGCGGGCAGAAACCGCCCAATTCACCTACGACGCCGACGGAAACCGTGTAAAGAAGACCGTCAACAGCTCATCAACCGTCTATATCGGCGAGCTCTATGAAAAGACAGGCTCTAACATAACCAAGCATATCTACCTCGGAGAGAAGAGAGTCGCCTCTAAAACCGGCTCCCAAATAAGCTATTATCATCCTGACCACCTCGGTTCAAGCAACTCTATCAGCAATTCCTCCGGCTCCCTGGCTCAACTAAGCGAGTACAGGCCCTTTGGCGAGCTAAGCCGCAATTCCGGAAATGCTACTAATTATTATTTCACCGGCAAAGAACTCGACTCAACCGGGCTCTATTACTACGGAGCCAGGTACTACGATGCGGCGATAGGCAGATTTATTACTCCTGACCCAGTTGATCAAAATTATACTACCCCTCAAAGTTTAAATCGTTATTCTTACTGTAGGAATAATCCATTGAGATATATTGATCCAACGGGTAATTACGAACTTGATATAAATGAAATAGAGCCCGGTGACATAGGAATGCAACTCGTAGGAACAAATAAATTTTCTTATGTCCCAATGCTAATAGGGGAATCTTTTGCTCATTGTATTATGGTTTTAGAAGTCAGGAAAAATGAGGAAGATATAATTACAAGCATACGCTTTGGGGACTTACGCATGAATCCAGAGAATCAAAGAATTTTGACAAGTGAGCGACACTACTATCAAAAGGGTAGGAGAATTTTTGACAAAAGTTCGTTTTTTGGAGAAGCAATACAGGACTATAAATTTTTCAGGGTAACAAATAAACCAACCGAAAGAATGCGCGCAGTGGAAAAAGCAGAGCGTCCCGAAAAATGGAAAATAAAAATGGACCCTTACTCATTTATTGCTCGGGGTTTTGGAATTGATATCTCTCTCCCCTTTGATTCAAGAATGATGTGTCCAGAATATCTAAATTTTCTATATGGAAATATATTTAAAAACCCTGCTGATGGCTCAACCATGCCTTCGGATATTTACAACTATCAGAATACAATTCCTCGAATACCTCGCTCAGGGAGAAACGAATCATATAATTACGGCGGATACTTATGGTGAAAAACAAAAATTTTAAACGTTATTTAATTTTTTTAGAAATTGGTTTAGTAACTTTAATATTGTGTATTCTTGATTTTATATTCTATTTTGATGTAAATGAAAAAATGGAACTAGTGGTAGACTTTGTCTTTGCTGAATTTATTTTTTTCTATATCTTTCTCTGTACAGTTTGTATACTTATTTCTATTGTGCGACAAAAATCTAAAAAGTTCATACTTTTTGGTATCGTTGGTTCTATTGGGGGTATATTAAGCTTTTTTGCAGCCTCTTTAATGTATGCAGCCGCGAATATGAGTTTTTTTGGATTGCTGCATTTACTTGTAATATACCTTTCGCCCATCTTAGCTTTCATTGGTTTAATTATTTTACTTGCTAGCTTTGTATACAAATTAATTCAATCCCGGAAATTCCACAAGAAACAGTAAAACAGAAACAGGAGACGAAGAAACAGGAGGAAACAGGAGACAGTTTACCTAACTCTCATACGCCACTAAGTTACGTAACAAATCCGGCTCTTTGAAAAAATATTTAAAAAAGCACAAAGACGTTTTATCTAATCTACCGCAATCAAATTATTTCTAAAACAATTCCTGCCGTTTTTAAAAAACTCAGTTAGATTTATGCTTTTCTTGCATCTATTATATTGGAAGGGAAAGACCATGCCTTATTATGCAAGAAAGTTTTCACTTGACAAAATATACATTATAATGTATATTTTTTGTGGAGGTGATTATTATGACCATAACAGTCCCCCTGACAGAATTGCGGCCAAAATTGCCCAAAATTATGGATAGGTTATCAAAATATTTTGACCGCTATGTTATTACTCGGCACGGAAAGCCGGAAGCAGTAATCCTTTCTGAAGAGGATTACGAAAGCCTTCTGGAGACCCTAGATATCCTTTCTGACCAAAAATTAATGAAAGAGATTAAGAAGGCGGAAGAAGAACTGAAAAAAGGTAAAGGCATCCCCTGGAAAAAGGCAAAGCAGAAATTAAGCCGTGTATAATATCGAAATATCCCCTACTGCCTTAAAGTTTCTAGAACACCTTCAAACAAATAATAGAAATATAGTTCGGAGGGTAATAAACGCAATCGATAGCCTTAAAACGAACCCATTTTTAGGGAAGAAACTACTCGGAGATTTATCCGCCTTCAGGTCTTTAAGGGTAGGGGAGTATCGCATTCTATACACAATAATTAAAAGGGAGATTCTGATCCAAGTAGTCAAAATAGCGCATAGAAGAGAGGTTTATAGATAAGGGGAAGATCTAATGGAGATCAAAGTGCAGAAATTAAGGCCGGAGGAATTGAAGAAAATAGGCGTATCCGAATGGCCAATCTGGGAAAAGGAGGTATCGCGTTTTCACTGGAGCTATGACAGCATAGAACAATGTTATTTTCTGGAAGGGGAGGTCACGGTTGAAACCGAGGACGGTGAGACCGTAAGCTTCGGCAAGGGCGATTTTGTCACCTTTCCCAAAGGGCTCTCCTGTACCTGGGATATTAAAAAACCCGTCAAGAAGCATTATAATTTTAAGTGAGGCTGTCCTCGTGAAAATGGAGGACATCGTAATTTTTAAATCAGATAAAATTTCAAGTTACTTTGCTTCGCTTAAAAAAGACACCGGGCTGACCCAGGGATTCTGGATAATACAGAGGATCTTGCCGGTTGTCATCAGATTAATCCGCGATACAAATAATCCCGGCTTTACCCAGGCTCTCAAGAATATTGACGAATATCTAAAACCGAAACAGAAAATCTTCGGGCTCGCCCACATAATGCTGCTTAACCTCGAAGGAGAAATAGTATATTCAAGCGACCCGGCTTACTCTCAAAAGCATTTCTTGAAACCCGCTCCCGATCCTGATGCTGACGGCAAAGAGCGACGATACGGACGGGGTAGTCGGAAAAGTCATCGGGGCGGACAGCTATCTGACCAAGCCCTTTGACGCAGACAGGCTTATCGGCGAGATCAAGAAGCTCCTAAACCCTTCCCTGCCTTCTCCTCCTTAAAGGCTTTACTTTTTTAAATAATAGGTTATAATTTTTTTATAGGAGGTTTTTGATGCAGATAAAGGATAGCATCCTTATCGGCCAACGGCTGGTAGATGAGGGGATAATCACGCCCGAACAACTGGATATCAGCCTTAAAGATCAGAAGGTCACCGGCGATTTTATCTGCACCGTGGTCGTGCGATTAGGTTTTGCATCCGAAGAAAAGGTCTTCAGCCTCCTATCCCGCCAGTTAAATATAGCCTACATCAAACTCAAAGACAAAGATATCGAACCCCTGATCATCCAGAAGGTCCCGGCAAAGTTCGCCAGCCACTACAAGATCATCCCCATCGAGTTTAAAGACAATGTCCTGACCATCGCCATGACTGATCCGCTGGATATCCGTACTATGGATGACCTGCGGCTGCTTTTAGGCTTTGACGTAAAAGGAGTGCTGGCTAGCGGGCTTGAGATTGAAGAGGCGATCCGTAAATATTACGGCGTCGGAGCAGAGACCCTGGAAAAAATGATCTCTAAAGAGGCTCCTTCGCGTGAGATCCGGGAAGCGGCGGAAAAGGCAGAAGACCTGGAGGCAATGGCAGAGGACGCCTCGATCGTAAAGTTCGTGAACCAGATCCTCTCAGAAGCGATAAAGAGCCGCGCAACCGATATCCATCTCGAGCCGTTCCAGGACGAACTGCGCACGCGTTTCCGCATTGACGGCATCCTCTATAACATCAATACCCCCGAAACGATAAAATATTTCCATCCGGCGATCGTCTCGCGCATTAAGATCATGGCGCACCTGAACATCGCGGAGCACCGCCTGCCCCAGGACGGCCGCATCACGCTGAAAGTCGAGGAACACGAACTGGACCTGCGTGTCTCAACGCTGCCTACCGCATTCGGCGAAGCGGTGCACATCAGGATCTTAAGCGGAAAGTTTTTCCTGGAACTCGAAAAAATCGGGCTCCTTGCTCAAGACATGAAGATCATAGAACAGGTGATCCAGAAACCCCACGGCATCATCTTCGTCACCGGTCCGACGGGCGCGGGAAAGTCCACCACTCTTTACGCCTGCCTTGCGCGCAAAAACTCAAGCGACGTAAAGATCCTCACTATCGAAGACCCGGTAGAGTACCAGTTAAAGGGCGTGAATCAGATGCAGGTCAACCCCAAGATCGGTTTTGACTTTGCGGCAGGACTGCGGCATATGCTCAGGCACGACCCGGACGTGATGATGGTAGGTGAGGTGCGCGATTATGAGACCGCGGAGATCGCAATACGCGCGGCACTCACCGGTCACCTGGTCTTCTCGACCCTGCACACTAACGACGCAGCGGGGGCAGTAACCAGGCTCCTGGATATGGGGATCGAACCCTTCCTGGTATCTTCGTCGCTTGAATGCCTCATCGCGCAAAGGCTTGTGCGCCTCATCTGCCCGAAGTGCAAGGCACCGGTGAAAAATAAATCCGAGATCCTGGCGCAGATGAAAGAGATAGAGACCGATCCCGCGAAAGCGCAGATCTACAACGGCGCAGGGTGCGAAGAATGCAGGTTTACCGGATTCAAGGGCCGCACGGCGATCTACGAGATCCTGGTGATCACCGAGGCGATCAGGGAGATGATCCTGGCCCGTAACTCCAGCCAGCAGATCAAGCAAAAAGCGATCCAGCAGGGCATGCGCACATTGCGCCAGGACGGCCTGCAAAAGGTCCTCCTTGGCCTGACCACCTACAGTGAAGTGGTACGCGTAACGCAACAAGAAGAGCTACCGGAAGGCTGATGCCGCGCTTTACTTATACCGCAAGATCCTCTCCCCAAAGGTCCGTCTCCGGAGACCTGGAGGCGGATTCCAAGCAGGATGCGATCAATAAACTCACGCGCCTCGGTTATTTCCCCGTCAGGATCGAGGCCGAGGACCTCTCGGCCACAAAGACCGGCCTGCTCAAACTGCGCCTGGTCAAGAACCGCGAGATCGCGCTATTCACCCACCAGCTTTCCACGCTCCTTGAATCCGGAGTGAACATCCTTTCCGGACTGAACATCATCGCCGGCCAGGCCTCCAACCGCTATTTTAAATCCGTGATCAACGATATCATCGCCAAGATCAGGGACGGCCGCGCTTTTTCCGAGAGCCTCGCCCTGCACCCGGATATCTTCTCAAGCCTCTACACCTCGATGATCCGCGCCGGAGAGGCAAGCGGGACCTTGGATGAGACCTTAAAGCGCCTCGCCGAGTTCCTGGAGAAAGACGAAGAGTTCCGCAGTTCCGTGCGTTCGGCCCTCACCTACCCGGCTTTTGTCTTTGGCGTCGGATGTTTAACGGTGGCCGTACTCCTGGGCTTCGTCATCCCGCGCCTGGTGACTATGTTCGAAGACATGGGACAGGCGCTTCCGCTTCCGACAAAAATACTCATCGGGATCTCCGGGACTTTACGCTCATACTGGTGGCTGATATTAATAATTCTCGCGACAGCGGCATTCCTGTTCAGGCGCGCGCTGCGCAGCCCCGAAGGAAAACTCGCCTGGGATGCCTTTAAATTAAAGACTCCGGTCTGGGGACAGATCAGCCTGAAGACCGAGATCAGCCGGATGATGCGCACCCTGTCGCTGCTCTTATCCAGCGGCGTAGCCATTGTATCATCTCTGGATATCGCTTCCGCGGTGCTGGAGAACCAGGTCTTAAAAGACGAAATGCGCAAGTTCAAAGACGAAATCAGCAAAGGCGCCAGTTTTTCCCGCTGCCTCAATGACTCAAAGGCCTTCCCGGTCTTCGTCACCGACATCGTCAAGGTAGGAGAAGAGACCGGTTCGCTGGAAAAAGCCCTCATGCGCATCGCCGACGATTACGGAAGGGATGTAGACCAGAGCCTTAAAAACTTAAGCCGGCTGCTTGAGCCGGTGATCATCGTCATCATGGGTCTGATAGTCGGCTACATCGTCTTATCCATGTTATTGCCGATATTCCAGATCAACCTGATCGTCAGATAAGGAGGGGGAGATGCCACCGCAGAAAGAAAAGGGTTTTACGCTGATCGAACTTATGCTTGTCGTCATCATTATAGGCGTCCTGGCGGCAATGGTCATGCCGCGTTTAGTCGGCCGTTCGGAACAGGCGCGCGCCACCGCAGCCAAGGCGGACATCGCCAGCATCGGCACGGCGCTGGATATGTACGAGCTGGATATCGGCGGTTACCCTGACAAGCTCGACGACCTGATGGCTAATCCGGGCTTAGGCGACCAATGGAAAGGGCCTTACCTTAAGAAAGCGCCTAAAGACCCCTGGGGCAGGGATTACGAATACGAGACCAGCGGCACCGACGCAGATGACTATAAGCTCTGTTCAAAAGGCCCCAAGGAGAGCCAGTCCGAGGATGATATTTGCAACGAATAAGCGCGCGGGCTTTACCTTTATCGAGCTCCTGATCATCATCGCCATTATCGGGATCCTGGCCGTAGTGGCTGTCCCGCAGCTTTCCGGGACTTTTGACAACTTCGAGCTTGAGAACTTTACCAAAGATATTTTTTTCCTCTGCCGCTACCTTCAGGGAAGCGCGGTAAGGGCCGGAAAGATCCATTACCTGGCTATTGACCGGGAAGCCGGCCAGTTCGAGGCGTTCTATAAAGATAACGGAGAACTAAAAGCAATAGAGGGCCGCTACGGAAAGGTTTATAAGGCCCCCGGGGATGTTACTGTCGCCACTGTCCCTGCGCAGAATACTGGCGCCTATTTTTATCCTGACGGCAGCAGCGATCCGGTGACGATATCCCTGGAAAACCGGCATAAGAAAAAACTCTCCATAGAGATCAAAGGTGCATCCGGTGCGATACAGATTCGTTAAAGGTTTTACCTTCATAGAAATACTGGTCACGGTCGCCATAGTCTCCACGGCGATCATTTTTTTACTGCGTTCCTTTACCGCATCCCTGGGCGCAGCGCGCTTCAGCCAGCACATCACGCTTGCCTGTTACTTAAGCGAAGCCAGGCTCCTGGATATCGAACGCGCATTTTCAGACGGCGCAGCCTACCCCGCCTCCGGGACAGAGACCCTGCAGAATGAACGATTCAACTGGAACTACCGGATCCGGGAAACAGATAATCCCAACCTGAAAGAACTGCAATTCAGCGTCGGATGGCAGGAGAACCTGCGGGAAAAAGAATACGTAATGGATTTCATGACTTATTTAAAAAAACAATGAAACAAAAGACCGGCTTTACCCTGGTAGAGCTCCTCATCGCCTCGGCGATCTCGGCGGTCATTATTATTAGCATATATTCCGCTTTCCAAAGCGGCATTTTAAGTTACGGCCGCCTTGATTCCGCAACTACGCTCTTTCAGACTGCGCGCTCAATACTCAACAGGGCGGAACTGGACCTGGTAAACGCATTCGCCTACAAGCAGGAGGATGCGGGGTTTAGCGGAACATCCGCTTCTCTTGAGTTTTTCAGCGCGGTGCCTGCTTTCATCGAAGGATCCAGCGCACCGGGAGTCTGGCGTATCAAATACGCACTCAGCCGGAATACGCTGCAGCGCATCTTTTGCCGGGGCATCGACAGCCTGATAGCTGACGCAGAGCCTTCGGAAACAGAGATGTCCCAAGAAGTAAAACAGATATCGCTACGGTACGCCTTTCCTTCCGGCAATCCGCAGGAACCGCTGGAGTGGCAGGATTCCTGGCCAAACCAGGACGACGCTGCCCAGAAAAAATCGCTGCCCGCGGCGGTAGAGATATCATTAAGCCTGATAGAAAAAGACCGCAGACAGAGGGAGGCCGGAAGCATAATTTTTACCAGGGTCATCCCGCTTGCCGAAGGGCAGGCAATCGCCAATGAATAAAAAAGGTTCGGTCCTCATCATCAGCCTCTGGATAGTCGCAATCCTTGCGGTATTCGCCATCGGCCTGGCCCACCGGGGCGCGCTCAATTTAAGGCTCGCCCGTTATCAAAGGGACAGGCTGGCAGCCGGGCTTATGGCCAGGGCGGGAATAAATAAAAGCGTCACCCTGGCTGACAAAGACGGCGCTGACCCCAATACCATGGGTTACGATACGGTAGGAGAGTGCGGAGTAAATCTGAGGGGCAAAAGCCCAAGCGATTATTTTCATCAGCTTCTCGGCGACTCCGGCGCTTTCTTCGACATAGGCTATAGCGGCCCTCAGGGCGCATTCACTTACGGGATGCTCGACGAAGAGAGCAAGATCAACATCAACGGCTCCTCAGATTTCGAAAAAAAGAAAGCTTACTGCATCCTTAACGCCAGAGGTGTCACAGACGCTGCCCAGCTTTCCGAAGCCATTATCGACTGGATGAACCCGGCCAGCACCCTGGTCTACGCTAAAAAAGAACCGTTAAAAATGCCCGAGGAGCTGCTGCTTGCGCTTGAGAACTACTTTCGCGAAACCAAAGGCTATTCTGACGCGGAATCCGGTAAAAGAGCGCGCCAGGCCTACGCTGACATAGAAAGCCTCTTTACTATTTACGGAGACGCTAAATTGAATATAAATACTGCCACGGATGAAACTATCGGCATCTACGTGCAGGCAGTGGCCTTAAACTCAGGGCTCACTGCGGATGTCGCAGATTCGATAACGAATAAACTCATATCGCTTGGCAATTCCGGCCCCATAAAAGAAGATACCGCGCTCATCCTGGATGGCCTTACTCCGGATGAAAGCGGGCTTTTCAACCAGCTCAAGAACACGCTCAAGATCAGATCCGACTGCCTCAGAATCGATTCCACCGGCCGGTCGCGGGGGAGCTCAAAAAAGATCACCGCGGTCTATGACCGCGCAAACGCCAAGTTCCTGTACTGGCGGGAAAATTAGGCTTGCAATAGGTTAAACTTTGGGTATGATTAGATCTATATGGCCAAACTCTCCCTGATACAGAAGAAGAAATTTTTTTTCATCTGCCATATAACGCCTGATTGCCTTAAGGTGCTCAGGTGCCAGCGCCTCAATTCCGAAAGCGGGTTTGACGCCTTAGAGATAGAGGCCTTTGCCCCGGAGCTGAATGACACAGCCCTCACCGAAAACCTGGGGCGCATCCTCAAAAAACTTCAGTACAATAAAGAGCCTCTGACCGTCTGCCTGCCGCGCAATCACGCCACCTGCAGATACCTGAAAGTGCCCACTGCCTCGGAAGAGGAGATCGCCAATATCGTAAGCCTTCAGGCCTCAAGATACCTTCCTTATCCGGCCGAAGAACTGGTCACTGCGTACCAGACTATCTTCTCGGATAAAGACGGATACTCGCACGTAAACCTGGTCATAGTCCATCGCGACGTCATCAGCCGCTACCTGAAGATCCTGAAGGACCTTAATATTCCGGCGTCGTCGATCGTGCTGGGATCCTTTGGCCTTACCAATTTCTATAACCACTCTAACCCCAAAGATGCCCCTGACGCAATGGTCGTTGACATTGACGCCTCCAGCGTAGAAATAGCGGTGATCCGGGAAAGAAAACTCGTCTTTAGCCGCAATTTCAGGCTCGCCGGCTCAAGCCCGGACTGGAAAGAAACCTTTATCGCGGAAGTAAAAAAAACCCTGGAGGCCTATCTTAAGGAGGTGGCCGGGGAAAGGCCGCAGAAAATCGTCATCCTCGGAGAATCCGCCCCCCAGCAGGCAGCCCTGGAGGCGCTAAAAAAAGCCGCGTTCCTGCCTGTTGAATCACTCGGCTACGATAAGAAGATCCGCATCCGGGGAGAGATCCTGGACCGCCTGGGCGCCTCTAGTCACACCGCCTTCAGCCTGATCGGCCTGGGGTTTAAGCAGGTGCCGGAGTCCCTGAATATCCTGCCGGCAGACCTGAAAGAACAACTGCGAAGATCCCGCTCCGGGAAAGAGCGTATCCGCAGGGCCGCGGCAATCGCTGCGATAATCCTTATCTGGTTCCTGGCCAGCGTAAAAAATGCGGATAATCAGGCAAAGTACCTCAACCGCCTGAAAGAGGAATTGAATAAGGTGAGCCGCCAGGCAAAACCGCTTGAAGATATCGAGAGAAGGTTCAAGATCCTGGAGAACCGCAGGAGCAGAAGAGCCGCGTCTCTGGATATAATCCGCGAATTGTACCGGGTCATGCCCGCTTCCGTATCCTTAAACAGCCTGATCTATGAAGAAGGCGGCCAGCTGGTCCTGCGGGGCCAGGCGCCGGAACTTAATGCGGTATTCGGCCTTGTCTCGCAGCTTGAGAGGTCAGGCGTCCTGAAGAGCTTCAATATCAAGGTAAGATTTGCCACCAAAAAAAAGACGCAGGCAGGCGAAGTGGTGGACTTTGAAATAATCTGCGCGAAAAAATAAAATGCCCAAGATCCTGAGCAGAAGAGAACTGAATACGCTTTACATCACCGTCGGGGTGGTCGTCTTCGCCATATTCTTCAACGCCTTTCTCGCCCCGCTCCTGGAAAGGCAGAGGGAACTCAGCCGCGAAATCGACTCCAGCCGCCAGAAGCTGAAGAAATATACCCGGCTGCTGGCAGAAAAAGATATCATTGAAGCAAAATACGCCAGGTTCTCTTCGGCCTTCCGCCTGCCCGAACAACAGGAAGAACCACAGTTAGCGGTGCTTTCGGAACTTGAGAGCCTGGCAAATAGCGCCGGCATCCGCATCACTGACGTGCGGCCGCAGGGAACAGGCCTGACCCAAAAAGAGATCAGTATTGAGATAAGGACTGAAGGCGAGATGTCCGCTTACCTTAAGTTTATCTATACAATCGAACAATCCCTTTCATCGCTCACAATCAAAAAGTTTCAGCTTAATGCCAAGCCGAATTCCCGCTTTTTAGAAGGGGTCTTCGCCATCTCGCAACTGGCTCTTTCAGAATAGGTTCTGCCTTGAAAAGGGCCGGAAATGTGTTATATTTTAACTGAGATTGTAGCAATTTGACAATTTGGCTTTTTTACCACTGAAAAAGGCAAACTCAGGGTAACCTGGGGTCGCAAAGCGACAGTTCCGCCAACGCGGAAGGCTGCATTACCAGAGGATAATTAACCCTGATTTGCCTTAATAAAGTGCGAATCGGGGATTTTTATTAGCGTACGGGCGCATGCCAATCCATCCTTTATGATTGGGCGTTGCACGAGCGCGCCAGCTATTCGAACGAATCAAAGTTCTACGTAACGCTTAAGATGGGTTTAAGATGAAAATGAATCTCCCAAAAAGAGCGTGTGTCTTAGAATTAATTCTCGCCCTCATTATCCTTCCACAGCTGCAAGCCATGACCGCCACGCAATCCGAAGAATTGCCTTCCGTTACTTTCAGCCAATCAGCCGCATCTGAAACAGGGAAGACCAAGGCCGCATCTTATGTCCCTAATGAAGTCCTGGTCAGGTTCAAAGAGGGGGCCATCCCCCGGGAAATACTCTCGGCAATAGGGCTTGAGCCGGTATCTATTGAGAGCATACTGCCTGTCGAGGCTGCGGTCTCCCGGTTCAGGCAGGACTATAAGCTGGAGAAGTCTTCGGACGGCTGGTACTGGTTCCTGGGCAAACAATATAAGGAGGTAGACCAGATCCCGGCGCAGGACCTGTTTAAGGAAGCTTACGCCAAGATGAGCGAAGAAGAGAAGGCCCTCTACCGCTCTTATAAAATAACGCTCCCCGAAGGAAAGGGCGTCGAAGAAACGATAAACTCCTTAAGCGCGTTACCGGAGGTTGAATCTGCCCAGCCGAACTATATAATGAAACCCTATATGACCCCGAATGACACCTATTACAGTTCCCTCTGGGCTATGCAGCCTTCCAGGCTTAATTGCCCGGCGGCATGGGACCTCTCGCAGGGAGACAATGTTGTGGTTGCAGTTATCGATACCGGCGTCGATTATACCCATGAGGATCTCTCCGCGAATATCTGGACAAACAGCCTAGACCCGATAAACGGCGTGGATAACGACGGCAACGGCTATCTCGACGACTACCGCGGGTGGGATTTCGGAAACAATGATAATAACCCCATGGATTATGATGGCCACGGCACTCACTGCTCGGGGACGATCGCCGCCGTGGGCAATAACAGCAAAGGCGTGATCGGCGTAGCGCCAAAAGCAAAGATCATGCCTATAAAAGGATTCAGCGACGGCGGCTCAAGCAGCACCTCCATTATGACCAACGCCATTTACTATGCCGCAGGCAGGGGGGCAAAGGTCTTAAGCAATAGCTGGGGGCTCTCCGGAGGAGGCGCTTCCGACCCGCTCCTGGAAACGGCAGTAAACTACGCCTACAACAGCGGCTGCGTAGTCGTCTTTGCCGCAGGAAACGACGCAGTTGATGTGGCGAACTATCCACCGGCAAATAATCCCAATGTGATCGCGGTCGCAGCAACAGACTCAAACGATGCAAGGGCCAGCTTCTCCAACTACGGCTCGGCAATATCCGTAGCTGCGCCGGGAGTAAATATCGCAAGTACCTATCCTGCCAGCCTCTCCGGAGGCTACCCGCCATACGTGTATTCAGACGGCACTTCCATGGCCTGCCCGCATGTCTCAGGCCTGGCTGCGCTGATCCTTAAAGCGAATCCCGGCCTCACCAACCGGCAGGTAAGGCATGTCTTGGAGAGGACTGCAGTGGATCTGGGCGCAGCAGGCAAAGATATTTATTTCGGCTACGGAAGGATAAACGCCTACCATGCGGTGACAGAGGCCTTACGCTATACGAACAGCGCGCCGGTATTGAGTTCCATAGGAGATAAAACTGCTACCGCAGGAGTATTACTACAGTTTACGGTGACAGCGACCGATCAGGATAATGACCCTATCAGCTATTCAGTAAGCAGTCTGCCAAACGGCGCAAGTTTTAACTCTTCAACGCGTGTCTTCAGCTGGACCCCTGGCATCAGCCAGACAGGCACATACCAGGTGACCTTTACTGTTTCCGACAGCCTGCTTTCTGACTCAGAGACGATTGCTATCACCGTCATACCGCCGACTATTCCGGACGCTCCCGCAAATCTGAGCGCGCTCTTCATCGGGACCAATCAGATCAATCTTGCCTGGCAGGACAATTCCGACAATGAGTCCGGCTTTAAGCTAGAGAGGGCTGTTTCCTCCGCAGGGCCCTTTACGCAGATATACGCCAGCCAGGCAAACACGACTACCTATTCTGATACAGGCCTTACTTCGGGCACGACCTATTATTACCGGATCTGCGCAAACAATATCGCGGGAAACTCCGGTTATTCTAATACTGCGTCGGCAACCGCAAGCCGCTTGCAAAAGTTCCTGCCTGCCGCCCCGGAAAACCTGGTTGCCCAGGCAGCTTCTTCGAGCGTCGTTAATCTCTCGTGGCTGGATAACTCGGGTAATGAGAACGGATTTAAAATAGAGCGGGCTGTTACTCAGAACGGGATATTCGCCGGCGTAGGCTCTACCGGAGCCAATATCACTGCTTATAGCGACAGCGGATTGACAGGGGGGATAACCTATTATTACCGTGTTTGCGCCTACAACAGCAAAGGAGACTCTGATTACTCCAATACTGCCTCTGCCACGACAGTAAGGGCGAATAATCCCCCGGTATTGAACGCAATCGGCAGCAAGTCCGTGAATGAAAACCAGCTGTTGCAGTTTGCTGTCTCAGCTACTGACCCGGATAATGATACCCTTACCTACTCCGCAACCGGCCTGCCCAGTGGAGCAAGCTTTAATAGTTCTACTAAAACCTTTGCCTGGACACCGGGCTATACCCAGGCAGGGACATACCAGGTGACGTTCACTGTCTCAGACGGGATGCTTACCGATTCGGAGGCTGTCACCATTACCGTGGCCAATGTCAACCGGGCGCCGGAATTAGCGGCAATAGGCAATAAATCCATCACTGCCGGCCAGTTGCTGCAATTTACGGTCTCAGCGACTGATCCGGATAATGATACGCTGACTTATTCGGTAAACGGCCTGCCTAATGGCGCAGGATTTAATAGCGCCACTAAGACTTTCAGCTGGACGCCGGCATCAACTCAGGTCGGAACCTACCAGGTGACTTTTAGCGTCACGGACGGGACGCTGGGCGATTCAGAGACGGTCACTATTATGGTAACTACCAACCAGCCTCCGGTATTGAGCCCGATCGGCAATAAATCCGTGAATGAAAACCAGCTCCTGCAGTTTACTCTTTCGGCTACAGACCCGGAGAACAGCGCATTGACTTATTCCGCAACCGGCCTGCCGGGAGGTGCAAGCTTTAATGCCTCAACCAAGACTTTCAGCTGGACGCCCAGCTTTACCCAGGCAGGGACATACCAGGTGACGTTCACTGTATCAGACGGGATGCTTACCGATTCGGAGGCTGTCACCATTACCGTGGCCAATGTCAACCGGGCGCCGGAATTAGCGGCAATAGGCAATAAGAGCGTGAACGCCGGACAACAGCTGCAGTTTACTGTCTCAGCTTCTGATCCGGATAATGATACCCTTACCTACTCCGCAACCGGCCTGCCCAGTGGAGCAAGCTTTAATGCCTCAACCCGCGGCTGTAGCTGGACGCCGGCATCGAATCAGGCCGGAAACCACCAGATGACCTTCAGCGTTTCCGACGGACAGCTCACTGACTCAGAGACGATTACGGCCACGGTGATCTTGTTTATTGTTCCGGATGCGCCATCGAATCTGACGGCAGTTGCTGTAAGTAATGAAGAGATCGGCCTCTCCTGGCAGGATAACGCCAATAACGAAACCGGATTCAAAATAGAAAGGAGCACTTCTGCTGCCGGCCCGTTCAGCGAGATCGCCTCCGTAAGCGTAAATAGCAACGCTTACACTGATTCCGGATTATCTGCCGGTGTAACCTACTATTACCGGGTGCGCGCTTATAACAATAGCGGAAACTCAAATTATACTAATATAGCTTCTGCAACTGTTCTGAGCCGAAGCGAACAGAAGACGCTCCCCGGGGCGCCAACAAGTCTGAATGCAATAGCTATCTCATCCAGCCAGATTAACCTCAGCTGGGAAGACGCATCAAATGGCCCGACCAATAAAGAAAGCGGGTTTAAGATTGAAAGGGCAACTGCTACCAGCGGTCTGTTCATCGTGATCGCCACCACCGGCGCAAATATTACTGTTTATAGCGACAGCGGGTTATCCGGCGGCATGGCCTATTACTACCGCGTCTATGCCTATAATAACAGGGGAGGCTCCGGCTACTCTAATACCGCTTATGCTACGACAGCCTCTACCAACCAGCCTCCGGTATTGAGCCCGATCGGCAATAAATCCGTGAATGAAAACCAGCTCCTGCAGTTTACTCTTTCGGCTACAGACCCGGAGAACAGCGCATTGACTTATTCCGCAACCGGCCT
>VGKG01000009.1 GCA_016867115.1 Candidatus Omnitrophota bacterium | reverse complement strand
GGAGCCATTCCTTTGCCGCCCCACGCCCTGTTCCATAATATGTTGGTTCCGCTTAAGCTCTGGATATACCATTTGCCGTTCTTCAGGTCGTAGACTGCAAGGTCGTCTCCATCAATGCCGTCATAATTTCCGGAAACAGGGACCGCACCTTTAAAGCCCCATGGCCTGTACCAGGCTATAGCCTTATTCGTAGGTATAGAATAGATAAACCATCGCCCGGTATCCACGTCATACACCGCAAGGTCGCTGTATCCGTCTCCGTCAAAATCTCCGGAGACAGCTTTTTTCCTGGGGCCGCCAAGCTTTCCCGGTGCAGAAATGATCCAGCCCGCTACCTTGCCGCCGGAGATATTCACGATATACCAGCTGCCTGTTGACTCCTGGTAGATGGCCAGGTCGTCTACGCCGTCTCTGTTATAATCTCCGGGGACAGGGATGCCGCCTTTAAACCCCCAATTCACGCCCCATAATACCTTGCGCTTCTTGGCCAGGGAATAGATGTACCATTTGCCTGTATTCAACTCATAAAGTGCCGGGTCGCTGGCCTTATCTCCGTCATAATCCCCGGGGACGGGGACGTACTCTCCCATGGGTAACTCCTGGGGAAACTCTTTTGGGTTAGGTATGTCATTGCCGCTTAAAGTCTTTATATACCACTTCCGCTCTGATAACGAATAAACCGCCAGGTCGCTGGTCCTGTCGCCGTCATAATCCCCGGAGACAGGGATCGACATCTTAACCGCTGCTTCACCCAGCCATTTATCCCAGACCACGGCTGCCCCGGAGAGTGCCTGGACAAACCACTTCCCTGAAGCTACGGTATACACAGCCAGATCAGCCCTGCCGTCGCCGTTAAAATCGTCGGCGGCGGATTCGGCATCCGGCATAAACCCCAGCCAAAAGCCGGCGATCAGGATGATTAATCCCGGTAATTTTAGAGCCTTTTTTAACATTCTTTCACCTTAGTCATTAGCTTTCTTTGCCTTCTCTAACGCTTCCCTGATCTTCTCGTACATCTTTTCTTCCAATTTCTTTACGGAATCGACATCCTGCCCATCCAGGCCGGTGTCTATAGCCAGGTCTACCAGGCCTTTCAGGATATCGTTGTACGAGAGCTTATGGCCGGTCGAGAAGAGCGCGTCGTTCTTGAGCTTATCCAGGAACTCTACTTCTTCCCGGTCCAGCATGGTGATGACTTTGTGTTTCAGATCATGCGGCTTGCCCATCTTAATCGCCTCCTCCTCTTTTAACTTGCAAAAAAATAACCCTGGTCCGCCTTATAAAAGGCAAACCAGGGTTACACTTACATTCCCCTTGCTCTTTGGCAGCCCCGCTGTCCTTGATTAGGACCGGTGGTTTTGCGTCGCCAGGTTACCCTGACTTTGCCTTTATCAGTAGCAAATTAGCCAAATTGTCAAATTGCTATATTACATCAAAAATATAACATATTTAAGCCCTGGATTCAAGGCTGCTTACCTATATATTATTGAGATTTCTTCCAGGCCGAAACCGCCTTCTGGTAGGCCTTGAAAGAGGGTTTTTTGGAAAAATCCCAGCGCACCAGGCCGAAATAATCCGTACCGTTATTCCAGTGCTCTTTGGTGTCACGAAAGAAGGCCCAGAAGACTGCTTCCACATTTTTGTCTTTCAGCAGCCCGGCATAAACCTTTTTTACCCACTCTGCCTGCTGGCGCTCGCCTGGGTTCTTGCCCATCCACCAGTTAGCTGCCTTCAGGCCGCTCTTTACCCCGGGACAGCCGGTCTCTGTGACCCAGATCTTTTTGTGGCCGTCGCCGTTTCTAGCCATAACCTTATAGGCAAGCTTAGGATACGCTGCTACCGCATGGAGCGCATTCCGGTTCAGGGGCGAATCAAAAATGTGGATATTCAGGATATCAAAATAAGCGCCGCAGCCGTTATCATAAAGCTTATTCACGCTGGAGAGGCCTGACGCTAATCCGCCGTTAAGCACCTTACAATCAGGAGCCTCCTTCTTAGCCGCAAGATAGACCTCTTTCAGAAGGCCGCAATAAGTCTTAAGGCCGTCCTGCGGCTCCCAATAAGTAGGCGAATCCGGCTCATTCCAGATCTCCCAGTATTTTACTCTATCCTTATAGCGCGAAATGACCACCTTTGCGAAGTTCACGAATAAGGAGATATCATCAGGAGGAGAATTCCACTTTTTACCGGCAACAGCCCAGGTTGCGCTATAACCCAAGACCCCCAACACATTAAATCCGTTTTTGTGCAGCAGGCCCATGATGTGGTCGTACTTGGCAAACTCGAACCTCCCTGCTTCAGGTTCGATCTCTTCCCATAAAAAGTCGGTCCTTACCCAGCTGACGCCTGCTTCCTTCATCAGCGCCACTGCTTTTTCCAGATCTTCGGCAGTGGCGTACTTATAGTTGTTCCAGCCATGGTTCCAGTTCAGGAATTCCAGCACTCCGAAAGGGCTCTGCATATTTTGCTCCTCGGCGCCTAAAAGGGGGTAAAAAAGCGCAACGATAAAGAAGGCAGCGATAAGGATACTACTTGTGCGGCTTCTGTTCAATATTGATATAATCCTCAAAGGTGATATCCTCGTCAAGCTCCTCTTTCACCACGCGGATCCTGTCCGGGACATAGGGGTGGGTCTTAAAATAGCTCTTCGGCCTTAAGGGTTTCCTGCGGTTTATCTGCTGCAGCTTTTCCAGAAAAGTGATCATGCCGCGCGGGTCATAGCCGGCAAGCTTACTGTAGCGCGCGCCCAGCTGGTCAGCCAGAAGCTCGTCTTCACGCGAATAGCCCAATAAGAGTTCAGTAAAGGCGCTGTCTGCCGCCGCTCCTGCCTCACCGCTTCCCGGAGCCTGGGCGATGAGCATCCTTAAGATGGAATATACCTGCAGGCCCTGCAGCTTCTTGATGCTGTGGCGGGCGACGATGTGGCCGACTTCATGAGCGATGACCCCGGCCAGTTCATCGTCGCTGGAGACCTTATCGATCAGCCCCTTATTGATGTAGACATAACCGCCGGGCAAAGAGACGGCGTTCACCTCTTCTTCCTCCAGGACAAAAAAGTGGTAATCTAATTCTTTGCGGTCGCAGACTGCGGCGATCCTTAATCCGATATCCTCTACGCGCTTGGAAATAAGCGGGTCTTCCGCGAACTTATACTCCTTCGCTATCTGCCTGGCGATGGATTCGCCCATAACTGTCTCTTTGTCCGTGCTGTAGTAATAGGACTCCTGCTTTCCGGTGACAATGTTGTATTCGGTCGAACAGCCCAGCATACAGCATACAACATACAGCATACAACAGAACATCATAAATACCGGTATATTCAATTTTTTAAGCATGAGATAGAGTCTTCGTAGAGGAAGGCCGACTACATTGTAGAAGCAGCCTTCGATGCGCCGGATGAAAAATGAGCCCTTGCCCTGGATATCAAAACTGCCTGCCTTATCCAGAGGCGAAACCTGGCGGAAATAATTATTAATCTCTCTGTCGGTGAGCTGATCCATAAAAATCTTGGTCTTTTCGCAGGCAGTCAGAGCCTTGTTTTTGTCTTTATCGATCACCGCTATCCCTGTATAAAGCCATTGCGGTTTCTGGGCCAATTTCTTAAGCATCTTTTTGGCGTCTTTTAAATTTTTAGGTTTTCCGAAGATTTTGTTACCCTGGACCACAATCGTATCCGCGCTGATAATTATTCCGCTTTTGACTCTTCCTGACACTTCCTTTGCCTTATTTAAGGCATTGCTTTTTACAAGCTGCGCATATGAAAGCCTTCCGCGCTCTGTTTTTTCCTTCGCCTTAGCAGGAATGACTTTGAATTTTAGGCCAAGAATATTCAGTAATTTCTTACGGGCCTTTGAGTCAGAAGCAAGGTATATTCTTCTCATAATTTTTGAACTTTAGAACTATAGAACCTTAGAACTCAAGAACCAGATAACGCCGCGCTTTCTCCGGCCAGATATCCGGTAGAAAATGCCGCCTGCAAATTAAATCCGCCGGTATCTGCGTCCACATCGATCATTTCTCCGGCAAAATATAGCCCCCTGATCAGGCGCGACTCCATCGTGCGCGGGTTAACCTCCTTTAGAGAGACTCCTCCGCGGGTGACCATTGCCTCTTCTATCGGAAGCGGTTTTAAAATATCCAGGCGCAGTGCCTTTAAAGTAGAGACCATCTTTTCCCGCTCGGCCCTTGTGACCTGGCTTACCTTTTTCTGCGGGACAATGCCGGCAACGGACAGGAAAGCTTCTGCCAGTTTTTTGGGCAAAAGATTGTAGAGCGTGTTTTTCAGGGCCTTTTTAGGGCCCTCCCTAAACTCCCGCAAAAGGCGGGCTGTCAGCTGTTCTTTAGTAAGCGCCGGCTTAAGGTCTATCTCTACATATACGTGCTTCCCGGAATCAAGCCATTCCGCAATCCGGCCGCTTAGAGTCAGGACTAAGGGCCCGGAGATGCCGAAATCCGTGAATAAAAGCTCTCCGATATCGGAGATTATCTGATTCTGGCCGTCGCTGAACTTAAGCCGGATATTCTTTAGAGTAAGCCCGGCAAGCGCTAATTTCTGCCGGGTCGCCAAAGGCACAAGCCCCGGCCTTAAAGGGGTGACCGTATGCCCTAATTTCTTTGCCAACGCAAGGCCTTCTCCGGTAGAACCGGTAAAGGCATAAGAGATGCCTCCGGTAGCCAGGATCAGGCGGTCAGCCGCAAGAAACTGGTTGTCTTCGACTATTAAACCCCTGATAGCTTTTTCCTGCAAAAGGATATCCTTAAGTTGAGTCTTATAAAGGATCCTTACCTTAAGCCGCAGCAGTTCTTTCTTCAGGATACCTACTACGCTGGCTGACCTGTCCGATACCGGAAAAACCCGCTGCTGGCGCTCGACTTTAAGCTTAAGGCCTCTCTTTTCAAAAAAAAGCATCAGCTCGCGGTTAAAAAATTTCTTAAAGGCATCCCGCAGGAATTGACCGTTTCCGGAAAATCTTTTTAAAAATGAGTCCAGGTCACAGGCGTTGGTAAGATTGCAACGGCCTTTGCCGCTTAAAAGAAGTTTTTTACCTAAGAAAGGGTTTTTTTCTACGAGGGTGGTATCCCGGCCAAGCTCTGCTGCGCGCAGTGCCGCCATCATTCCCGCCGGCCCGGCACCGACAACGACTATTCTTTTTGGATCCACTAAAGTCCGAAATCCGCTATCTGGAATATTGATTCTAAGGCAATGCCTGCTTTTGCCAGGTTCTCTTTTGCGCCTTCGTTCCTATCGACGATCACGATGGCTTTCTTTATCTTTACGCCGAGCTTATCCAGCGCAACTTTCGCTTCTATCAAAGCCTTGCCGGTAGTCGCCACATCATCCACTAAGATCACGCTCTCGCCTGATCTTAACGCCGGGCCTTCGACCTGCCGGCTCATCCCGTGCTCTTTGGCAGCTTTACGCACAATAAAAGCCCTGACCGGCTCGCCCTTCATGTGGCTTAGGGCAGCTACTGCTCCGGCAATCGGATCTGCGCCTAAGGTGGGGCCGCCGATAGCCGCAACCTTATCGGGCCGGGCCATCTCAAGAATGATACTTGCCACCAGATACGCGCCTTCGGGAGTAAGGGTGATGATGCGGCCGTCAAGATAGTAGTTGCTGGCCTTTCCGCTTGAGAGGAGAAATTGCCCCCGTTTCAAAGCTTCTTTCTCAAGCAATGCCAACAACTTGCGTTTCAATTCCGCTAAGCCCGCTTCCATAGTAAGTTTATTTTACCCTTATAAAGCGCAGCTGTCAATTCTTTTGACAAAGGCGTGTTTCGCTGTTATCATATTATATTATGTTACGGAGCTGGATAGATAGCCTGACGGAGATCATTTATCCCCGCACCTGTCTTTCCTGTAAAAAGAAGATCGGCGGGGTGAAAAAAGACGCCTTTGTCTGCCCGGCCTGCTGGGAGAAGGCAGAAAGGAACCTGCCTCCCTTCTGCCGTTCCTGCGGCAGGCAGCTGAAGAAGCAGGGCCTTTCTAAAAATATCTGCCCTTCCTGCTCAAGGAGCGCTTTTTATTTTGACCGCGCTTTCAGCCCTTATGTTTACAGCTCAACCGTGAAAGACCTGATCCATGAGTTTAAATACAAGGGCAAGGATCATTTGGGACAGGGCCTGGGCGACCTGATGGCCGATTTCATCAGAGAGTACAACCTGCCGTTAGATTGCATAGACATGATCATACCCATACCCCTGCATAAAAGCCGCCTGCGCGAAAGAGAGTTCAACCAGGCCGAGCTCCTGGCAAAGACGGTCGGCGCAAGATTTAAAAAAGATTTGCTCAACAAAGGCCTTGAGCGCATCCGGCCGACCAGGACCCAGACGGAACTGCCTGCCCACGAACGAGCCTTGAATGTAAGGGAGAGTTTCCGCGTGTCCGACCCTTCAGCCGTCAGAGACAAAAACGTCCTGCTAATTGACGATGTCTTTACTTCCGGCGCGACCTCATCCGAAGCGGCCAAAGCCCTGAAAGACGCAGGCGCAAAGATCGTCTTTGTCCTGACCCTGGCCAATTAATATGAAAATACTGCGCGATTACTTCCTGAAAGAGTTCTGCGGCCCGCTTTTCCTGACCCTCGGGGTGCTCAGCTTTATCATGGTCCTGGTAGGCAACCTCAACAAGATCGCGGACCTGGTGATCAACAAGGGCGTGGATATTTTAAGCGTCTTTAAGATCTTTTTTCTTATGGCGCCCTACATCATCACCTACGCCCTGCCCATCGCCGTGCTGATCGCAACACTCCTCTCCCTGGGAAGGCTCTCAAGCGACAATGAGATCATCGCCATCCGCGCAAGCGGAATAAACTTCTTTCGCCTGGTCCTGCCGCTCATCCTCATCGGGCTGATCCTAAGCTTGGCCCTCGTCATCTTCAACGACCGCGCTGCAAGTTATGCGCATTACGCCTACCGCAAGACCCTGATCGATATCGGCATCAAAAACCCGACGGCTGCCTTCGAAGAGGGGGTATTTATCAACTCCTTTGAGAAATACATCCTCTTTATCTACCGCGTAGATTCAAAAAAAAATAAGCTCCACAATGTGCGCATCTACGAACCCCAGGGCGAAGGAAAACCCACCCGCACTATCGTGGCAAAGTCAGGCGAGTTCATCGCCGACCGGGAAAAAAGCACGGTAAAGCTCAAACTTATGGACGGCACAAGCGATGAACCCGACCCCGAGAATCCGGCAAACTTCTACAAGCTGAACTTTAAGACCTATTTCATGAGCCTGAACCTCGCTGAGGCAAGGGGCAAGGAGAAGATCGATAAGAAAACCAAAGAAATGACCATCCATGAGCTAAGGAGCGAGATCCGCCGCCTGAAAAGTGAAGGAGTCGACCCTACTCCCCTGATCACGCAGATCAATGAAAAGCTGGTCCTTGCCTTCTCCTGCATCGTCTTTATCCTGATCGGCTCCTCTCTTGCGCTGATCACCCGCCGCAGGGAAAAATCCATCAATATCGGCATGGCAGTGCTGATCATGGCGGCATATTATCCGCTCCTCATCGGCTGCGAGGCCCTCGGTATCCGCGGGTTTGTGAACCCGGTGCTGGCTATGTGGATCCCGAACATCCTCTTCGGACTGATCGGGGCAACGCTCATGTATAAATTATGCGCATCTTAGACCGTTACATACTTAAATCCATCGTCTCTATCTTCATCTGCTGCATCTTCATCTTTCTTTTCCTCTATATCGTGATCGATATCCTCTCGCACCTGGAGGATATCCTGAAACACCATACGCCTTTAGCGCTCCTCGTCCGTTATTACCTCTGGAACCTGCCGATCATGTTCGTGCAGGTCTCACCCTTTGCCTGCCTCTTGAGCACCCTTTATTCCTTCGGAAAGCTCAACCACGATAACGAGATCATCGCCATGCGCTCATCGGGCCTGAGTATTTACGATATCGCAAAGACGGTGATCGTGTTCGCCTGCGTGATCAGCCTCTTTGCCTTCTGGATAAATGACCGCTTTGTCCCCCAGTCGATCAGCGTGACCCAGAAGCTAAAGGGGCAGATCGAAGACGGGGCAAAGAAAGAAAAAAGCGCTGAGGCGATCTACAGCCTGACCCTTTACGGCCTGAAGAACAGGCTCTTCTTTGTAAATAAGTTCATCCCGGACCAGAATGTCATGGAGAACATCGTGATCCTGGAGCAGGATGAGCACCAAAACGTCTTAAAGAAGATCGTCGCTAATAGAGGTATATACGAAAACAGCCTCTGGAAGTTCTACCAGTGCCTTACCTATAATTTCGACAAAAACGGGCAGGTGATCCAGGAGCCGCAGTATTACGACGAAGAGATCATGGCCATCCCCGAGACTCCTCAGGACTTCATCAACCAGCGGCAGCGTCCGGAGCTGATGCGTATCGCAGAGCTTGACGAATACATCTGGAAATTATCGCGCAGCGGAGCAAGTTCGATAATCCGCAATGCAAAGCTTGAACTTTACCAGCGCTTTACTATGCCGCTGACCAGCTTCGTCATCGTGCTTCTGGGGATCCCTTTTTCGCTGATACTCCGGAAACGCGCAACGGGGCTTGCTTCGGTGGGATTGTGCATCGTAGTGGGAGTCCTGTATTATCTTCTGACGGCGGTCTGCGTCGCCTTAGGAAGGAGCGTTCTGCCTGCGCTGGTGGCTGCCTCGCTTAGCCACGCAGTCGCCCTCTCCTACAGCCTGCGGCTTATCCGCAGCCTTCCTTAAACATAGACCCTGGGGATGCGGCTTCCTAATCCGCAGACGATCTCATAAGGAATAGTACCGGACAGAGAGGCTAATTCTTCCGCAGTTATCTTGCCTCTTGCCTGGGTTCCGATCAACACCGCCTCATCGCCTGCCTTCACTGTAAGTTTACCCACATCCACCATGATCTGGTCCATGCAGATCCTGCCGGCGATCTTAAAACGCTTTCCGGAGATCAAGACCGGAGCGATGTTAGAGAGATTGCGCGGGTAACCGTCTCCGTAACCGATAGGCAGAGTGACAATTCGGGTATCCTGCCTGGTGACGTAATCATGGCCGTAGCTGATGCCAAAGCCTTTAGCCATCTTCTTGGCAAAGATAACCCTTGTCTTAAGGCTTAAGACCGGCCGCAGGTCGGCTTTCAGGCCAACTTTCGGGCTTAATCCGTAAAGGATGAGGCCGGGCCTGACCATGTTAAAGTGGCTTTTTTTATAGTCCAGGATGCCGATACTGTTTGCGGCGTGCACCAGCGGTATATCGATACCGGCCCTTTTTAAGCGGTGGATGAGGCGATGAAAGAGAAAGATCTGGTAATGCGTAAAACCCCGGTTTATATCCGCAAAAGGAAAATGCGTGAATATCCCCTCGATATTGGCGTGTTTCAGGCGGTGCATCTTCTTCACCAGCGCCTCGGCATCCTGATGCAGGATCCCGATCCTGCCCATTCCGGTGTCCACCTTCACATGGAGATTGGCCTTTCTGCCGAGCCTGCCGGCGCAGTTATTTAACGCCTTCGCCAGCTCAAGGTCGCAGACCGTGAGGGTGAGGTTGTATTTTAGCGCGGTGTGGCAATCCTTTTTCATGATCAGGCCAAGGACCAGGACCGGAAGCCTGATCCCCGCTTTTCTCAAAGCTATGCCTTCATCGATAGAGGCGACTCCGAAAAAGTCAGCGCCGCAGGAAACTAATCTTTTTGCCACCGGGATCAATCCGTGGCCGTAGGCATCGGCCTTGACCGTAGCCATGATCCCGGCCTCTTCCCCCACTGTCTTTCTGACCAGCCTGAAATTATGGGCAAGATTGCCGAGGTCGATCTCAGCCCACGTGGGACGGTAATAGCGCATATCTTCGACAACCTCCTAATTACTAGTTACTCGTTACTAGTTTACTAGTTACTATTTTTTAACCTGGCACTCCTTCGCATACAGATAGATCGGCTTGACGCCTGCCGGATCGCTGAACTGCCTCAGCCTTGCCTTCTCCAGGGAGAGCCGGATCAGATTGTGCGGCTCAGGATACCAGTGATCCTTATCCAGAAAACGCGCGCATCCGGCGCCCTTTATGAACTTATCCTGATAAATGCCTAAGGCATCGCCTAAGATTATACTACCGGGCCTGATCTTTTTAAAGAGTTTATCCGGGGTTAAGAGCAGGTAATCGGAAGCCCTCTTGACCTTATTGTCTTTGGCGCGGTAGATACAGGAATAAACCAAAGCTCTTCGCGCATCCACAACCGGAATAACCGCGCCCTTCAGAGAAACGGCGTTGTAAGCCAGAAGATCGAGGCTGGGTATTGCGATAAGAGGCTTTTTTAAGGCATAGCAGAGGCCCTTTACCGTCGCCACTCCGATGCGTAGGCCCGTAAATGAACCCGGCCCCAGGCCGCAGGCAAAATAGCCGATCTCTCTTATATCCAGCCCCGCGCTCTCAAGCGCCTTCTTTATATAAACAGCTATCAGGCCGGAGAGTTTCCTGCCAGTTTCCAGCCGCAGGGTATATTCTCTGCCGTCGGCATAAATACCGAGGCATAAGAATCCGGTAGAAGTATCAATGCTTAAGATTTTCATGTAGCCTCTTTAAAGCCTCCTTATAGCGGCTGCCTGAAGCGCTGATCAGAAGCTCTCTTTTGTTTTCGCCCTTTACGGATAATCTGACTTTCAGGCACTCTTTGGGCAAAAGGTATTTTAACCTGTCTGCCCATTCGATGAGAGTCAGGCCGTCGCCTAAGATGTACTCCTCATAACCCAGCCCTAAGACATCCCGCGGACTCTTAAGCCGGTAAAGGTCAAAGTGATAAAAAGGGATCCTTCCTTTATGCTCGCGGATGAGCGTAAATGACGGGCTGATCACCCTCTTTAAAGGAATACCCAGCCCCCGGGCAAACCCCTTTGCTAAGACAGTCTTGCCCGAACCGAGCTCTCCGAATAACAGGACACAATCGCCCGGCTTAATGCTCTTTGCGATCAGGCTTCCTACTTTTATTGTCTCGTTTACCGAACAGGAGATTACACGCATCTTCAAAAATGCCGGAAGCCTTTCATGGGAATACGGCTCAAGCGGCCGGCCTTATTTACCAGGGTCAATCCGTGTTTTTTGTCGGTGATCTCACCGATAGGTTTAAACCGGTGATCCGTCCTTAAGAGCCTCTTTGCGCTCTTAAGCGGCAAAGTGAAAAGAAGCTCGAAGTCTTCCCCGCCGTAAAGCGCATCTTTTAAATTGCGCGCATCCCCGGATAAAGGGATTAATGCCTCATAAATAAAGGCGCCTGAATTGCCCTCTTTCAGGATGTGCCCCAGGTCCTGGGCTAAACCATCGGAAATATCGATCATGGCCTGCGGCTTAAAGTGCTCAACCAGGAACCTTGCCTCTTTCAGCCGCGGGGTGAACTTAAGGTGTTTCCCGCGGATCGAACCGCCAAGCTCACCGGTAACAAAAATAATATCGCCCTTCTTTGCCCCTCTTCTTAAGGTGAGGTTATTTTTTTCTACTAACCCCAGGACGCTGACATCCAGAGTGAGCTGCTCTGCCCGGCTTAAGTCTCCGCCTACGACATTGACCCTGAATCTTTTGGCCAGGTCCAGTATGCCCCGGGTGAGCCTGTCCACGTATGAAACCGGGGTATTTGCGGCTAGCCCGAGAGAAACAAGGCAATAGCGCGCTCTTCCGGCGCAGGCGGCGATATCGCTTAAAGACACTGCCAGGGCCTTTCTTCCGATCAGGTAAGGGTCGGTGCGGTGAGTAAAATCCACGCCTTCGATAAGCATATCGCAGGTGGCTAAAAGATAATTCTTGCGGTCAAACTCAAGCACCGCGCAATCATCTCCGATACCCTTCATCACCGAAGAATCAACCCGGATCTTCTTCTTGAGCCGTTCAATTAACCCGAACTCACCCAGCTTACTAATCAGCATGTTTATTTTGACATTTTTAATTTGTCATTTGAAATTAACTTCTTAATATTCCGGATATACGGGGGCCTGATAATCCCCTTATCCGTGATGATCGCGGTGATCAACTGATGCGGCGTGACATCAAAGGCAGGATTAAAGACTTTAACGCGCCTGGCAGAGGTCACCTCTTCTCTTGCGCGCTGCTCAATCGGGATGCCTTTGCCGCTTTTAATGCTTATGTCAAAAGTAGAGAGGGGTGCTGCGATATAAAAGGGTATTTTGTGGTGCTGCGCCAGGACCGCAAGGCTGTAGGTGCCGATCTTATTCGCGGTGTCGCCGTTTGCGGCAATACGGTCTGCACCGGCAATAACCTTATCAACTTTGCCCTGGGCCATCAGGGCCGCCGCCATATTATCGCAGTTTAAGGTCACATCAACCCCCTTACGCATCAGCTCCCATACAGTCAGCCGCGCCCCCTGCAGAAGCGGCCTGGTCTCGCAGGCGTAAACCTTCACTCTTTTACCCTGCTTCTCTGCCCGGTAGATCACGCCTAAGGCAGTGCCGTAGTCTATGGTTGCCAGGACCCCGGCATTACAGACGGTCATGATACTGTCCCCTTTTTTAATCAGGCGGCTGCCTATTTTGCCGATCCTGCGGCAGGCGATCTGATCTTCGGAGATTATTTTTAGCGCCTCCGCAAAGAGTATCTTTTTTAGCGCCGGAATGCTTTTATCCTTATTCTTTAAGGCCTCCTTCTGCATCCGCTCAAGACCCCAAAAGAGGTTTCTTGCTGTCGGACGCGACGAGCCTATAAAAGCCACGCACTCATCCAGCCTTTTTTTAAACTCCGGAAAGGTTTTTGCCTTTACATCCTTGACCCCCAGGTATGCCCCCAGGGCCGCTGCCGCGCCCAGGGCCGGCGCCCCCCGGACCTGCATCTTCCTGATCGCCTGCCAGAGCGCCCCGAGGTCCCCGATATCCCGATACGCCAATTTAGCCGGCAGCTTAGTCTGATCTATGATCCTGATCTTATTCCTGCGCCAGGCGATCGTCATCAGCTTCATTCTTCATCTCCCGGAGAGCCGTTTCTCGATCTCTTTCATCTTAAGGCTGATCTCTTGCCTTATCTCTTTGCAGCATCCGGGCTTTAATAATTCAAACACCCTGCGATAAGCGGCCAGAGCGCCCTCGTAATCCCCCAAATTATAAAGCGCATCTGCCAGGTTGTCGTAGGTCACCGCCCTGCCCGGTTCAAGCGAAAGGGCCTTTTTGAAATATTCTATCGCCTCGATATGCCTGCCGATATTATTCAGGAGCCAGCCTTTATTATGGTAAATTGTGGCGTAGTCCGGCTCAACCTTGATGCCGCGGTCGAAGTAATCAAATGCCTCGTCAATGAACCCTAATTCCACCATGCAAAGCGCGCGGTCATTGTAGGAAGCGCCGTCTGCGGGGTTATATTTTATAGCCGCGTCAAAATGCTCTATCGCGGCACTGAACTGCTCATTGATAAGGCCGATCTGGCCCTTAAAATACTCGATCTCCCCTGCAAGCCCCTTTTCTTCTGCCTCCCTCAGACCCTCCTTAGCCAGCTGCATGGCCTCCTTCTTTGTGCCGTAGGTGATCGCTTCATCCAGTTTAAACCTTAATTCGCTAAACTCGCTGTTCCTGCTCATAAGCCGATCCATCTGGCAAGCGCGCTTCTTCTTATCTTGATCGCCGCATGCGGGCAGACTTCCTGACAGCAAAAACAGGCGATGCAGCGGGAATAGTTAAAAGAAACACGGCGGCCCTTCAAGGTAATGGCATTCTGCGGGCAGGCCTTAATGCAGGTGGCGCAGGCTACGCAATTATCAGCCTCGAGGCAGGGATAATACCTGATCAGCCTTTTTGCCAGGTTGACTACGGGCCGCGGAATCCTGCTCCTTAACAGCGAAGGCGGAGGCAGCAAAAACGGTTCAATCTTTAGGTCTTCTAATCTCTCCCCGAGACAGGTGATTCTTTTAAGGCCTGCCTCCCCTAAGCCGCGTAAAGCCGCTTCTCTTACGGTTAAAAGATCCATCGGTTCTATGCCCATGATCCTGGCCATTACCGCATCAAGCGCGACAGCGTCCTTTCCTGCCAGGACCAGGCCGAGGCTGCGCAATTTTCCGCCGGTTGCCGGCCCCTCTCCCTCCATCGCAATAATACCGTCCACGATCGTAAGGCTGGGCTGCGCTTCTTCGTAGATATCGACGAGGGCCCGGGCAAAATCTTCTGCCTCAAAATAATTCTTATGGATCTCCGTCTTATACGTGCCGCAGACCAGCCCGAAAAGATTCTTTATCGCTCCGGTAAGGGTGGTAAGATTGTGCGTCTTAAACTTCGGTATGCTTACCAGGTGGTCGCATTCGTCAAGCCAGGCAGTCAAAGGGAACTTCCGGCGTATCCTGCGGCGGCTGAACCTGACCAGCTCTACGCCCTCCTCGGCGCAAAGCCGCTTCATCCCCGTAAGGTCATAGACGCGGTCGATATTCTCGATCTCGTCGCCCCAGACACTGGGGCTGTCGCCGACAAGGACCTTGCAATCAATCTCTTTTAAAAGCCGGATCACCTGCCTGACCACCTCGGGGTGAGTGGTCACGCCGCGTTCCGGCTCTATCCCCATCAAGAGATTGGGCTTAAGCAGTACGCGGCTGGCCGGCTTAATAATTCCGGTTATCCCGCCGAGAAGGTCGGTTGCCTTTCTGACAGAGCCCTGCACAAAGGAAGGCGCGTAATTCTGGCATCTGACCAACGAAACCTGAGCGTTCATCTTAGATTAAAGAATTGTTGTGCGTTCTGCGTGGTGATACGTGCGATCTCTTCAAGGCCTATTTCTTTGATCCTGGCTATTTCCTCGGCCAGCTCTTTAACATGAAGCGGTTCGTTGCGCCTGCCGCGCAGGTTTTCAGGGGGCAAAAACGGCGCGTCTGTTTCAAGAAAAAGGCGCTCCAGGGGCGTAATCCTGACCAGGTCCCTTAAGTTCTGCGCCTTTTTATAAGTAATATTACAGGTGAAAGAGACAAAGAAGCCAAGATCCAGGCACTCTTTCAGAAAGGCTTCGTCCTGAGAAAAACAATGCACCACGACTTTGTGCGGCAGAAATGGCCTGAGGATATCCAGCGTCTCTTGCGGCGCCTGGCGGCTGTGGATGACTAAAGGCAGATTCAGCTCCTTGGCCAGTTTCACTAAAGACAGAAAGAGCGGTTTCTGGTTCTCGGGCCGAGAATAGCCCTTGTAATAATCCAGCCCTACCTCGCCGATCGCCACGACCTTCTCATCCCCGGCCAGCCCTTTTAATAAAGCCGCGTCTTTCGCTTCGAACTTGTCCGCCTCGTGGGGGTGCATCCCGACAGTCGCGTATATGCTTTCGTAATTCCCGGCAAGCTCCAAAGAGCGGCGCGAGCCTTGGAGGCTTGAGCCGATATTGATGATGCATCCAACGCCTTCTCTTTGCGCCCTACTGATCACCTCGTCCCGGTCAGGGTCATATTCCGGAAAATCAAGGTGGCAATGGGTATCGATAAGCATATTTTTCAGGAGGTCTCTCTGCGTGGGAAGAGGGGCTGGCCTTTTTGGATCGCCTTTTCGCCGATCTGTCCGGTTATGGATTCTGCGGTCTTAGGCATAAAAGCGCATAACTTGCGCGCTACTTCCCGGATCACCTCGACTAAAAGGCGGATAAATGCGGCCAGCTCGTCGGAGCGGCCCTCTTTGGCGAGATTCCAGGGTTTTGTCTCTTCGACATATTTATTCGCCAGATTTATCAGCTCCCAAATCTTCTCAATGCCGGCGCTAAAGTCGAAATCCGCCTGCGCGGCAAGGCAGGCACTGACCTCGCCACCCAGGCTTTTGATCTTCTCTTCTATTTTTTTCGCCTGCGCATCCTTAGCCTCTCCCTTGTCCGGAATACTGCCCTGGTAATACTTCTCGATCATGGTCAGCGTCCGGTAGACCAGGTTTCCCAGGTCATTGGCCAGGTCCGCATTAAATCTTTTGGTGATCGCTTCTTCCGAGAAGTTGCCGTCCATGCCAAAGGGTACGTCGCGTAGCAGGAAATAACGGTAGGTATCGGTACCGAACTCATTCACCATATCCAGCGGATTGACTACGTTTCCGCGCGATTTGGACATCTTGGCCTCTCCGATCATCCACCAGCCATGCGCAAAAATGGTCTTTGGCGGTTCGATCTTAAGCGCAGCAAGCATGATCGGCCAGTAGATGGCATGCTGCCTGAGGATATCCTTGCCGATCAGATGCAAGTCAGCCGGCCACCAGCGCGATTTATAGCGGTTACTTTCATCAAATGCGCCGACTGCGCTGATATAATTGATGAGGGCGTCAAACCAGACATAGGTCACATGCTCCGGGCTAAAAGGCAAAGGTATACCCCAGCTAAGGCGCTCCTTAGGCCGCGAAATACACAGATCGTTTAATTTGTTCAGCTCAAGGAAGCTTAAGACCTCATTATAGCGGCTGGCAGGCCGGATGAACTCAGGATGAGCCTTGATATGTGCGATCAGCCACTCCTGATATTTTGAAAGGCGGAAGAAATAATTCGTTTCCGAGATCCGCTCTACCTTTCTTTTGCAGTCGGGGCAGTTGCCCTCGGTTAACTGCGACTCTATCCAGAACGTCTCGCAGGGCGTGCAATACCACCCCTCATATTTATCCTGATAAACATCCTTCTGCTCATAAAGGATCTGAAGTACCTGCTGGACACAGGCAATGTGCCGCTCTTCGGTGGTGCGGATAAAATCGTTATAGGAGATATCCAGCGCCTTCCAGAGGCCGACGAACTGACTGACCATCTTATCGGCGAAGTCACCAGGCGCAAGGCCCTGTTCCTCTGCCGCCTTCTGGATCTTCTGGCCGTGCTCGTCAGTTCCGGTAAGGAACCAGACGTTTTCACCGCCGATCCTGTCGCGCATAAAGCGGGCTAAGGTATCGGCTGCGATATTGGTGTAAGAATGGCCGATGTGCGGCGAGGCGTTGACGTAATAGAGGGGGGTGGTGACGTAAAACTTATTTGCCATGCTCTTTTTCCTTATAACTTACCTCGATTTGGCCGCCGTCATCAAGCAGGACAGTGGCGCTGCGTTTAAAGACATTCACTGCAATGACCTTGCCCTTGCCCTGGGGGGTGTGCACATGCTCTCCCTCGCGGGGGAGGCCCTTGGAGAGCAGTTTGTAAGCCTCGTATTCAAAAGAGAGGCAGCACATCAGCCTTCCGCAGAGGCCGGAGATCTTCGGCGGATTAAGTGGCAGCCCCTCTTCTTTGGCCATCTTGATGGTCACCGGCTCAAAATCCCTTAAGAACCTGGCACAGCAGAGCTCCCTTCCGCAGGGGCCAAAACCGCCGAAGAGCCGGGCCTCGTCGCGCACTCCGATCTGCCTTAATTCGATGCGCGCCTTGAAGATCTTGGCCAGGTCCTTGACGAGGTTGCGGAAATCTATCCTGCCTTCGGCGGTGAAATAGAAGATGATCTTAGTCCGGTCAAAGGAATACTCCGCCTGCACCAGCTTCATCTCCAGTTTATGCTCTTCGATCTTCTTTGCGCAGGCCAAAAACGCCTCTTTTGCCTTAGCCCTGTTTTCGGAGATCTGCTTAAGGTCCTGCGCCTCGGCAAGGCGGATGATCTTTTTCGGCGGTTCCTTGGATTCAACCTGCCGGCTGACCACTTCGTTAGCGGAGACGATCTGGCCGTAATCAAGGCCGCGGTCATGCTCCACGATCACATAGTCCCCTTTCTTGACTTCCAGATTACCGGGATTATAAAGAAACGCCTGGCCGGAGTCTCTGAGCCTTACTGGAACTGTCTTATCCATTGCATGCTCCAATCTTAAATCTGTCTCTGACCGATAGCCAAAGACAGGTTATGCATCAGCAGTTTGGCGTTAACATTGTGTTCGAGAAAATCCAGGGAACTTGAAATCAGGCTTAATATCTCGTTGAGCTGAGAAAAACTGTAAACTGCCATCACCCGCAATAATTCCGACCGGCGGTCCAGATTGATCAATTCAGCATGAGGCATGCCTATTTTAAGCAGGTAAATATCCCGGAAGTATCCGGCTAAAATGTTAAGATCTTCTCTAAGGGTATCCCGGTCCGGCGCCGATGAATAACTGAACCCTCCGGAGCGCTTAAGGACAAAATTGTCAATGAGCCGGTTTTTCTCTTTGAGGACGTCTTTACCTTTCATTTTCAGGGCATCCGCGAGCCTGCCTTCATAAAAAAAAGACAGGTAGTGGCTTTCGGGGCGGTCAAAACCGAAATCTTCATTCAATGCCTTTTCCAATTCCTGCCTTCTCTGGGGCATGAACCTGACTGTCTTGCAGCGCGAAATGATCGTCTTAAAAAGAAGCGCGGGCTTATCCGTGACCAGAATGATCAGGCTGTCTTTGGGAGGCTCTTCTAGGACTTTCAGCAGGGCATTGGAAGATTCGGGATTTAACTTATGCGCGTCATTGATGATAAAGACCTTCTTTTTCCCTTCATAAGGCCTTAAACAGATCCTGCTCTTCAGTTGGCGGATATACTCGATCTTTATTTCCGTCTCATTTTCAAGCGTCTCGATCACCTGCACATCCGGGTGGGTTGCGGAATCGACCTTACGGCAGGAGGCGCATTGGTCGCAGGAATCAATAGCCCCTTCAAGGCAGTTCAGGGCCTTGGCCAGGGTAAGAGCAACCAGTTTCTTGCCGATCCCCCGGGGGCCGGTAAAGAGATAGCCGCCGGCAAGACGGCCTTCGCTTATGTAGGCCTGTAATATCCGGATGGGCGCATTTTGGCCCAGAATATCCTTAAATGACATATTTTGTGACGATCTCCCTGATCCTTTGCTGCACTTTCTCGATGCCCTGCACGAACTCTACCACCTTTAGCCTGCGCGGCTCTATGCGGGCTAACTTAAGATAGCCCCGGCGCACGCGGTTGTGATACGAAAGCGACCTCTTCTCGATCCTATCTCTTTTAAGGTGCCGGTGCTTAAGGCCCTGCTTTACCGGAACATCCAGGAGAATAGTCAAATCCGGATTCAGGCCGCCGGTGGCAAAGAAACCTACGCTGCGGATAAAGGTGATATCTATGCCCAAACCATAACCCTGGTAGGCAAGGGTTGAATCCATAAACCTGTCGCAGATCACATTGATGCCTCTATTGAGCGCCGGCCGGATCACCCCATCCACGATCTGGGCCCGGGCAGCCATATAAAGGAGCATCTCCGCCCGGCTGGCAATGTGATTCTTGGGGTCAAGCAGGATCTTTCTGATCTTTTCGCTTACCTGGGTGCCTCCGGGCTCGCGAAGATAAATCGCTTTCAGGCCCTTACGCTTCAAATACTGATAAAGCAGTTTTGACTGCGTGCTCTTGCCGCACCCCTCCGGCCCTTCGAATGTAATGAACTTTCCTCTCATATAATATCCTTTGTTTTAGCGGCATCTAGTGGCTCAATGATGTTTTGCTGGAGGGTTTGTGAGCGTGCATTAGAAAATTTTTGGCTACTTGTTTCCCTCAGTCTGCAAGGAATTACGGCGAACGAGAGGACGAGGCCTTTACGAAAGCATCCAGCCCGAAAGTGAGCCGTAAACCGCGAGCAGTCAGGTAAAAATTTTCGCACGCGAACAAAACCCGGAAGCAAGACTCATTGAGCGAGAAGGCCGACAGAGACATTTTTAGAGCTTCCTTCGCCACACCGTGCCTTCCGGCGTGTCCTCTAAGACTACGCCTTTTTCCAGCAGTTCCTTTCGTATCTTATCAGAGAGCGCGAAATCTTTAGATTTACGCGCCTCGTCTCTTGAGCGTATTTTAGCCCGGATCTCTTCTTCGCTGATCTCGGCAGCCACCTCTGTTTCAAGGGAGACCCCGAAGATATCCAGCATCTCCTCTAAGGCCACTTTGGCGCTCAGACAAAATTGCGGGTCATCGATATTCTTATTGGCCAGATTCACCAGCTCAAATATGCAGGCTAATCCCTGCGGCGTGTTAAAATCATCGTCCATCGCCACCAGGAAGGCATCCCTGATTTCGCTTATTTGTTTTGCTTCCTTAGCTGCCTGCCGGCTGCTGACAGTTGATAACTTTCTGTCTATCCTTTCCTTTAAGATCACGATGCGCGTAAGTGCGCTCCTCGCCTCTTCTATCTTCTCCCCGTTGTAATCGATGGGATGCGAATAATGCGCGGATAAAAAGAAGAGTTTTAAGAGGCGGGCATCCTTATATTTATCCAGAAAGTCCCTGATGGTCACAAAATTACCCAGGGACTTGGCCATCTTCTGCCCGTTGATCGTCAGTAACCCGTGGTGGATCCAGTATCTGGCAAAGGTTTTTCCGGTGAGTGCCTCTGCTTGTGCGATCTCATTCTCATGGTGCGGGAATATCAGGTCCCGCCCGCCGGCATGGATATCCAGGGTCTGGGTCTTCAGGAACTCCAGAGACATGACCGAGCATTCAATATGCCATCCGGGCCTGCCTGCGCCCCAGGGGCCCGGCCAGCTGGGCTCATTCTCTTTTGAGGCCTTCCAGAGCGCAAAATCCAACGGGTCTTTTTTATGTTCGCTGGGATCGATCCTGGCGCCCGTTTCCATCGCGTCAATACTCTGGCCGGAGAGCTTTCCGTAACCGGAGAACTTACGCACATCAAAATAGACATCCCCGCCTGAGGGATATGCATAACCCTTGGCGATCAGGCCTTCGATAGCTTTGACCATCTGCGCAATATTCTCGGTGGCCCTGGGCTCGGCGTCGCCGCGGGCGATCCCCAACGCCTTCAGGTCCTCATAGTAACTGCCGATGTATTTCCTGACCAGCTCTTTCCAGTCGCTCTTTAATTCGTTAGCGCGGTTAATGATCTTATCGTCAATATCGGTTATGTTGCGCACGAACTTCACCTCGAAGCCGCGGTATTTAAGGTACTTGCGGATCAAATCGAAGATGTAGAGGCTGCGGGCATGGCCTATGTGGCTCTCGTCGTAGACCGTGACCCCGCAGGTGTACATATTGACTTTCGGCGGTTCGAGGGGCGAGAATTCTTCTTTCTTGCGGGTAAGAGAATTGTATATAAAAATAGGCATCTGCCGAAGGATGGTTAACCTTTTTCCAGCTTTTCGATACGTTTCTCGAGTTCCTCTATAGACTGCATGATCGGGTCAAGTATGTGGATATGGTCAAGGCTGATATCGATCTTCTTGCCGTCCTGCTTGGTGATGCGCCCCGGCACGCCCACAACAGTAGAGTTGGCCGGGACATCCCTGATCACGACGGCGTTTGCGCCGATATAAGAGTTATCTCCGACGGTAATATTCCCGAGGATCTTGGCTCCGGTGCCGACGACTACGTTGTTGCCTATGGTCGGGTGGCGCTTGCCTTTTTCAAGGCCGGTGCCGCCCAGAGTCACCCCCTGGTATAAAAGCACGTCGTCTCCGACAATAGCCGTCTCACCGATCACCACACCCATGCCATGGTCAATAAAGAATCTGTTCCCGATCGTAGCACCGGGGTGTATCTCGATACCGGTCATCCAGCGGGAGAACTGCGAGATGAGGCGCGCCAGAAAAAACATGTGCGCCTTATAGAAGAAATGCGCGATACGGTGGGCTATCAGCGCATGCAGGCCCTGATAGAGAAGGAGTATCTCAAGGGGATTGCGGGCAGCAGGATCCCTCTTCTTCGCAGCCCGGATATCTTCCTTGAAAAAAACCCAGATGAGCACTAGTTTCAAGAGTACCAGGCCGACGATGAAATATAATGCAGATAAAATGCAACTCATAATTTACCTCCGGCGTCGTTCGCTTACGCTCACTCCTTAAGAGGGGGCAAGCCCCCTCTTAATATTCTCCCCCAAACGTGGGGGACATCACTTTTCCCCCACACCCCCTTGGTTCTTTCGCCTGCATTCTGTTCATCTTGCAAAAGAACCTTCTAACAGGGCTACGGCATAACAGGCGATCGCCTCCCTGCGGCCGATCTCACTTAAGCCTTCGCTAGTCTTTGCCTTTATGCCGATGCAGTCTTTTTCAATATTCAGGATCTCTGCGAGATTCTCCTGGATCTGCCTTTTAAAAGGAGTGAGTTTGGGTTCCTGGGCGATAAGTGTCGCGTCGATATTGATGATGCGGTAATTCTTTTCCTGCGCCAACTCTACGACCTTCTTCAATAATTCGACGCTAGAGATGCCGTGATATTCTGGGTCATTATCCGGAAACTGCTCTCCGATATCCCTCTCCGCCATGGCCCCGAGGATCGCATCGCAGATAGCATGGATTAATACATCGCCGTCAGAATGGCCCAATAGCCCCAGGACAAAAGGGATGTCTATGCCGCCGATAATAAGCCTGCGGTCAGGGACGAGCCGGTGGATATCGTAACCTATTCCTATGCGGTTTTCCATCTCTTTACCAGGGCCTTTGCGATCACCAGGTCCTCGGGAGTAGTGATCTTGATGTTTGCGTAGGAGCCCTTTACCATGATCACAGGAGCCCCAAGCTTCTCTACTAACATCGCGTCGTCAGTCACGGGCAACCTTCCGAACTTCTTATATGCCTTAAGCAGAAGCTCTTTTCTAAAGGCCTGCGGGGTCTGTACCTCCCACAGATTCCGCCTATCTAAGGTTTCTTTGACAAATGTTTTACCTGTGACCTTGTGCCGTTGTGACGTGGTGACTTTTTTAACCGTCGGCACCAAAGGCACGCCTACAATCGCTGCACCCGTCTGCCTTGCCTCCCTGATCAGGCGGGAGACGGTCTTGCGGTCAATAAATGGCCGGGCGCTGTCATGGATCAATACCAGGTCCGCGCGGCTATCCACTGCCTTAAGCCCGTTGTATACCGAATCCTGGCGCCGCAGGCCGCCGATCACTATCTGCCTGACCTTTCTGGAGCTGATACTTTCTCTGATCCGGGCCAGATTCGCTTTATTCGCTACTATGATGACCTCATTTATCCCGGGGTGAGCCGTAAAAAGTTTCAGAGAATAACCGATGACCGGCTTTGAGTTTAATATGACCAGCGGCTTCGGGAGTTTTGATTTAAGGCGTTCCCCCCTCCCCGCAGCCAGGATGATCGCTGAAACAAACATCTTTATTTTTCCAGCTTCGTAAAGATCAGCCTGCCGGCCTGGGTCTGCAGGACAGAAGTCACCACTACCCTTACCTCCTGGCCGATGAGGCGGCGCGCATCTTCGACCACGACCATGGTCCCGTCTTCAAGGTAACCTACGGCCTGATTGTATTCCTTCCCCTCTTTGATCAATTTCAGGTGCATCTGTTCGCCGGGAAAGACCACGGGCTTTAAGGCATTGGCCAGCTCGTTGATATTCAAGACCTTTATTCCCTGGATGCTGGCCACGCGGTTCAAATTGTAATCCACGGTCAGGATCTTTGCCTCAAGGAGCTTGGCTAATTTTATCAGCTTCAGGTCCACTTCCTGTGTCTCGGGAAAATCCTCTTCATGCAGCACGATATCAAGGCCGGCTTCCTTCTGGATGGTGTGCAGCATCTCAAGGCCGCGCCTTCCCCTCTGGCGCTTGATGGGATCAGTTGAATCTGCGATCTGCTGCAGCTCCTTAAGCACAAACTTCGGGATGATCACCCTTCCCGAGAGGAACTTGGTCTTGCAGATGTCCACGATGCGGCCGTCGATGATCACGCTTGTGTCAATGATCACGACTTCCTCTGCCTGGTCCTGGCGCCTTAAGCGCACATAGGGGATGATGATGTTGAACTCATCCTTGCCGCGCAATCCGATCACCATGCCCAGGTAACAGAAGATCAGGGTAAGTGTGGTCCTGATGATGTTCAACTGCTCGATGGATATAGGCGCAAGGCTGAGCGCATCCGTGACGAGTTTAGCCATGATCAGGCCCAGGATCAGGCCGAAGACTGCACTGGAGAGGCCTTTTACCGAGACTTTACGCATCCCGATCTCGGCAAAGATGATCACGAGGGCCAATAATAATCCCCACATCGCCCCCACCAGGCCCATGTTACGCGGCAGGAGCGTCTGAAAACCCACTACCGTGAAACCGATGACAAAAAGAATACGTGCGAATAATAGATTCATCTTCCCTCCCGTATGATTATTTCTTTAATATGATATCTAATACTTCCTTTAACGTAGTGGCCGGGATCAATTCTAACCCTTCGCCCTTGAAATTGAGGCTGCGCAGGTTATTCTTCGGCAGGACGCAATGATTGAACCCGAGCCTCTCTGCCTCATTGATCCTTAAGCCCGCCTGCGAGATGCTGCGGATCTCACCCGCCAGCCCCACCTCACCCAGCACTACGCTTCCCGGGATGACCGGGGCTTCCCGGTGGGCGCTGGCAATACTGGCTGCCACTGCCAGGTCTGCTGCCGGGTCCTCTATCTTTATGCCTCCGGCAACATTGACAAAAATATCTTCCGCCTCAAGAGATAACCCCACGCGCTTCTCAAGCACCGCGACTAAAAGAGAGAGACGGTTAAAGTCAAACCCCTGCGCGCGGCGCCGGGCATAACCGAAGCCGGAGCGGGCAACCAACGCCTGGATCTCGACCAGAAGCGGCCGTGACCCCTCAAGGATCGGGACGATCACCGAACCCGGGACGTCCTTAGGTCGCTCGGACAGGAAGATCTGCGAAGGGTTTTTTACCTCATCCAGTCCGCCTTGAGTCATCTCAAAGACTCCGATCTCATTTGTAGAACCAAAACGGTTCTTTACTGCGCGTAGCATCCTATAAATGGAAAAACGGTCTCCCTCAAAATAGAGCACAGTATCCACGATATGCTCTAAGACCCGCGGACCTGCGATCGCGCCCTCCTTGGTCACATGGCCGATGATGAAGATGGAGGTGCCGGATGTTTTAGCCAGCTGCGTCAGTATCCCTGCGCACTCTCTTACCTGGCTGACACTTCCCGGCGACGAAGAAAGCGCCGGATCAAAGATCACCTGTATGGAGTCAATGATGACTGCTTCGGGCTTCAGCTTATTGATATACTCGGTGATCAGCGAAAGGTCTGTCTGGTTGACGATGTAGAGATTGCCGATTCCGGGAGAACCCAGCCGCTTTGCGCGCAGCTTCGTCTGCGCCACTGATTCTTCGCCGCTGACATAGAGCACGGTCGCGTCTTTCTTAGTCAGCTGGTTTGAGACCTGTAAGGAAATGGTGGATTTACCCACGCCCGGGTCTCCGCCGATCAGGATCACCGAGCCCTTGACAATACCGCCGCCCAGTACCCGGTCCAGCTCCGAGATCCCGGTCTTCAGGCGGTGGTCCTCCCTGACCTCCACGTCCTTAAGCAGAACAGGCTCGTCCTTATATAAAGCGCTCCTCTCTTTGGTTTTGGCAGCAGGCGCGCTATAATCCTCTTCCACAAAAGAGTTCCAGCTGTTACAGTCCGGGCATCTGCCCAGCCACTTAGGCGACTGATAACCGCAATTCTGGCAAGAAAATACAGTTTTGGTCCTCATAGTAGTCCTCTGTGGGCTTACGCCCACAGCATCCTTTTCTACATTCCCCGCTCCCTATCTACTACTTCTCTTTAGCCCGGTAAAGCAGTTTCCAGGGGTTCTTGCGGATGTCCTCCATAAAAGCCTCTAAGTCCTGATAGACCTTATCGTCGTAGAGAAGCTTTCCGACCGTGCCTTCCTTGTTCTTTATCCGGGTGATGCTTTCGTTCAGGTTATCCGCGATCGCCTTGGCGAGCCTGACCACCTCATGCATAGGCAGGGGATCAACCCCGACCAGCGACTGCCTCGGCTCAAGTATATGCGCGTAATCCTTGCCCGGCATGATCTCGATGTACTTCTCACCCAGTAGCCCCAGGGTATTTACCCAGATAGTGGAATCAACCGGTATCTTTGCCGGCCTCTTTACCCAGCAGACTACTTCTACCTTAGTCGGGGTATCAATGTCCTGTGAAGCGATGAAATTGATCTGCTTCACTTCGCCCACATCCACGCCTGCTACCCTCACCGGGGCGCCCACCTTGACGCCGTTTACAAAATTAAAAACAACGTTTACCTCATAGCCTGCAGTCCAGGTCTTTACTTCTCCGATAGAGAGAATTGCCACGATCAGGATGACCAGGCCGAAAAATACAAAGACTCCTACCTTAAGTTCATTTTTCGTCTTGCCGAATATCATCTCTTCCTCCGAGGTATAATCCTTCAGGTATAATCTTTAATTATACCTGATTACACAGATTTTTTTAGATTACACAGATTAAAACTTCGATCTGCGTAATCTGCCTTTATAATCTGTGTAATCATAAATATGAATTTTCTATAATGTCTATAAAGTAAAACCGTTTATCGTCTCGGTGATCGGCCCCCTTGCCAGGCCGTTAATGAACTGGTGCACTACGGGATTATCGCTGTTCTGGATCTCATCCGCCGTGCCTTCGGCGATGATCCTGCCCTGGTAAAGCATGGCGATCTTATCCGCGATCTTATATGCGCTCTTCATATCGTGAGTCACCGCGATCGAGGTGACTTTCAGCTTATCGTGCAGCTCTTTGATCAGGTCATTGATGCTGTCTGCGGTGATGGGATCCACGCCGGTAGTCGGCTCGTCATAAAGGATGATCTCGGGCTTAATGCACAATGCGCGGGCAAGGGCCACGCGCTTACGCATGCCCCCTGACAACTGCGCGGGGGTAAGGCTCTCGATGCCGGATAAACCGACCAGGGAAAGGGCCTCTTCCACCCTTTCCAGGATCTCTCTTTTGCCCATTGAGGTGTGCTCGATCAGGCCAAAACCCACATTCTCTCCGACACTAAGCGAATCAAAAAGCGCGCCTCCCTGAAATACCATCCCCATCTTCATGCGCAGTTCGTTCAATTCCTTATCATCGAGGCCGGAGACCTCCTTGCCCTCGACTGTTACCCTGCCGCTGTCCGGATGCAATATGCCCATGATGTGCTTAAGCAAAACGCTTTTGCCGCATCCGGAGCGGCCGATGATAACGCAGGTGATCCCTTTTTCGATCTTCAGGTCGGTGCCGTTTAAGACCTTATTATCTCTAAAAGTCTTATATAAGTTTTTAATCTCGATCATTATACGAGGACGCAATTTACGGAACACAGTGAACGTAAATTGCCTGTCCGAGTTATGGAAATATAAAATAAAATAACGCCGTGAAAAAGCAATCCGCGGCGATGATCATGATAAATGAGAGCACCACCGACCGGGTTGTGGCCCGCCCCACCCCTTCCGCTCCCCCTTCGACATTGAATCCTTCGTAACAGCTGACAAGGGAGATGATCATGCCGAAGAATACCGTCTTGATCAATCCGGTGAATACGTCTTTGTATTTTACCGCCTCGCGGGTGACATTGATGTAAAGGCTGCTTGAGATCCCTAACTTCTGGGTGCAGATCGCCCAGCTGCCGAAGATTCCCACCGCATCCGCATAAAGAGTCAGAAGCGGAAGCATGAGCGTCAAAGCTAAAAAGCGCGGAACGACCAGGTATTTGATAGGGTTTGTCGCCAGGGTCTCCAGCGCGTCGATCTGTTCGGTGACCTGCATGGAGCCGAGTTCCGCGGTGATGGCAGCACCTACTCTTCCGGCAACCACAAGTGCCGTGATCACCGGGCCCAACTCCCTGACCAGGGATAGTGCGACGAGACTTGCGATATAGATCTCTGAGCCCATGCGCTGCATAAAATAAGCGGTCTGCAGGGCAAAGATGAACCCGATGAATAAAGCGACCATGGAAACGATGGGCAGGCTGTCAAAGCCGGCCTTTTTTGCCTGCTCAAAGACGCGCTCTTTTTTAAAAGGCGGGGTAAAGGCAAAATAGAGCGTCTGCGTAGATAAGCGGCTTAATCCGCCCAGAAAGGCGAAAAAGGTGTTCGTATTGATGCCTAATCTCGTGAAAAAATCAACCAGCGTATTCTTGTTATTCAAAGCTCAGCTCCTCTGCCTTGCGTCCGACCTTGATGTGCGAACCCTCTTTAAAGCGCTTTGAGATGATCTCCTGCGCCAGCGGATCCTCTACATAGCGCTGGATCGTCCTCTTCAAGGGGCGGGCGCCGAAGACCGGATCAAAGCCCTTTTCAATAAGAAAATCCTTGGCCTCCTGATTTATCTCAATAGTAATTCCCTGCTCTCTGAGGCGCTCAGCGACATAGCCGAACTCGATATCGATAATGCGGATCAGGTCCTCTTTTACCAGCGGCCGGAAGACGATTATATCGTCAATACGGTTGAGGAACTCCGGCTTGAAGGTACGCTTCACTTCCTCAAGCAGTTTCTCCTTCATCTCCTGGTAGGTGATCTCTTCTTTCTGGGTCTTAAAACCGAGAGAGCCGGTCTTACGGATCAGCTCGGCACCGACGTTAGAAGTCATGATGATCACCGTGTTCTTGAAATCCACCTTCCTGCCGAAGCTGTCGGTCAGGCGGCCCTCTTCAAAGACCTGCAGAAGAAGGTTAAAGACATCCGGATGCGCTTTTTCGATCTCATCCAGGAGGATCACCGAATAAGGCCTGCGCCTGACTCTTTCGGTGAGCTGACCCCCTTCCTCGTAACCCACGTATCCGGGAGGGGCGCCGATGAGGCGCGAGACATTGAACTTCTCCATGTATTCGGACATGTCTAACTGCAGGAGCGCATCTTCATCCCCGAACATGAACTCTGCCAGCGCCCGGGCAAGCAGGGTCTTTCCTACGCCGGTAGGGCCTAAAAACACAAAGGAACCGATCGGCCTTTTAGGGTCCTTGATGCCGGCGCGCGAACGCCTGACGGCATGGGCGATCGCCGAGATCGGCTCATCCTGGCCCACCACGCGCCTGCGCAGTTCATCTTCGATCTTTAAGAGCTTCTCGGTCTCTTTTTCTTCAAGGCGAAAGATGGGAATCCCTGTCCACTGCGCAACAATCTTGGCGATATCTTCTTCATTCACTTCCGGCCGCATCTTGTCTTTTGCCTGCGACCACTCGCGGCTCTTCTGCTCCAGTGACTGGCGCGTCTGGCGCTCCTGGTCGCGTAAAGATGCCGCCTTTTCAAAATCCTGAGATTTGATAAAGGCCTCTTTTTCTTTTCTTATGCCCTCGACCTGCCCTTCAAGTTCTTTTATCTCCGGAGGCACAATCAAGACATTCAGGCGCGCGCGGGAGCCTGCCTCATCGATCAGGTCAATCGCTTTATCCGGCAGGAACCTTCCGGAGATGTAACGGTCGGAGAGCTTTGCCGCAGCTTCCAGGGCGTCATCGCGGAAAGTCACCCGGTGGTGCGCCTCATATTTATCGCGCAGGCCCTTTAAGATCTCGATAGTCTGGTCAACTGTCGGCGGGTCCACCATGATGGTCTGGAACCTGCGTTCAAGGGCTGCGTCTTTTTCGATGTATTTACGGTATTCATCCATGGTGGTAGCACCGATACACTGCATCTCTCCGCGCGAAAGCGAAGGCTTCAGGATGTTAGAGGCATCTATCGCGCCTTCGGCAGCGCCCGCGCCCACTAAGGTGTGCAGCTCATCAATAAAGATGATCACATCCTGCGAGCGCTTGATCTCTTCCATTACCGCCTTGATCCTCTCCTCAAACTGGCCGCGGTATTTTGTGCCGGCAACCATGAGGGCTAAATCCAGGACCACGATGCGCTTACCCTTAAGGATCTCCGGGACATTCCCGGTAACGATCGCCTGGGCAAGCCCCTCGACGATGGCTGTCTTTCCCACCCCTGCTTCGCCTAAAAGCACGGGATTATTCTTTGTGCGCCGGCTTAAGATCTGGATCACGCGTTCTATTTCCTGGATCCGGTCGATCACCGGGTCAAGCTTATTTTCTTTTGCCAGCAATGTAAGATCCCGGCCAAAGGCATCCAGAGCAGGAGTCTTGGTCTTCTGCTGAGCAGCGCCGCCCATCCCGGGCAATGCCGAACCTAAGATCTCCATCACCTCGTTACGCACGGTATTCAGATCCAGGCCTAAATTCAATAAGACCTGCGAGGCGATCCCCTCGCCTTCACGGATGAGGCCCAGAAGCAGGTGCTCTGTGCCGATATAATTATGGCCGAGCGAACGCGCCTCTTCCGCGGCGAGTTCCAGCGCCTTTTTGGCGCGGGGGGTAAAAGGAATGTCGCCGATGATCTGGGTGGTCGGGCCCGGCTGCACTAATTTTTCTATCTCAAGGCGTATATTCTCTAAAGATACACCCATCTTCTGTAAAACCGCGGCAGCCACGCCTTCGCCTTCACGCACTAAACCTAAAAGGATGTGCTCCGTACCGATATAATCGTGATTAAAACGCCTTGCCTCTTCCTTTGCCAGGATGATGACTTTTCTTGCTCTTTCGGTAAAACGGTTGAACATTATCCCCTCCTAAAATCGGTTATATATTTAATTTCTTCCTGACGATCTCAGCCCTCTTTACGTCACGCTCCTGCTGCGACAACTTCTTGCCTTCCATCTTCTGCAGATGCGCCGGCTGAGTAATAATAAAAAGTTCATTGATGGTGCGCCGGTTAAGGTCTTTAATCAATCCTAAATCACTGCCCAGCCTCACCATGGATAAGAGCTCGATGGTCTCCTGGCTGGTAATAATGTAGGCGCTCTTTAATATCCCTAAACTCCTTGAGATCCTGTCTTCAAGCAGGGCTTTGTTGCGGGATAATAACGCTTCCCTTGCCTGATTCTCCTGCTCGATGATCTGACGGATGACGCCGTTGATATTGCCGATCACCTCTTCTTCGCTGTGCCCCAGAGACACCTGGTTTGAGATCTGGAAAAAATTACCCGTGGCCTGCGTACCCTCGCCGTAAAGGCCGCGCGTGGCAAAACTTAACTTTGCGATCGCAGCCAGTACGCGGTCGATCTGGCGCGTCATCACCAGGGCCGGAAGGTGCAGCATCACCGAACCGCGCATGCCGGTACCGGTATTAGTGGGGCAGGCGGTAAGGTAGCCCCAGTCGGATAAAAACGCCAGAGACAGCTCCTTTGCCAGGCAATCGTCTATCTTATCGATGATATCCCAGGCCTCATAGATATTGAAGCCCGACTGCATCACCTGCATGCGGATGTGGTCCTCTTCGTTGATCATGATCGCGACGATCTCATCGTCGTCGATCGCCACCGCCTTATGGTCGCTCTTCTGCGCATGCTCAAGGGACATGAGGTGGCGCTCTACAAGGAACTGCTTATCGATGGGATCCATCTCCGCTAATTTAAAGACCGAAGTATTTTTCAGGTAATCGATTCCCCTTATCGCATCCTCGATCAGCTTCTCGGTCTGCTCGCTTTTGTTTTTATTGGCCCAATGCGGAAAAGGTGATTTTTCCAGGTTCCTGGCGAGGCGAATACGGCTTGAGATGACGATATCCGAGTTCGGGCCGGTGCCTTTGAGCCATTCGCTGGTATGGTTTAACAGGTCATTGAGCTTCACGATTATTCCTTTTCCTGCTGCTTCTTCTCTGAATCGCGGATCTGATCCCGCAATTTGGCTGCCTCTTCAAAAGCCTCCATCTCGATGGCGCGCGCCAACTTCATGCGCAGCTCCTGGAGGTCGACCTTCTTTCTGATGACCCTGGTCACCCTGGCCGGAGATTTGCCGAAATGCTGGGACGAACCGTGGATGCGCTTTAAAAGGGGGGCGAGGTATTTCTTAAAAGCAGTATAGCAGTCGCTGCAGCCGAGCCTGCCGATCTTACGGAAATCCGCGTAGGTGAGGCCGCAGTTGGGGCACTTTACCTTGACCGCTTCGCCGGCCTTTTCAGTTTTACCGCCCTGCACCATGCCGGCCAGAAGATCGCTTAAGCCGAACTGCTGCTCCATGGCCGCAGACTTCTGGCGGGCGCACTCATCGCAGAGATGCAGCTCCGTCATCTGGTCATCAACGATCTCCGTAAGATGCACTGTGGCGTTACTCTTTCCGCAGATATCGCAAAGCATTACTTTCTCCTGACGTCTAATGATAAGTTTCGTTTACCGTTTACCCGCTTGCTCACTATTGATCGATAGCTCGCTGTTTACCGTTCACCGTATCTACGGTAAACGGTACACGGTAAACGGTACACGTAACTTCAGTATTAATTTAATATTTCACTCCGTCTTTCTTGGTCAACTCTTTGAACTTCCTGATCAGGCCGAGGGTGATCTTACCCGGCTTACCATCGCCGATGACGCGGCCGTCGACCTTGACTACCGGGATGATCTCGGCAGCCGTGCCGGTGAGGAAACACTCATCAGAGATATAGACCTCATGGCGCGTGATTACGTGCTCATGCACCGGGGTCTTATCGCGGCGGGCCAGCTCCATCACCGTGTCGCGGGTTATCCCCCTTAAGGTGCCCATGCACTGCGGCGGGGTATAAAGGTGCCCGTCCCTGACGACAAAAATATTGTCGCCGGTGCATTCTGCCACATAACCTAAAGAATCAAGCATGATCGCTTCATCGCATCCGGCATTGGTCGCTTCGATCTTGGCCAGGATATTATTCAGGTAGTTCAGTGATTTGATCTGCGGATTAAGCGCTTCGGGAAGATTCCTTACCGTAGGCACGGTGATGATGCTTAATCCTTCTTTATAATATTTCTCGGGATAAAGCATGATCTTATCGGTGATGATGATCACTGTGGCCCTGCCCCGGCATTTACGCGGGTCAAGGCCAAGGTCCCCTTCCCCGCGGGTCACCACGAGGCGAATATAGGCATCGATAAGTTTATTCTCCTTCAGGGTCGCGATCACCGCTTTGGTCAATTCCGCCTTGGGGAGAGGTAGCTCCAGCATGATGCTTTTTGCGGATTCAAAGAGCCGGTCAATGTGCTCTTTCAATTTAAAGACCAAGCGGCTGTAAGAGCGGATACCCTCAAAGACGCCGTCTCCGTATAGAAGCCCGTGATCAAAGACCGAGACCTTCGCCTCTTCTCTTTCGTAAAACTTCCCGTTGATATAGACCTTCATCCTTTACCTCCTCAATCGACTAGACTGCCGTCTCTCAAATAATAAACCTTGTCCGCAGAGGCCGCTAATTCCCGGTTATGGGTCACCAGGAGCACGGTCATGAGGCTCTCCCGGTTGATCTTTTTTATCAGGCCGATGATCTCATTACCCGTCTCGGAATCAAGATTACCCGTGGGTTCGTCGCAGAGCAGTAATTCGGGCGCATTCATCAGGGAGCGCGCTATGGCTACCCGCTGCTTCTCTCCTCCGGAAAGCTCAGCGGGAAAATGCCCCATCCGTTCGCCTAACCCCACCTGTTTTAATAATTCAACAGCGCGCTTCTTTAATTCCTTTCCCGCGCTACGCGACTTGAAATCTATCAACCCCGGGAAAAAAACATTTTCTAAGGCGCTGAACTCCGATAAGAGATGGTAAAACTGGAAGACAAAACCGATGCGCTTATTCCTGATCCCGGCGAGCGCGGCATCGCCCAAAGCGTAAAGATCCTCTCCCTTGAAACTTACCTTTCCCTCACTCGGCGCATCCAGCCCCCCCAGAATATGCAGAAGCGTGGACTTGCCTGCCCCCGAAGGCCCGGTGATCGCCGTAAAGCTGTCCCTCTCTATGGTCAGGCTTACGCCTTTTAAGACTCGCAGTTCCTTCTTTCCGTTGCTGTAGACCTTATGGATGTTCTTGGCTTCAAGCATTACTCATAACGCAGCGCTTCCACCGGCTCAAGGCGCGCAGCCCTCACTGCCGGATAGATCGTCGCAACCAGCGTGATCATGAGGCTGGCAGCGATGATCAGGGTAACATCGGGCCAGGCCTGCAAAGACACCGGCAGCCGGTCAATATAATAAATGTCCGAAGGCAGTTTCACAAACTGGTATTTTTCAAGCAGAAGGCAGAGCAATAATCCCACCCCAAGGCCAAGGCCGGTCCCAAGAAAACCGATGATCAGGCCCTCAAGAGTAAAGATCCGCCTGATACCGCTGGCCGGCATGCCGATAGCTTTTAATATCCCGATATCTTTGGTCTTCTCCACCACCATCACGATCAGGGTGCTGGCGATATTGAAAGCCGCAACCAGAATGATCAAAGTCAGGATAACGAACATGGTGAACTTTTCCAGCTTTAAAGCCGCGAAAAAGTTCTGATTCGCCTCGATCCAGGTGCGCAGGACATAGTCAAGGCCGAGGCTTGCGGAGAGCTCATCCCGCACCTTATCCGCCTGATAAAGGTCATCCAGTTTTATGGCAACAGAACTGACCTGGCCCGGCAGGCCCAAGATCTCCTGTGCGCTTGAAAGATGCGTGAAGACAAGGTTCAAGTCGTAATCGTACATCCCGGAACGGAATATCCCGGCTACCTTCAGGTTGTATGGTTTGCCCAGCGGAGAAAAGATAGTCAGGCCCGAACCCTTCTTCAGGCCGAGAATCATGGCCAGCTCTTTTCCGACTACGATCGTGCCCGGTTTAAGGTCTTCAATATTGCCGGAGGCCAGATATTCTTTAAGCTTGGTGACTCTGACTTCAGCCTCAGGATCAATACCCCTAATACCTACGGCAAAAAAACGGTTCACGTCTTTTACCAGCACCTGGCCCTGGATATAGGGAGCAAAACCCTTTACGCGGCTGTTGGCGCTGATCTTATCTTTGACTTGCGCGTATTCTGCGGTTCCGATGGGATGAAAACCGCTTAAGGTGATGTGCGCGTAGTTGCCAATGATCTTATCGCGCAGGTCCCGGTCAAATCCGGTCATCACCGCGATGACCACGATGAGCGCGGCCACCCCGATAGCTATTCCTAAGACCGAGATCACGCTGATAAGGGAGATGAACTTCTCTTTTCTCTTGGTGGCAAGATAGCGCCAGCTGATAAATAACTCTGTTTTCATTTTAAATTGATTACACCGATTGAAAATTAGATTACACAGATAAAAGCTTCAATCTGTGTAATCTTTTTAAAAATCTGTGTAATCATAATTTTATTGTTCCGGCCTTAACAAAGGAAATAGGATCACGTCGCGTATTGAAGGCTGGCCTGTCAGCAGCATGACCAGCCTGTCGATCCCTATGCCCAGGCCTCCGGCAGGAGGCATGCCGTGCTCAAGGGCCAGGACATAATCGTCGTCCACATTCTTCTTCTCATCCGCGGTGAGTTCTTTGATCTCTTCTTCGAACCTCCGGCGCTGCTCCACCGGGTCGTTCAGCTCAGAATAGGCATTGGCGACCTCGATACCGGCGATGTACAACTCAAATCGCTCCGAAATCAGAGGGTTATCTTTTTTATTTTTTGCCAGGGGGCAGAGATAGCTGAAATAGTCGGTAATAAAAGTAGGGTTCAGGCTCATCTCCTGCTCCAGGATCTCCTCAATGATCTTATTGATCTGCGAGCGGCTCAGGCGCTTCAGCCCTGCGGCGAACCCGGCCCCCTGCAGCTTCTGAAGCATCTTATCCGGTTCATCCTGCGGCTCGATGCCGAACTTTTCCCTGACCATCCCGGCAAAAGAACGCTTCTGCCAGGGAGGAGTAAGGTCTATCTCTTTCCCCTGATAAGTGATCTTAGTCGTACCGAGCGTCTCTTTGGCTACCGAGACGATCAGGCCCTCGACCAGCTGCATCATATCCTGATAATTGGCGTAGGCCTGATAGACCTCAAGCATGGTGAACTCGGGATTATGTTTGGTAGAGACTCCCTCATTGCGGTAAGAACGGTTTATCTCATAGACCCGCTCAAGCCCGCCGACGAGCAGGCGCTTTAGATAAAGCTCCGGAGCGATCCTTAAATAGAGCTCCATATCGTACTCATTGTGCTTCGTCTTAAACGGCCTGCCGGCTGCGCCGCCCGGGATATTGTGCATCATCGGCGTCTCTACTTCCAGGAAACCGCGGCTGTCCAGGAACTCCCGGATGGATTTGGTGATCTTTGAGCGCGCGATAAAAACTTTTCTTACCTCTTCATTGGCGACCAGGTCCAGATACCGCTGGCGGTAGCGCGTCTCTACGTCTTTAAGCCCGTGCCACTTTTCCGGCAGGGGGCGCAGGGCTTTGGAGATGATCGCGAAATCTTCTACTTTTACCGTCGGCTCATCCGTATGCGTCTTAAAAAGTTCTCCCGCCACAAAAAGAAAATCCGCGATATCCATATCCTGCTCTAAAAGGGAAAACTTATCCTTGCCCACAAAATCAGCCTTAACGTAGAGCTGGATGCGGCCGCTTGAATCCCTTAGATCCATGAACAATACCTTGCCGTGCAGGCGCTTGGCAGTGATGCGGCCGGCGATATTTACCTTCCTGCCCTCCTGGAAATCAGCCAGTAATTTACCTATATCTTCGCGCGTAAGGGCGTGGCTGGCAAATACGTCTATGCCCTTGTCCTGCAAGGACTTCAACTTAGCTTTTCTCTGGGAAATAATGTCATCTAGTTCCATAGTCCAATAATTATATAGTAAAAGTCCTCCTCTGTCAATCAAAGAAAACCCCGCCTTTCCTTCGGGAAAGACGGGGTATCCTGTTGGAATTTAAGGGGGTTAGCGTTAAGCGCGGTAATCAGAAAGCTGCTTGATACGCTTAAGCATGTTCGGGTGGGTACTCAGGAGCTCTAAGAGCCTGTCCCCGAAGCCTAAACGCACCTGTTTTGTCCGCAGTGCCTCCAGTTCATTGGCATCCAGCGAGCCGCTTCTATCCAGGTCCAGCTGCGAAAGCTGCCGCACTTCATTCAGGGCCCGCGAGGGGTCATTCACAAAGAAGGCCTTCAGGCCTTCGGCATCCTTGATCGCAGACTTATCCATGCGCGCCGAGCCGTACGCCAGCTTGTAGAGGCTGGTCGCCATTGCCGACGGAGAGTTCCCTAGCAGCACCGAGCCCCGGTCAGCAAAATATTCGCGGATGCGGGAGGCGTAAAGCACAAGCAGGTTAGTGATAAAATAAAAGAGGAAAGCCGCCATTCCGATAAGCGCAGTATTTGAGCTGCGCGAATCCCGCCTTCTGCCGTAGAATAAAAAATGCCAGGCAATACGGTACATGATCATGGGGATGACCGAAAGCAGGGTGATAGTAAGCATATCGCGGTTTTTTAGATGCGTGATCTCATGCCCCAGCACTGCCCTTAATTCCGGCTCCTTAAGCAGGTTGAGTATCCCCTCGGTAACGCAGACCCTGCCGTCCCGGATGCTGCGGCCAAAGGCAAAGGCATTGGGGATGGAGATCCGGGCAATGCCTACTTTAGGCATGGGGATCTGGGCTGTGACGGCAAGACCCTCGACCATCTGGTAGAGCCTGGGGTTATCCTGCTTGCCGATGTATTTTACGCGCATGGACCATTCGACCAGCTTCGGGCCCAGAAGATACTGCACGAGCATGAACAGGAACGAGATAGCCAGATAAATATAGAAATTATCCATGCCCATCGCCGTGCCGATGACTACGACTACGGCATAAACGAGAGCGAATAGGACTGCCACCAGAAGCCACATCCTTAATTTAAGGAAAAACATTTTATTTACCTCCTCCTGCTGCCGTGACCTCGGCCTTTACGGTAAACTTGATCACCGGATCTACCGGGTCATCGGTATTTACATAAATAAATTGGGAGACCTGCCCGTAATAACCTTTGGTATTGAACTTCACTTCTATCGTCGTGCTCTCGCCCGGCTGAAGGGCCTTCTTCTTTGCTTCCGAAACCGCGCAGCCGCAGGAAGAATGCGTGCCGGTGATATTCAACGGCTTTTTACCGTTATTCTTTAAAATAAACTCATGGGCCAGGACCGTCTTCTCTTCCGCTTTTCCAAAATCCCAGGTAAAGGGGTCAGCGGAGACCTGTTTTAGTACAGCGGCTTTCTGTTGCGGCTTAGTCGTTTTTGAGGTGCATCCGCCGGGAAAGACGCACAGGAAAACGAATAAAAACGCAAAAAATCTCCGCATCAGGCCCTCCAGATCAAAAATGCCCCTAAACTGAAAAATAAAACCGCCATTAATAGCTTGACCGTTGCCAGATGCCGCTTTAAAAAGTCCGAGAATTGCACAGAAGTCACTCCCAGCAATGCCATAAGAAATACCGCAAGAAGCGGGACGATGAACATGGCGTTATAAAGCAGGAGGTATCCGAATGCCTGCAGTTTCATGTGGTTTGTCTTGATGATGAAGGCGATGGTCGGGATATAGGTCTGCCCGGTGCAGACCGCCTCCAAAAGCGAGATGATAAAACCGCAGCCAAGGGCGCTTAAGCCCAGTTTCCAAAGATGCCCTTTCTGCGGCTTGCCTTCGCCGGCCTTACCGGTCTTACGGTAGTGCCAGCCGATGACCTTATGGATCTGATTCTTCACTGCCTGCGGCAGCTGCAGGATCAATCCCTCGGTCTGCCCGGCCTGCCCGTATTTGTAAAGGTCATAAAGCGCAAAGCCCCCAAAGATCAGGCTGGATGCGCCGATGCAGAGATTAAATATTTTAGTCACCAGCCAGAAACCGCTCAGGCGGTAAAGAAAACCGAATAGCCCGATACCGATCAAAAGATAAGTAAGAAATACCGCCAGAATAAATAAGAGCCCGATAACGGCAATGTCTCTTCGCGAATAACCCTGCAGGAACAAAAAAGAGATGAAGAATACGATCACGGTAAAGGCGCAGGGGTTTATCCCGTCAATGAGCCCGGCGCTGACAATGGCCAGGGGAGTGAAGGTCTTAAAGTGCCCGGCCAGATCCGTCGAAGAAACCCTCTCCTTTTCCTGCGCCGCGTACCCGAGCATCTCCGGGATAAACTTACGCAGGCCCGCCAAAGTCACTTCCTTGCCGCTTAAGAATCTCCCTTTGAGGAAAAATATGGGCAGCTGGAGGGTCGGCTCGACACCATATTCCTTCTCAAGGCTTAAGAGATCGAGGTAAGCTTCCATCTCGGAGATATCGCGGTATGCTATCTCAAGGCGGCCTTTAAACTCTTTTTCTATCTGCGGGATGACCTCGGCTTTTGCCTTCTGGCATTCCTGGCAGGAAGGAGAATGAAAAAAGATCAGCTTCGGCATCTCGGCGGCAAAACTCATCGCCGTCAGCGCGAATAAAAAAAACGGAATTATTAAAAGGTGCTCTTTTTTCAGCCTCATATTAATCTGTTTCTCGGCGGGAATTATATGCCTGCGAACATGACAAAGGCGCCGGTAAAGGCGATCACCAGCCCTGCGAAAGCATGGGAATAACGCTCCATAAAGCCGCCTCTGATCAGCTGGATCCCCAGGTACGCTAAGAGGCTCTGCACTAACATCATGGCCAGGGTGACCGCGGAAAAAATAGCGCTTACGGCGGCCACTCCTGCCCAGCCATAGTTGTACCCTAAGAATACCAGCGGCACCAGCGGTTCGCATGGCCCCAGGATCACTACCGCAAAAAAGGTCCACATCGCCACTGTCTTAGCTTTCGCCTCTTTCTCGGTAAGGGCATCGCTATTCCTCTGCCGCGCCTTCTTTATGCCCCAGAGCATGTAAGCGATCCCGAAACCGATCAGGAGCCATAGCGCAATGCTGCCCCGCGAACTTTCTGCGCCCTCTATCCTTGAGAGGCTAAAGCCCAACAGGATGCCGATGACACTGAAAAGTACGGAGATCCCGACATGGCCTATGCCGGAGATAAGGGTTATCCAGAGAAGCTTCAGTTTTGACCATTTCTGGGCCTTGGCAATAGCGGCAAAAGGCATCCAGTGGTCCGGAGCCAAAGCATGCAGGAAAGCGACGGAAAGAGTGGAAATGGACAGGATCAAGAGAGAATCACTCATTTGTCCCTTCTTTCATAGATCTATTTTATATGTATTATTTGGATTTTCAACAATAAAGTTTCATTTAAAAACAAAGAGGACACCTTCGATAGAGCCCGAAAATGTCCTCCTTTAAAAAAAGATACTTTATTCCGCTGTCCTAAGATAAATATTTAAGGAAGGGGTTCTTTTTGCTAAGGCTAAAATCCCGGCCCACGCCAAGACTGTCCCGGCAGTAATTACTACCCCTAAACTCAAATCTTTTACCCAGTTCTCGGAAACCAAAAATAACTCACCGTTCCAAAGGTGATCGATTACCCCAAATAAAGTTCCGCCATAAAACATAAGCATGAGCCAGAAGAGCCTTAGGGTTTTTTTACTCTTCCACATAAAAGTAGTGACGATTGCTGCCGTAGTCGGCCCCAGATAGCACATCTCTTTTCCTCCTTTCCGAATGTCAAATTAAAGGATATGATCACTTAATATCTTTGCCGGTAGTCGACATGCTTAAAGCCGCATGCTTAACACCTTTTATTGATTTTAAAGTATCGAATAATTTTTGGACTTCTTTTGGTTTTCCTCTCAAGGCGACTATTTCCAGACAATTATTATGGTCTAAATGGATATGCTGCGTAGAAATGATCAGCTTCTGAAAATCATGCTGAATATCCGTGATCTTATTTAACAGTTCTCTTTTGTGATGGCCGTAGATAAGATTAACCGCCCCCGCAACTTCCCTGCCTTCCTGCCATTCTTTTTTTACCAGGTCCTGGCGGACCAAATCACGCAGCGCCTCTGAACGGCTGGTATAGCTTTTTTCCTTTAAACACTGATCGAATTGACGCAGTAATTCCTTCTCTAAACAAACTCCGAATCTAACCAGGGCCATGATTGTCCTCTTCTTAGTAGCACATTTATTAAAATAATAACACAATATTATGCGTTGTCAACTTTTACTTCATATAATTTATTTTGCCTTAATACTCTCGGCATGGTAACATACAGACATGTTTTTAAAAATAAAAAATCATATAGAACGGGAATTAAAAAACTACATCAAAGGCGCGAATAAGGCCTATTCTCTAAAAAAGACCTCTCCGGTCCTTTTTGGGAATATTAAAGAATTCATCCTGCGAAAAGGAAAAAGAATCCGGCCTGCACTTTTTGTAGTGGGATATCTGGGCTATGCCAAAAAGGCGCCTGCCGGGCTATATCGTAGTGCCCTCT
>VGKG01000008.1 GCA_016867115.1 Candidatus Omnitrophota bacterium | reverse complement strand
GGGCTGCGCTTTTGATCACCCTATGTTATATCGTGCTTTACGGCCTGGGGGCGCTAGCCGGGATGTTTTTCGGCTATCCCTTAGTGGATTCCCTGTTTGAGTCCACCTCTGCCGCGGCAAACGTGGGGTTATCCTGCGGGATCACCTCTGTCTCCATGCCGACAGCGCTAAAGATCACCTATATCTTTCAGATGTGGGCAGGCCGCCTTGAGTTCATGTCTATCTTTACCCTGATCGGATTCTTTGTGGCAATAGTGCGGGGCAGGCGCTGATGAAAAAGACACCCTTTTTCTATCTGACAGTTATCAGCCTTTTATTGTTTTCCTCTTTTTGTTCTGCCCAGCCTGTCTCAAGCAGCGAGTTGATCAAAAACGCCAAAGGCTATGACGGCAAAGCAGTGACTTTTTCCGGCGAGGTCATCGGCGACATCATGGAGCGCGGCCAGTCCGCCTGGATCAGTGTCCACGACGGATTAAATGCCATCGGCATCTGGATAAGCAAGCCTCTGCTTAAGGACATCGCCTACACCGGAAGCTATAAATCTATCGGAGACGCGGTAGAGATCACCGGCACCTTCCATCGCGCCTGCCCCGCACACGGGGGGGACCTGGATATTCATGCGCTGGCCCTGCGCAAGGTCGCATCCGGCAGGCTCCTCCAGGAGCGGCCGAATCCGGCAAAGAGGGGCCTGGCGATAATTTTATTGGGGGCATTGATCATTGTATGGATATTAATGAGATTCTTGCACAAGTAGACGCCGAGATCCGGGACATAGGCACAAGAGAAGGCCTTGAGGAGTTCCGGGTAAAGTACCTGGGCAGAAAAGGGATAGTCGCCCAGCTTACCGGCTCCATTCCTACCCTGCCTGTCGAAGAGCGCGGCCGCTTCGGCCAGCAGGTGAACGCCCTTAAGAATAAGCTCTCCTGCCTCATTCGGGAAAAGGAGAAGTCCTTGGCCGACTCAGGGACAAAGGCCGCCTCCGGGGAGGAGGATTTAGGCATGCCGGGCATTGCCCAGGAGCTCGGGCACTTGCATCCGGTGACCCAGATCATCACCCGGATTTGCGACATCTTCATGCGCATGGGCTTTGCCGTGGTCGAAGGCCCGGAGATAGAGAACGAGTACAATAATTTTACCGGTTTAAACATCCCGCTGGAACACCCGTCGCGGGATGTCTTTGATACCTTCTATTTAAAAGGGGGAGAAAAATTATTGTTGCGCAGCCACACCTCGCCCGTGCAGATCCGGGTGATGCAGAAGCAAAAGCCGCCTTTGGCAGTAGTGGTCCCGGGCAGGGTCTACCGTCCCGACGCCGTGGACGCCTCGCATTCTTTTATGTTCCATCAGATCGAAGGGTTCCTGGTGGACAAGGGGATCAGGTTCTCTGACCTGAAAGGGATCCTGGAGGCCTTTGCCAGGGCAGTCTTCGGAGAAGAGATCAAGATGCGCTTCCGGCCGCACTTTTTTCCATTTACCGAGCCGTCGGCAGAAGTGGATATCTCCTGCATCATCTGTAAAGGCAAGGGCTGCTCGGTCTGCGGCAGAAAAGGCTGGCTTGAGATCCTGGGCAGCGGCATGATCCACCCCAATGTCTTTAAGCACGTCGGCATTGACCCTGAGGTTTATACCGGATTTGCCTTCGGAATGGGGGTTGAACGCATTGCCATGCTTAAATACGGCATTAACGACATCCGTTTATTCTTTGAGAACGATTTAAGATTCCTAAAACAATTCTAAGATGAAGTTTACCTACAATTGGCTGAAAGATTTCGTGGAGATTAAGATTACGCCTGAGGAGCTGGCGCATAAACTCACCATGGCCGGGCTTGAAGTCACTTCTCTTAAAGCCGAAAGCGGAGATTTTGTCTTTGAGGCAGAAGTCACTTCCAACCGTCCGGACTGGCTCTCTATCATCGGCATTGCGCACGAAGTAGCGGCGCTCACCGGCAGGAGACTGAAAAAACAGCAGCCGCAGGGACTAAAGGCTGCGAAGTCAGGGCAGAAGCCGGTCTCAATTAGAATTGAAGATAAAAAGGATTGCCCCTTATATACCGCAAAAATCATCCGTGAAGCAATGGTCGGGCCGTCGCCGGACTGGCTAAGAAAGAGGCTTGAGCTGATCGGCTGCCGCAGCATTAATAACGTCGTGGACATCACTAATTACATCTTATTCACCTATGGCGAGCCACTTCACGCCTTCGACCTAGATAAGATAGTTCTACAGTTCTATAGTTCTAAAGCTCTTCAGTTAGGCAAAGAGAGTAGAGGGCCTTTAGAAATACTTGTCAGAAGGGCCGAAGAAAAAGAGGAAATAGTTACAATCGACGGGGTTAAACGTGTTTTAGACAAAGATATTTTACTCATTGCTTCCCGAACCAAAGAACCAAAGAACCAGAGAACCATAGAACAGTCTATGCCGGTGGCGATTGCCGGAGTTATGGGCGGTAAAGATACGGAAGTGACCGCAGCTACCAAGAACATCCTTTTAGAAGCAGCAATCTTTAATCCGGTGACCGTGCGCCGGAGCAGGCAGAGATCTGGGCTATCCACAGATTCTTCTTATCGCTTTGAGCGGGGCGTGGATACAGATACCGTCCTTGCCGCATCAAGCGCCGCCGCCGGCCTGATCCTGAAACTCTGCGGGGGGAAATTGGCTCTTGCGCGAAGCGCAGGGATGAGCCTGCAAAAAAAGAGAGGTATCGACCTGGATACGTGCCGGCTTAACGGGGCCTTGGGAGCAAAAATACCTTCTTTAAAAATCAGGAAAATCCTGGAGAGCCTGGGATTTAAAGTAAAAGCAAAAGGCAAAGACAGCTTTAGCGTGACAGTGCCCAGTCAGCGCCAGGATGTGCTTTCAGAAATTGACCTGGTGGAAGAGGTGGCCCGGATTTACGGCTTTGAAAATATCCCGACAAGCGATCCGGCATTAGCGGCGCAACTTAAGGACAACCGCACCAGAGACCTGGTTGCGCAGGTGAGGGAGACCCTGGCCGGATTAGGCTTAAATGAAGCGATCACCTACAGCCTGGTGGACCGTGAATCCCTGGCCGGTTTTTCCGGAGAAACAACGCTTGAGATCCTGAATCCTTTAAGCCAGGACCAGGAGGTCTTAAGGCCGACCCTTGCTTTAAGCCTGGCCAAAGCAATAAGCTTCAACCTGAATCAGAAACAGGAATACGTGAATCTTTTTGAAGTCGCAAACCTCTTTTTAAGTGCCTCGGGCAAGCCCAGAGAGGAGTTATATCTGGGAATAGCGCTCTGCGGAACAAGGGAGCTCTTTCTTGAGCAGGGCCTGGTAAGAGAAGAGGCAGGGCTCCTGCATCTGAAAGGGATCATAGAGACGCTTTTTTGCCGCCTTGGGGTAAAGGGCCACAGTTTTAAGGCAGGCAGAGGCCCGGCAGCCCTCGATATTTACGTCGGGGACAAGCATATCGGCAGGATGCTGAAACTGCCCGCAGACTTAAAGGCAAGGTTAGACATCAAGAATAAGGAGGCCTTTCTTTTAGAGATATCCCTGGAGAGGCTCTTTGGCTTTGCGCCGACGGAAAAGAGGCTTACTCCCTTACCTAAATATCCCGGGATCACCCGCGACATCAGCTTTATCCTGAAAGAGGATATTGCGGTAGAGGAGGTCCTAGGGGCGGTACGCGACCAGGCAAAGCCGCTGTTAGCGCAGGTGCGCATAGCCGATTATTATAAAGGTAAGCAGATCCCCGGGGGTTTCCGGGGCCTGACCCTTTCCTGTATTTACCGCTCTCCGGAACGGACCCTGACCGAGGCAGAGGTCGCGCCGCTACAGGCGGCGATCAGCGCCCTTCTGACCGAACGCTTCGGCGCCAGGATCAGGTAATTTTTTAACCCGTTCACAGGCAACGGGATTGACTTCTCCTTTAATATGTGCTATACTAATAATGCCAGTAAAGATCGCTCTTATAAAATCCCTGCGGTGCGCGTTGGAAATTTGATAATTTTTGAACCAACACACTTATCAAGGGAGCCCGGATTCTTCGGACGCCTCGCGTCCAAGAGAGGGCACCCACCTGTAACCAGATGGTTCAGATGATCGTTCCAACGGCACATTGCGGGGATTTTATTTTGCCCGTTGTTAGTTCAAGCAAAATACTCCGAGCCCGTATTTGGGCGAGGAGCTAATCCATAAATCTTTATGCCCCTTCAACCCACCGACCTCTTCCAAGAGGAGCAAAAATCTAAGAGCAAAGACGCGCCCCTTGCCGTGCGCATGCGTCCGGCTACCCTGGAGGAATTTGCAGGGCAGTCGCACATCCTGGGAAAGGGTAAGCTCCTGCGCCGCGCCATCGAGGCTGACCGGCTCAGCTCCCTGATCCTTTACGGCCCCCCGGGCTGCGGAAAGACCTCTCTTGCCTGGTGCATTGCTAGTGTCACCCGCAGCTTCTATGTGGCGATCAATGCCACGACCTCTAATGTCGAAGAGTTGCGCAAGGCCATTGCCAGCGCCAAGGTAAAGTTCGCCAATACGCAAAAAAGGACCATCCTTTTTATCGACGAGATACACCGTTTCAACAAGGCGCAGCAGGACGTGCTCCTGCCGGACGTGGAAGAGGGCAATCCCATCCTGATCGGCGCCACCGTGCACAACCCTTATTTTTCCCTCGCTTCGCCGCTGGTCTCGCGCTCCCTGGTCTGCGAATTAAAGGCGCTTAAAGAAGATGAGGTCGCCGCGATACTGGCTATGGCGCTGAAAGACAGGGCGCGCGGCTTCGGGGACCTGAAAGTTAAAATCGACAAAAGAGCTTTGTCCTTTTTAGCCAAGAGCTGCGAAGGCGACGCGCGCAGGGCCCTGAATGCCCTGGAAGTAGGCGTATTGACCAGCCCTAAGACCAAGGACGGGACGGTCGATTTTACTCTGGAGGTAGCTCAGGAGTCCATCCAGAAAAAGGCGGTAGTCTATGACCATGACGAAGACGCGCATTACGATACCGCCTCAGCCTTCATTAAGTCCATGCGCGGCTCAGACCCGGACGCGGCTATCTACTGGATGGCCAAGATGCTTTATGCCGGGGAGGATCCGCGTTTTATCGCCAGGAGGATCTGCATCCTGGCTGCCGAGGATGTAGGCAATGCCGATCCGCTGGCCCTGGTCCTGGCAAACGCGGCTTTGCAGATCTGTGAGTTCGTAGGCATGCCTGAGGCGCGCATCGCGCTTGCCCAGGCCTGCATTTATGTCTCCTGCGCCCCCAAGTCCAATGCCAGTTACCTGGCCATTGACAAGGCGCTTTCTGACATAGAGAACAAGCGCGTCCAGGAGGTGCCGGACCATCTCAAGGATACGCACGCGGATGCCGAAGGCCTGGGGCACGGCGAGGGCTATAAATATGCCCACGATTTTCCGGGGCATTTCGTGAAACAGAAGTATACCCGCAGGAAAGTGCATTATTACGAGCCGGCGGAGATAGGATACGAGGCGAAGATCAAACAGAGAATGGAGAAGATAAAGAAAGAGATAAGCAATCCCGCCTCATAAGCGCCGCAAAATTTCACTGGCGGGAAGCGCCGTGAAATTTCGCGGCATTCGGCGGGTAAATTCGCAGACGCCAAGAGCAAGTAAACGAGGTGGCTACACTTTACGTTCGCTCGTTTCACTCGCTCCGTAAAGTGTCTGCTCATTTAAAGGAGGGTAGAGATGAAACAGCTATTTGCAATAATCCTTTGCCTGTGCGTCCCGCTAGCTATGTGCGGTTGTCAGGATGCCAAGACGCGCGCAGCCGAAGGCGCGATCATCGGCACGGTCCTGGGCGCAGGCGCAGGATACGTGATCGGTAAACAGTCAGGCCACGGCGCAGAAGGCGCAGGCATAGGCGCTGCAGTCGGCGCGCTTGGCGGAGCAGCTGTAGGCAGCCAGATCAATAAGCCGGGAACCCAGCAATCCCAGGCTACCACCAACCAGATGACCATTCAGCAGATCGTGGATATGACCAGGCAGGGAGTGAATGAAGCGGTGATCATCGACCGCATCCGGCTTTCCGGCTCTAAGTTCAATCTCACTTCCGCGGATATCGATTACCTGAAACAGCAGGGCGTGGGAGAGGCAGTGATCCAGGCCATGCAGGTAAAGTAACCGTGCAGGAAAACAGAGGTTATCAGAGATTTACCCTGGAAGGAGAGGTGCGCCTTAAGCAGGTCGACGGCGCAACCTCTTCATTCAAGGCGTTTCTGGACAATATGAGTTTCAGCGGCTTTGCCATGTATTCCACAGAGGAGCTCAAAGTCGGCAGCCTGGTTGAGTTTGAGCTGGTCACTCCGCTGCTGGATGAGTATCTGCCCGGCAGAGGAAAAGTGCGGCATATGACCCTGCCGAATAAATATACGGCAAAGATATTTACTTTCGGCGTCGAGTTCACCGAAGTCAACCAGGACAAGGTGACTTATATTTTAAAGCGGCAGGAGCAGAGGCTGGCCAAAGACAAAATAAAGAATAAACCCCAAAGCAACCCCTTGGATTTTATACCCTACTAATTCCTAGATGTCTCCCCTGATGATTTTTATCCTCACCGCAGCGGTCTTCATGATCTTTTATGCTCTCTACAGCATCTTTTCTCCCGAACCCGGAGAGAAGCCGAAGAAAAAGCCGCCGGCTTCCAATATCGCCACTGATTTTGCCTACCGCGACCAGAAGATCTACCAGCTGGAAGCGCAGCTGGCCACCCTCAACAAAGAGCTCGAAGTAGCCAGGGCAGGCAATGCCGTACTGCAAAAAGAGCTTGCCGCAGCGGAAGAAAAAGAGTTGCAACTTCAGGAGGAGTTCCGCCGGCGCCAGGACTGGGTCCGGAAGAGCGAGGAGATGCTGGACAGGGAGAAGTCAGACACCCTCTCCCTAAAAGAGAAGTTCATCCTTAAGGAAAAGGAGCTTCAGGAGGCCTTTGCCAAGAATGTTGACCTGAACCGTCAGGTCAGGGAGGTGAATGAACGCCTGGTTGCCCTTGAGCAGGAGCTGCGCCAGAGGCAGGAGAACATCGAGGCAAACAAGCATTATATCGAACGCCTGAAAGAAGAAATTAAAACGCACTTGGGCACGATCGCGGATTTTAAGCGTAAAGAAGGCATCTCCGACTGGGTGCCGAAACAGGAGTTCGCCAAGCTGAACGAAGAATACACGGCATTAGAAAACGAGCTGGAACAGAAGGAAGAGAGGATAAGGCTCCTTACTGATGAGATCATTCAGCTAAACCATAAATTAGGGGCCCGTCCGCAGGAGGCGCCGATGCCGCCGGAAGCGGCCCTGCCCGAGAGCCGGTCGGAAGCATTACCTCCGGCCCAGGAGGCGGCGCAAGAAGTTTCTCCGGAAGCAGCCCCTCCGGAAAAGGCACCGGGAGAGGCAGCGCCGGAAAAGAAAGAAGAGCGCAGCCTGCCTGTCCCGCGCATTGCATTAGAAAAGGTAAGGAATATTGGCATCATGGCGCACATCGACGCCGGAAAGACCACCCTTACCGAGCGCATCCTCTTCTACACCGGGAAATCCTACAAGATCGGCGAGGTGCACGAGGGAAAGGCGACCATGGACTGGATGAAGCAGGAGCAGGAGCGCGGCATCACTATCACCGCCGCTGCCACCACCTGTTTCTGGAGGGAGCACCGCATCAATATCATCGATACCCCGGGCCATGTGGATTTTACCGTAGAGGTCGAGCGTTCTTTAAGGGTCCTGGATGCGGCGGTGGCGGTCTTCTGCGCGGTAGGAGGGGTAGAGCCGCAGTCAGAGACGGTCTGGCACCAGTCCAATAAATACAATGTGCCCAAGATCGCCTTTATCAATAAGATGGACCGCACAGGCGCCGATTTCTTTGCGGTCTTAAAAAGTATCGAGCAGATCCTGCAGGCCAACACCGTGCCCCTGGTGATCCCCTTAGGCAGCGAAAGCAACTTCCGGGGGGTGATCGACCTTCTGGAGATGAAGGCCTATATCTACCAGGAAGAGGCCATGGGCAGGGAGTTCGGCATCGAAGAAATACCGCAAGATTACGCGGAGGTCGCAGAGCGCTACCGCCACATCATGGTGGAGAAGGCCTGTGCCTTTGATGAGAGCCTAACCCATAAGTTCTTAGAGAATGAAGCATTGATTACCCGGGATGAACTCATTCAGGCGATCCGGGCCGGCACGCTCAGCAATAAGATGGTCCCGGTACTCTGCGGCGCGGCCTTTAAAAATAAGGGCATCCAGAAGCTCCTGGACGCAGTGACCCTCTTTTTCCCGTCGCCGCTTGACTTGCCTCCGGTAAAAGGGCATGACCCGGATGACCCGGAAAAGGTCATCGAGCGCAGGCCCGACTTCAAGGAACCGCTGACCGCTCTTGCCTTTAAAGTGCAGGCTGACCCGCACATGGGCAAACTCGTCTATGCCCGGATCTATTCCGGCATCATGGAGAGTGGCTCAAACGTCTTAAATACAGTCAAAGATAAAAAAGAGCGCATTGCCCGTATTGTCCAGATGCACGCCAACCAGCGCGAGAACATCGAATACGCCTTTGCCGGCGATATTGTGGCTCTGATCGGCCTGGACCATACTGTCACCGGCCATACGCTCTCTGACCCCGAAGACCCCATAATCTTAGAGGCGATGCAGTTTCCTACTCCGGTAGTCTCTCTAAGCATTGCGCCCAAGAGCCGGCAGGATCAGGATAAGCTGGGCAGGGCCCTGGCGCGGCTGGCTGAAGAAGACCCTACTTTTCAGGTCAAGGCGGATGAGGAGACCAAAGAGACGATCCTTACCGGAATGGGAGAGTTGCATCTTGAGATCATTGTAGACAGGCTTAAGACCGAGTTCGGAGTGGAGGCGATCGTGGGCCAGCCTAAGGTAGCTTTCCGCGAGACGATCCTTAAGTCGGCAAGCTGCGAAGGCAAATACATCCGTCAGACCGGCGGCCGCGGCCAGTACGGTCATGTAGTGATGGAGGTTTCACCGGCAGCGGCAGGCGAAGGATTCCAGTTCGTCAACAGCATCAAGGGCGGGGCGATCCCCGCTTCATTCATTCCGGCAGTGGAGAAGGGGATCGTGGAGGCGATGGATAAAGGAGTCTATGCCGGGTATCCGGTAGTGGATGTAAAGGTGGACCTCATCGACGGCTCTTTCCACGAAGTGGACTCATCGGAACTCGCTTTTAAAATGGCAGGCAGTATTGGTTTTAAAGAAGGCTTTCTTAAGGCTGAGCCCGTACTTCTTGAGCCGTACATGTCTTTGGAGGTGACTACGCCCGAGGAATATGTGAACAGCGTCGTCGGCTACATCTGCTCCCGCCGCGGCAAGATCCTGAATATCGATGCCAAAGGGGTTCAAAAGATCGTCTCGGCCGAGGTCCCGCTATCTGAGATGTTCGGCTATGCTACAGCCTTTCGTTCCCTTTCAAGCGGTCGGGCAAATGCCACCATGGAGTTTGACAAATACCAGCAGGTGCCGGCTGAGATCGCCTCAAAGATCATCGAGGAGCGCAAAAAGCAGGCTGAACAGGGTCCATAGAAAGGAAGGGTTCTGATGAAAAATATTTTGATTCCGGTCTTAGCAATTTTATTAACTACAGGAGGAATATCGGCAATGGCTGAACAAATAGCGGTCTTAGAGACTAATCAGGGCACCATCGAAATAAGGCTTAGATCCGATATCGCGCCTAAGGCGTGCGAGAATTTTACCAAGCTCATTGAGAAAGGTTATTACAATGGTATAACTTTTCACCGCGTGATCAAGGGTTTCATGATCCAGGGAGGAGACCCTACCGGGACCGGCAGGGGAGGCTCATCCATCTGGGGTAAGCCGTTTATTGATGAGGTAAGGCAGGATGCCGCCTTTGATAAGCCCGGTCTCCTGGCCATGGCTAATGCCGGGCCCAACACTAACGGCAGCCAGTTTTTCATCACCTGCGCCCCCACGCCGTGGCTGAATATGCGCCACACCATTTTCGGCGAAGTCACATCAGGCTATGGCGTGGTGGAAAAAATCGAAAATACGCCTGTGGATGCCCTTGGCAAGCCGCTTGAAACACAGAAGACCGTCAGGGCCTATATAAAAAGCTCACCCTAAAGCCCCATCTTACTTTAGCCTTGTCCTATCCGCGAAAGCGTGATAAAATCTAACGTATCAAGGAGTCCATATGATTATTACAGAGCTAAAACCCTTTGCCGAGATTATAGATAGCCTGAAGGATTTTAATAATATATTCCTTATCGGCTGCGGCGAGTGTGCGACCACCTGTAAGACCGGCGGAGAGGAAGAGATCCTGAAATTAAAGCAGTCCCTGGAAGAGAAGGGCAAGGCCGTAGTCGGCTTCTGTATTCCCTCTGCGCCCTGCGTCGCCAGCCAGGTAAAGACAGAGCTGGCCAAGAATATGAAGGCCTTAAAGAGTGCAGATGCTATCCTGGTCCTGGCCTGCGGCCTGGGGGTGCAGTCAGTAAAGGATAATGATAGATTGGGCCGCAAGATCCAGCCTGCCTTAAACACCATGTTTGGCGCAGTGATGGACGCGGCAGGCAACTTTTATGAAAAGTGCTCCCTGTGCGGAGAATGTGTCCTGGATATCACCGAAGGAATATGCCCGATCACCCTTTGCCCCAAGGGGCTCTTAAATGGTCCCTGCGGCGGAGTGGATCGCGGCAAGTGCGAGACGGATAAGGAAAAGGATTGCGCCTGGGTCTTGATTTATAAGGAATCAGAGAAAAAGAAGGGGCTTGCGAAATTAAAAGAGATCCAGAAACCGAAGGATTTCAAAAAGACGACTAAACCGCATAAACTTACTTTGGAAAAAAATGGCTGACCGGCTTCCCTATAGCGAAAAAGTAATGGACCACTTCCAAAACCCCAGAAACGTGGGTGAGATCCCCGACGCAAGCGGGGTCGGCACCGTCGGAAATCCCATCTGCGGCGACGTGATGAAGATGTTCCTGAAGATCGAGAATAACGTGATCGTAGACGCAAAGTTCAAGACCTTCGGCTGCGGGGCTGCAGTCGCCACCAGCTCCATGGTCACCGAGATGGTCAAGGGCAAGACCATCGAAGAGGCCTTAAAGATCTCCAACAAGGCGGTGGCCGAGGCCCTCGGAGGCCTGCCTCCGATCAAGATGCACTGCTCGGTCCTGGCCGAGGAGGCGCTGCGTTCGGCGCTAAAGGATTATTATGAGAAGCAGGGCCTGGCCGTGCCCTTTGAGATCACCAAGCGCGGACATAACGAACATGGCCATTAAGGATGTAAGATTGACAAAAAGGAGATTACGTAGTAAAATCCTCTTAAAGCTAAAAAAACAGAAGGAGGAAGATAGATCCCGTAAAAGTAAAGCTATCAGAAGGAAGCTTTTAAGGACAGCTGAGTTTAAAAAGGCAAGATTAGTGATGTTTTACATCGCGCTAAACGGTGAAGTGAATACAGAAGAGATGATAAAAGCAGCAAAAAAAATAGGTAAGATAGTGGCTGTGCCAGTCTGCAAAAGAGCTGGCTCAACCATGAAGCCATGTATATTAGATGGTCATGGAGGCCTGCGCAAAGGCCCCTATGGCGTGGTCGAGCCGGCGGTAGAGAGGCCTGCACGGATTAGGGATCTGGACCTGATCATTGTGCCGGGCCTGGCTTTCGACAAGAAAGGAAACCGCCTTGGCCGCGGCAAGGGTTACTATGACCGTTTCTTGAGCAGGGTCCCCAAGGATACGCCTGTCATTGGCATGGCATTTGACTACCAAGTCTTACCCTCTGTTCCCACCTTAGCGCATGATGTAAGCGTCACTCGCGTCATTTCTGCCTAACAAACCTAACAGACCAAGCGAACTTAACAGCCGCAACAGACAGGAGGTTATCAACCATGTTGGCCATAATCATATGCATCGGCATTGCTTTGTTTGCCACGGCAGCCGGATATTTCCTGCGCAAGCACATCGCGGAAAAAAAGATCCATGATGCCGAGACCCGGGCGCAGCACATCCTGGAGCAGGCTAAAAAAGAGGCGCTGGACAGGCGCCGGGAAGTGGAACTTGAGGCAAAGGACCTGATGTACCGCATGCGCCAGGATTTTGAGCGCGAGACCAAAGACCGGCGCCAGGAGATCTCCAATATGGAGAGGCGCCTGACCCAGAAAGAAGAGAATATCGACCGCCGGCTTGAGCTCCTGGAGAAGAAGGAAAAGGAGATCGAGGCTCGCTCTGAAAACGTGCGCAAGCAGGAAGATGGCCTCAAGGCCAAGGAGCAGCAGCTGCACACCCTGATTGCCGAGGAGAAGGAGCGCCTGCAGAAGATCGCCTCGCTTTCCGCAGAAGAGGCAAGGCAGATCCTTTTAAGCCGGCTGAACGAAGAACTGGCGAATGAAAAAGCGGTATTGATCAAAAAGGAAGAGGAGGAATTGCGCAGCATGGCCGAGAAAAAGGCGCAGGAGATCGTCAGCCTTGCTATACAGCGTTGCGCAGCGGAACACACCGTCGAGTCTACGGTAAGCGTCGTGACCCTGCCCAATGACGAGATGAAGGGACGCGTCATCGGCCGCGAAGGCCGGAATATCCGGGCCCTTGAGATGGCCACCGGCGTAGACGTGATCATCGACGATACCCCCGAGGCAGTGACCCTCTCTGCCTTTGATACCGTGCGCCGCGAGATCGCCCGCCTCTCCCTGGAGAAGCTCATTGCCGACGGCAGGATTCACCCGGGCAGGATCGAAGAAGTAGTGGAGAAGACCAAGAAGGAGATGGATGAAAAGATCAGGGAGGAGGGGGAGCGCGCGGCTTTCGAGGCCGGGGTGAATAACCTTCACCCTGAGATCATCAAGCTCCTGGGCAGGCTCAGATACCGGACCAGTTTCGGCCAGAACGCCCTGCAGCATTCAAAAGAGGTCTCCTTTATCCTGGGGACCATGGCTTCGGAGATGGGCCTGGATATGAAACTGGCGCGCAGGGTCGGCCTCCTGCACGATATCGGAAAAGCCGTGGACCATCAGATCGAAGGCACCCACGCCAAGATCGGAGCAGACCTGGCGCGGAAATACAATGAATCTCCGGAAGTGGTGGCTGCTATTGAGGCGCACCACGAAGAGGCTGCACCCACCAGCATCTATGCGGTAATGGCGGTAGCTGCGGATGCGATCAGCGCCTCGCGGCCCGGAGCAAGGCGCGAGACCCTTGAGACCTACATCAAGCGTCTGGAAAAATTAGAGTCCATCGCCAATGTCTTTAAGGGTGTTGAGAAATCCTTTGCTATCCAGGCCGGACGCGAGATCCGCGTGATCGTGCAGCCGGAGAAGATCACTGACGCCGAGGCGATCAACCTGGCGCGCGATATCCGCAAAAAGATCGAAGAGGGCATGGAGTATCCCGGACAGATCAAAGTTACAGTGATCAGAGAGACCAGGGCGATTGAATATGCAAAGTAAACGTTACGTGTACCGTTAACCGTGTACCGTTTACCGTAGCTTACGGTACACGGTACACAGCGACGAGCCGCCGTGTTTTGTGGCGGTAAGGAGCGGGTGCACGGTAAACGAAAGAGGGCAGAATGAAGGTTCTATTTATCGGAGACATTGTCGGTTCACCCGGGAGAGAGGCGGTCAGGAGGCTCGTTCCGGAGTTAAGGCAGGGGCAGGCTCTTGACTTTGTGATCGCCAATGCCGAAAACGCAGCCGGAGGCTCAGGGATCACCGCTAAAGTCGCAGAAGAGCTCTTTTCTTCCGGCGTGGATGTGCTTACTTCCGGAGACCACATCTGGAAGAAACGCGAGATCTTTGAGATCATCAACCAGGAGCCGAGGATCCTGCGCCCGGCGAACTTTCCCGGAGGCGCACCGGGTGCGGGTTGCGGCGTTTTCAAAGCCCACAACGGCAGATCAGCGGGGGTGATCAATGTCAACGGCCGCGTGTTTATGGAGCCTCTGGATTGCCCGTTTAAAGCTGCTCTTTCCTGCGCAGAGGAGATCTTAAAAAAGACAAAAGTAATCATTGTGGATATCCACGCCGAGGCGACTTCCGAGAAGGTGGCTCTGGGGTGGTATCTGGACGGAAAGGCCTCCTGCGTTATCGGCACCCATACGCACATCCAGACTGCGGATGAAAGGGTCCTGCCCAAGGGGACTGCGTATCTGACAGATGCCGGCATGACCGGCCCGCACGATTCGGTGATCGGCAGAAGAGTGGAAGATGTCCTGGAGAGGTTTGTCACCGCAATCCCTACGCGTTTTGAAGTGGCCAGCGAAAATGTACAGCTGCAGGGCGCGATACTGGATATCGACGACGAGACCGGCAGGGCAAGGTCGATTGTACGCGTCCGGGAAAAGTCAATATGAGAGAAAAAAACCCTTTGAGGCCGTTGTTTAGCGGCCTGGTAATCTTGGCGGCGGTAATTTTGCTCTGCGCGGAAAGCTCTGCCCAGGAGGCGGACCTGGAGTGCATGCTTGATGTCGCGGCTAAGACCGTTCCCCTCCCGGCTATCTTTAAGCCCAATACGGATTTAAGCGGCCGGGGGCTGCACCGCGATGTTACCTGGCCGCAGGAGGCGGCTGCGCCCGAGGCGCTGGAGGCCTGGCAAAAAGAGATTGGCTTTCCCGGCACTTATCGCCTGAAGTACAACCTCTGGGAGATCTACCAGCTTTCTAAGAATAAGAACCTGCAGAATAAGCTCCTGGCCAATTATGAAAAGATCATTAAGAGTGTAAGCGATTCCGGGGGAGTAGTGATCCTGGATATCTTCGGCACGCCCGCGGGACTGGCCCGGGTCCTGGATAAAAGGTGTCCTCCCGCGGACCTGCGCGGTTTCAAGCAGCTGATCAAAGGCATAATCCGCGACTTAAGCTGCAACAAGAAATACAATATCTGGTATGAGGTCTGGAATGCCCCGGATGCGGCGGATTTCTTCCTGGGCAGGCTCAAGGATTATCTGAGCCTCTATCGTACGGTCGCCGAGGCGGTAAAAGAGCTTAAATATGAGACCAAGGTGTACATCCCCGTCGGCGGCCCGGGCGCAAGCTCCTGGTTCGGCAGCCCCGAAAAAAACACCATTTCTACCCCGGAAAATAGCCTGATCTATGAGCTGATCAAGTTCTGCTACCGCAACCGCCTGCCCCTGGATTTTATCTCCTGGCACGGCTATTCCACCGACCCGCGGGAAGAGGCAGCAGCCACTATTTATAAGAAGAAGAGCCCTCTGACCCTGATCCGGGAATGGCTCTCTTACTTCAGGTTCGATCGCAACACCCCGCTTTTGGTGGATGAGTGGAATTTCGGCTCATCCGGAAATATCCTGCCCGAGCGCAGCGAAAAATCCTGCATCGCAGCCAGCTACATCTTCAGCCGCCTGAAGAACATGTATGAGGCAGGCCTGGATAATCAGATCTATTTCTGCCTTGAGGATTTTCAGGCGAATAAGGAAGGCATCGAAAAAAACACCGGTATTTTTTCCTTTGACTCCGAATATTCGGGCTACAAAGGAACGCCAAAGGCTGCCTACGCTGCCTTCAGGATGCTTGCCGGCCTAAAGGGGCAGATGTATCCTTTAAGCCTGAACGATGATTTCATGGGAGTGCTTGCCACGCGCTCCGACGATGCTTTAGCGATCATTATCTACAACTATATTGACCCCGGGACCTTCACCAGTTACATCTGGCGCAATATTGCGACGCTGGCCGCCTCGGAAAGAAAAGCCGTGCTTAAGCTTGCCGATTCCGGGATGATCGATAAGGTCAAAGAGGGCACACAGGATATCGCGGGCCTGCGCGTAAGCCCGAGGATAAAGAGTTTCTTGTTTAAGGCCAAGGAGTTGAGCCTGAAGGCCAGCGGCCATGCTGTCGCCGATCGCGGCCTGAAGATAAACTTTAAGAATCTCCAAGGGGCTTATCTTTATGAGCGCTTTGACCTGGATTCCTCTTATGCCGCGCGCGCTAAAATCGAGCCGATAGAATCAAAAGAGATCGTCGCGTCTGCGGCCCTTCAGGAGAGCATCTCCTTAAGCCCTTATTCGGCGCAGATGATCGTCTTAAAGAAAAAGCCGCCCGAGGCCCTTGAGGCAGCGCCCTCAGAGCTACTGCAAGTTCCGGCAGGAGCGGAGCAGCAATAAAAGTGAAAATTAGTTGCCTGCGGTTAACAGTAAACGGTACACGGTTAACGGTAAGCGCAAGTGTTTTAAGAGGAGGTAAATGAAATGTGGCAGGGTATGGACAGGCGTCAGTTTCCGCGCGCAGATTACCGCTGCCGGGTGACGGTCTTTAAGAAAGGCAAGAAAGAAGAGATCTCCACCCACACCCAGAATATCGGGATAGGCGGCCTTTGCGTGGTACTTAAGAAAAAGCTGGATAAGTTCCATCCCGTAGAATTGCTTTTGCACCTTGAGGATAAATTGCCGCCGATTCGCTGCGATGGCCGGGTGGTCTGGGTGGTAAAGTCCAAGAGCATCTACGATACGGGGATCGAGTTCATCTCCCTAACCAAAAAGGACAGCTTAAGGATCGAAAGGATCGTCAAGGAATGCCTGAAGAAAGAAGAGACCTCTTCGCCGGATCAGCCGGCTTAGAGAAGGCGCGGCACATCTATACGGTTAGCGAGATCACCCGGGATATAAAGGCTATCCTGGAAAATACCTTTCCCGAGGTCTGGGTCGAGGGAGAGGTGAGCAATTTCCGGGCCGCCAACTCCGGGCACTTTTATTTTTCCCTCAAGGATAACGACGCCCTGATCGGCGCGGCGATGTTTAGCCGCGCAAATAAGGAACTGAAGTTCAAGCTTGAAGACGGCCTGAAGGTGATCTGTTCCGGCAAGATCGACGTCTATATGCCCCGCGGTCAGTATCAGCTGATCGTAGAGAAGATCGAGCCCAAGGGGATCGGCGCACAGCAGCTGGCCTTCGAACAGCTGAAAAAGAAACTGAGCAAGGAAGGGCTCTTTGACCCGGCGCACAAGAAGGAACTTCCGCTCATGCTATTTTGCGTCGGAATCGTCACTTCCAGCGCCGGGGCGGCGGTGCGCGATATCTTGCAGATCCTGAAAAAAGGGGCTCCCTGCGTGGATGCCCTGATCCGCTCCGTGCGCGTGCAGGGTGAGGGGGCAGGCAAGGAGATCGCTCAGGGAATCGTCGACCTGAATCAGCTCGGGACAGTGGATGCGATCATCGTCAGCCGCGGCGGAGGAAGCAGCGAGGACCTCTGGGCCTTTAATGAAGAGGCGGTCGCCCGCGCCATCTATAATTCCAGGATCCCCACCATTTCAGCAGTGGGCCACCAGATCAATATTACGCTCTCCGACATGGTGGCGGATTGCTTTGTGGAGACGCCCTCGGCTGCAGCCAAGCTGATCGTAGATAAGCGTAACTCCCTGCTTTCAGAGACCGAGAGCTTAAGACAGCAACTGAAGTTTTCTATTGCAGGGATAATCGGCAACTTAAAGCACGACTTAGTGGCACTTAGGCATATGCTCAAGAGCCCTAAAGAGAGGCTCCAGGAGAAGGTTCAGTTCCTGGACGAAGTGATTACGCGCCTGCACCACTCCATGGGCCACTTCCTGAACATCCATAAAGAACGCCTGAGTTCGCTTGCGGCCAGGCTTGGCTCCCTAAGCCCCCTGGCAGTCCTGTCGCGCGGATACAGCCTGACCAGCCTCTATCCCGACGGAGCGATCGTCAAGGATGCCTCTCAGGTAAAGACAGGCGAGCGCGTAAAGACCGCCTTAAGCAAAGGGTTTTTTGTCAGCAGAGTAGAGGAGGTAAATAAAGATGGCTAAAGAGAAGCAGTCCTTTGAAGACGAGATGAGGCGCCTGCAGAAGATCGTCGAGGAATTATCCGGAGGGAAGCTTACGCTGGGGGAGTCTCTCAAAAAATACGAAGAGGGGGTAAAGCTTGCGCAAGGATGCCTTGCGGTACTAAATGACGCGGAGCGCAAAGTAGACCTCCTGATGAAAAAAGAAGGCAAGTTTAGCCTGGAAAAGTTCGAAGAGGAAGAGGCGGACAAAGAGTAATGTTGTTAGAAGCGATCAATTCTCCACAAGACCTGAGGAAGTTAAGCATCGAACAGTTGCCGGCACTGGCCGGTGAGATCCGCGAAAGGATCGTCACCACTGTCTGTGCTACTGGCGGCCACCTGGCTTCCAGCCTCGGTGCGGTTGAGCTGATTATTGCCCTGCACTATTGCCTGGATACGCCGCGCGATAAGATACTTTTTGATGTCGGGCACCAGGCTTACGCGCATAAGATCCTCACCGGAAGGAACCGGGAGTTTACTCGGTTGCGCCAATACGAAGGGATAAGCGGTTTTCCGGATAAACAGGAATCCCCCTATGATGTTTTCACCGCGGGGCATTCTTCTACCGCGGTATCTCTGGCCCTGGGCCTGGCGGTGGCGCAAGGGGCCTTTCCCGCGGAAGAACGCTTTAAGGTCGCGGCAGTGATCGGGGACGGTTCTCTCTCTGGAGGACTGTGTTTTGAGGGCCTGAATAACGCCGGCCACCTGAAGAAGGACCTGCTGGTAGTCTTAAATACCAACGAGATGAGCATCGCCCCTAATGTAGGAGCGATTTCAACCTACTTAAATAAAATAATTTCACTACCCATCTACAACCGCTTTAAAGTTTCACTGGAGGGCTTTGTGAGATCGCGCATGCCTAAAGGCAGCCGCCTGATAAAGCTCGCCAATAAGTTTGAAGAGGGATTAAAAGGGCTCTTTGTCCCGGGCATGCTCTTTGAGGAGCTGGGATTCCGTTATTTCGGCCCCTTTGACGGGCACAACCTTGAACTTCTGATCAAAACCCTGAAGAATCTGGCCAGCGTCAAAGGCCCCATCCTTTTCCATGTGGTCACTAAGAAAGGCAAAGGCTATGCGCCGGCAGAGAACGACCCGGTGAAGTTCCACAGCGCGCCTAAACTCTCCGGTGATAGCGGGGGAGCAGCCGGCGGGCAGGCCGCAAAGAGCTACACCGAAGTCTTTAGTGAAAAATTAGTGGAACTTGCCGGGGGCGATGAGCGGATCTTTGCCATTACCGCAGCCATGCCCGAAGGAACGGGCCTGGATAAGTTCCGCGACTCCTTCCCCGGCCGCTTTTTTGACGTGGGTATTGCCGAGGCGCACGCAGCCTGCTTTGCCAGCGGCTTAGCCAGAGCCGGGCTTAAACCGGTAGTGGCGGTCTATTCCACTTTTTTGCAACGCGCCTATGACCAGCTTATCGAGGACGTCTGCCTGCAGGACCTTGCGGTTATCTTTGTCCTTGACCGCGCGGGTATCGTCGGGGAAGACGGGGTGAGCCACCAGGGGACTTTTGACCTGGCGTACCTGGGAAGCATTCCCAATCTCATAGTAATGGCGCCTGCTGACGCAGAAGAACTTAAAGCAATGCTTGAGTTTGCCGTTAAGCTGGATAAGCCGGTGGCGATTAGATATCCCAAAGATAAAATTACAAATGTCAAATTACAAATGTCACCTTCAGCGATACGGTTAGGAAAGGGAGAAGTTTTAAGGGAGGGCAAAGACTTTACCCTCATTGCCCTGGGCAGCATGGTGGCACCCTGCTGGGAAGCCTGCGAAGAATTAGAAAAAGAAGGTTTATCGGGGACACTGGTGAATGCGCGTTTTTTAAAACCCCTGGATGAAGCTCTTTGCAGAGCTTTATGCGCAAAGACAAAAAAGATCTTTACGGCAGAAGAGGGCATCCTGGAAGGCGGCTTCGCCAGCTTGGTCGCCATGGCTCTTAGTGCGCCGGTAGCTCCGATAGGGTTGCCTTGCGAGTTCATCGCACACGGAAAAAGAGAGCTCTTACTGGAAAAATACGGATTGAGCGCTAAGGGGATCGCCGCAAGGATAAGGAGCAGCCTGCATTAAAGATGGGAAGGATCGCAGTCGATAAAGATAAATGCAAAGGATGCCTTTTATGCGCCAGCGTCTGTCCCAAAGAGGCGATCATTACAGACAGCGGACTGAATAAGATGGGCATAAAAGCGGTAAAACCTAAAGAAGGCGCGGATTGCAGCGGATGCGCCATGTGCGCGCTCATCTGCCCGGAATGCTGCATTACAGTCTATAAGTAAGAGACTAGTTTCGTGTACCGTTTACCGTTTACCGTGTACCGTATGGAAGAAGATCTAGAATTTGATTTCGAAAGATTAGAAGTTTATAAACTAGCATTAGAATTTTTAGATTTTATATTTATGGTATGCAAAGATATCCCTAGAGATTTAGAATATTGTTTAGGGGACAACTTAAAAAGGGCAGGAATTTCTATTTCAAATAATATTGCAGAGGGAAGCGGTAAGAAATCAGGCAGAGAAAAAGCAAGATATTATGGGATATCTCTAGATTCAGCGAGAGAGTGTGTTAATATGTTTATAATCTTAAACAGACGGCAGGCGGTTAATAAAGAAGATTATCTTAAAGCACGAAGCTACGGAAAAAGATTGACTAGCATGTTATTTAAGTTGATAGCCTCAACTAATAACGGTAAACAGTAAGCGGTGAACGGTAAACGTAAAATGTCGAACAAGATTCTGATAAGTGGAAATGAAGCCATGGCTGAAGGAGCTATTCAGGCCGGATGCGCCTTTTACGCGGGATACCCAATCACGCCTCAGAACGAGATCCCGGCGTATATGGCAAGCCGCATGCCCGAAGCAGGGGGGGTCTTTATCCAGGCCGAGTCTGAGCTGGCGGCGATCAATATGGTCTTCGGCGCCTCGGCAGCCGGGGTGCGGGCAATGACCAGTTCTTCCGGCCCCGGGATCAGCCTGAAGCAGGAGGGCATCTCTTACCTTGCGGGAGCAGAGCTGCCTGCGGTCATCGTTAATGTCATGCGCGGAGGGCCCGGCCTGGGTAATATCGCGCCCTCGCAAGCAGACTATTTTCAGGCTACGCGCTCCGGAGGCCACGGCGATTATCATTGCCTTGTGCTTGCGCCTGCGTCAGTCCAGGAGGCGTATGACCTCATGCCTCTTGCATTTGAGCTCGCGGACAAATACCGGAGTCCGGCAATAGTTTTGGCTGACGGAGTACTCGGCCAGATGATGGAGCCCCTTGTTACGTCACCACGTCACAAAGTCACAAAGTCACCAGAGAAACCCTGGGCGCTGACGGGATGTAAAGATAGGCCCGCTAATATCGTGAAGTCATTTTACATCAGGGAAGGGGACCTTGAGCGGTTCAACCTGCTTTTACAGAAAAAATATAAAGCTATTCAGGATAAAGAGGCGCGCTATGAGGGCCTTAATCTGGAAGATGCCGGGGTCATCCTGGTAGCCTACGGCACCATGGCCCGCATCGCTAAGTCCGGGATGCTTAAATTAAGGCAAAAGGGCAAAAGAGCAGGACTTATCCGGCCGATAACTCTCTGGCCATTCCCGCAAAAAGTTTTTCAACGGTTAACGGTACACGGTAAACAGTACACGAAACGGATAATTTTTCTTGTAGTGGAAATGTCCTATGGCCAGATGGTGGAAGATGTAAAGTTAGCAGTTGACGGCAGGGCAAAGGTAGAGTTCTTAGGCCGTTCCGGCGGAGGTATTCCGACGGAGAATGATGTAATTAAGGCGGTAAGCCGTTTAATCCGGTAGAAATATGGAAAAAGTTTTTGGTAGGCCTAATTCATTACGGAATGTTGCAACACACTATTGCCCGGGTTGCGGCCATGGCATCGCGCACCGGCTCATTTGCGAAGTAGTGGATGAGCTGAATATCCGCGAGCGCGTCATTGCAGTGGCGCCGGTAGGTTGCGCGGTGATCGCCTATGACTACTGGGATTTTGACTGTTCCGAGGCAGCGCATGGCCGGGCACTGGCGGTAGCTACTGCCATAAAAAGAGTGCACCCCGAAACAGTCGTCTTTACCTATCAGGGAGACGGAGACCTGGCTGCTATCGGCACCAATGAAACTATCCATGCCGCCAACCGCGGGGAAAACTTAAGCGTCGTCTTTATCAATAATGCTATCTACGGCATGACCGGTGGCCAGATGGCTCCGACGACGCTCCTGGGCCAGAAGACTGCGACTACTCCTTCCGGCAGGCAGGCCGGCAGCGCAGGGTTTCCCTTAAAGATCTCAGAGATGCTGGCGTCTTTAGCCGGAGTCTATTCTGTTGAGCGCGCCTCCCTGCATGCGCCGCAGGAGATCGTCAGGGCGAAAAAAGCCATCAAACAGGCTTTTATCAATCAGATGGAGAATAAAGGTTTTTCCCTGGTCGAGGTGCTCTCTCCCTGCCCTACTTACTGGGGGATGAGCCCGAAAGAGGCTCTGGACTGGATAAAGGATGCTCTGATAAAAGAGTTCCCCTTAGGAAAATTAAAATGACGGAAAAGATCATTATTGCCGGTTTTGGCGGACAGGGAGTCATGCTGCTGGGCAAGGTCCTGGCTGAGGCAGCGATGCGCGAAGGCAGATTTGTAACCTGGTTTCCTGCCTACGGCGCGGAAGTGCGCGGCGGGACTGCCCATTGCATGGTGATTATCTCCGATCAGGAGATCGGCTCGCCTTATATCGGTCAGGCAGATACTTTGATCGCCCTGAACGGCCCTTCGCTGGAAAAGTTTAAGAGCCGCCTGGAAGCAAAGGGCCTTTTGATCCTTAACAGCTCCCTTGCCCGGGCGGGTTTGGATAAAGGCCTAAAGGCCGTAGAGCATCCCTTTACTGAGATCGCCTCTGGGCTGGGCAATATCCGGGTGGCGAATATGATTGCCTTGGGCGCGTTTTTATCGTTAAAGAATATCGTCGGATTGGAGAGCGTGGAAAAAGTGATCTCGGATATCGCGCCCGAAGATAAAAAAGGCCTGATCGCCATCAATCAAAAGGCCCTGAGGGAAGGAGCCAGGTTAAATGGTTAGAGTCCGTTTCGCGCCATCGCCCACAGGTTTTCTGCACATCGGGGGAGCGCGTACAGCGCTTTTCAACTGGATCTATGCGCAGGCGCAATCCGGAAAGTTTATCCTGCGCATTGAAGATACGGATGTTTTGCGCTCAAAGCAGGAATATGTGGATGAGATCCTGGATAGCCTTTCGTGGCTCGGGTTTAAGTGGGATGAGACTTATTTTCAGGGTAAGAGGATATCCCTTTACCGGGAACACGCCGAAAGACTGCTTAAAGAAGGGAAGGCCTATACCGAAAAATTAGGGGATAAGCCGGGAGAGGCGATCATCTACAAAGTCACGCCGCGCAAAATCCGGGTGGATGACCTGATCCGCGGCCGGATAGAGTTTGAGGCCGAGACGATCAAGGATCAGGTGCTTATCAAATCCGACGGCACACCCACCTACAATTTTGCCTGCGTAGTGGATGATGCGCTTATGCAGATCACCCATGTCATCCGCGGGGATGACCACATCTCTAATACCCCGAAACAGATCATGCTCTACGAGGCCCTGGGCCTTCCTTTGCCCTATTTTGCCCACCTGCCTTTGATTATGGGCATGGAGGGGGGCCGGCTCTCTAAAAGGACCGGCGCTACGGGGATCTGGGAGTACCGTAAGATGGGGTATTTGGCCGAGGCGCTGGTAAATTACCTCCTGCTCTTAAGCTGGGCGCCGGGCGACAACCGCGAGGTCATCGGTATAGATGAGGCGATCAGGCTCTTTGATATCAAGAATGTGAATAAGACCGCCGCCACCTTTGACCCGAAGAAACTGGACTGGATGAATAATCAGTACCTGAAAAACGCCGACCCCGAGAAACTGCTCGATGAACTCATCCCGCAGCTGATCGAAAAAAACTACATTCAGGGGGATAATTTTGATAGAAATTCTCTCAAATCTTTAGTAAAATTATTCCAGCCCCGCCTGACGACGATTAACGACTTTCCGGATTGGGCGGACTTTTTCTTTCTCAAGGAGATCGATATAGACCCGAAGGCCAGAGAGAAATACCTCAGCCGGGATTTCTCGCGGGAGTTCGGGGCCTTATGCGAACGGCTGGATTCTTTAAGCGATTTCAGCCTTGGCCCGATCGAAGATTCGTTCCGCAAGATGTGCGCGGAGTTCGGAATCGAGGCAAAGGAGCTGATCCATCCGGTGCGCGTGGCGCTGACCGGAAAGACCGTCGGGCCGGGATTATTCGAGGTGATTTATTATCTGGGCAGAGAGCGTACCAAAGAGAGATTATCAAAGTTCATAAACCGGGAGGGCTAATGAAAAAGGGCTTGGCATTGTTTTTGCTTTTAGTTTTTATCTCGGTCTTAAGCGGGTGCACCGTGGCTAAGGGCACAGCCTACGGCGTAGGCTACGGAGCAGCAGGCATGGCTAAAGGCGCCTCCGAAGGCGTAGTGGATGACTACAACATCGTCATGGGCATAGACAGGTGGATTAAGAAGAACCTCTGGTAGCATAAGGGGGCCTGCGCAAATTTATACTCTAATTTAAAGCTATGAAAAAATTGACCGCGGTCCTGACCCTGTCAGTCTTTATTCTGAGCGCCTGCGCGGCAGGCGAACCGGCGAAGAACGCGCCTCTCTCTGATCAGGAAGAGCGCTGGCTGAAGATGACTGATGACGCGGTCACCCTTTACACGCAGCATAAGCATAAGGAGGCCATTGAGTTAGCCAGAGAGGCTTTGGCGCTGGCAGAAGAGACCTTTGGCAAAGAGCATCCTAATGTCGCCGAGAGCCTGGATAACCTGGCCACGTATCTGGCTGCGGAAGGCGAATATAAGGAAGCAGAGGCGCTTTATCAGCAGGCCCTCTCAATCATAGAAAAGAGTTTTCCGGAGAGCGAATACCTGGCGATCTTCCTGAATTATCTGGCCGATTTTTATACCAAGACGGGTAAGCCGGATGAGGCGGCTAAACTAGAGCAGCGCGCAAACGAGCTTCGCGTCAAGATCCGTTAGCTAAATGAAGATATTACTTTATCCTTCACTTAAAAAAGACGGGAATCTTGCTGAGCTTATCGGGATAATCTTGGGTGATGGGAATTTGTATGAACATCTAAGAACGGAGAACTTAAGGATCACCTGTGATTCTAACGATGTCGGCTACATTCAGCACATAGCCAGGCGCATTAAAAAGGCTTTTTATAAACAGCCGTCTATAAGAAAGAGAAAGAATATAAATGCCGCAAGCATAGATTTATACCAGTGCAAGATAAGCGAAAGATTAGATTTACCATGCGGAAATAAAATAAGAAATAATGTCGGCATACCTTCTTGGATTTTTTTGGACAAGAAGCATATCCTTAAGTGTCTAAAGGGGCTGTTTGAGACTGACGGCTGTTTTTATGAAGAGAGAGATAATCATACGCGTTGTATTGAATTTAAAAATAATTGTAAAAGACTAAGAGAAGATGTTTTTAATAGTTTGACAACCCTTGGCTTTAAGCCGCAGTTTGGCCGCAATTATATCCGCTTAGCGAAGAAAGGCGAAGTTTACAGATTTAAAAAGGCAATAGATTTCAGAAATTATATTGCCCTCTAGTGCAATGGTAGCACGACTGGCTCTGGACCAGTTAATCATGGTTCGAATCCATGGGGGGCAGTGGTTCGACGCGGCGGACGGCTTTGCCGTCCGCCTTGCTCACCATTTCAAGCGTCGAACCATCCCGAGCAAGCGAGGAGCAAAGCGACAAGCGCGTCGAGGGACAAATGTGGTATGTATATATAGCGGAATGTCATGATAAGGCTTTATATACAGGAATTACGGACAATTTAGAAAGGCGTTTCAACGAACACAGACAAAGTAAGGGTGGACATTATACGGCTTATAATAGGCCGCAGCGAATCCTTTATAAAGAACCTTTTGAAGATAAGTTGGAAGCAGAGAGCCGTGAGCAGCAGATTAAACGCTGGAGCAGAACTAAGAAATTAGCATTGATTCAAGGAGACAAAGAGCGGTTAGTGGGCTTAAGCAGGTCAAGAGACGGAACGACTTTCTAGCCGTTAGCAATAATATAACCCTGATCAAATCAGGGTTTTTTATTCAAAGAAAAATATGCAAGACCCGGTCTGCGGGATGGAAGTCAGTGAATCCAGGGCCTTGAGGCTAGAAATTGACGGCAAGGCCTTTTATTTTTGCAGCCGGCATTGATTTTTTTCTTTGCAATTGGCGTAATACAGGCAAAGGAGGGAGGCGCCATGAAAATAAAGAGCCCGGAATTCGAGCATAACCAGTCCATCCCCAGCAGGTTCACCTGTGAGGGCGAGGATATCAACCCCGCTCTGGTCATCGAAAATATCCCCAAAGAGGCAAAGAGCCTGGCTTTAATTGTGGATGACCCGGATGCACCGATGGGTACCTGGGTGCATTGGGTGGTCTTTGATATACCGCCGGTCTCGGGGATCGAGGAGGACAGCGTCCCGGGGAAAGAGGGCCTGAATACCGCCGGGAAAAAGAGCTACCACGGGCCCTGCCCGCCTTCGGGGACTCACCGCTATTTCTTTAAACTTTATGCCCTGGATACGCTGCTAGACCTTAAGGAAGATGCCAGCAAGGGGCATCTGGAAAAAGCGATGCAGGGCCACATCCTGGACCAGGCTGAGCTCATCGGCCTCTACAAGAGAGGCAGATAGCCCCGCATGTCAGTCATCCATCATCCCCACCACACAGAGAAGCTGAATAAGGTCTCGCGTCTGAGGCTGGCTATCATTTTGACTGGCTGCGGCATGTTAGTGGAGTTCGCCGGCGGCCTCTTATCGCGCAGTTTAGCCCTGCTTTCTGACGCCGGACATATGCTTACGCATCTGTTCGCCCTGGGGATGAGCTATTTCGCAATACTGCTTTCTTTAAGGCCGGTGACTAAAAAGCGCACCTGGGGGTTTTACCGGGCAGAGGTGCTGGCAGCTTTTGTGAACGGCTTTGTGCTGATCTTTGTGGCGCTATACCTGATCTACGAGGCCCTGCAGAGGTTCATCAATCCTCGGCCCATAGCCATCCTGGAGATGCTCGTCGTCGCCCTGATCGGGCTCGCCGTGAACGGCATCAGCACTTTTTTACTGGCCTCGATGGTCAAAGGCGACCTGAATATCAGGAGCGCATTTTTTCACGAACTCGGCGATATGGCCTCAAGCATCGCGATAGTGGCCAGCGGCCTGATCATCTTCTATACTAAAAATTATGTGGTGGACCCCCTTGTCGCCGTCTTTATCTGCGGCCTGATCGTCATCTGGGCCATCCGGCTGATCGCAGAATCGGCGAATATCCTGCTTGAGGCGACGCCCCGGCACCTGGATATCGACGAACTGGTGAGGGCTATCGAGGATAGCATCCCCGAGATCCATGAGATGCACCATGTGCACGCCTGGACTATCGCCTCTTCGATGTACGCGCTCACCTGCCACATCGTCATCGAAGATTGCCACGTAAGCAAGGCGAACGAGATCCTGGATAAGGTCAACGGCCTTTTAAGAGAAAAATTCCACATCGGCCACACCAATATACAGTTTGAGTGCCTGATCAAAAAACCTTGAGCTGGCCGCTAATCTATTCTATAATATCCCTCTGGCCAGGTCTTATAGCGAAGTTACGCGCGGGTGGTGGAATGGCAGACACGCTACTTTGAGGGGGTAGTGCTGCAAGGCGTGAGGGTTCAACTCCCTCCCCGCGCACCATTTATGCTTTGCCGGTACAGTAATTAGCAAGGGCGGGGAGGGATCCCCGCGCACCAGTTTTGCAATTATTCTAATTGAGGCAAGGTTGCATCGAATCCTTGAGCCTGGGATTCGATGTTTTGTTAGGTGACCCGCAAAACATGAGCTCCGAAAAATTGAAGCCCGTCTACATGTGTTATCCGAACATCTTCTCACTGCATGTGCTTAACTACCTGCTTTATAAAGACAAACTGCCGGCAAGCGGCATCATGCTTTCTACTCTTGACGTCAAGCATAAGGGCAGGCCTCTTTCTTCGCAGGAAGCGTGCGCCTTCTTCCTCAGGAAGTGCGGGTTGAGCTATTTCTGGTATATGCTGGCGGTGGCAAGGCTCATCCCCGGCCTTACGCGCCTATGCCGCAGCAATAAGAATCCGGGCCTTAAGTCTTTTAAGGAGATCGCCCGCGATAAAGGCATACCTCTTTATGCGGGAAATGATTTTAATAGCGGCAAGGCAAAAGATTTTTTAAGGCGCTCAGGCGCAAATCTCATAGTTTCAGTCTGCAATAACCAGGTCTTAAAACCGGAAGTCATTGGCCTGCCGCTATACCGGGCGATCAATATTCACGATGCCTACCTGCCGGATTTCAGGGGGATAGAGCCGAGCTTCGAGGTCCTGTATGAAGGCAGAGGCGAGACCGGCGCTACGGTACATTTCGTGGATAACGGGGTAGATACCGGCAGGATCATCCGCCAGGAGAAGGTAAGGGTGCTGGAAAACGACACCCTGCTTTCGCTTAGCCTGCGCGTCTGGATGCAGGGCGCAAAGATGCTGAAAGGCGTCTTCGGTATGATCGAAGAGGACAGGGTCGCTGCCACAGCGCAGAGTGAGAATGTGCGATATCCGGGCCGTTCTTATCCCGAGAGAGAAAGAGTCGCTGAGTTTGTAAAACGGGGCGGGCGGTTGATGCGGTTCAGGGATTACCTGTCCTTGTTGCGCCTGTCCTTGACGTAGTTGCTCCTCTCCATGCTTTTGGCCATGGCTTTCAATTCCGCGCCGATCTCTCCGATCTTGGCCACATGATCGATCTTACGCGCTTCATTGGTCACCACGCCTATAGAAACGGAAAGAAGGGGCACCTTCTGTTCTTTCCCCTGGCGGTCCTTGGCTAAGATGTAGCTGCGTTTGCGGTCAACCTCGGTGTAGAAGGTGGGGGAGGTCTTTTCAAAGTCCGCAATTATCTTCGTACAGAGTGCATCCACCGTATTCGGGGTAGTGATCACCACAAAGTCGTCGCCGCCGATATGGCCGATGAAATCATCGGGGTTACCCAGTTCCTGCGTAGCCCTGATAAGGATGCGGGCGGTCTCGCGGATGACCTCATCCCCGTGCTCAAAACCGTACTTGTCGTTGTAGGACTTGAACTTATCCAGGTCTGCGTAACAGACGGCAAAGGGGGTATTGGCGTCGAGTCTGCGCTGCAACTCGTTCAGAATGGAGACGTTCCCCGGGAGGCGGGTCAGGGGGTTTGCCTCTAAATCGCGCTCGGTGCGCCTTAAGATCATGCGGATGCGCGCCAGAAGTTCCTTGGGCTCAAAGGGCTTGACAATATAATCGTCAGCTCCGGCGTCGATGCCGTTGACCTTGTCGTTGATATCTCCCTTTCCGGTGACCATGATGATCGGCAGGTGGCTTAAGAGCAGGTCTTTTTTTACCGTCCGGCAGACTTGGCGGCCGTCCATCTTGGGGATCTTATAGTCAAGGAGCACCAGGTCCAGCGGCTTTGAGCTGATGATCGAGAGCGCCTCTTCTCCGTCGGCTGCCTCAAAGATCTCGTAGTTCTCTTCGGAGAGGGTAAGTTTTAGGACATCCCGGATATCCGGGTCATCGTCGACGATCAAGATTTTGACTGCCATATTTTATCCTGACGGTATGGTAAAACTAAATGTTGATCCGGCGCCGGTTGAGCTCTTCACCCAGATCTTGCCGCCGTGCGCCTCCACGATGTGCTTGACCAGCGCAAGGCCCAGGCCCGTCCCCTTTAGCTCCTGATTGATCGCGTTGTCCACGCGGTAAAACTCTTCGAATATCGCTCCTAACGCCTCTTCGGGGATGCCGCAGCCGGTATCGGTAATATCTACCTGTACCGACCCGTCGGTTTTGCGGGCTGCGACGCCGATCCTGCCTTTTTCCGGCGTGAACTTACAGGCGTTCCCAATCAGATTGATGAATACGCGCTCCAGCTGGCTGCGGTCGGCAAGGATCTTTTGCGCCTCTGCCGGGATATCCGCTTCAAAGCGGATCTGTTTCTGTTTAAGCTGCACCCCGAGCAGGTCTTCCACCGTAGCGACGAGTTCTTTCAATTCCTGCGGCTCCTTTTTCATGAGCATCCTTCCGGACTCGATGCGCGCGATGTCAAGGAGGTCATTGACCAGATGCACCAGTTCGTCCGAATGCCGGTTGATTTTTTCCAGGCGCTCCCTGATCTCCGGAGGAAGCTTCCCGAGCTTCTCCGCAAGGAGTATCGCCGCATACCCTTTTATTGAGGTAAGAGGAGTGCGTAATTCGTGGGATACGCTTGAGATGAAATCCGTTTTTCTTTTACTGATCGCCTTTACTTCATCCAGCAGCCGGCTCAATTCGTGCGTCCTTTCCTCGACTTTCTTCTCCAGGTCCTGTTGGGCGCGCCAGGTCTTCTCAAAGAGCCGGGCGTTCTCTATTGTCTGGCCAAGCTGGTTCGCCAGGATAGTGATGAGCTCCTCATCGCCCTCGTTGATGAAGAAATCCGGGTCCTCTGTCCCGACGCAGAGGAACCCGCTTTCTCCTTCTTTGGGCATGATCGGAGAGATGACAAAGGCCCGGACTTTGCCTGTCGCCTTTATCTTTTCCCTGAGTACGGGGTCAAGCCCCGAAAGAGAGGAGAAGGTCTTCTCAGACTTAATCAGTGCGAGAAACTTATCTTTTTCTGCCCGGACTAAATTTTTAATCGCCTCTATTTCTTCCGCGAGGAAGCCGATATTGATCTGGGGCAGGAACCTTTTCTGCGCGTCATCCCAGAGGAAAGCGCAGGCCTTTTCAAATCCCAGTTCCGCAAGTCTGGCCGGGTCGACCATATTAAAGATCTGACTTTCTTCGAGGGTGGAGGCGATGGAGCGGGAGAGTTTTTGCAGCGCATAGAGGCCGGATATCTTTTTATCCAGCTCTTCCTGCGTTTTGTTCAACTCAAGGTCGGTGCGCATGATAAGCTTTGCCTGCTCATCCATCTCATCGAGCTGCTTCTTGACCTTGTTGAAAGAGGCCTGCAGGGTCTTCATCTGCTCTATTTTAAAAAAGAGCGTGATCACCAGCAGTATGATCGTCAGAAAACTGATTATCCCGAGAATATTGATCATAAAATCCACGGAAAACACCCGGATTATCCTCCTATCCCCAGCACCGCGATGCTCTGGTTATGGAAATATGCCTTACCCTGGTAGTTGATCGCCCTTAGCGGCGCTTCTTCGCCGTAGGTGTAGATACCGATGAGGGGCGTGTCTCTGCCAAAACCCTCCCGGAGTATCTCAAGTTCCCTGCCTGCCTGGCGGCCGAGGATGATGTGCCTTGAGACAGAGTCGAAGACCAGGACGAAATTGCAGTGGGCTCCCCCCAGCCCCCTTTTTGCCTCTTCCATTGCCTGGCGCGTGGCGTTGAGGCAGGATTCTTTGGTGCCGATCATCATGCGGATAGCCGCGCCTGCCGGGATGTTCCCCTGAAAGACTAGCGCCCCGTTATCTTCGATAGAGAGGATATTCCTCAGGAAATATTCACCTTCGGCAAAGTTTACCCCGACAGGGTAAAGGATAGAGATACGCTTCAGTTCCTTCCTTAATCTGGCCAGGTCCATGCCCAGATATTCCTGGTATATCTGGGCAGCCGGACGCATGTCTATTGTATATGCGGTGTTGCCGCTAGCGCGGGTGACGGTGCGCGGTTTGCCCAAAGGTTTCCAGCCATGCCTTATCCCCAGTCCGTAATTTAATTTTCCGCCCCAGAGCATGCCGCAGGCAGCATCGTTTAAGACTTCGCCGTTAGCATAGAGAAAAGTCTTTTTAAAGGCAAGATTATCCGAGGCGCATGCCCCGGCCAAAGGAAAACTTATCCCCAGCTTCTCCTGGATGCCGGCAAGCAGGCCGGTTGAGTCGCGCATGAGCCCGTCGGAAAAGATCACGCCCAGCGCCCGGCGCACGCTTTTAAAACCAAGCAGCAGTTTTTCTCCCAGCTCCTCTCCGGAGACAAGCGCCTGTTTTGCGCTTATCTGGCGCACGCAGGCGGTGTTCAGGCAGACATCCTGCGGCAGGCTAAGGAGCATCACCGCCAGCCCGCTTCGAAAAATGCGCTGGTTAGAGAGTATGCCGAAGCTGCTGCAGCCAAGGATTGGTGTCTCCCCCAGCAGCCCGTGCACGGTCTTAAGGACCGTGGGGTGCGCGAAATCTACGGTGCTGAATACCAGCGCCAGGCTAAACTTCTGGGTTAGGAGATTCGCCCTGGCCAGCCTTACCGCGTCCCGCGCGGCAAGCAGGGGGTCTTTTTCGCTGCTTATGCCTAAACCGATCTGAATGGGCATCGCGCTTTATTAAAACACGAAATCAAAAAGTTAGCAATAAAATTATTGACTAAGAGCGCCGGTATAGTAGAATGATTTTACGACGGATTTCTGTTTTTAAAGATTTAGATATAAATCGGATTCAAGGTTTAAATGGCGCTATCGTCTAGCCTGGTCTAGGACGCGAGCTTCTCAAGCTCTAAACACGGGTTCAAATCCCGTTAGCGCTACCAAAATATGCCTGCTCAAAAGACTGACTGGGGAGTGGTTCTTTTTGGCGCAACCGAAGTCCTTATCGGCGCCCTCACTCTCATTGCCGTAACCATCAGCCTGATTTCCGGAAAATCCGCAAAGCCCGCGGAAGTCCTCATTTTCGTCCTGACCACCTCTATGACCTCTCTGGGCCTGGGCATCGGCATCCTGAGGCAGAGCCTCCACAGTTATCACCTGCTGCTTTTCTTTTCCACCATCGTCATCTTCAGCAAGATCCTGATCTTCGGCCGGATCATCTCCCTCTCCGGAGCGCTTGAGACCGCTATTCCCTCGGGCGCCAAGAATCTTATCTCTATCCTCTATCATGCCCTGCTCATCTTTTATTTTACCCGTCCGAAAGTGAAAGAATATTTCGGAGAGAGAAGGGACGTCCTATTCTCCATAAGCCTTCCCCGGAAAAGACAAAAATGAACCTGCGCAAAGCCCTGCCTTTCCTCGATATGTTCTTAGGGATTCTGGTGGTCGCCGGAGTATTCTGCCTGATTTTTGCGCTGACGCAAAAAGCGATCTTTGACCTGGACATCTGGCTGCATCTGAAGGCGGGCGAGGTAATTCTACAAAATAGAGCCGTGCCCACGCAGGAGATCTTTTCCTATACCATCCAGGGTAAACCCTGGGTAGACCATGAATGGCTATTTCAGGTGCTGGTCTACGGGGTCTATTCCCGATGGCAGGCCAACGGACTGATTTTTCTTGAGGGGCTGGTCCTATTTTTCGCTTTTTTTATCCTTTTTTCCTTAGGGAAGCGTTCCCTGCGCTCCTATCCGGAAGCGGCGCTATTGTTGCTTCTGGCCGCCTATGCCAGCATTACCAGGTTCAATATCCGGCCGGAGATCTTCAGCCTCCTCTTTTTTTCCGCCTTCCTCTATATCCTGATGTTCTGCTTGGAGGGCAGGGCGGCGTACCTGATCCTTCCGGCGCAGCTTCTCTGGGTGAATATCCACGGCTACTTTTTTCTCGGCCCGCTTTTGATCCTTATCTTTATCGCCGCGGAGTTCCTGCGCCGTAATTTAAAGCTGCTGCCGCAAGGCCTGAAAGAAAACTCTGCCCTCTCCGACAGGGCATACCGCCGCTTAAAAATCATCTTCCTTTTCAGTATTCTGGTATCCCTGTTTAATCCCGCCGGATTAAAGGGTGCGCTTTATCCCCTCTTTGTCCTCGGTGAGGTCGTCTCGGGAAGGACATCCCTGGCCTTCAAATACATCCAGGAGCTGCGGCCCACTTTTTCCATGATAAAGCCCTCCTGGGCCAATCCGTATTATCTCCTGATCGCCCTCTGCCTGGCAGCGGCGATAGCGCGCTTCAAGAAACTCGCTCTTACGCAGCTGATGCTGTTGGCGGTCTTCTTTCCGCTTTCCTTAAAGGTACGCAATGTCGCCTTCTTTTCCTTTATTATGTACGCGCTCATTTCTTCCTTTATCAGTTTCAAGCCCCTACCCGAAGATCCCGGCCGGATAGAGGATAAGCGAATGAGGGCATATTTTCTTTTGCGCCCTCTGCTTTGCCTGGCCTTCATCATCTGGGCAATACCGGCCATTCAGTCCCGGCTTTTAGCCGTGGCCTATGACTTTGACGCCGGGCAGTATAAAAGTACGCTCTTCGGCACCGATGACACCTACTTCCCCAGGAGGGCCGTAGATTTTATCCTGGAGAAAAGGCCCTCCGCAAACATCTTTAACGATTTTAATTCCGGCTCTTACCTGATCGGAAGGGGTTACCCGGCGGTGCGCGTCTTTATCGACGGAAGGACCGAAGCATATGGACATGAGTTTTTCAGCCAATACCGCAAGGTCATCTCCGGAAATAAAGAGCTCTTTAAGGAAGTAGTCTCGCGTTACAGGATCAATTCCTGCATCTTCAGCCTTTTTTCGGGAAGCAGTATCCCCAGGATCCTGCGCTACATTTATCATGACCCCGGGTGGAAGCTGGTGTTTTTCGACGCCTATGGGATAGTCTTTGCCCGAGACGTTCCTCAGAATAAGGAGCTCATTAAAAGTTATGCCCTGGACCTGAAAAAATATTCTGTCCCGCAGGCGGACCTGAAGAGCATCGGCCTCAGGGGGGTCTTTCCGGCGCCGTATGTGCGGCGCGCCCAGCTCTTCTTTCTCCTGAAGGAGGATGAACTGGCGGCTGCCGAAGCAAAGGAGGCCCTTAAGATCCTCCCCAGCTGTTTCGAGGCGTACGCGCTGCTTGGAGAAGTGGCCCTGCGCAAGAAAAACTATCCCCAGGCGATGGTCAGCTTAAGGAACGCGCTCCTCATCCGGCCGGATAACACCGAGGTCCTGACAGAACTGGGCTATTGCCTGACTAAATTAAAGGACAATTTGCTCGCCCTAAAGGCGTTAGAGAAGGCGATCCGGATCGATCCGCATTATGCGCCTCCTTACTTCTATCTGGGGGGCATTTATCTTAAAGAAAAAAGGCCGGATGAAGCGGTCAGGGCCCTGGCAAAGGCGGTTGCGCTTGACCCGGAAACCGCCGGTTATCACTACCGCTACGCCGAAGCGCTTTTTAAGCAGGCGAACAGGTCCGGGGACGGAAAATCGCGCAGGGTGGCGCATGCGCATATCGAAAAATCCCGTCGGCTGCTTGGGGTTAGGTAAAGAGCAAAAAATTAAGAATTCCCTTGCATTTTTTCTAATTTATGATAAAAAAATATAATAAGTAAAATTTTTAAGGAGAGCCAGATGCGCGAACATTTGGGATTTTTGAAGACATCCAGCGCAGTCGTAAAGATTGCTGCCTGGATTTTTTTGTTATTCGGGTTTATCGGCGGCATCGGGATATTTTTAGGCCTTGTGCCGGGCGAACCGCGCTGGAAGGGGCTCCTGACCCTGGTCGGGTTTTTCTTCTTTTTCAGCTTTCTTTACATCATCGCCAAGATCGCGGACCTTTTGATCAATATCATCAACGAGATCAAGAAGGAATAATCTTTTTAAACCACTTTAAGGAGGCAAGATGAAGAAGTTTAGCAACATGATCCCCGTAGTCTTTATCGTAGCTTTAATATTTGCCGGATGCGACAACCTTCCTTTTTTGCAAGGGCTTAAGCCCAAGCCGAAACAGCAGGTGACGGCACCCATGCCTCCGATGGGTACGGTGGTCGCCAGGGTGGGGAACTTCTATGTGACCAAAGATGACTTAGACAAAGAGATCGAAAGCTTCAATGCCCTCGTCGCTGCGCAGGGCCGGCCCCAGGACAAGATCGATGCCCGCGACCAGAAGGTCAGCTACCTGAAAAACGACGTGGTGCGTAAATACATCCTTTACCAGGAGGCGCTGGGCCGCGGCCTGGACAGGAAGCCCGATATCCAGAAAGCCATCGAGACCTATAAGATCTCGCTTCTGGTGACCGAACTTCTGCGCGAAGAGATCGAGAAGATCGATGTCAGCTCCAAAGAGATCGAGGACTTTTACAATCAGAATAAAGATGCCCTGAAGGAACCGGAGCAGAGAAAAGTCCTTGAGATCATGACTCCGACGGAAGAAGGGGCCAAGCAGGTCTATATCGAGCTTCTTAAGGGCGCGGATTTTACTACGCTGGCCAAGCAGAACTCAAAGGCCTCAACTGCCCCCAAGGGCGGGGATCTGGGTTACATCGCTTATGAGTGGCAGCCGGAAAAACAGATCCGCCCCAACAAGTTCTATGAAATGGCCTTTTCGCCGTCCTTAGAAAAGGGCGCAGTAAGCAGCATATTCAAGGGCCCGGACGGCTATTATATCGTGAAGGTCGAGGACATAAAGCAGTCCGCGCCGAAATCCCTTTCCGAGCTCTGGGAAAACATCAAGAGCTGGCTCTTGTTTGAAAAACAGCAGAATGCCATCAAAAACCTCGCCGATAAATTAGCCGGGCAAACCAAGGTTGAAATTTACGAAGGAAAGGTAGATTAAATGGAGAAAAAATTATTACCGCCTATCCCCAAAAAGTTCATCCCTCTGATTATTGCGGCTGCGGCAGGCATATTAGCCATGTTTTTGATCAACTCATATCTTGCCCAGCAGACCGAAGAGGCGCGTAAGCGCGCTCAGAAGGGCGAAAAGGAAGCCGTGACCGTGATCGTAGCAGGCAGAGACCTTCCTGCCGGTACGGTTTTGGATGAAAGTATGCTGCAGATGGCCAAGGCTCATAAAAGCCAGATCCAGCCTGCGGCGACAAATGAACCCGGGCGCGTGATCGGCAAGGTGCTGATGGCCCCGGTTGCGCAGGGCGAGCAGATCCAGCTGAATAAACTGACGGTGGTCGGCGAGGTCGGGACCCTTTCTATGAGGATCCCGCCAGGGAAACGCGCCATCACCGTTACCGTAGATAATATCGCCTCAGTCGGCGGCATGATCCGGCCGATGGATCGCGTAGACGTGGTTGGCGTTGTGCCTCTGCCGGGCACTTCCGCCGAAGGCAAACCGGTCCAGCAGCAGACGACCATGCCTTTATTCCAGAATGTAACTGTCCTGGCCGTAGGCCAGGAATTCGGCCCCTCAATGGGAGTGCGCAGGGAAGAAAAGAGCATGTCTCCGGACATCACCCTGGCGCTTTCTCCCCAGGAGGCGAACCTGATCGCCTTTGTGCAGGACCAGGGAAAGATCCGCCTCATCCTGCGTTCGCCGCAGGATACAAGCGTGCAGCCGGTGGTCCCGGCCAGCTGGGATACGCTGCTACGCACCGTGATGCCGGAAAGATACAGAGAGGCTGAAGAGGGCCCTATCGAAGAATACCAGCCCAGCGGTAAAAAGGTTGAGATCTACCGGGGGCTGCAGAGAGAAGATAAATATTTGAAATAGCCAAACGAGGAGGTCAAACTGAAAACCCTGCGCTCTATTTTACGGCTGATCCTGTTAATGAGTTTTTGTTTCTCTGACGCCCCATTGTTGGTCTCGGCGGAAAAACAGATGGATAAGGATTTTGCCGAGGTGGTGAGGATGGTCATCGGAGAGACCAAGGTCATCCCCACCCGTTCGCCCACCCGCGTAGTCATCGGCAAGCCCGAGATCGCTGACATCAGCGACGTCACCGAAGGCGAGATCATGATCGCCGGAAAATCCCCGGGCACGACCAGCCTGATCTTCTGGGATGCCTTCGGAGAGCAGTCTGTCCAGGTAAAGGTGTTCGCGGAGGATATCTATGCGATAGAGGAGAGGATTAATAATCTCCTGGTGCCGCTTGGCTATAACAAGGTATATACCAAGGCAAACGAGGATGAAGGCAGAGTCCTGCTCCTGGGTACGATCAAAAAGGCGACGGACCGCGACCGCATCTACACTGCCATGGGGACATTGAAGGATAGCATCACGGATCTAATAACCGTCAGGGAGGAAGAGGCGGTAGTGGAGATAGATGTCCAGGTCCTGGAGCTGAACAAGGGCGCCACTGACACCCTCGGCTTTACCTGGCCGGGCAGCATCGAATATAAACTTACTGACGTCTCAAAGCCGATCACTATTCCCTCAAACTTCGGCGAAGTCTTTACCCTGAACAAATGGACCCGCGCTGCCATCAATCTTAACTGGAAGCTTGACCTCCTGATCCAGGAGGGAAAGGCGCGAGTGCTTTCGCGCCCGCGCATGGCCTGCCAGAGCGGCAAAGAGGCCAGGCTCCTGGTGGGTGGAGAGGTGCCGGTCTTAAGCTCGACCGTGACCGGAGGAGGTGTGCCCGGCACGACCGCCACTCCAGGGACCGTAGAATATAAGGAATACGGCATCATCCTGAACATCAAGCCGACCATAGACGACAATAAACGCGTAAATATCAATCTCGGAGTAGAAGTCTCGGAGCTCGGCGAGACAGTGAGCACCGCCTATGCCTTAGCCTACACCTTTACCAAACGCAATGCCTCTACCGAGCTCTGGATGGATGACGGAGAGACCCTGGCTATCGGCGGCCTGATCAAGCAGAGGTCGCAGGAAGACCTGCGCAAGTTCCCGTGGCTGGCTGACCTGCCGGTGCTGGGCGTGTTCTTCAGGAAGCGCACTACTACCTCCGGCGGCGGGTACGATAAATTGACGGATTCGGAACTGTTCATCACCCTTACTCCCCGCATCGTCACCGAGACAAAGGATGCACCGCCCAAGAGCGCCGAGATCAAAAAGGTGCAGCCCCCGGCTATAATCGTCGACGAAAGCACCCTTGATCCGGTCACCCGCTATGCCAGCGTCATCCAGAAGAGGATCCTGGACAATCTAAACTATCCTGTGGCGGCAAAAGAAGCGGGCTTTCAGGGGACGGTCAGACTTTACCTGCACCTCTCCTATCAGGGTCAGCTGCTTGAGGCAGTGGTCAAGGATTCATCGGGCCATAAGGTGCTCGATGACAACGCGGTAAAGATCGCCCAAAGCATGCCTTCTTATCCGCCTTTCCCCTCCACCATAGAGTCAAAGGACCTCTGGATCGAAATCCCGGTGACCTACCGCTTGAATTAGAAATGGCTAACACAATCGCGATATTCAGCACCAAAGGAGGCACGGGCAAGACTTTTTTTGCCACTAACCTCGCCGTGGACCTGGGCCACTTTGCCGGAAAGCGGGTGGCGCTGCTTGACCTGGATATCCTGGCAGTCGGAGATATGGCCAGGATGCTGGGGGCAGCCCCTAAGAAGTCCATGCTGGATTTTGCCGAAGGCCTCAAAAAGAATGCCGAAGGCGTATCCCCGAAAGATTATGCCCTGCGCCTTGAGAATTACGGGATAGATTTTCTGCCCGGGGTCTTAAGCCCCCGCCAGGCATCATATCTGGATGCGGCCAAGATCAAGAGCGTGCTTAACCGGCTGGAAAACGATTATGACTTTATCATCGTAGACACCGGCAAGGCCTTTACCGAGACCCTCTTTGCCGTCTTTAACCACACCAACCTTATCCTCCTTGTAGTCACTCCCGACGTCTTATCGGTTTATCAGACCAAATGGGCGCTGGATACTTTGCAGACCCTGCGCATACCTTTGAATATGGTAAAGATCATCCTGAACCGCTCCCAGAGCGTGGGCGGAGTGAGCTGGCAGGAGGTCTCTGCGGCTGTGCCCTGCGAGATTATCTGCCGCATGCCCTCGGAAGGAAAGGTAGTGGGTATGTCCTTAAACCGCGGGGTGCCGCTGGTGATTGATAGCCCCGGTAGCGGCTCTGCTAAGGCCATCCGGCAGCTGGAAAAAGATATGTTGACGAGAAAGGACCTCTTCCTGGCGCGCCAGGAGATAGCCGCCTCTGCCGAAGAATCACTTTTGGTCAAGGAAGGGGAGTTTTGGGAAAAATTCCAACTGACGCAGCAGCCTTTTGTAGAAGGAGAGGCGGCGGAGAAGGAGACCGACGAGATCATTGAGCTTAAAAAACGCGTGCATCAGAAACTCATTGAAAAACTTGACCTTAAGCACCTGGAAATAGATATGAATGACCCGGTCAAGGTAAAAGAGATCCGCGAAAAGACCGAGACCGCCATTGCCAATGCCCTGGCTGAAGAGACCGGGGTCTTCCTGGCTTCCTATGAGGTGCGTAAGCGCCTGGTAAAAGAGATTTCGGACGAGGCTTTAGGCTTCGGGCCGCTGGAAGACCTGATCAATGACTCTGAGATCTCGGATATCATGGTGAACAATAAGAACCAGATCTATATCGAGAAGCGCGGCAAGATCACCCTTACCCCCAAGCGTTTCATCTCTAACGACCAGGTGCGCCAGGTCATTGAGAGGATCATCGCGCCCCTGGGCCGGCACATCGACGAATCCGTGCCTATGGTGGATGCGCGCCTGCGCGACGGCTCGCGCGTGAATGCGATCATCCCGCCGTTATCCCTTACCGGGCCGACGCTCACCATCCGTAAGTTCGGCCGCGAGCGCCTCAATGTCGATGACCTCATCCGCTTAAGCAGCCTGACCCCGGAGATGAGCGATTTCCTGCGCGCCTGCATCATGACCAGGAAGAATATCATCGTCTCAGGAGGCACGGGTTCGGGAAAGACCACCGTCTTGAATGTCCTTTCAGCATTCATCCCGGCAAACGAACGCATCGTCACTATCGAAGACGCCGCGGAACTGCGCCTGAAGCAGGAGCACTGGGTGCGCCTTGAATCCCGCCCGCCAAACATCGAAGGAAAGGGCGCCATCACTATCCGCGACCTCTTCCGCAACTCCCTGAGGATGCGCCCCGACCGGATCGTCATCGGCGAGTGCCGCGGTGCAGAGACCCTGGATATGCTCCAGGCCATGAACACGGGGCACGACGGCTCCATGACCACGATACACGCCAATTCCACCCAGGACGTTTTAACCCGCCTTGACTCCATGATCCTGATGTCCGGAGTGGAGCTGCCCATCAGGGCTATCCGCGAGATGATCGCCTCAGCCCTTGATATGATCGTGCATACCGCGCGCCTTTCCGACGGAAGCCGTAAAGTGATTCAGGTCACCGAGCTGACCGGCATGAAGGACGAGGTGCACATCAACCTGCAGGATATTTTCACCTTTAAGCAGACCGGGACCGATACCCAGGGCAACGTCATCGGGAGCTTCCAGCCCACCGGATTCGTGCCTACGTTCCTGGATGAGATCAGGATCAAAGGCATAGCGCTTCCGGAAAACACCTTCAAGGTTTAGGGGACCCCCTCCATAAAAAATGCAGGTTACCAATAAATCAAAGGCTACTATCTTAGCTACTCAGGTAGAAATTGCGGATACGACTCTGCGTCGGGTGAAAGGTTTATTGGGAAGGAAGGGCCTAAACAAGGGTCAGGCCCTGGTAATCCGGCCCTGTAATTCGATTCACACCTTCTTTATGCAGTTTCCTATAGATGTCCTATTTATGGATAAGAATAACCGCGTAGTCAGGGCTCTGCCTGAGGTAAAGCCCTGGCGGCTCTCAGCCGTCTATTTCGCTGCCACCTACACCATCGAGCTTCCTGCCGGAGCCATCCGCGAAAGCCGGACTCAGGAAGGCGACCTCCTCGAACTCAGGGACACCCTTTGAGCCAAAGCTAAGGGTGTCCCTATTTTATTTCGACGGAAGAGACGCGGTTGCGGCCCTGCTGTTTGGCTTTATAAAGGCCTTCGTCAGCGCGCTTGATCAGGCTTTCAGCAGTATCATCGCCTCTAAACTCTGCCACGCCGAAGCTTACCGTTACCCGGTAGGTATTCTGCTGGTCGTTGATGAGGGTGTTCTCGATGGATTTACGCAGTTTCTCCGCAATATTGAGGGCGTCTTTCAGGATGGAGCCCCTTAAGAGCAGGATCATTTCTTCTCCGCCGTAGCGGGCCACAATATCCGAGGTGCGCACGGAATTTTTTAAAGCCGCCCCCACCTCTTTGAGCACCAGGTCTCCGACCTGATGGCCGTAGGTGTCGTTGAACTTCTTGAAGTGGTCAATGTCAGTCATGACGATGCTGAAGATCTTGGTCCGGTCAGCCCGCGCCATGATGATCTCGGTATCCAGGAGCATCTTGAAATAGCGGATATTGAAGAGGGCGGTGAGGCCGTCGGTGACCGCCATATTGAAAAAGTTCTGCCGTTCAACCGCGACACGGATGAAGTTATAGATCCCCACCACTGAGCCGTTCAACACCAGGCCCAGAAGCGGCAGCGAAAAGTCCAGCAGTATCCCTCTTCTAAAAAGCAGGGCGTTGACTCCGACAAAGGCAAAGGCAAGCAGGAATACCGCCAGCGTCTCTTTAAAGGGTTTTTCCCCGGAAATAAGAAAGGCCGGCATGAGCGCAAGCAGAAAGAGAAGAAGCACGTTGATCCAGTCCGGCACATCAAAGAGAAAAGACTTATCCAGCAGGTCGCTTAAGGTATTGGCGATCACGCCTACTCCCGGGTATTCCGGCTGCAGGGGTATGGGCTTTATATCATATAGGCCGATAGCAGTCAGGCCCACCAGGCAGATGCTGTTACGGAAATCCGAGATGGGGACCTGGGGCGTCTTATGGTCCAGAAAGTCTTTATAAGCAGCTAATACGTCCAGGAAACCGTAGTGTTTGAAGGTGTTCTGCCACTTTCCCGTCCAGTTGATCAGGAAGGTGTTCTTTTTGATCAGGGGGACTTTGACTGTTTCGTTTTTGGGGCCGGAGAGAAGGAGAAAACGCGGATCGATCTCCCGGATCTTCAGGCCCGCATAATCCATGGCGATCTGGAGAGCGGCGTGCGGATAGACCTTTTCTTTATCCCGAAAGATTAACGGTACCCGGCGGATGGTGCCGTCAATATCCGGGTAGATATTAGTGGCGCCGGTACCTTGTATGTAAGATGAGAACCTCTTAATGGGGATAAGGGCATCCTTATAATTATGGGCTTCGTTCTGGAAGGCAAAGGGCAGGTATACATTGTGGCTTGCCTTTAGCGCTTCCTCAAGCAGGGAGTCGTCCTCTTCCCTTGAGGCCTCGGAGAGTATGATATCATAATAGACGTATTTTGCCCCAAGTTCCGACAGGGCCCTGGTGAGGGCGGACAGCCACTTCCTCTCCCACGGCCAGCGGCCGACAGAGATGATGTCTGAATCGGAGATCTCAATGATGACTATGCGGGGATTATAAGAAATGGGCCCCCTGAGATTGAAGGAAAAGTCCAAAGCGGAAAGCTTCAGATAATCAAGGAGGCCCTTTTGGGAAAAAAAGAAAATCAGCGTTGCGCCCAGAAGAGCGAACGCCAGATTGACGATTAGGGTCTTTTGGAATTTCAAAGTTATTCTATAGCTTCAACCGCGACGGAGAAAGTGGTGCCTCTTACCGCGACAATGGAAGTCGGGGTCTTCACCTCGAACTTCGACTTCTCTGAATGCAGCTTCTTTGCCTTGATCAGGATGTTGCCCAGGGCCAAGTCAAGAAGCGTGGACTGCGTGCCGTCCTTCTTGTTTTCCAGGAGCTCGGAGAGTTTCACCTGGCTGTTCTCCTTTACTTCAACAGTAGCAGTCTCAGCCTTGCCGTCCACATTCAGAAGCGCAAAGGAGTTTTTCTTGGTGCGGATCATGTCGCCGGGGTTCAAAGTCATGCCTTTTTGCGCTGACTGCCAGGCAGCTTTGCCCATTTTCACTTCTACCGTGCCTTGAAACTCCATAATACTGGCTACCCTTTTTACGTTTTCCGCCAGCCCCAGGGCGGTTACGCCCAGGACCAGGCCCAGAATTAAGATTACGCCGACTAACCTCATTTTTCACCTCCTAATTAAGTATACCTCAAATAAGCCTAAAAAGCAACCGCCTAATTTAAGGCAATTATAATACGCAAAGTGCGTCTTTGTCAAGGTAAAAGCACTTTCTTATTGACAAAAGAGTTTTTCTTCTATATCATATATTACAATAGTAAAATTGTCGTAATTCATTATAACGCTTATAGAAATGAAAATAAGTAAGGGACTGATTATCTCTATTTTTGTCTTATTATCCGGCAATCCTCTCTATTCCCAGCCTCCGCCTGCGGCAGTAGAGCGGGCCACCTCCGGGATTGACGAGCTGCAGCGGGAGAGAGAAGAAAGGATAAGGGAGCGCGGGGCACAGCCCCGTGAAAAGCCCGCCGTAGTCGAGCCGGAAGAGGCGCCGGTCTCCCCTGAAGAGGAAAAGTTCTTCGTCAAAAAGATCAATCTCGCCGGGATGCAGAGTTTCTCCCCTGAGGATTTCGCCTCGATCGTCCAGAAATATGAAAACCGGGAAGTCGGCTTAAGCGAACTGGAGGTCCTCTCCAAAGAGATCGAAAGAGAGTACCTGCGCCGGGGCGTGATCGCCGCGGTCTTTGTCGTGCCCCAGGAGATAGCCGAAGGCACGGTGACCCTGCAGGTGGTGGAGGCAAAGATGGGCGAGCTGCAGGCCCAGGATGCCCGCTATTTCAGCAAGAAGCGCCTCTATTACTACTGGAAGATCCTGCCGGGCGAGGTCCTGCGTTACGACAAGATCTCGCGCAGCATCCAGATGATGAACAAGAACCCCGACCGCGAGGTAAAGGCTGCGCTGCACGCCGGGAAAAAGCCCGGGACTACCGATATCTACCTTACTCCCGAGACGAGCCTGCCGGCCCACCTTACTTATACCTTTGACCACGAAGGCGTAGTCTCAACCGGAAAGACCCGCCAGGGTTACGGCGCAAGGATGAATAATTTCCTCGGGCTTGACGACACTTTGATGGGCGGCTACAATTCCGGCCGGGCCTTTAACGGGTTTTATCTCTACCACAGCCTTCCGGTCACGCCTTACGGCACGACGCTGCTTTACGGCTACAGCCGCAGTGTCTCCATCCCCGGAAAGGAGTTCTCTGTCTTCGGGATCGAATCTAACGCCAAGAACTCCAGCGTCTCCCTGCACCAGGACCTTTATAAAAAAGACGAATACATCGGAGAGATCTATGTGGGTTTTGACGCCAAGGATAAGGTCACCTGGATCGCCTCGGGCGAGCCGGTATATAATAAGGACAGGTTGCGTATCTTCACCCTCGGCGGAAGCTACGTGCGCCGCGATTTTGGCGCTACGACGACGATCTCCCCGGAAATCGCCCGCGGGGTGAAGGCCTTTGGCGCAAGCAAGATGTACAACCCCTTTGCCTCAAGGGGAGCGCATCCGGACTTTACCAAGGCCACTTTAGGCATTCAGCATAGAAGATCCCTGCCGCTTGGCCTGCAGGCGAACATCAAGGTCAAGGGCCAGTGGGCAAGCGAGAAGCTCACGCCCCAGGAAGAGTTCAGTTTAGGCGGCATTGATTCGGTGCGCGGTTATCCTGCCGGCGATTACCTGGCAGATAGCGCGGTAACCGACAGCGTCGAATTATTGATCCCGGCCTTTTTCGTCCCGTCGAGCTGGCACCTGCCTTACGCGGAAAAATCCCTCAAAGACCAGACTACCGGTGTACTCTTTGTAGATTACGGCTGGGGACAGCGCCGCGGCCCCTTAGAGAGCGAGACTAGCGGCAGGGAAAGAAGCCGGGTGAACATGCTGGCTGCCGGAGCAGGGCTGCGTTTCAGCCTCTATAACCAGGCCCTGGTGCGGCTTGAGTGGGGCTTTCCCCTTGCGGCTAACCGGCCGATCACCGAGGCCGGAAGGTCGCGTTTTCATATTTCTGTAGATTTCCAGGAGCGGCTTCCCGAAGAGATCGAGCGCATCACCAAGCTTAACGAAGAAGAGAATATCAAGCAGTGGGCAAAGAGGCTGCTGGATGAAGAATTGATCCGTCCGGGGAGTGCCGTAAGAAAGAAGCTTTACGGTTATATGGATGAGGCCAGGGCCTGCGAACAGAAGAATCAATTGAAGGAATGCAAAGCGTATTATGAAAAGATAGATTCGATCGGTAAATCCCTGCTTCAACAAGCCGAAGAATATGCCCGCGCCTGCCTTACGCAGCAGAAAGAGCTAAAAACAAAAGAGAAGCTGGCCAAAAAGTTTGAGCAGGAAGGCAGGACCGAAGACGCCAAGAAGCTCTGGCAGCAGATTTCCGACGGGGCTATTCCCAAACCCTTTATCCTGGAATTCTAGTCCGGAATAATCTTTAAATATTTTAGGAGGAATAAATGCAGAAGTCAAAATACATTCTTGGGATAATGCTGACCCTGGGGTTAGTTTTTATTTTGAACGCTGATCTGTCTGCTGAGGAAAAGACTCAGGAGAGCGCCAGCCTGGAGAGTTCTGCGCCGGAGGAGGAGGCAGGCGGGGTCATCTCTGATGAAAAGAAGGATACCGGCGAGGTCAGCCTCGAAGTAGTGGGCAAGGTGATGCCGGATTATAATATGAGCCTGAAGCAGTTATTGCAGGAGGCAGAAAAGAACCTTAAGCGGGTCAACTTAGAGATAGAGAACCAGTCGCGTGAATCCCAGATCCGCGAGTATTTTGAGCAGGGCAATGTCCTATATGCGGCAGGCAAACTCAAAGAGGCGAAAGAGGCATGGAATAAGGCCTTGGAGGTTTCCAAGGACCCCCAGATGCGCAGTTACATCAACCAGGCGCAGAAGAAAGCCGAAGCCGAAGCCAGGCGCCAGGAAGAACTTGCACAACGGGAAGAGGAACGCGCCAAGAAGGTTGCAGAGCAACCCGAAGAGAAGCGCCTTAGCGCAGAAGAAAAAGAAAAGGCCCGCCAGGAAGAATTAGCGCGTAAGGAAGCTTTACGTAAGCAGAAAGAAGAAGCAGCTGCTCAGAAGAAAGCTGAAGCTGAGGCTAAGCGTCAGCAGGAGCTCGCTCAACGGGAAGAGGAGCGCGCAAAGAAGGCTGCAGAGCAACCCGAAGAGAAGCGCCTTAGCGCAGAAGAAAAAGAAAAGGCAAGACAAGAAGAATTAGCCCGCCGGGAAGAAACGCGCAAAGCAAAGGAAGAAGCCGCAGCCCAGAAGAAGGCAGAAGCCGAAGCGAAGCGCCAGGAACTTCTTCAGCAGAGGGAGATAGAGAAACAGGAAAGAGAAGCTGCGGCAGCCGAGAAGAAAGCCGAAGTTGAAGCCAAACGCCAGGAAGAATTGGCCCGCAAGGAAGCGCTGCGCCAGCAGAAGGAAGAGGCAGCAGCGCAAAAGCGCGCTGAGGCCGATGCCAAGCGCCAGGAAGAGATAGCCCGCAAAGAAGCTTTACGCCAGGAAAGAGAAGCAGAAGCTGCTGAGAAAAGAGCCCAGAAAGAGCGCGAGCGCCAGCTCAAACTTCAGCAGAAAGAAGAAGAGCGCCTGCGTAAGGAAGAAATGAAAAAAGCGCTGGAAGAGTCTCCGGCGCAGTAAAGTAATCACTCCACAACAAACACAAGGCTTCTTACCTAAGATCTAAGGTAAGAAGCCTTTTTATTTACAACCGCTTAAACTTAATCTCCCCTTCCTCAAAAATGAAATCCATGTCGAAGCCGAATTGCTCGCCAAGGCTCGGTGCCAGGTAGATCCTGCTGCGGAAGAGCATCTGGAAATAATACTGAATGCGCAGATAGTCTTCCCAGTACGGGATGTCCGCGTAAGGATAGTTCGCGCGCGTAGGGTCTCCAGGCGGAACCGGCCTTGCGGCGATATCAGCGAAGGCGATTGCGGTGGTCGAGCTTAATAGATAATTTCCTGCATCCGCCCCTGAGATGGAAATACCGGTTACGGTGATCGTCTTGCCGGTTCCGACGTTTGTATCGGCAAAGGTAGCGCTAACATAGCTGTCGGTGAGCACGTCGCCGGCGATCCTGTCATCTGATAAAGTGACCGTGGCAGTGGTGGTGCCGTCGTAGACCTTGTTTTCTCCGGTGGCAGTAACGGTAAGAGTTCCAGGAGTAATATCAGCGGTGGCGGTTGCGCTGGTTGAAGTCAGGTTATAATTGCCGCTATCTGCCCCGGAGAGGGAAAGGCCGGAAATATCCACAGTCTTACCTATACCGGCATTCTTATCCGCAAATGTTCCAGTTGCGCCCGCGGTGCTTAAGTTGACCGTATCGCCTGGAACTACGCCTGAAAGCACAGCGCCGGAAATATTAATGACCGCGTTAGTAGTGGCGTCATACACCTTATTGTCCGCAGCAATTCCAGTTACCGTCAATTGCTTAGGCGTGATATTGGCGCTAGTGTCAGTGACGCTAGTGAGATTATAGTTATCTTTATCTGCACCGGCCAAGGTGGCGCCGGCTAAAGAGACGGTGATCCCATTACCCACGTTCTTTGAGGCGTAATCGGCAGTGCCGCCTGAGAGCGTGCAATCATCCAGGCCGATCACCCCGCTTAAGAATCTTCCGGTGACATTAGCGCCTGTGCCTGCGTCATAGGGCTTGGTGGCATCCACGGTGAAACTTCCGGTGATATCTTTTGGCGTGATATTGGCGCTAGTGTCAGTGACGCTAGTGAGATTATAGTTATCTTTATCTGCACCGGCCAAGGTGGCGCCGGCTAAAGAGACGGTGATCCCATTACCCACGTTCTTTGAGGCGTAATCGGCAGTGCCGCCTGAGAGCGTGCAATCATCCAGGCCGATCACCCCGCTTAAGAATCTTCCGGTGACATTAGCGCCTGTGCCTGCGTCATAGGGCTTGGTGGCATCCACGGTGAA
>VGKG01000007.1 GCA_016867115.1 Candidatus Omnitrophota bacterium | reverse complement strand
TGGCCGCGCATAAACGTCCTCGGGACCAAGATCAAACTCCTCTTTTAGGCCTCTAGTATCTCCTTGACCCCCGCACTGATTTAATGTATTATTACTTATATTATCCTCGACCGGTACTGAAGGGAATTTAAATGAAGGCAAGGATCATCCGCTGGATAAAAAATGAGGTAAAAAAATCCGGGACAAAAGGTATTGTCCTTGGGCTTTCCGGCGGGGTGGACTCTTCTGTAGTCGCAAGCCTTGCAAAAGAAGCAGCGGGAAGAAGCAGGGTCCTTGCCCTGATGATGCCTATCCACAGCCATCCCCGGGACCTGGAGGATGCGAAGCTTGTGGCAAAAAAATTAGGCATTAAGGCAAAAATCATCGATCTTTCAAGGATCTATGGCGATTTTCTGAAGGTCCTGCCTCCTGCGGGAAAATTAGCCAGGAGCAATCTAAAGCCGCGCCTGAGGATGGCAACTCTTTATTATTTCGCCAATAAACTCAACTATTTAGTCTGCGGTACAGGGAATAAATCCGAGATTGCTGTAGGATATTTCACCAAGCATGGCGACGGGGCGACGGATATTCTGCCCCTCGGAGACCTGTACAAGAAAGAGGTCAGAAAACTGGCGAAAGAATTGAAGATCCCCACCCACATTATTACCAAGCCGCCTACAGCTGGCCTTTGGCCGGGCCAGACTGACGAAGGCGAAATGGGGGTAACTTATAATGAATTGGATGATATCCTGGAGCGAATGGAGAAGGGGCGGAGGCAGATTTATTCCCGGCTGAAAGTTAAAAAGGTAAAGAAGATGATGCAGTGCTCTGAACATAAACGCCAGGGGCCCAAGGTTTGTTATTTATAAGACGGAGGTAAAAGATGGAGGAGATACTTGAAATATTAGAGAAGGATGCGCGCACGCCCGTAGAAGACATCGCCAAGATGCTTAAGAAAAAGCCCGATGCAGTGAAACAGGCGATAAAAAAGTTCGAGAAGGAAGGGGTAATCTTAAAATATAAGGCAGTGATAAACAAGGAGCTGGCCAAGGATACCGAGTCGGAGGTCAGGGCCCTGATCGAGGTGAATGTCACGCCGCAAAAGGACCTCGGCTTTGACAAGATCGCCGAGCGCATCTATGCGTATCCTGAAGTCTCAAGCTGCTACCTGATCTCCGGGACCTATGACCTGCTCCTGATCGTCGAAGGAAAGAATCTGCACACCGTGGCCCAGTTCGTAGCGGAAAAATTAGCGCCCCTGGAGAATGTCCGGGGCACAGCCACGCATTTTTTGCTGAAGAAATATAAGGAAGACGGGGTGATCCTTAAGCAGAGGGAAGAGAATAAGAGAATCGCCATATCGTATTAGTTGATTGTAGACAGTAGTCAGGGTGGAAGGGAAATGACCAAAAAAAGCCTGGTTGCTAAAAAAGTGGAAGATATGCAGCCTAGCGGCATCAGGGTCTTTTTTGACCTGGTGCTCGGGATGAAGGATGTGATCTCCCTTGGCGTGGGTGAGCCGGATTTTGTCACCCCCTGGCAGATCCGCGAGGCAGGGATTTACTCCCTGGAAGAGGGTTTTACCTCATACACATCCAACAAGGGCCTCTATAAATTGAGGCTGGGGATCAGCCGGTATCTTAAGCAGAGGTTCGGCCTTGAGTATGACCCCGAAGAAGAGATCCTGATCACGGTAGGGGTGAGCGAAGGCGTGGACCTGGCGCTTAGATCCCTGATCAATCCGGGAGATAAGATCCTTATCCCCATACCCAGCTACGTTTCTTACGGCCCGGTCACCGAACTTACCGCAGGAGTGCCCATATATATAAATACGAGGAAGAGCGGTTTTAAGCTCACCCCTAAGCTTTTAGAAGAGCACATCGATGCCAGGCCCAAGGCATTGATCCTGAATTACCCTTCTAATCCGACGGGTGTCACCTATACCAGGAATGAATTGAAAGAGCTCAGCCGTGTCTGCCTTAAGAGTAATATTTTCTGCATCACCGACGAGGTCTACGCAGACCTGACTTATGATTTCCAGCATACGCCCTTTGCTACGCTTCCCGGTGCCAGGGAGAACACTTTATATTTGGACGGTTTCTCCAAGAGCTATGCTATGACCGGCTGGCGAGTAGGCTTTGCCTGCGGGCCGAAAGAGATAATTGCCGCGATGACCAAGATCCACCAGTACACCATCATGTGCGTTCCGATCACCGGCCAGATGGCAGCCTGTGAGGCTCTTGTCTCCGGCAGGAAATCCGTGGAAGAGATGAAACGGGAGTACCGCAGGCGCCGGGAACTGGTCATTGACGGGCTGAATAGGCTCGGCCTTTCCTGCGAAAAGCCGCAAGGCGCGTTTTACGCCTTTCCCTGCCTGAAAAAGACCGGCATGACGGATATGGAGTTTGCCCAGGGGCTGCTTAAGAAAGAGAAGGTAGCAGTCGTGCCGGGCTCGGCATTCGGTAAAGACTTCTCGGATTACGTGCGCATCTCATACGCCTCGAGTTATGAAAACCTCAAAGAGGCCCTGGTGAGGATGGCAAGGTTCCTTAAGAAAAATTAAAGGCGATGCCGAAACAGAAGAAGTCCCGCTACGAGCTTTATGTAAAGCAGATCGAGGCCCTCTCCAAGGTAGCTAACCTGATTACTTCGGGGCTATACTTAGAGGAGCTTCTGCGCCTCATTGTACAGGTCACTGCCGAGATCATGAACTCCAAGGTCTTATCCCTGATGCTTCTTGATCCCGAAAAGAAAGAGCTGGTGATCAGGGCGACCCAGTCTGTCTCCGAAGCATACAACAAGAAGCCCAACGTCAAATTAGGCGAGGGGATCTCCGGTGGGGTGGCGCTTAAGAATAAGCCCATCGTAGTCCCGGATGTGAAGGAGGATGCGCGGTATCTGAACCTGGATATCGCCGAAAAAGAAGGGCTCTGCTCCCTGGCCAGCGTTCCGCTTGCCGTAAAGGGGAGGGTCATCGGGGTGCTGAACTGCTATACTTCCAAGAAGCACAAGTTCACCAAGCCCGAGCTGGATATCCTGATCGCCCTGGCGAATCAGGCTGCCATTGCCATTGAGAACGCGGAATTGGACTTAAGGGCGCGTTCGGCAGAAGAGGCCCTGACTACGCGCAAGCTCGTTGAGCGCGCCAAAGACATACTCTCCCAGGAAGCGGATATTTCACCTGCCGATGCCTACCGGCTCATCCAGAAACAGAGCATGGACCTGCGTAAGTCCATGCGCGAAGTCGCCGAAGCCATAATCCTGGCCAGGGATATCAAGGCGAAAAAAGCTTAAAAACCGGTTCGAAAACGCTTTCAGAGCCGGCCCTTATGGCTATTGCATTTGCCGGCAGGAGATGGTATTCTTTCTGCGGAGGATCCTGAGAAAAAATGAAAAGCTTCATTCTCTCCGTGCTGTTTATTTCTCTGGCGTTTAGCCCCGGTTTTGCCGGCGGCAGAGACCGTTCCGGAGGCGGCACCACTAGCCTGGTCACCATTCCTTTTATCTACAACACCGTCCAAAACGAGATGCAGGGCATAAATAGCGCAACCAGCGCTTTTAACAATATGACCAATACACCGAACATCAATTCCGCGCCTTTATCCAGTCCCGGGCTCTATCCTGAGCCTACGCTCGGTTCTATTGACCGGACGCTGGAATACCTGGATTACTCCCAGCAATTAGAAGATACTACTGAGGAGGCCGCGCAATATAACGAGAGCATTTCCCCGGAAGATAGTCTCCCTTCCTATGAGCCGCAAAAGGAGAGCGGTTTTTCTTCTCATAACTACCGCTATTTTGACGGCGCGCCGGACAAAAAGTAATAACTTAAAATTACTTGACAAGAAGACCCGTTGTGTTAATATACTATTCATAATTTTGGAAGGACAAAGGCGTCCTTTCTTTATCCGGCCCTATGCCTGATGAAGAAAGGGCGCTTTATTTTTGGCGGTGCAAATGAAGATACTAAACAAGCAGGTTTTAACAGATACAGGGGGCATGAAGATCACCCGGCTGGACGTCCTTGCGCCGGATATTGCCGCAAAGGCCTCACCCGGCCAGTTTGTGGCGCTGATGGGCTCCGAAGAGGGGGAAAGGGTGCCTCTGACCATCGTGGATAAGGACGAAGCAAAAGGCGCGATCACCCTGATCTTCCAGGAGGCAGGCTTTACCACCCGGCTCCTGGGCAGGCTCAATGCCGGAGATTCTTTATACGCGCTGGTAGGACCGCTGGGACACCCCACCGAGATTAAGAACTACGGCAAGATCATCCTTATCGGCGGCGGGGTGGGGATCGCGGAGATCCTGCCGGTAGCCAGGGCCTTTAAGAAGGCAGGTAACCGCATTGCCACCATTATCGGGGCCAGGAACAAAGATTTTTTGATCCTGGAGGATGAGCTGAAAGAGGCATCCGATGAGTTTTGTGTCACTACTGACGACGGCTCTTACGGAAGAAAAGGCTTTACCACGGAAGTTCTGGCAGAGCTGCTAAAAAATACAAAATATGACCTGGTGTATGCCGTAGGCCCGATCCCGATGATGAAGCGGGCCGCCAAGGTGAGCGCTGAACTCGGCGTCAGAAGCATCGTCTCCCTGAATGCCCTGATGGTGGATGCCACCGGCATGTGCGGATGCTGCCGCGTGCATGTGGCAGGCCAGACCAGGTTCAGCTGCATCGACGGCCCGGAGTTTGACGGTAGCGACGTGGACTGGGAAGAGCTGGAGAAGAGAAACCGGGTCTATGAGGATAAAGAAAAGCACATCTGCAAGTTATACGATAGTATGCAGTAGGCTGTATGCAGTATGCTGGGTTGAAGGAAAATGAGAGAAAGACCGCAGAAACCTAAAGAATTAAGCCCGCAGGAACGCATAAAAAGCTTTGATGAAGTGATCCTCGGCTACATCGAAGAGCAGGTGCTTGCCGAGGCAAAGCGCTGCCTCCGGTGCAAGAATCCTGCCTGTATTGCCGGCTGCCCCGTAGGGATAGACATCAAAAAGTTCATCCTGCAGATCGTAGACAAGGATTACGGGGGGGCATATTTTACCATCCGCCAGAAAAATGATTTTGCCTCTATCTGCGGCAGGGTCTGCCCTGCGGAGTATCAGTGCCGCAAGACTTGCGTCCTGACTAAGAAGGGTTCGCCTTTCTGTTCCGAAGAATCCATCAATATCCACTTCCTGGAGCGTTTCGTCGGCGACTACGGCATGCAGAAGGCCCTGGAGGCCCCGATAGAAAGAGACGAAAAGCTCGCTAAGTTCAAGGTGGCGGTAGTCGGCTCAGGGCCCGCAGGCCTTTGCTGCGCCGGAGAACTTGCTCGCCGCGGAGTGAAGGTAGTGGTCTTTGAGGCGCTGCATAAGCCGGGAGGGGTTTTGCGTTACGGTATCCCGCCTTTCCGCCTTCCGCGCAACATCCTGGACTACGAGATAGATTATCTGAAGAAATTAGGCGTAGAGCTCATCCCGAATGTGATCATCGGCAGGACTAAGACCCTGGATGAGCTTTTCAAAGAGGGTTTTTCTGCCGTTTTTCTCGGGCTTGGCGCAGGTACTCCGGGTTTTTTAGGGATCAAGGGAGAAAACCTCTGCAATGTTTATTCTGCCAACGAGTTCCTGACCAGGGTGAACCTGATGTCTGCGTTCAAGTTCCCCGAGTCCCATACTCCCATCAATATAGGCAGGCAGATAATAGTGATCGGTGGCGGCAATACCGCGATGGATGCGGCAAGGGCAGCGCTGCGGCTGCAGAAGATGAACGGGATCACTCCCGATACCTCGGTGTTTTACCGCCGTACAGAGGTAGAGATGCCGGCCAGGCGCCTTGAGATCGAACACGCCAAGGAAGAGGGGATAATTTTCCGGTTTCTGGTGCAGCCGGAAGAGTTTATCGGCAATGACGCCGGTTTCGTGCAGAAGCTTGCCTGCCTTCAGTGCCAATTGGGAGAGCCGGATGAGTCCGGAAGGAGAAGGCCCATAGCCATAAAAGGGAGCGACTTTGAGGCGAATTGCGACCTGGCAGTTATTGCCATCGGCCTTAAGGCTAATGAGGTGCTGACCAAGGCTACTGCGGAACTTAAGACAGATAAGTACGGCGACCTGGTGGTGGATCCCGAAACCATGGAGACCTCTATTAAGGGTGTCTATGCCGGAGGGGATATTGTGGGAGGCGAAGGAACGGTTATTGAGGCTATGGGAATGGCCAAGAAGGCTTCAGAGGCGATTATCAAATACCTGGAAACTAAATAACAGGATGGATCATCCTTATCCTGCCTAAAGTGCAGGCGGATAGAAAAGACAAAGTCAGTCTGGGAGGAGAAAAATGACAAAGAAGATCGAAGAGTTCATGGAGAAAGTTACCGCAAGGAATCCGGGAGAGCCGGAGTTCCATCAGGCAGTGCAGGAAGTCGTAGAGTCTATAATGCCCTATATCGAAAAGAACCCCAAATACCAGAAAGAGAGGATCCTTGAGCGCATAGTCGAGCCGGAAAGGGTGATCATGTTTCGCGTGCCCTGGATGGATGACAAGGGAGAGGTCCAGGTCAACCGCGGATTCCGCATCGAGATGAACAGCGCCATCGGCCCTTATAAAGGCGGGATCCGTTTTCATCCGAGCGTATACCTGGGGATCCTCAAGTTCCTGGCTTTTGAGCAGGTGTTCAAGAACAGCCTCACCACCCTTCCTATGGGCGGCGGGAAAGGCGGTTCTGACTTTGACCCCAAAGGCAAATCCGATAACGAGGTGATGAAGTTCTGCCAGAGTTTCATGACCGAGTTATTCAGGCATATCGGCCCGGATACTGACGTGCCTGCCGGAGACATCGGGGTAGGCGGACGCGAGATCGGGTACATGTTCGGCCAGTATAAGAGGCTGCGCAATGAGTTTACCGGAGTGCTCACCGGAAAAGGCCTGAACTGGGGCGGCAGCCTTATCCGGCCGGAAGCAACCGGCTATGGCTGCGTTTATTTTGTGCAGGAGATGTTAAAGACAAGAGGGGAGAAGCTTGAAGGCAAGGTCTGCGCAGTCTCCGGTTCCGGCAATGTAGCCCAGTACACCGTGGAAAAGCTGCAGCAGCTGGGGGCAAAAGTAGTCACTCTTTCCGATTCTAACGGGTTCATCTATGATGAAGGCGGGATAGATAAGAAGGAGCTGGCCTGCGTCATGGACCTGAAAAATGTCAGGCGCGGACGCATCAAGGATTGCGCAGATGAGTTCAAGTGCAAATATGTCGAAAACAAAAAACCCTGGGAAGTCAAATGCGACATCGCTTTTCCTTCTGCCACCCAGAACGAGATAGACGAAAAAGACGCAGAGGCCCTGGTTAAGAACGGCTGCATCGCAATCGGAGAAGGCGCGAATATGCCTTCTACCCCGGAAGCGGTAAGGGTCTTCCAGAAAGCCAAGATCCTCTATGCTCCCGGTAAAGCGGCTAACGCCGGCGGCGTGGCTACTTCCGGCCTTGAGATGTCCCAGAACAGCATGCGGCTCTCCTGGACGCGCGAAGAGGTCGACGAGAGGCTCCACGGGATCATGGTCGCAATACATGAACAGTGCGTCAGGTACGGCAAGGAAGGAAACTACATCAATTACGTAAACGGCGCAAACGTCGCCGGTTTTGTCAAGGTCGCCGATGCCATGATCGACCAGGGATTGGTCTAAGTCCGTTACCGGCTTAGCTGGCTAGGGAAAAAAATAAGGGACGGTTCAATAAAATTCAGAACCGTCCCTGTTTTTTTAACCAGTTTTTGTTATAATAATAAAGTAAACCTATATCCCTCCCTCGCGTAGACACTTGCAGATTTCTTCGAAATCCGCTGCGTACGCTCGGGATAAATTCGCAGACGTTGGATATAATTAAACGAGGCAGCTACAACTTACGTTCACTCAGCTAAAGCTCGTTCCGTAAGTTGTCTGCTCATTTAATGGAAAAGGTAAATATTACTGTGATCGGTGCCGGAGTTGTCGGCTTGGCAGTAGCTTATGAGTTGTCTAAGGCCCATAAGGATATCGTGGTGATTGAGCAGCATCATTCCTTTGGTCAGGAGACGAGTTCCCGCAACAGCGAAGTGATCCACGCCGGGATATATTATCCGACCGGCTCTTTCAAGCATAAGACCTGCATCGAAGGAAAAGAGCTGCTTTATGAATTCCTGCAAAATAATAATATCGTGCATGAAAAAATCGGCAAGCTGATCGTAGCCATTAATAAGGACGAGGTAACGGATTTAGAAGCGCTTCTTGAGCAGGGCCTTAAGAATGGCGTAAGCGACCTGAAGTGGCTGAATAAAAATGAAATAACGGCCATTGAGCCTAATATCAGGGCAGAAGCAGCCATTTTTTCTCCTTCTACAGGGATCCTGGATTCGCATAGCCTGATGAAGCGCCTCGCAGAGCACTTTTTGGATTCCGGAGGGACAATCGCCTATAATACGCAGTTCATGGTCGCAGGGAAGACCAAAGATGGTTTTGAGCTTACGGTAGAAGACCCAGATGAAGGTACGTTTAGATTCTCCACGCGCATTCTGATTAACTCTGCAGGCCTGGATTCGGATAAAGTCTCAGGCCTCCTTGGGCTAAATAGTGACGAGTATCGCCTCAAGCCTTGTAAAGGCGATTATTTCCGGGTTAACCTGGCTAGGGCAAAATTAATAAAACGGCTGGTTTATCCTGTGCCCAAACACGGCCGTGCGGGCCTCGGAATACATGCAACACCGGATTTAGCCGGGGGTTTGCGGCTTGGGCCGGATGATGAGTATGTGGAAAAGTTAGATTACCGGATAGATGAATCCAAAAAGGTGAAATTCTATGAAAGCGTAAAGAGCTTCTTGCCTTTTATCAAACAAGACGACCTTTTTCCCGATACCTCGGGTATCCGGCCAAAACTGCAGGGCCCGGGAGAAGATTTCCGGGATTATATTATCCGCCATGAAGCTGAGGAGGGCCTTACAGGTTTTATCAACCTGGTAGGCATTGAATCTCCGGGATTGACGGCGTGTCTGGCCATTGCCAAGATAGTTAAAAAAATGGCTGGAGCATTAAAAGAATAAAGAACACTTTTATTTTTAGGGAAAAATATGATAAAATAAACCCCTGAAGAAGGAAAGTTCAAGGAGGCTAATATGGGATTAAGGCAGGAGCTCTTATTCAGGGTCAAGTCAGTGGAGCTGGAAAAGGTAAAGATGCCGAAGAAGATTTCCGCTTATTTTGGCGAGAACACCTTTAACCTCGCCACTATGCAGAGATACATCTCAAAGGCTACATTCAGCGCCTTTAAGCGCTGGATGAATGAAGGCCTGACTATCACCCTGGAGCAGGCCAATGAGATCGCCGGTGCCATGAAGAACTGGGCGATCAGTAAGGGTGCTACCTACTATACCCACTGGTTCCAGCCGATGACCGGCCTGACCGCGGAAAAGCATGACAGTTTTATCTCTATCGCCGGCCCGGGAAAGGTGATTGAGAAATTTTCAGGGGATAAACTGATCCAGGGTGAGCCAGATGCCTCAAGCTTTCCTTCCGGCGGCATCCGCGCCACCTTTGAGGCGCGCGGTTATACTGCCTGGGATCCTTCAAGCCCCGCCTTTATCATAGAAAGTACCCTGGGAAAGACCCTCTGCATCCCTACCATATTTATTTCCTACCACGGCGAAGCGCTGGATAAAAAGCTGCCTCTTTTGCGCTCGGAGGAGGCCCTGAGTAAATCTGCGGTGAGCCTGCTTAAACTTTTCGGCCATAAGGACATAAAAAAGGCGTATTCTACCTGCGGCCCGGAGCAGGAGTATTTCCTGATCGACCGGCATTATTATAATTTGAGGCAGGACCTTTTATTGACCGGACGCACCCTGATCGGCGCACCCTCACCAAAGGGCCAGCAGCTTGAGGACCAGTACTTCGGGACGATCAAGGAGCGCGTAGTCAACTTTATGTTTGAAGTGGCAGAGGAGGCCTATAAACTGGGGATTCCTTTAATGACGCGGCACAATGAAGTCGCCCCGCACCAGTACGAGTTCGCGCCTATCTTTGAAGAATCAAATATTGCCGCGGACCACAACCAGCTTCTGATGGAACTGATGAAGAAGGTGGCTTTACGCCACAATCTGATCTGTCTCTTGCATGAAAAGCCTTTTGCCGGGATAAACGGAAGCGGAAAGCATCTTAACTGGTCGTTCTCCGACAGCAAGGGCAATAATCTGCTTAACCCCGGCGAGACTCCCGAAGATAACCTGCAGTTCTTGGCAGTTTTGGCCGCGGTCTTAAGGGCCGTATATCTGCATGCCGACCTTCTGCGTGCAAGTATCGCCATGGCAGGCAATGAACACCGTTTAGGCGCAAACGAAGCGCCTCCTGCGATCATGAGCGTTTTTCTGGGAGACCAGCTGACCAGGATACTAGACATGATCGAGAGGGGCGTAAAATCCAGGATCTCAAAGAGGGATATTATTGACTTGGGGATTGCGCGCCTGCCCAGATTCAACAAGGACGTCACGGACAGGAACCGTACTTCACCCTTTGCCTTTACCGGGACAAAGTTCGAATTCCGCGCTGTCGGCTCTTCGCAGAACATCTCCACTGCCCTAACGGTAATTAATACCATAATCGCCGAGAGCCTCGATTATGTGGCAGGCCAGACCCAGAAAGCCCAGGGCAAAGACCTGAATACCAGGGTCCTTAAGACCGTGGCCACCGTCTTTAAAGAGACAAAAAAGGTCCGCTTTGAGGGAAACAACTATTCTCCGGAGTGGGTGAAAGAGGCAAAGAAAAGAGGCCTTCCCAATGTCGCCTCTACTGCTGAGGCCTTAGAGGCGCTGACCAAGGAAAAGAATATCAAGCTTTTTGAAAAATATAAGGTCTTCTCCCGCGAAGAGATCCTGGCGCGTTATCACATCTGGGTCCACATGTACGACCTGACGCTTGAGATCGAGTCGAATACCTTGAACGAGATGGTTAATGCCAGCGTAGTCCCAGCAGGCCTTGAATATCAGAAGCTGCTCTCCGATAATCTGGCACAGCTGGTGCGCCTGAAAAAGGAAGGGAAAGTGAGGCTCGATAAGGCGGCCCTGGATGATCAGAAGGCACATCTGGCTGATGTGGCAGCAAAGATTTACTATGTCCGGCGCAACACCAAAGAGATGATGAGGCTTCTTGAGCGCACTAAGGGACTGAATGCCGAAAAACGCGCGGATGTCTACTTCAGGGAGCTCAAGCCCCTTATGGAGCACATCAGGAAACATGCGGATGCGCTGGAGAGCGTGGTTTCTGATGAACACTGGGAGCTGCCCAAATACCGGGAGATGCTCTTTATTAAATAATCGAGCACGCCGTAGTGCTCCGTTAAGAATTAAAACATAATAAGGACAGTGGCGTTCTTAGTCAGGGGTTTGACCGGGAACGCCTCTGTTTTTAATGAGGTTGCGCTTCTGCGTATCCTATTTATTCTTGCAGGCAGATTAGTTTAGAGGTAAAATAACTTCCGTGAATAAAGACGAAGCCCTGATCGATTTTCTCAAAGCCCTTCGCATTGTCCTCAACAATGCCTCTGCCTACCCGAAAGAGCACCCCTACTTCATCAAATCCGTAGAGAGCTTTAAAGAGAAGTTCGACCCCATCTTTATCTTCCTTGAACCGTTAAAGATCGGGATCACTCCCGACTCCCTTTTTATCGACGGCAGGCACTGGCGCAAACAGGGCCTCTATGTCGACCTTGCCCAATTATGGCACCTGCGCAAGATCAAGTCAGTCGAGTTCAGGCGCGGCCTCACCGCAGAGGAGCTTCTGGGTTTTTTCGCAGCGGTCTCTCTGCCCGTAAGGGAGATCCTCAAAGCCGGGGGGCTGCAGAATATTCTGGGTTCGCAGGACTTGCCCCACATCGCGGTCGAGGAGCTTGATTATTCGGAGTTTCTGCGTTCCGAAGGCGAAGAAGCCAAAGATATCTGGGCCTATCTTTTTAAAGAGGCGGTCCAGAAGGTCGATGCGCAACGTTTGAGCGATTTCGCGGATAATTTTGAGAATATAATCAGCAAGTTCCGGACAAAGGACCTCCTTGAGGATGAGGAGCTGCTTAAGAGTGTGCGCAGTTTCCTGGATTATCTTAAGGCGCAAAACAGCGATAAGTTCAACTCCTGCTCGCGAGAGCTCCTGCGTTCGGTCCTCAGGGATAAGGGCGTCTTCGAAGAAAAGAACCTGGAGATGATCAGGCATTTTTTCACGGATCTGGGCAAGGATGATCTGACCGAAGAATTGATCCGGGGCATTACCCAGGATGAGAACTTTAACTATCAGAGCCTGGCTTTGTTCTCCCGGCTATTTGACGAAGATACCCATATTCAGGTAGCCCCCGCCCTTTCGGAGAAGATAAAAGGGGCGGCTGCCTTAAAGGCCGACCCCCGGGTGAGAAAGAAGATCAAAGAGCTCTTCCTTAGCCCGGAAAGCACCGAGATTTCGCCGCTCTACCGCCACGCCCTGATCTCGCTCTCCGGGGAAAGGGAAGGGGGGGCGCATTTTGAGTTCAGCAGAGGCCAGGCACAGGAGAATTACCGCTATATCCTGCTTAACCTGGTCCTCGCGGAGGATGATCCGCAAGCCCTGGCCCTGGTCCTGGAGCGGCTTGAGAAAGAGTGTCTTGCGGCGGCCGGGGGAAAGAGCCTCTGGTTCCTGAAAAAAGCCGCCGAAGTGCTGGATGAGAAGGCGAAAACTGACAGCGCGCTGATACCTATGTTTGAAGGTATCGAAAAACATATCGGCGATTTTACCGAGAACGCGGTTTTTTCCGAAGAGCCTGAAGCCGGGATAGATTATTTTATCACGAGACTAAAAAAGAGCGCCTCAGATGCCGGGGCCTACCTTAAGAAGATATTCGAAGAAGGCAGGGTAAATGTCCATGTTTTAGCGCTCTGGCTGAAATTCTTCCCGCAGGATGAGCCGCTATTCCTGGAAAGGCTTAAAAGTAAGCGTTCAGACACGGACCTGCAGGAGAAGGTCATCCGCAGCCTCGGCCGAATCGGTTCTCCGGAGGCCTTAAGGATGCTGGAAGGGATGTTTTATCTTTCCATGCCGATGGTTAAGCTTGAGATCCTCAGATCCATGCGCAATTCCGGCGAGCCCGATAAAGAGTTCCTCTTTTCAGTCCTTGAGAATGAAACCTTCTTTCTGAAGAAAGAGGCCCTGCTGGTATTATCCGATGACGAATACTGCCGCAGGCAGGCCATGGAGAAACTCCTTATGCTTCCCAACCCATTCGGCAAAAAGAATAAATTACTCCTTGAGAATATAAAGGTCATCGAAGATGCTTCCTTCAGGGACGCCCGGCCTTACTTAGAGGCGTTAAGCAAGGGCGGATTTTTCTGGAGCAGGAGCGTCAGGAAGAAAGCACAGGAGCTGCTTAAGAAATGGGCCTGAAAGAAAAAATAGAGAGCGCATTCCGCGACCTGATCAGCGCCCTTCAGGTAGCCCGGCTCTATCCCGACTGGCACCCCCAGTTTAAGAAGTCGGTGGAGAAGGCTTATTCCAGCATCAGAGAGGTCCTGGAGGAGAAGAAGGAGCTTGTCATCGGCATCGTCGGAGAGGAACTGGCCTTTGAAAAGGAGATATTCTTTGACCTGAGCCGCAACGTGCGCCCGGCAATCCTCTATCTAAAACAAAGAGGGATCGAGAGGATCGAGATCCTGCGCGAGTTCAATCAGGAAGAGCTGAGTGAGTTTATCAGTTTTTTGGTGGCACCGAAGGAAGAGCTAAAAAAAGAAGCGCAGGAGGAGTTGGCGCTGCGGGGTGTCAAGAATATCTCTGCCGGAAAGATCAGGGTCTCATCCGGCACGGCAGCCGATATACAGGTTGAGAAGGCCATAAGCCATTTAAGTATTTATGAGGAATCCCTCAAGACAGTCGGGGAGTCTCTCGAGGCGATCCTCAACGAAAAAGAGATCGACCGCCTCGGCCTGCAGCTGGCTGTTACCGGGGTCATGGAGAACCTGCTTGGCCGGTATCAGGAGCTGCTGAACTTCGCCACCCTCAAGCGCTACGACTTGAAGACCTTTTCGCACCTCCTGAACGTCTCCATACTCTCCATGTATTTTTCCTCCAGGCTCGGATTCGCCAAAGACGAAATGTTGGACGTAGGGATCGCAGCACTTTTTCATGACATCGGCAAAAGTTATATTTCGCGTAAAGTCATCCGTAAGCCCGGCCGCCTGACAGAAGAGGAGTTTACCGTGATCAAAAGCCATGCGCTGCTGGGCGCTGAGATCATGCTTAAATACACCGGCTCTCTCGGCATCCTGCCGGTGGTGGTCTGTTTCGAACACCATATCAAATATGACCTTAGCGGATACCCGAAGACGCACTTTTACGGACGTCCCCATATTGCATCGCTTGTCGTCTCTACCTGTGATTATTATGACGCCCTCTCTCAGAGGAGGGGATATAAGGCGGATTATCCCCCCGAAATAGTATATGGCATGATGCAGAGGGAGAAGGGCGCGACCTTTGATCCCGTGCTTCTGGATGAGTTCTTTAAATTGATCGGTGTCTGGCCTGTCGGGACACTGGTGGCGTTAAGCGACGGCCGCATCGGCGTGGTCAGGGAAGAGAATGATGATGATCCCTTCCGTCCCACGATAGAGGTGATAGCACCCGCCGACAAGCGCGAGAGGATCGACCTTAAGGGGCAAAAGGACGGGCTTAAGATCGAACATTCCCTGAACCCGCTTACCGAAGGCAAGGATTATCTTGCCCTGATCTAGCCGCTATAATATAATGGGTCTTTAAAAAATAGTCAGCCTATAAAAATCATATTTATGATTACGCAGATTATAAAAGCAGATTACACAGATAGAAGCTTTAATCTGTGTAATCTTTATTAAAAATCTGTGTAATCAGGTATAATGCATTGCGATTATACCTGAAACATTATACCAGGAGAGGCGATGAAGAGAGCAGGATTTGACAATGAAAAATACCTGAAAGAGCAGAGCGCGGCGATCCTGGACCGGGTGAAGAAGTTTAACAATAAGCTTTACCTTGAGTTCGGAGGCAAGCTCTGTTTTGATTACCACGCTGCCAGGGTTTTGCCGGGTTATGACCCCAATGTGAAGATCCGGCTCTTGCAGCAGCTCAAAGATAAGATCGATATCGTCCTGGCCATCTATGCCGGAGACATCGAAAAGGGCAGGGTACGCGGCGACTTCGGAATTACCTATGACGCAGCCACCCTGAAATTGATCGATGACCTGCGTAAATGGGGCCTGGATATCCTGGCGGTGGTGATCACCCGTTTTGCCAACCAGCCTTCGGCAGCGATCTTTAAGAATAAACTGGAACGCCGCGGCGTCAAAGTATACCTGCATTATCCGATAGAGGGCTACCCTGCGGACGTGGATACGATAGTCGGCGATAAGGGTCTCGGCAAGAACGATTACATCGAAAGTAAAAATCCCATCGTTGTAGTCACCGCACCCGGCCCTAACAGCGGAAAACTCGCCGTCTGCCTTTCGCAGCTTTACCAGGAGCACAAGCGCTCGATAAACGCCGGATACGCAAAGTTTGAGACCTTCCCCATCTGGAACCTGCCGCTGAAACATCCGGTGAACGTAGCCTATGAGGCAGCTACCGCCGATATCCAGGATTTCAACCTGGTCGATCCGTTCCACCTCAACAAATACAATAAGACCGCCATCAATTACAACCGCGACGTAGAGAGCTTTCCCATCCTGAAGCTGATCCTGACCCGGATCTTCGATAAAAATGTCAACCTGCCGATGTACAATTCGCCTACGGATATGGGGGTAAACCGCGCAGGTTTCGGCATCGTCGACGATAAGACGGTGCAGGAAGCGGCAAGACAGGAGCTGATCCGCCGGTATTTCCGTTATAATGCCGAATATGTCATGGGTATTGAAAAAAAGGAGACCGTAGACAGGGTGGTGCTCCTGATGGAGGAGCTGGGTATCAAAGTAACGGACCGGACCGTGGTAGAGGCAGCCCGGCGCGCCGCAGAAGAGGCAGAGGCCAAGGGTAAAGGCAATGAAGGGATATTCTGCGGGGCAGCTATCCAGTTGAACGACGGCCGGATCTTTACCGGAAAGAACTCGCGGCTGATGCATGCTGCTTCAAGCCTGATCCTCAACGCCCTTAAGCAGATAGCAAATATCCCGGATGAGATACTCCTGCTTTCTCCCCACATCATCAATCAGATCGCCAAACTCAAAGAAGGTATCCTGGACAGCGAGTCTGAGAGCCTTGATCTTGAAGAGACCCTGATTGCGCTCTCCATAAGCGCGACTACCAATCACACCGCGGAACTCGCCATGGAGAAACTTGTGGAGCTGAGGGGCTGCGAAGTGCACATGACCCATATCCCCACCCCCGGCGATGAAGTGGGCTTAAAGAGGCTGGGCGTAAACCTCACTACAGACGGAAAGTTCTCATCGCGCAACCTTTTCGTGACCTAAAGAATCCCGATGCCGATCAGAAAACATAAGCAGGAGCTCATGTTTCTGCTTTTAATCCTGGTGTTCGTCCTATTGTGGCAGGCGGGAAAGTCCTTTAAATTAGACGCCGAGGCGGTCCAGAAATCACTGAAGGGTTTTCCTCTGGCCTACAGCGGCACACTTTATGTCGCGCTCTATGTGGTGGTAACGTTCTTTGTCTTTTTCTCCAAGGATGTCTTCTGGCTCAGCGGCGCCCTGTTTTTCGGCCCCGGATGGAGCACGTTATTCATCTGTATCGCCGAGACCTGTAACGCGTTTATCCTTTTTTACCTGGCGCGCACCCTGGGCAGGGCGTATGTGGAGAAAAAGCTCTCCCGGAAGTACGAAGACCTGGATCAGCGCCTGGGCAAGATCAGTTTCCTCTGGCTCTTTATCTTCCGGGCTACGCCCCTCATACCCTACCGGTTCATGGACCTGGCTGCGGGCCTGACCGGTATCCGTTTTAAAAAATACCTGGCCGCGGTAATTTTAGGTTCCCCTCTTAAGATGTACTGGATACAGTACATCCTTTACGGCGTAGGCAGCAATATCCTGCGCAATCCTTACGCCCTGGTGGAATATTTCGCCAAAAACAGTTTTCTCATGCTGGTGAGTTTCGTTTACGTGATACTGGTGATACTGGTAGTCTATAAATTAAGGGCGAGGGTCTGATCCCATGGCCATAACATTAAAGTTCTTAGGCGGGGTGCGCAATGTTACCGGTTCAAGCCATCTTGTCTCGACGGGAAGGTCCCAGGTCCTGCTCGATGCCGGCTTATTCCAGGGGCACCGCGAAGAGTTCTACCTGCAAAACAGCACCTTTAACTATAATCCCCACTCGATAAACGCGCTGGTCGTCTCCCACGCGCATATGGACCATTGCGGCAATCTCCCGAACCTGGTCAAAAAGGGCCTGCGTTCCAAGGTCTATGCTACTTCCGCAACCCGCGACCTGGCGCGCCTCATGCTTGAAGATTCAGGCAGGATCCAGGAGGAAGACATCAAATACGTGAACAAGATCAACCGCCGCCTGGGGCTGCCTTTAAGGAGGCCGCTCTATACCGCGGCCGAGGCGCTGGCTGCGGCAAAAAGGTTCAGGGTCATCTCTTACGGCCAGAGGTTCTGCGTGGCAAAAAATATTTTTGCCACCCTTCTTAACGCCGGCCATATCCTGGGTTCCAGCATCATCGTGCTGGATATAAAAGAGGGCCTGCGCAATATCCGCCTGGGTTATGCCGTGGACCTGGGCAGGAAGGACCTGCCCCTTTTGAATGACCCGGCCGTACCTAAAGATCTGGATTATCTGATCATCGAGAGTACCTACGGAGGCAGGGTGCATCCGCCGATAGAAGAGGCAAAGACCAAACTGAAAGAAGCGATCAATTCTACCGTAGCGCGCAGGGGCAAGGTCCTTATCCCGTCTTTTGCCCTTGAGCGCACGCAGGAGGTGCTTTATTTCCTGAACGAGCTGATCGAGGCCAGACTCATCCCGGCAATACCTATATATGTGGATAGCCCGCTGGCGACCAGCATTACGGATCTATTCAGGCACAATGTGAACTTTCTGGATAACCAGACCCGCGAGCTGATCGCGCAGGGAAAGAGCCCGTTTGAATCCCTTTCGTTAAAGTTCATCCGCGATAAGCAGCACTCAAAGGCCCTAAACGCCGACAGGCAGCCGATGATCATCATCGCCGGAAGCGGGATGTGCGAATCCGGAAGGATACTGCATCACCTGATCAATAATATCGAGGATTCCCGTAATACCATCCTTGTCGTCGGCTACATGGCCAGGGATACGCTGGGTAAAAAGATCGTCGAAAAATTGCCCTTTGTGCGCATCTTCGGCGTGGAATACGAATTAAATGCGCAGGTCATAGTCATCAACGCCTTTTCCGGGCATGCGGATAGTAATGAGCTGCTCTCTTTTGTCGCGGCCTGCCTTCCTCTAAAAAGGGTCTTTCTGGTGCATGCCGACCCTGACCAGGCAGAGGCCTTTAGCGGGGCACTCTCCCAAAAGGGCATCAATGCCTACATCCCGGCAAAAGACGAAGAAGCCTTGCTGGATTAGTGAATTTGTGCTACTATTGAAATCCTAAATCCCAAATCCGAAATTCTAAACAAATTCCAAATCAGAAATCCCAATATCCCAAACAGGTGAATTTGGAAAATTGGAATTTAAAAATTGTTTGGGATTTAGATATTGGAATTTAGAATTTAACTGATCTATTACTTGAGGAGGATGCTATGGCTGGAGGTAAAGCAACACCGAAGAAAGATAAGATGTTGAAGGTCTCAGCAGGCATGAGCGTCAAGACAGGCCAGATCCTGGTAAGGAACATGCCGCCCTACAAAGCGGGAGTAAATACCAGGGGCCAGGCCACGATCTTTGCACTCTGCCCGGGAAAGGTTTATTTTACCCGCAAGAAGACAAGTCACGGCTCAGTACGCACCTTCATCAATATTCAACCATAGGGGACGGTTCTTATTAAAATTACCCCTACTCTCTCAATGAGTTATAATGCCCTCATTGTCAGAAATCTAGTGAAAATTTTGAGCAGAGGCTAAGTTATAAGTTGATATACACCATTATGTTAGGGAGCAAAGAACCGTCCCCTATACAGGAAAAAGCCAGGAGTTACTCCCGGCTGAAATACCAGCTGGCGATACTGGATATATTCTTCCTGCTCTTCCTGCTGCTTGCCTTTCTCGCCTCAGGATTGCCCCAGGCCCTGGCGAGGCTCATTTTTAAATACACACTGTTCCCCCAACTCATCGTCCCCCTGAACCTGTTTGCGCTCTCCCTCGGATATTACCTTCTTACCCTGCCGCTTAATCTCTACCGTTCCTATACTCTGGAGCATAAGTTTTCTCTCTCCACCCAGAAAATAAAAGACTGGCTCCTGGACCAGCTGAAGGCCGCCGCAGTCTCCTATATCATCGCCCTTATCCTTTTAAGCGGTTTCTATTATATCCTAGCGTTGAGCCCCGGCCTATGGTGGCTGATCGCCTCTGTTTTTTATATATTTTTCAGCCTGATCCTGGCCAGGCTTGCTCCAATACTGATCGTGCCGATTTTCTTTAAATATAAGAGGTTATCCGACGAGACGCTTAAAAAACGCCTCCTTGCCCTGGGGGACAAGTTCGGGGTCAGGGTCATTGATTGCTTTGAAATAGACCTGAGCAAAAAGACCCTGAAGGCGAATGCCGCGCTTCTAGGCTGGGGCAGGAGCCGCCGCGTGATTTTAAGCGATACCCTGAAAGACAAATACAGCTACGATGAGATCGAGGTGATCCTGGCCCATGAGTTGGCGCATTACAAACTGAAGCATCTGGTCAGGCTCATACTGATAAACTCAGGCCTGACCATCGGCTGTTTTTATCTTATCCACGCAAGCAGCCGCTTTGTATTGGGATTTTTCGGGCTTCCTTCGCTGGGAGACGTCACTGCCCTTGCGGTGCTGGCACTTTATTTTACGCTCTTCGGGCTGGTCATGGAGCCGTTTACTAACTTTATCAGCCGCAGGTTCGAAAGGAAGGCAGACCTCCTGGCGCTTAAGGCCACCGGTCTTAAGGAGGCCTTCATCTCGATGATGGAGAAATTGAGCGCCCAGAACCTTGCTGACCGCTCGCCGCATCCACTGATAAAGTTTTTCTTTTTTGACCATCCGCCGGTCGATGAACGCATCGAAGCGGCCAGGGCAAGTTAAAAGAGGGGAGGGGCTATGAGACAGATAATGAAGTTGGTCCTGGGGGCAGCGTTTCTGTTGGTTTTGTCGGGCCCGGCTTTTTCCTTAGGCGGTGCGCGGGACATGGATGCGCCTCCTCCTCCTGACCTGAGTTATCCTACCAGGGAAGAGATAGACCTGACGGCTAAGGATTCCCTGGAGTTCAGGTGGTACGTCCATGACCTGATGACAGTTTCTTATTGCGAATTCAAGCTCTATAAAGGTTATGTCGGCCAGGATGCCGAACTCATCATCAGCGAAAAGGTCACTTCGCCGGATCATTCCTTTGCGGTAGGGGTGGATCGGTTTCAGGCAGGCCAGGTCTATACCTGGACAGTGCGGGCCATCTCTTACGAGGGATGGAAGAGCGATACCAGCAGTTATTCCTTTAAAGTCGTCAAGAAATAGAACGGCTGCTCAATAGGCCTGTAATTATTTCTGCAGCGCGCCTGGCGGCGCCGGGCGGGCCGAGCGAGGATCTTACAGCAGCCAGGTCCTCCGTGATTTTCTGAAACTCTTTCTTGTCGCGCAGGATGCGCAAAGCCTCCTGCGCGATTTTTTTGGGGTTTGCGTTGAACTGGATGAACTCAGGGACAACCCTTTTACCCGCCACGATATTGGCCATCCCGATGTAAGGAAGCCTCACCTGCGGCCGGTAGAGCAGGTAATTCAGGAGACTCATTTTATAGATCAGGCAGAAGGGTTTTTGCATGATCGCTGTCTCAAGGGTTGCCGTGCCCGAACAGACCAGGCAGAAGTCAGCAATGTTCAGGCAGTCGTAGGTCTTGCCCTCTACGGTCTTTACCTCTATACCTCCTGAGCGCCTGATAATTTGATCATATACCTGCCAGTCCACCGACGTTGACTTGGCGACCACAAACTGCGCGGTGAGATCGTCGTTGATCAGCTTAGCTGCCTCTAGCATTACGGGCAGGATATTCCTGACCTCCTGTTTACGGGAGCCCGGAAGAAGGGCAATGGTGGGCCTGTCCGCGGAGAACTTCAGATTATCCAGTAATTCTTGCTTTTGCATCTCGGGTCTTACTATATCCAGCAGAGGGTGGCCGACAAAACCGGCGTCTACGCCGTATTTTTTATAGAACTCTTCCTCGAACTTAAAGAGGACGATCATTTTTTTGATGTATTGTTTGACCGTCTTCACCCGCCCGGGGCGCGAGGCCCATACCTGCGGGCTGACGTAATAGACGGCCGGCACGGAGTTTTTCAGCTCCCTGGCTAAGCGCAGGTTAAAACCGGAGAAATCCACGAAGACCACTGCATCAAGACCTTCCTGCCGGATCCTCTCAAGGAGAAACTTTTTTAAGGCGAAGAACGCGGGAAGTTTCTTTAAGACGTCAAAGAGCCCGATCACCGAGAGACCCTTGATATCGTAAATTATCTCCGCGCCTGCCTGGCGTAAGTTTTCGCCTCCGACAGCAAGGATCTTTGTTCCGGGTAAGAGTTTAAGGATCTCCCGGGTGAGGCTTGCGGCGTGCAGGTCTCCGGAAGCCTCGCCGCTGACGATTAAGATCTTCTTTGCCATATGAGTCCCTGGATCTTGAGGGCTAATTCAAGCGCCTGACGGCCGATTGGGCCTGAGACAAGGGGTGTTTTTCGGTTTATGACGCAATCCACAAAGGCATTCAGTTCCTTCTGGAGGGGTTGCTCTTTTTCAATGGGCAGGTTTTCCCTGGTTATTCCGGTTGCGGCTTTCCTGTATACGGAGGCAGCCGCTTCTTTGTAGTCCAGGGATATGTAGGTATCTTCCTGGAAGATGCGGATCTTACGCATGGTTTCGTCGGAGACGCGGCTGGCGGTAAGGTTGGCCACGCAGCCGTTCTTAAAAGTGAGGCGGGCGTTGGCGATATCCTCAAATGAGGTGAGGACATTGACTCCGACAGCCTCAAGCCTCTTTACGGGCGAAGGGACAAGGCCCAGGATTATATCTATATCGTGGATCATCACATCCAGCACCACCCCCACATCCAGGGAACGTCCGGTAAAGGGGTTCAGGCGGTGGCATTCGATGAACTTGGGCTCTTTGATGAGTTCCTTGGTGGCGGCAAAAGCGGAGTTAAAGCGTTCGATGTGGCCGACCTGCAGGATGAGAGAGTTTTTGCGTGCCTCCCTGATCAGGGAATCCGCCTCCCTGAGGTTAAGGGTAAAGGGTTTTTCCACCAGGCAGTGGACCTTATTTTTGAGGAAGTCCAGGGCGATAGGACAATGCATTTTGGTAGGGGTGGAGACGCTGACCGCATCCACCCTGCCGAAAAGTTCGCGGTGGCCGGTGAATCCCGGTACTCCAAGGCCGGCTGAGACTTCGCTCAGGCGCTTTGAGTCCGTGTCACAGAGGGCTACCAGTTCGCAGGAGGGGATATCTTTGTAGATCTTGGCGTGGATGCTGCCTAAATGCCCAACGCCGATGACCGCAATCCTTAATTTTGGCATGAAAAAATAATATCAAAATACTCGACACAAGTCAATGAATATGATAAAATAATTCTTCTTTTGGAGGCTGTTTTATGATTACACAGATTTTTAAAGCAGATTACACAGATAAAAGCTTGTAATCTGTGTAATCTGAATTAATCTGTGTAATCAGGTATAATCTATAATTATGCTTGAGGATTATACCAGGAGGTTTAAAAGATGCGCGATTACATGAGGTTACTGCGTTTTGTGCGGCCCTATACCGGAAAGTTCCTCTTAGCTTCGGTTTTTATGGGGTTTTCCGCGATTTTTGACGGGGTGCAGCTGGCCATGATCGTGCCCCTGGCAGACAAGGTCCTGACTAATAAAAAGATCATTATCCCCACTAAACTCCCTGCCTTTCTGGCTGATTTTATCGATAAGATCAATAATACTCCGGCGCAGGATATGCTGGTCTATATTGCGGCGGGGGTATTGGCGCTTTTTCTTTTCAAGGGCCTGGTCGGATTCTTCCAGAGCTACCTCATGTCCGATATCGGCCAGTCGGTGGTCAAGGATATCCGGGATAAACTCTATACCAAGCTGCAGTCCCTCTCGCTCGACTATTTTACCCATAAGCGCGGCGGGGAGCTCATGTCACGCATCACTAACGACGTGAAGCTCGTGGAGAATGCTGTCTCCTACGGCTCGACAGACCTGGTCTATCAGACCATGCAGGTGGTCATCTTCACCCTCCTTACCTTTCTTATCTACTTCAAGATGGCCCTGATCGCTTTTGTGCTTCTGCCCCTGATCGCTTTCCCCATCGTCATGGTGGGTAAGGTCCTGCGCCGCCTCTCCAAGAGAGGCCAGGAGAAGATGGCGGATATCAATTCCCTGCTTTATGAGACGATCATCGGCACGCGCATTGTCAAGGCTTTTAATATGGAGGGCTACGAGATAGAAAAGTTTAAAAAAGTGAACCACGATTATTACCGCCTGGCCATGAAATCCATCAAGCGCATGCTCCTGGTCGGGCCGAGCACAGAATTCTTAGGCTGCATCGCCGGAGTCTTTGTCTTTTTCTGGGGAGGCAGGGAGGTGATCGCCGGCACGCTTTCTTTCGGCGTGTTCGGGCTATTTCTGGGCTCCCTTTTATCGCTCATCCGGCCATTCAAGAAATTAAGCCAGGTGAACGCCATCAATGAACAGGCAGTGGCAGCCAGCGAGAGGATCTATGAGGTCCTGGAAACCGAGCCTTCAGTCAGGGAAAGGGAGAATGCCCAGGAGATGCGCCCCTTCGCCGGAAAAATTGTTTTCGAGGATGTCTGGTTCAATTACGGCGATAACCAGGTGCTTAAGGGAGTAAATCTGGAAGTGGAAAAGGGCCAGATGGTCGCCGTGGTCGGCCCAAGCGGCACCGGTAAAAGCACGCTTTTAGACCTTATCCCGCGCTTTTATGACCCCAAAAAGGGGAGGCTCCTCATCGACGGAGCGGATATCCGGGGCCTGACCCTGAAGTCATTGCGCGGGGCGATCGGCATCGTGACCCAGGAGACGATCCTTTTTAATGATACGATCAAGGCCAATATCGCTTACGGAAACCTCGACGCCAGGACCAGGGATATCGAACAGGCGGCCCAGCTGGCGCACGCCCATGAGTTCATAGCGCATCTGCCGTTAGGTTATAATACGGTAATCGGAGACCGCGGCATGAAGCTCTCCGGAGGAGAGCGCCAGAGGATCGCCATTGCCCGCGCGTTATTAAAGAACCCACCGATATTGATCCTCGATGAGGCTACTTCGCAGCTGGATACCGAGGCAGAGCGGATCGTGCAGGAGGCCCTGGACAGGCTGATGCAGGGCAGGACGGTTTTTGTCATCGCCCACCGCCTTACTACGGTGCGTAATGCCCAGCGCATCATCGTGTTAGACAAGGGAGTGATCGTAGAACAGGGCACGCACAACGAACTCATCTCGCAGGGAGGGCTTTACAGGAGGCTTTATTCCCTTCAAGAGCTGCAAAAATAGTTGCATCTTGAGGAGATTATGGTATATTACTACAAATAACCGGGTTAAATCCCCAATTGTCTTAACCGCCGGCCGGATAAGAGCAGGCGGTTATACCCAACAAATCCTGCATTTAAATCCCAAAAGAGTCTATTTGGAATTTGGATTTGGAAAAAAATGATTACACAGATTGAAAAAATGATTACACAGATTGGAAGCTTTAATCTGTGTAATCTAAAAAAATCTGTGTAATCACGTATAATCCAAGATTATACGCAAATATTATACGGGAGGATAAGAAAAGTGCCATCAGAACTGATCAAAAAGCTTTTAGAGGCAGGGGTCCATTTCGGGCACCAGACCAAGCGCTGGAACCCCAAGATGAAGAAGTTCATCTTCGGCGAACGCAGCGGCATCTACATCGTGGACCTGGAAAAGACCGAAGAATGCATTAACCGCGCCAGGGATTTCCTGCTGGATGTCACCTCAAAGGGTGAATACGTGCTCTTTGTCGGGACAAAGAAACAGGCGCAGGAAGTGGTGCTGCAGGAGGCCATCCGCTCCGGGATGTATTACGTCACCGACCGCTGGCCCGGAGGGCTCCTGACCAATTTTGCCACCATAAAAAAGAGCATCAACCGGCTCAAAGACATAGAGAAGATGCGCGAGGACGGCACCTTCAGCAAGCTCACCAAGAAAGAGGTCGCCCGCCTTGAGAAGGAATCGGCGAAATTAAAGAAGAACTTTGCCGGTATCGTGCCGATGGAGCGTATGCCCAAGGCCATCTTTATCGTCGATACCAAGAAAGAAGAGACTGCGGTAAATGAAGCGCGCAGGCTCGGCATCCCCATCATCGCCCTGATAGACACCAATTCCAATCCCGACCTGGTGGATTATCCCATCCCCGGCAATGACGACGCCACCAAATCCATCCATCTGGTCACTTCGATCCTTGCGGATACCGTGATCGAAGGCAGGAAAAAGTTCCTTTCCTACCTTTCGCAGGAAGGCGTGGCCCTGAAGGAAGAGAAGGGCGAAGAGGGGCCGGTAATTTTACCCGAAGAAGAGCAGGAGATCAAGGAGATAGAAGAGATAGTCGAGACCACCGAGCCTGTTGGGGGCGAGGAGCACCCCACCAAAAAAGGGCGGGCAGGACAGATTCCGGAAGACAAATCCAAAATAAAAAGAAAGGTGTAATATAAAATGGCGATATCAGTAGATCTGATCAAGGAATTAAGGGAGATGACCTGCGCGTCTATCGCGCACTGCAAAAAAGCGCTGGAAGAGGCGGGCGGAGACCTGAAAAAAGCGGCGGAGTTCCTGCGTAAGCACGGCCTTGAGATCGCCGCTAAAAAAAGCAGCCGGACAGCCAAGGAAGGCCGTATCGAGGCCTATATTCATCACGGCAATAAGATCGGCGTGCTGCTTGAAGTCAACTGCGAGTCGGATTTTGTGGCGAAGAATTCCGATTTTGCCCAGTTCTCCAGGGACCTCTGCATGCAGATCGCAGCTACAAGCCCCGCCTACATCAAGAGGGAGGATGTGCCGGCGGAGGTGATCGAGCAGGAAAAGGATAAGGAATTATTCTATAAGAACCACTGCCTCCTGGACCAGCCCTTTGTCAAAGATCCGTCCATGACAGTCAAGGATTATCTGGGCAGTATCGTGACCAAGGTCGGCGAGAACGTCGTAGTCAGAAGGTTTGCGCGTTATAAGACCGGCGAGTAATGCCTAAACCAGTTTATAAGAGAGTAGTCCTGAAGTTGAGCGGTGAGGCACTTCAGGGCAGGCAATCCCACGGTATTGACCTGCGGGTCCTGGAATCGATCTCCCGCCAGGTCAAAGAGATCCGGGGCCTGGGGGTGGATATAGCTATAGTCCTGGGCGGAGGCAATATCTTCCGGGGGATAGAGAATACCGGTTCCCGCGGCCTGGATATGGACAGGTCGGTAGCCGACTATATGGGCATGCTGGCTACCATTATTAACGGCCTGGCGCTTCAGGCGGTACTGGAGAAGATCGGCCTGCCTACCCGGGTGATGACTGCAATCGAGATGCAGCGCATCGCTGAACCTTATATCAGAAGAAGGGCGATCAGGCATCTTGAGAAAGGCCGCGCAGTGATCTTTGTGGCCGGCACAGGCAATCCCTATTTCACCACCGATACCGCTGCAGCCTTACGGGCGGTGGAGATCGGCGCTAACGTTATATTAAAGGCGACAAAAGTAGACGGTGTCTATTCCGCCGATCCCCTAAAGGTCAAAGACGCCAGGAAGTTCAGCCGCTTAAGATACATCGACGTCCTGAAAAAGAAACTTAAGGTGATGGACGCTACTGCCGTGAGCCTCTGCATGGATAATAACCTGCCGATAGTCGTCTTTAATCTGAATGAGGAAGGTAATATCAAGCGCGCGATCCTGGGCGAAAAGATCGGCACGGTAGTGGCTTAAGGAGGGTGGAAGCGATGACGACGAAAGAAGTTTTACATTCCGGCGAAGAGAAGATGAAGAAGACTTTTGAGTCGGTGAGCCGCGAGTTTTCCGAGATCCGCACCGGCAGGGCCAGCCCGGCGATCGTCGAGGGGCTGCATGTCGATTATTACGGGACGCCGACCCTCCTGAAGCAACTGGCTTCTATCTCCGTGCCTGACGCGCACTTGATCGTGATCCAGCCGTGGGATATGACGGCGATCCCGGAGATCGAAAGGGCGATCATGAAGTCAAACCTCGGGATCACGCCTTCCAATGACGGCAAGTTAGTCAGGCTCTCTGTCCCGCCTTTATCCAAAGAACGGCGCCAGGAGCTGGCCAAGGTGGTGCACAAGATGGCGGAAGAGGGAAGGGTGTCGCTGCGCACTGTCAGGCGCGAGGCTAAGGAGGCGCTGGAGAAACTGGAAAAGGATAAGGTCATCGCCGAAGACGATAAGTTTCGCGGCATTGACGAGCTGCAGAAGCTGGTAGATAAATACATCGCCAAGGTTGACGAGCTTTTGAAAAGTAAGGAAGAAGAGATACTTAAATTTTAGGTTACCTAAAGTTACGTAGGGTTACGTAAGGTCGCGTTAGGTTACAAAAGCAACCATAAGTAACTTTAAACAAATAGTTTTTAGCTCTTTTGAAAATTTGGGCCTCTAGCTCATCTGGTAGAGCACCACCCTTTTAAGGTGGGTGTGCCGCGTTCGAGCCGCGGGAGGCTCACTTGAATTATTCGATCGGGTCTATAGTCTATAGTCGATAGTCGGTAGTAGGGGCCATAGACTATTGACCATTGACCCGCTCTATGAACTTAAAACAGAGGGCGGATGGCGGAATGGCAGACGCGCAAGGCTTAGGACCTTGTGGGGCAACCCGTGGAGGTTCAAATCCTCTTCCGCCCATGATGGTTCTATGGTTCTGCAGTTATAGCGAACGACGCGGGAGTGGCTCAGTTGGTAGAGCGCAACCTTGCCAAGGTTGATGTCGCGGGTTCGAATCCCGTCTCCCGCTCCAATTTTTTAGCAAAGTATATTTTAGAAATTTGAAAGGAGCTAGTCATGCAGATTATGGATTTCCTGTCGAAAAAAGCTATCACCACGGACCTTAAGACCGCCAAGAAGGACGAGGTGATGAAAGAGCTGGTAGACGCCCTGATCGGCTCCGGCGAGATCGAGAAGCGCCACCGCAATAAGCTTATTGACGCCCTTATGGCCAGAGAGGCGCTCGGTTCCACCGCCATCGGCCAGGGCATTGCCATCCCCCACGCAAAATCCGACTCTGTCAGTAAACTCGTTGCCGCCTTCGGCCTCTCCAAGAAGGGGGTCGATTTCGATTCTCTCGACGGTGAGCCGGCATACATATTTTTCCTGCTTGTCGCACCCCAGGACTCCGCCGGCCCGCACCTGAAGGCCCTTGCCCGGATCTCCCGGCTTCTTAAAGACAGGTATTTCCGCGACACCCTGCGCGCCTGCACCGACGATAAGGCCGTTGTCAAGGTGATCACTCAGGAAGACGAAAAGAAGCCTTAAAATAAATATCAAAAAATGACTTCCAGGATCAGCAGCATTCTTAAATGGTTTTATCCCGGTATCGGGGTCAAGCGCTGGATAGGCCTGGGCGCCTTCGGCGTGCTCCTCCTGATCTTCGGCACGACCCAGCTGGGCAGGGACGTGCACTGGATTACCCAGGCGCTGGACTCCCTGATCGTCATCTCCGGGATTATTATCCTTATCCTCGGGGTAAAGAGGATGATGCGTTCTTTTATCGCGGCGTTCATCCCTTCATCCCGCGGTTCGGAGCTGGTGGATATCCTTTATGCCAGAAAGCAGCTCGGCCGGGGCCCGAAGATCGTGACCATCGGAGGCGGAACGGGCCTTGCGGTCCTGCTCACCGGCCTTAAGCAGTATACGTCTAATATAACCGCCGTGGTCACGGTCGCAGACGACGGCGGCTCTTCGGGAAGGTTGCGCCAGGAGTTTGATATCCTGCCTCCGGGAGACATCCGCAACTGCCTGGTGGCGCTTGCCGATGCGCCGGCCCTGATGCGCGACCTTTTTCAGTTCCGTTTTGATACCAACTCGCAGCTTTCCGGGCACTCTTTCGGGAATCTTTTTATCACGGTGATGACGCGCCTGACCGGGGATTTTGAGAAAGCGATCAAGGAGACAAGCCGCGTCCTTGCGCTTAAGGGCCAGGTGATCCCTTCGACTTTAAGCAATGTCATACTGGTAGCCCAGCATAAGGACGGCACTACCACCGAGGGCGAGACGATGATCCCCAAGGCGCACCGGCCGATCAACCGCGTATTCTTAAGGCCTGCCCAGCCGCAGGCGACGCCGGACGCAGTGAAGGCGATAGAAGAGGCCGACCTGATAATACTGGGGCCGGGCTCTCTTTACACCAGCATCATCCCGAACCTGCTCATCAGGGAGATCCAGGAGGCAGTAGCCGCATCGGGCGCGACGAAGATATATGTCTGCAATGCCATGACCCAGCCGGGAGAGACCGACGGCTACACCGCTTCGGACCACGTGAAGGTACTGGTTGCGCACAGCCACCCCCGGGCGCTCGATTATTGCATTGTGAACTCCGCTCATATTCCCGACGAGATACTCAGGCGTTACGCCAATCAGAGCTCGTTCCTGGTGGTGAATGACAGGAATAGAATAGAAAGCATGGGTTACCGGGTCATCGAAGACGAGGCCACTGTCATAGATGACAACGTCATCAGGCACAACCCCGAGAAATTAGCCCAGATAATCCTGGGGCTTATGGAAGAAGTGTAGGTTAGGAGAGGCGATGGGATTGATCAAGAAAAAACTGGTCGTGAAGAATAAACAGGGCCTGCATGCGCGGCCTGCCGCGCTCTTCGTGCAGGTAGCCAATAAGTTCGATTCCCATATCACCGTCAAGCGCGATAAGGAGGAAGTAAACGGGAAATCCATCATGGGGATCCTGATGCTGGGAGTTGAGACCGGCACCCCCATCATTATCGAGGCCGACGGCGAAGACGCGCACCTGGCGATCACGGAACTGGAAAAGGTCGTCACCAGCGAAGGATAAGAATGCTTACTATCAAAGGAATAGCCGCGGCAAGCGGAATATGCATCGGGCATGCCTACAGGATCGGCAGGGAGGAGATCAATGTCCCCAAAGAGCCGATCAGGGAGGACGAGATCCCGCTGCAGATCCAGCTCTTTGAAGAGGCCCTGATCAAGACGCGCCGCGAGATCATCGAGCTGCAGAAGAAGATCGGCACGGAGATGGGCCAGGAAGAGGCCCAGATCTTCGACGCCCACCTTCTGGTGCTTGAGGACCGCATGCTCATCGAAGAGGTCATCTCGCGCCTGAAGAAAGAGCATATAAACGTAGCCTATATCTTCTCCGAAGTCCTGAAAAAATACATCGACGTCTTCTCCAAGATCGAGGATGAATACCTTAAAGAGCGCATTGCCGACATAAACGACGTAGGAAGGAGGATCCTGCGCCATCTTCTGGGCAGGTCGCGTCCCAGCCTCGCCGAGCTTAAAGAAAAGGTGGTGGTCGTGGCGCATGACCTTTCTCCTTCGGACACCGCGGCGATGCACAAGCAGAACGTGGCGGCATTTATCACGGATATCGGAGGAAAGACCAGCCACACCGCGATCATGGCTAAATCCCTTGAGATCCCGGCGGTAGTGGGTGTTGAGGTGGCTACCACGAAGATAAAAAGCGGCGACCTTCTGATCGTAGACGGCGGCATGGGGATCGTGCTGGTCGATCCTGATGAAGAGACCCTTAAGGCCTATCAGGCGGAGGAAGAGAGGCTCAAGGGGATCAGCCAGGGTTATCTTTCGGCAAAGGACCTTGCCGCAATCACTCTTGACGGCAGGACCGTGGAGATTAGCGCCAACATCGAGTTTCCCGATGAAGTCCCTTCCGTAAAGCTCCACGGCGGCGAAGGCATCGGTTTATACCGTACGGAGTTTTTCTACATGAACCGGAAGGACCTTCCCACGGAAGAAGAGCACTACCAGGCTTATAAATACGTCGCCGAACAGATGCATCCGCATCCGGTGACCATCCGCACCCTGGATTTGGGCGGAGATAAGTTTTTATCCCAGTTTGAGATGCCCTATGAGATGGAGCCGTTTTTAGGCTGGCGCGCCATCCGTTTCTGCCTTGCCCGCCCGGACATCTTCAAACTGCAGCTGCGCGCGATATTAAGGGCGTCGGTGCACGGAAACCTTAAACTCATGTACCCGATGATCTCCGGGCTCGAAGAACTGCAGCAGGCGCACAAGATCCTCACCGAAGTAAAGGATGAACTAAGGTCCAGGGGCGTTTCTTTCAATGAAAATATTCCGGTGGGGGCGATGATCGAGGTGCCTTCCGCGGCGCTGACTGCGGATATCCTGGCGCGGGAAGCCAATTTCTTCAGCATCGGTACCAATGACCTTATCCAGTATTCGTTGGCGGTCGAGCGCGTCAACGAAAAAGTCGCCTACCTTTACGAGCCGGCGCACCCGGCGGTCTTAAGGCTGATCAAGAATATCATCGATTCTGGCCATAATGCCGGCATCCGCGTCGGGATGTGCGGAGAGATGGCCGGCGAGCCGAGCCTTTCGCTCATACTCCTGGGCCTTGGGCTGGATGAGTTCAGCATGCCGCCGCAGGTGATCCCGGAGCTCAAATACATCATCCGCGCGGTCACCTTTAAGCAGGCGCAGGAGATCGCAAGCGAGGCGCTTAAGTTATCTACGGGAAAAGAAGTCGAAGACTACTGTCAGGCGAAGTTCACAGAGATCCTGAAATGAAGGCATTGATCCTGGCCGCAGGTTATGCTACCCGGATGTATCCTCTTACCAGGGATTACCCGAAGCCCCTCCTGCTTGTAAGGAATAAGCCGATCGTCGATTATATCGTCGAAAAACTGGAAGGCCTCGACGGGCTCGACGAGATCATCTTAGTGACGAACAGCAAGTTCATTTCGTCCTTCAGGAGATGGATGAAGAGGAAGCGCCTGACGCACAGGCTTACGCTGGTGGATGACCTCACTACGGATAACGCCCATCGCCGCGGCGCTATCGGGGATATAGACTTCGTTTTGAGCAGAAAAAAGATAAGGCAGGACCTCCTGGTCATCGGCGGAGACAATCTTTTTGACGGGACGCTGCAGGACTTTCTGCGCTTTGCCCGGGGAAAGGCCAAGCCGGTGATCGGCGCTTATGATATAAAAAGCAGGGCTAAGGCGGCTAAATACGGCGTGATCAGGCTGGACAGGAGTAAGCGGGTCATTGACTTCAAGGAGAAACCGGCCAAGCCTGCTTCCACGCTTGTAGCCATGTGCCTTTATTATTTCCCCAAGGATAAGCTCGGGCTGATCAGGCAATATTTAAGGATAAAGAGCCACAGGCAGGATGCCACCGGATTTTACATCGACTGGCTCAAAAACAGATGCCCGGCTTACGGATTCGTGTTTAAGGGCCGCTGGTACGACATCGGAGACTATAAGTACTATTACGAGGCAAAGAGGAAGTTTGCCAAAAAATAAAGATCGGAGGATAGCAATGGCATCGCGGAAACATTTTTTTACTTCTGAATCGGTAGGCGAGGGGCATCCGGATAAAGTCTGCGACCAGATCTCCGACGCGGTATTGGATAAGATCTTAAAAGACGACCCTGACCGCGAGCACGCCAGGGTCGCCTGCGAGACTTACGTCACCATGGGGTTATTGATCGTGGGCGGTGAGATCACTACCAACGCCTATGTCGACATACAGAGGCTCGGCCGCGACATCATCGAGAAGATCGGCTACACGCATCCTAAATACGGTTTTGACTGCCATACCTGCGCTATCGTCAACACCATAAACAGGCAGTCCCCGGATATCGCCCAGGGCGTCAATGTCGGAGGAGCCGGCGACCAGGGGATCATGTTCGGTTACGCCTGCAAGGAGACGAAGGAATACATGCCTCTGCCAATAAGCCTGGCGCACAGATTGGTCAAACAGATGGCCGATGTGCGAAGGCAAGGCGTCTTAAAATACCTCGGCCCGGATTGCAAATCGCAGGTCACCGTGCAATACGAAAACGGAAACCCTAAGCGCGTAGACACGGTCGTCCTTGCCTGCCAGCACACCGAAGAGATACTGGATAAGACAGGCAGGCATATCACCGATAAATCAAGGCAGGAGATGATCGATGAGATCGCAAAGCCGGTGCTAAGGGGCCTGATCGACAAGGAGACCAAGTATTACGTGAATCAGACCGGGAAGTTCGTGGTAGGCGGGCCGCAGTCTGACACCGGCATGACCGGAAGGAAGATCATCGTCGATACCTACGGCGGCTCGGTGCCCCACGGCGGAGGCGCCTTCTCGGGCAAAGACCCCACCAAGGTCGACCGCTCGGCCGCCTATATGTGCCGCTATATCTCAAAGAACATGGTGGCAGCCGGGCTGGCCGAAAGACTCCTGGTCCAGCTTTCCTATGTCATCGGCCATGCCGATCCCCTGTCGATTTACCTGGATACTTACGGCACCGGAAGATTACCCGAAGCCAAAATGGTCAGTCTCATCCGCGAGAACTTTAAGCTGACCCCCAGAGGCATCATCGAATCCCTGGACCTCCTTCGGCCGATCTACCATAAGACAGCCTGCTACGGACACTTCGGCAGGCCTGATGACGGCGACTTTACCTGGGAGAAGACGGATAAGGCTGCTATGCTCAAGAAACAGGCAGCGCGTTTATAGATAATTAGTTTGAACTTAATTTCAAATTAGAAGGTTTAATTTGACATTTGAAATTAACTTAAGATTAACTTAAGATTAACTAGGAGTAATAATGAATTACGATATTAAGAACATCAAACTAGCTAAGAAGGGTGCACTACGCATCGAGTGGGCGCGTAAGTCCATGCCGGTCCTGGTGGCGATTGCCGAAAGATTCAATAAAGAGAAGCCGCTTAAGGGATTGAAGGTTGCAGCCTGCCTGCATGTGACCACAGAGACAGCTATCCTGTCAGAGGCCCTGAAAGCCGGGGGAGCGCAAATATATCTCTGTGCCTCCAATCCCCTTTCGACGCAGGATGATGTCGCCGCGTCGCTGGTCAGGGACCTTAAGATTTCAGTCTATGCCATCAAGGGAGAGGATACCAGGACTTATTACCGCCATATTCAGGCAGCCTTGGCTGCAAGGCCTCATATTACCATGGATGACGGCGCAGACCTGGTGAGCACTATTCATCAGCGCCCGGTTTCCATGCACAGCAATATCCTCGGCGGCACAGAAGAGACGACTACCGGAGTGATCAGGTTAAGGGCACTGGCTAGACAGGGGAAATTGCGTTATCCGATCATCGCGGTAAATGACGCCCTGACCAAGCACCTCTTCGATAACCGTTACGGCACAGGCCAGTCAACGGTCGACGGTATCATCCGGGCGACCAATGAACTGGTGGCCGGTTCTAATTTCGTAGTCTGCGGATACGGCTGGTGCGGCAAAGGCGTAGCCATGCGGGCAAAGGGCCTGGGCGCAAGAGTGATCGTGACCGAAGTCAATCCCCTGCGTGCCTTAGAGGCCAGCCTTGACGGTTTTGACGTGATGCCTATAAAGCAGGCGGCAAAGATCGGCGACATATTCGTGACCGTCACCGGGGATATTAATGTCATCCGGGCCGGACATTTTAAGGCTATGCGAAGCGGCGCGATCGTCTCCAATTCAGGGCATTTTAATGTGGAGCTGGATCTTCCGGGATTGGCGAAGCTGGCTAAAAAAAGAAGATACCTTCGCGAGTTCGTGGAAGAGTTCACGTTAAGGGACGGCCGCAAGATCCATATTTTAGGCGAAGGCCGCCTGATCAATCTGGCTGCCGCCGAAGGCCATCCGGCGCAGGTAATGGACATGTCTTTCGCAAACCAGGCGCTCTCCGCCGAATATATGGCGGCTAACCACCGGAGATTGAAAAAAGAGGTCTATGCCGTCCCTGAAGCAATAGACAGATCGATCGCAAAGCTTAAACTTAAGTCTATGGGCATCGCCATAGATACCCTGACGCCGGAGCAGAAGAAGTACCTGGCGAGCTGGGAACTTGGAACGTAAAAATACAGTAGGTAGTAGTTAGTAGGTAGGGAAAAACAAAGACAAAGTGCACAATAAATGCAGTTAGGGAAAAGCAAAAACTTAAAATGGCTATGAAACGAATAGCGGTGATGACGACAGGCGGGGATGCCCCGGGCATGAATGCCGCCGTCCGCGCGGTGGTGCGCTACGCTACCAATAATAAAGTTGAAGTGATGGGGGTCTTCCGCGGCTGGTGGGGCCTGATCAACGAAGAGATGAAGCTCTTTGACCACCGTTCTGTCTCAGGCATCATCAATGAGGGCGGCACGATCCTTAAGACCATGCGCTGCCCGGAGTTTGAAACGGAAGAGGGCCAGAAGAGAGCCCATGATAACATAAAGAAACATGCCATTGAGGGATTGATAATCATCGGCGGAGACGGGAGTTTTCGCGCCGCGCACAGCTTCTACAAAAGATATGCCACGCCCTGCATCGGCATCCCGGCCTCTATCGACAACGACATTAACGGCGTATATACCACGATCGGTTCGGATACCGCGATCAATACCGCTCTTACCGCTATTGACAATATCCGCGATACTGCAACCAGCATGGAGCGCATATTTGTGGTCGAGGTCATGGGCAGGCACTCCGGATACATCGCCCTGCAGGTAGCTTTAGGCGGCGGTTGCGAAGAGGCGATCATCCCCGAGAAAAAGTACGACTTAAACAATATCTGCCATGATATCGTAAACGGGAATCTCAGGGGTAAGATCAGCTGGATCATCGTCGTGGCAGAAGGCGCGGGTTCAGCCACGGAGATCGCCAGGCAAATAGCCGAACTGACTACCCTTGAGACGCGGGCAGTGGTCCTAGGTCACATCCAGCGCGGCGGACGGCCCACAGCTTTCAGCCGCACGCTGGCGCTTCGCCTCGGCCAGGCGGCAGTGGAGCATCTCTTAAAGGGTGATGCCGATAAAGCAGTAAGCAGCCGTAACGGAAGAGTAGAGCTGGTAGATTTTGAAACTGCGATCCAGAAGAAGGCATTGGAAGCAGACGCATTATATAATTTAATCAGAGTATTAACCTAAGGAGGAATAAAGAAATGGGAAGAAGGCCGCTAGACATTGAAAAAATCGCCATGGAACTGATCATGGAGGATAATATAGAAAAGAAAAAAGAGCCGGGTAAAAAGATCCTGGATATCGCCTATAAGAAAGGGATCTATCCTGCCAGTATACATGAGTTTTATATGGCCCGCGGCAGAGGGGAGTTCGGCGGATTTACCGTCCCGGCGATAAACTTAAGAGGCCTGACTCTTGACCTGGCTGCGGCGATCTTTAGGGTAGCCAAAGCGAATAATAGCGGCGCCTTTATTTTTGAGATCGCAAAATCCGAGATGGGCTATACTAACCAGCCTCCGGTAGAATATACTAACGTCATCCTGGCTGCAGCCGTAAAAGAAGGATACACCGGGCCTGTATTTATCCAGGGAGACCATTTCCAGGCGAATGCGAAAAAGTTCCAGGAAGACCCGGAAAAAGAGCTCAGCGGCCTTAAGGACCTGATCAGCGATGCCGTCTCGGCGGGTTACTATAATATCGACATTGATTCATCAACGCTGGTAGACCTCTCTAAGCCTAAGATCAAGGACCAGCAGAAAAACAATTACGAGGCCTGCGCAAAGCTTACCCAGTTCATCCGGCGCATCGAGCCGCGCGGCATTACTGTCTCCGTAGGGGGTGAGATTGGCGAGGTGGGGCATCAGAACTCAACTCCCGAAGACCTGCGCGCCTTTATGGCCGGCTACCGCGAAAGATTGCGTAAGGGCCTGGTGGGCATCAGCAAGATCTCGGTGCAGACCGGGACTTCTCACGGCGGGGTCGTGCTTCCGGACGGCTCGATCGCACAGGTGAAGCTTGATTTTAACACATTAAAGACATTGTCTGAGATCGCAAGGAGCGAGTTCGGCCTGGCCGGAGCAGTGCAGCACGGCGCATCCACCCTTCCGCCAGAGGCGTTCCATAAGTTTGCCGAAACGGAGACTGCCGAGGTGCATCTGGCCACGGAGTTCCAGAACATGATCTATGAGTCCAAGCATTTCCCTCTGGACCTCAAGAAGAGGATGTATGAATGGCTGAAAACCAATGCCGCTAGCGAGGCCAAGGCCGGGGAGACCGAAGAGCAGTTCTTCTATAAGACGCGTAAAAAAGCGCTCGGCCCGTTCAAGAAGGAGATCATGGGCCTTGCTCCCGAGGTGCGCCTTGCGATCGCCAAAGAGATCGAGGCGAAGTTTGATTTCCTCTTCAAGCAGCTGAATGCCGTGAATAACAAAGAGCTGATCGATAAATATGTGACTCTAAAGCGCGTGATCGTGCGCAGGCACCATACAGGGCCGATAGTGGAGCATACTGGAGAAGGTGCGGATTAGCATAGACATTTATTAAGGTAAGTTACGTTTACCGTTAACCGTGTACCGTTCACGTATCAATCGGTAAACAGCGACGACCCCGACGATACGTCGGGGGAGGAGCGGGTAAACGGTAAACACAACTTCTTTATAAAAGGGAGATAAAATGCGTTCAGACATCATCAAGAAGGGCCTGGAGAGAGTTCCGCATCGTGCGCTTTTGCATGCTACGGGATTAAGCAGGAAGGATTTAGGGAGGCCTTTTATCGGTGTGGCCACTTCTTTCACCGACCTTATTCCCGGTCACATCGGTATGCGCGATCTTGAGCGTTTTATCGAACGGGGGATCTGTTACGGCGGCGGCGTGCCTTTTTTCTTCGGAGTCCCGGGCATCTGCGACGGGATCGCCATGGGCCACTTAGGGATGTGCTATCCGCTGGGGTTACGCGAGATCGTGGCCGATACTATTGAGACAGTCTGTAACGCGCACGGGCTCGACGGTATCGTCTGCCTGACTAACTGCGACAAGATCACTCCCGGCATGCTCATGGGTATAGCCCGGCTGAACATCCCGGCAATCATAGTCACTGCCGGGCCGATGCTCTCCGGACGTTTCCGCAAGAGAAAACTCGCTTTTGTGCACGATACATTTGAAGCCCTGGCTGCAGCTAAAAGGGGGCAGATCAGTCAAGAGGATTTGGCCTGTCTTGAGATGGAGGCCTGCCCGGGCGCCGGCTCCTGTCAGGGGCTTTACACAGCCAATACCATGGCCTGCCTTACCGAGGCGTTGGGTTTGAGCCTTCCCGGTTGCGGGACAGCCCTGGCTATCTCGGCCAAGAAGCGCAGGATCTCCCAGGCAAGCGGCGAAAGAATCGTGGAATTAGTGAAGAAGAATCTGAAGCCGCGCGATATCATCAATAAGGATTCTTTAGAGAACGCTATTGTCGTGGATATGGCCTTAGGCGGTTCGACCAATACGGTTTTGCACCTGATGGCCATTGCCCATGAAGCCGGGATAAGCTTAAGCCTTGATACCTTTGATTATATCAGCAGGCGCACTCCGCATATTACCAATATCGAGCCGGCGGGGGAGCATTTTATGGAGGACCTGGAGTTTGCCGGCGGGATCCCTGCGGTATTAAAGCGCCTGAAGGCAAAGCTTAAAAACGCGCGGACCTTAAGCGGCAGGAAGATCCATGAGATCGCCGATGAAGCAAGCATCGTTGACGAAGAAGTCATCCGGCCGCTGAATCAGGCGTATCATAAACAGGGTGGCATCGCGGTTCTTTACGGCAACCTGGCTCCGAACGGCGCTGTAGTAAAACAGGCGGCAGTCAGCCCAAGGATGATGAGGTTTAACGGGCGCGCAAGGGTCTTTAACCGGGAAGAAGAAGCGATGAGCGCGATCCTGGCCGGAAAAATCAGGAAAGGCGACTGTATAGTCATCCGTTACGAAGGCCCGGCAGGCGGGCCCGGCATGCGCGAGATGCTCGCTCCGACTTCTGCGATCGTGGGTATGGGATTAGCGGATTCCGTGGCCCTGATCACTGACGGCAGATTTTCCGGAGGCACCAAAGGCCCCTGCATCGGCCACATCTCGCCGGAGGCATCGGCAGGCGGGCCGGTTGCAATTTTAAAAGACGGTGATATAATCAGCATTGATATTAGGGATAGAAAGTTGGAAGCAAGATTATCCGGGGCGGAAATAGAGAAGAGATTTAAGGCCTGGAAGCCGGTGCCGCCGAAAATCAAGACCGGATATCTGGCCAGGTATACGAAGCTGGTTAGTTCAGCGGATAAAGGAGCAATACTGGGATGACAGGCGCAAAGATTCTAGTCGAATGCCTGAAGCGCGAAGGGGTAGGTGCGATCTTCGGTTATCCGGGCGGTGTGGTCTTACCTATATTTGATGAGCTTTACGATTCCGATATAAAGTTCATCCTGACCCGCCACGAGCAGGGCGCAGCGCATGCTGCCGACGGCTATTCGCGGGCAACCGGCAAGATCGGAGTCTGCCTTGCCACTTCAGGCCCGGGAGCCACTAACCTGGTCACCGGCATCGCTACTGCCTATATGGATTCTATTCCTATGGTCGCGATCACCGGACAGGTGAAGACCTTTCTCATCGGCAGCGACGCCTTCCAGGAAGCGGATATTACCGGCGTGACGAGGCCGGTCACCAAACATAATTTTCTGGTCAAGGACGTCAAAGACCTGGCCCTGATCATCCGCGAAGCCTTTTTTATCGCCTCCACCGGCAGGCCCGGCCCGGTCCTTATTGACCTTCCGGTCGACGTGCAGCAGGCAGAGACAGAGTTTGTCTGGCCCGAAGATGTCCAGATACGCGGCTATAAGCCTACGTATTTCGGCCATCCCGGCCAGATCAAAAAAGCGGCTAGATTGATCTCTCAGGCAAAACAGCCGGTCATCTATGCCGGAGGAGGAGTGATCACCTCCGGAGCGCACCGCGAACTTAAGGAGCTGGCGGAGAAGATCAAGGCTCCGGTAGCCATGACTCTGATGGGCCTGGGCGGTTTTCCGGGCACGCATGAGCTCTCTTTAGGGATGCTGGGCATGCACGGTACAGCCTACGCGAATCATGCGATCATGGGCGCGGACCTGATCATTGCCGTGGGTGCGCGTTTCGATGACCGCGTCACCGGCAGGCTCGATGCCTTTGCGCCTCATGCCAAGATCGTCCATATCGATATTGACCCGGCCTCCATCAGCAAGAACGTAAAGGTGGAAGTGCCGGTGGTCGGAGATGCCAAGAATATCCTGGGCCAGCTGATCGAAGAGATAAAGAAGGCCCCGGATATATCGGCGTGGCTTAAGACCGTCGAAGACTGGAGAAAAAGGCACCCCCTGCATTATAAAGACAACGATAAGATAAAGCCCCAGTATGTGGTGGAGCAGATCTATGACCTGACTAAAGGGGATGCCATCATCACCACCGAAGTCGGGCAGAACCAGATGTGGGCCGCCCAGTGGTATAAATACCTTCATCCGCGCTCGCTCATCTCATCCGGAGGATTAGGCACCATGGGTTTCGGTTTTCCGGCGGCCATGGGCGCCAAAGTCGCCTGTCCTGACAAGACAGTAATCGACATCGCCGGCGACGGCTCGATCCAGATGAATATTCAGGAGCTGGCCACCTGTGTCTGCAATAAGATCAACGTCAAGGTCGCCATCCTCAACAACGGATACCTGGGTATGGTGCGGCAGTGGCAGGAACTCTTCTATAAAAGGCGCTATTCCCAGGTCTGCATCTATGCCCCGGATTTTGTGAAGCTCGCGGAGAGTTACGGAGCAGTAGGGATCCTGGTCACCAGAAAAGAAGAGGTGCGGCCTGCGATCGAGAGGGCGCTTTCCGTCGATAACACTGTCTTTATGGATTTTCGCGTGGAGCCTGAGGAGAATGTGTTTCCCATGGTCCCCGCCGGAAAGGCGATCAATGAGATCATCGGAGGGTTGGCGTAAGTGAGACATACGATTTCGGTATTGGTGGAGAACAAGTTCGGAGTGCTGGCGCGCATCGCCGGGCTCTTCAGCGCCCGCGGATATAATATCGCGTCTTTAGCGGTTTCCGAGACCATGGACCCGGAGATCTCCTATATGACTATTGTCGTCGAGGCGGAAGATGTGAAGGTGCTTGAGCAGATCAAAAAGCAGCTGAATAAGCTTATCGACGTGATCACGGTTACTGATTTCACCAAGAAAGAGCACATTGACCGCGAGATGATCCTGGCAAAGGTCAATTACAGCGCAAAAGAAAAGGTAAAGCTTGAGGGCCTTTTTGATAAATATGTAGGCAAGATCATCAAGGCCAAAGGAGACACCGCCATTATTGAGGCGGTAGGGGATCAGGGGCAGATAAAGGCGCTTCTTGACCAGCTGGATAAGTTCGGGGTCAAGGAATTAGTACGGACCGGCAGGCTGGCAATTGCAGAATAAAGTTGAATTAGATGCCGCGGGACAGACCCCGCCAGGACAATTAACTTGCTTGTCTAAGGGGCCTGTCCCGACCAGAGTGGGAGGAGAGAGAAATGGCAAAGGTTTATTATGACAAAGACGCGGACCTGGAGTTATTGAAGGATAAGACTATTGCGATCATCGGCTACGGCATACAGGGCCGCGGCCAGGCATTATGTCTGCGCGATTCCGGCTGCCGGGTGATCATTTCAGAGCTTGAGGGAACGCCGAATTTTGAACAGGCGAAAAAAGACGGCTTTATTCCGGTGACGGCCGCTGAGGCTGCGCGCGCCGCGGATATCATCCAGATCCTCACTCAGGACCACGCGCAGGCAAAGGTATATAATGAAGGCATCAAGCCGCAGCTTTCTAAGGGCAAGGCGCTCTGTTTTTCCCACGGTTTTAATATCCGTTTCAAACAGATCAAGCCGCCCAAGAACGTGGATGTCTTTATGGTCGCCCCTAAGGGGCCGGGCGCTTTAGTGCGCAAGATGTATGAAGAGGGCAAGGGCGTACCCTGCCTTTTAGCGGTTTATCAGGATGCAACCGGCGAGGCAAAGCAGATCGCCCTGGCTTACGCCAAGGCGATCCGCGGGACTACTGCCGGGGTGATCGAGACTACTTTTGAAGAGGAGACAGAGACAGACCTCTTCGGCGAACAGGCAGTCCTCTGCGGCGGGGTGACTGAGCTGATCAAGGCAGGGTTCGATACGCTGATCGCATCCGGATATCAGCCGGAGATCGCCTATTTCGAGGTGCTGCATGAGCTCAAATTAATCACTGACCTGATCCAGGAATACGGCATCAGCGGCATGCGGCGCAGGGTCTCTAATACCGCCTGTTACGGCGACCTGACCCGCGGCCCCGTGATCATCAATGAGCGCACGCGTAAGACCATGCAGAAGATGCTTAAAGAAATTAAGAGCGGCAAGTTCGCCCGCGAGTGGATCAAGGAGAACGAAGAGGGCAGGCCGAACTTCAACCGCCTCTTAGACGAAGGAGATAAGCATCCGATAGAGGAAGTGGGGAAGAAGCTGAGAGACATGATGCCATGGATGAGGAAGTAAGCTCCGGCTCATAAACAACAGTAGTTAGTAGGCAGTAGTTAGCATTTAGGGAAAAACGTGGAAAAAATTATAATATTCGATACTACGCTGCGCGACGGGGAGCAGGCGCCGGGCGCGGCGATGACGAGCGACCAGAAGCTGGAAGTGGCATTCCAGCTTGAGAAGCTGGGCGTAGACGTCATTGAGGCAGGCTTCCCTATTGCCTCTCCGGGAGATTTTAAGGCAGTCTCTACCATTTCCAGGAGTATCAAAAAGAGCGCCATCTGCGGCCTGGCCCGCTGCCTGAAACCCGATATCGAGGCAGCCTGCAAGTCCTTAAAGAGCGCAAAGCATCCCCGCATCCACATATTCCTGGCCACCTCCAAGATCCACCTCAAATATAAATTCAAAAAGGCAGAAGACGAAATATTAGAGATCGCCAGGAGTGCCACGCGCCTTGCGCGCAAGCTCTGTGCGGATATCGAGTTCTCCCCCGAGGACGCCACCCGCTCGGAAAGGGATTTTCTTTTCCGGGTGATCGAATCCGTGATCGCTGAAGGCGCATCCACCATCAATATCCCGGATACCACCGGATACAGCTATCCGCAGGAAGTATATTCCCTGATCTCCGATATCCGTGAAAACGTGCCGAATATCAATAAGGCGGCGCTCTCCATCCACTGTCACGACGATTTAGGGCTGGCTACCGCAAACTCGCTTTCAGCGGTCTTAGCCGGCGCGCGGCAGGTGCACTGTACCATCAACGGCATCGGCGAACGCGCAGGTAATGCCTCTTTAGAAGAAATAGTCATGGCCTTAAAGACCCGCAAGGATGTATTCAGTGACCTCTATACGGATATAAATACGAAGAATATCTTCAATATCTCGCGCCTGGTCTCAAGCGTCACCGGATTTATCGTTCCGCCGAACAAGGCGATCGTCGGCAAGAATGCCTTCCGCCACGAATCCGGGATCCATGCCGACGCAGTCTTAAAAAAGAGGACCACCTATGAGATCATGGACCCCGAAGACATCGGCATGGGTAAGAGCCAGATAGTCCTGGGCAAGCACTCCGGGCGCCACGGCCTGGATAAAAGGCTTAAAGACCTGGGTTTTAGATTCAACCAATCCCAGATCAACGAGATCTTTGCGCGCTTTAAGAAGCTCGCGGATAAAAAGAAGGAGGTCTTTGACGACGACCTGATCGCTCTGGTGGAAGAAGAGACCAGGGCCGGAAGAAAGGTCTATGAACTGGTCTCGGTCAGGGTCTCAACCGGCACGGATATCGCTCCGGAGGCAACGGTCAAGGTCAGGCACAGGAATAAGGTCTTTGAGGCCAAGTCCACGGGCGACGGCCCGGTGGATGCCTGTTTCAAGGCGATCGACAAGATCACCGGCCTCTCACCCAAACTCTCTGATTACCGCCTGGAGGCAGTCACTTCCGGCCGCGATGCCCTGGGCGAGGTGAACCTTAAGCTTACGCTTAAATCCAAGGTCATCTCGGGGCGCGCATCCAGCACCGATATTATCGAAGCATCACTCCTTGCCTATCTAAACGCCATAGATAAATATGCGGCTTAAAATCCTGCCTAAGATTTTCCTGCTGCTGGGCTTTCTTGCCCTCGTGCTCGTCATACAATACCAGGATAAGATAAAAGAGGTCTGGGATTTCAACATGGAGAAATTGCGCATCCACCGCGAGAACCTTTTTTATCAGGCAGGCCCTGAGGCAAAACGCCACCGGCCCGTCTCTCTGTTGCAGAAGGAAACGGAACTAAAGGCCGGCTTCCCGAACCCCTTTGTCAGATTTAACGAGAACTCCTGGAATGACTTCTGGAACATCATCTACGGCGCATTCCCGGTGGAAGAGCCGGAAAAACCGGGGCTGCCCAGGAGGATGCGCCAGCTCACCCCGGCTGAGATCGCGCAAAAATTAAAAGAGACTTATCCCAATCCGTTCAATTATTTTAAAGACGAGCACTGGCAGGTGTTCTTCGGCATCATCCTGAAGAAAAGATGACCCCGCAAGAAAAGAAGATCTACGGACTGATCGGCCTCCCCGTAAGACACAGCCTTTCCCCGGCCATGCATAACGCCGCATTCGCTCACCTGAAGATCGACGCAGAATACAGATTGTTCGAGCTAAGGCCCGAAGAGCTGGAGGATTTTTTAAGCTCCCTTTCACAGAATCGGATTTTCGGGCTGAATGTCACTGTCCCGTACAAAGAAGCGGTGTTGGGGCATCTTCAGTGGCTTGCGCCCGAGGCAGAGTCCATCGGCGCGGTCAATACTATCGTAGTCAAAGATAAAGACCATCTGGAAGGCTGGAATACCGACGGAATAGGCTTTCACAGGCATCTGACAGATGATTTAAGGTATGATCCGGCGGGTAAAAGAGCAGCTATATTAGGCGCCGGAGGCGCGGCAAAGGCGGTAGCGGATCAATTAGCCAGGCGCAAGGCAAAAAGCATTACCCTTTACGACGCAGATAAGGAAAGAAGCTCTAAATTGACAGATAAACTTAACCGCGAGTTCCCTGAATGCAAGGCTCATGCCGCCGGTTCTATTAACGGCCTTGGCCTGAAAGGGCAGGACCTGCTGATAAACGCAACGCCCATAGGCATGAAAGAGGCCGACCCCTGCCTTATTGAAAAAGGAATGCTGCACAGCGGCCTGCTGGTCTATGACCTTATCTATAATCCCGCCGAGACAAAATTGCTGGCTCTGGCAAAAGAGGCCGGGGCAAGGACGGCAAACGGATTAGGGATGCTTTTGTACCAGGGTGCGCTCTCGTTTGAACACTGGACAGATAAAGCCGCACCCATCGCCATCATGAAGGAAGCTTTAGAGGAAGGAGTAAAAAAAATATGCTCTCAAAAGTAGTCGTCTTTATCTTCGGCGCCGTCATCGGCAGTTTCCTGAATGTCTGCATCCACCGCATGCCTAAGGGCGAGTCCGTGGTCTGGCCGGGATCGCACTGCCCGCACTGCAAAAAGAAGATCCCCGGATACGACAATATCCCTTTTATCAGCTACATCCTGCTTAAGGGCAGGTGCCGTTTTTGCAAAGGCGGCATCTCCCTGCGTTACCCGCTGGTAGAGCTCCTGACCGCAGCGTTACTGGTGGCGTTATTCATCCGCTTTAACGGCCCAAGCTACAGTTTTTTTATTTACGCAGTCCTTGCCAGCCTTTTGATCATCGCGACCTTCATCGACATAGACCATCGCATCATTCCCGATGAGGTCTCTGTCGGCGGCATGATCGTAGGATTTATCCTGGTGAGTATTTCCGGGTTCCGGATCGGGCCGTTCGGTTTCAGCTTCAAACCCCTGCTGGATTCTTTCCTCGGCCTGATCGCCGGCGGCGCGACCATTTACCTGACCGGGCTTCTTTTTGACCTGGTGTATTTCCGGCTGCTGAAGAGGCCGGCTATTCAGGGCGAGACCGAATCTATGGGCGGAGGGGACGTGAAATTACTGGCAATGATCGGGGCATTCCTGGGCTGGGAGAGGGCGGTAATGACTTTTTTCCTTGCGCCTTTTTTAGGGGTGCTTCCCGGGGTAGCGAATCTAGTCGCAAAAAAGGACCATACTTTACCTTATGGCCCGTATCTGGCGCTTGCGTGCCTGCTTTCCCTGTTCTGGTTCGAAAAAATAATGAGCCTGGTGCTAGTGCATTAAATTAAAAGGCCGCATTTAGCGGCCTTATCCGGTTGGGGGTTTTTGTAGTTGCATCCCCCACCTCTGCCAGATCTCTTAGATCTAATTAATATATACTACAAAACGCCCGAAAAATCAAGAGTTTTTTTTAAATGGAATACCTGCTGAATACCCCTTCCGGCGATAAATGGAAAAGGGCCGGCCTTAAGAAGAGGGCCGGCGTCCTTATTCCCTTATTTTCCGTCTATTCCCGCAATAGCATAGGCGTCGGAGATTTTTCCGACTTGAAAATCCTCGCGGACTGGCTGCATTCAACCGGCAATTCCATCCTGCAGCTTTTGCCCATGAACGAGATGGGGTCAGTCTTCTGTCCCTATGACGCCGTCAGCTCGTTTGCCCTGGAACCTGCTTTCATCAGCCTAAAAAGCGTACCCGCTGCTTCAAGCCGCGGTATCAGGATAGAAATAGAGAACCTCGCGCGTAATTTCCCGACGGGAAAACCTTATGTGGATTACGGGATAAAATCCGAGAAACAGAGGCTCCTCTGGGCGATGTACCTTGCCTGGGACCACCGGGATTCAGGTGAGTTCAAGCGTTTCAAGGAGGAGAACTCCTACTGGCTCATTGATTTTGCGCTTTATAAATCCCTTAAGCGCCATTTTAACGGCCTTGCCTGGTGGGACTGGGAATATAAGTTCCGTAACCGCGACGTGGGCACGCTGGAAAAGTTCAGCTTCGAGCAGGAAAAGGAAATAGATTACCATATGTGGGTGCAGTGGCAGCTCTTCCGCCAGTTCAGGGCAGCCGGAGAGTATGCCCGCTCAAAAGGCGTGCTGCTTAAAGGGGACCTGCCGATCCTGGTCTCGCGAGACAGCGCCGATGTCTGGGCCAGGCCCGATTATTTCAAGCTGGAATTTGCCGCCGGGGCCCCTGCGGATATGTACTGCGCCAAGGGACAGCGCTGGGGCATGCCTACCTATAACTGGGAGAAGATCTCATCCGGCGACTATATCTACCTCAAAGAAAAACTTAAATACGCCCAGAACTTTTACGACATCCTGCGTATCGACCATGTGGTGGGGCTCTTTCGCATCTGGAGCATACCTTATTCAGACGCCCCGGAGAACCAGGGGCTGCGCGGATTTTTTGACCCGCAAGATGAAAGCAAGTGGGGAGAGCACGGCCGCAAGTTATTATCGGTGCACCTTGAAGGCACGCACATGCTTCTATGCGCCGAAGACCTGGGCGTGATCCCCAGGGTCTGTTTCGATACCCTGAAAGAGCTGGGCATCCCGGGAAACGACGTACAGCGCTGGGTAAAAGACTGGAATGTGCGCCATGACTTTTTGGCGCCGCAGGAATACCGCCAGCTTTCCGTGGCCATGCTTTCCACGCATGACACCACTAACTGGCCGGCCTGGTGGGAGAATGAGGCAGGCACGGTGGATGAAGCGCTCTTTGAGCGCCGCTGTGGCGAGCGCGGCATTGATTTTATCCGGGTAAAACCCGAACTTTTTGATCTATCGCTTAGCCGTCACGGGAGGCTGCGCTGGAAGCCGGATATAGACTCGCCGGATAAGCTCTGCTGGGTCCTTGGCAAGAGGAGAGAAGAAGTCGCGGATTTTATCGAGATGTACCTGAACACCTATTGCGAAAAAGAAAAACTGTGGCGGCTCCTCGGCCTTAAGGGCCCGATGCGGGAGAAGTCCGATAAAGAACTGGTGCAGGCAGTGCTTAGATCCGTCCTGGGCTCAAAGGCCGCCTTCTCTGTTAATTCGGTTTTTGACCTCCTATATCTGTCGGATATCCTTAAAAATGACCCTTATCAGTACCGGATCAATACTCCCGGGACGATCAGCCCGCAAAACTGGTCCCTGACGCTGCCTCTTCCGCTTGAGGAGCTCTTGAAACATAAGCTGAATAAAGAAATCCGCAGTTTAAACTCCGCATCAGGCAGGATATAGAACCCATGTCAGTCCTCGAAGGCCAGGCATTCTACATCTCAAAGCGCATAGGCCGCGCGATCATGGATTACCGGATGCTTAAGGACGGCGATAAGATCTGCGTTGCCGTCTCAGGAGGCAAGGACAGCCTGACCATGCTTAAGATCCTCCATGAGCGCAGGAAGTTCGTGCCCATCAAATACGATATCCTCGCCGTGCATATTGATATGGGTTATCCCTGCCAGCATCCCAGGATCCTTGCGGAATATTTTAAAAGTTTAGGCGTAGATTACCATATCGAAAAGATCGATATCTTAAAAGGCAAGACCCGCAAAGACATCTCCTGTTTCTGGTGCTCCTGGAACCGCAGGAAGGCGCTCTTTCAGGCCGCAGACCGCTTTGGCTGCACCAAGGTGGCCCTTGGCCATCATCACGACGATATCGTGGAGACCATGCTTTTGAATCTGTTCTTTCACGGGGAGATCTCCGCCATGAATCCGAGGCAGGAGCTTTTTGACGGCAAGATCGTGATCATCAGGCCCTTGTGTTATTGCGAAGAGAAACTGATCGTCAGGTTTGCCAAATCCGCAGGCTTCCCGCACCACAAGTGCGCCTGCCCCAATGCTTCTACGTCTCAACGCACTAAAATCACCGAGATCCTTTCAGGGCTGGAAAAGGTCTGCCCCGAGGTCAAGACTAACGTCTTCAAAAGCGTAAAGCGCATCAAGCAGGATTATCTGCTTTGAGATGGGCAGCGTCAGTGGTATACTGGAAGTAATAGATTGTAGACTGTAGGCTGTATGCAGTACACAGGGAGAACTTATGATCTGGATTATAGCAGCATTATTCCTGGTTTTGTCGGCGGGCATTATCGCCATCGTCCTTAAGATCTCCTCTCAGGTTAACGAGCGCCTGAACCAGATGAACCAGTCGCTTCAGGAGGCGAATAAGATCATCGGCGCAAACCTCGGCTCCGCTACCCAGGTCTTCGGGAATGTCAAAGAACAGCTGGGCAGGCTTGAGGAGACTAACCGCCACATCGTCGAGATCAGTAAGGACATCTCAAGCCTCCAGGAGCTCCTGCGCGCGCCAAAGTTCCGGGGAGCGATGGGAGAAACTCTGCTTGAGAATCTGCTCTCCCAGATCCTTCCTAAGGGCCATTATTTTATCCAGCACAGGTTTAATTCCGGCGAGGCGGTGGATGCGGCGGTAAAACTCGGAGAGCGCCTGGTGCCGGTGGATGCAAAGTTCAGCCTTGAGAATTTCAAAAAAATGATGGATGCGCCGGATGAGGCGAGTAAGAGCACCTTTCGCAGGAAATTCATCCAGGATGTCAAGGAGCGTATTGATGAAGTCAGCGCAAAATACATCCTGCCCCAGGAGAATACCTATGATTTTGCCCTGATGTATGTGCCGGCCGAGAATGTCTACTATGAAGTGGTCATCAAAGAGGACCTCTTTTCCTACGGCATGTCTAAGCGGGTGATCCCGGTTTCGCCCAATACCTTTTACGCCTACCTGCAGGTGATCTGCCTCGGGTTAAAGGGCCTGAAGATCGAGGAGAATGCCAAGGTGATCCTTAAAAGCCTAAGCGGCCTCTCCCTTGAGATCAATAAGTTCAAAGATGATTTTGATGTCCTCGGCAGCCACATCACCAATGCCAAGGCCAAATACGACGATAGTTCCAAAAAATTAGACCGCTTCTCTGACCGCCTGAACAATATTCAGGAAGTAAAACAGGTTGAGACAAAGTAGATATCCCGTAAAATTAATATTAAGATTACACAGATTAGAATGCTCAGATTACACAGATTAGAAACAAAATCGGCTGAGGCTTTAATCTGCGTAATCTATTTTTAAAAATCTGTGTAATCAAGTATAATCAATAGTTTCACTAGAGGATTATACTAGGAGGCGGCTTATGCCAAAAGTCTCTCCTCATCCCGGGGTCGCGGCAGTCCTTTCCTTTGTCTATAACGGCCTGGGCCAGCTCTACAACGGCCAGATCAAAAAAGGGCTCTGGATCATCTTTTTCTCTTCCCTGGGGATACTCATTTTTATTGTGGGCGCTTTGATCCTAGGCTTGTGGCTTTTGGGCAAGATATCATCCGCCGGAATGGCGCTTACCGGGTTCCTGTTATTGCTTTCCGGGCTCGTCGATATCTGCCTTATCGGCGCCTTTAGTATTTACGACGCCTACAATTACGCCATAAAACAGTGATCATCAGGGTGCGCGTCATTCCCGGCTCAGGCAGAAAACTGGTCAAGGAGGAGCAGGGGCTTCTTAAAGCCTATCTGACTAAACCTGCAATAGAGGGCCGGGCGAATAAAGAGCTGATAGAGCTGTTGTCCGGACACTTTAAGGTAAAAAAATACCGGATCCGGATAGCCGGCGGCGAAAAGTCCCGGGATAAAGTGATTGAGATCGATGCCTGACCTGGAATTTACCTTCCCGAACCTTATCTGCGCCTTTAGCAGGCGCCCTGACCGGAACATGTCGCTCATTTACGGCGATACCCGCGATTCCCTGGATAACCGAAAAGCTTATTTATCCGGGCTCGATATCGATTACCGTTCTTTAGTCGCTGCCAAGCAGGTGCATGCCAGCAATATCAGGTATGTAGACGAAAGAGACTCAGGCAGCGGCGCCATTACCTACGGGACCGCCATTGAGGGGACCGATAGCCTGGTAACCGACAAGAAATTCGTGCCACTTGCGATATTCAGTGCCGATTGCCTGAGTATATTCCTTTATGACCCGGGGCAGGCGGCGGTCGGCCTGGTGCATGCCGGATGGCGCAGTACCAGAGAAGGGATCGCGGCAAAGACCGTAAAATTCATGCAGGGGCGTTTCGGCACAGAACCGCAGGGTCTGCACGCGGCTTTCGGCCCGGCGATAAGAAGCTGCTGCTATGAAGTGGGTGATGATTTTAAGGGTCATTTCGCCTGCGGCCTGGCAGAGAGGGATAGCAGTTTGTATCTGGACCTGGGAAAAATAAACAAGGAAGCGCTCATGGATTCAGGGCTTAAAGAGGAAAACATCTTTGACCCCGGGATCTGCACTTCCTGCCGCAGAGATGATTTTTTTTCCTACCGCCGGGAAGGGCCTTCCTGCGGCAGGATCATGTCGGTTGCGATGCTGACCTAGGGGCCTGACGATGTTTATGCAGAAATACCGCCTGGAGTTTATTCTGCACAGCCACAACGCTTCAGTCCAGTCTATCAGGAGCTCTCTTGCGGAGTTCGGAGAGCATTGCGAAATCTCACCCCTTGATCCCGCGGCAAGCGAAGGGAATAATTTCAGGGTGAATATGGATACCGAAGAGCCGGCCATGGTCTTTGACCTCTGTAGCCAGATCGGCAGGATCAGGTCGGTCAAGATCGATGAGATCAAATAATCCCGGGAGGCGCATATGGCTAAGGCAATAGTGATCTATTATTCCCGCACCGGCAACACCAAGAAGATGGCAGAGTCAGTCCTTGAGGGCCTGCAGAAGGAGAATGTAGAAGCGGCTTTAAAAGACGCAGCCAGCGTAGACGTGGATGAGCTGTTAAAATACGATGCGATCCTTATCGGCTCTCCCACCTAT